>SVTQ01000003.1 GCA_015063695.1 Oscillospiraceae bacterium
TCGCTTGTAAAAATTTCGACCGTAGAAACGGCGAAACCCCCGATAAAATCGGGGGTTTCTTGGGCAATATCTTTTTCATTGCCCTTTGATGGTGCGGATGACAGGACTTGAACCTGCACATCGGAGATACTGGATCCTAAATCCAGCGCGTCTGCCAGTTCCGCCACATCCGCGTATGCTGTCATTTAGAATATCACAGCTCGCGGGATTTGTCAAGGTTTAATCTCGTTATCACGAAGTCATATATCAGTCTGTGTTACAGCTGAAGCGGAGCACAAAAATCCCCCGTTATAAAAATAGCGGGGGATGCTTTTGTTTAGTACGTCTTTTCTTTGCGTTTGAAAATAAGCAGAGAAACTGCGATACACACAAGGGTAATACCGCTTGCGGTGAAAACAGTCGTACCGATGCCGCCCGTGCCGGGCAGAACTACACCGGACTGATTTTCAACGGTGATTATTCTTTCATCGGTGTGGCTTGTTTCATCAACGGTAATTTCAAAGGCTTGACCGAGCATGTTATATCCGTCGGGAGCTTTTGTTTCCACGAGGAAGTATTTACCGTAGGCGAGACCGTAGATCGAAGCCTTGCCGTCCTCACCCGAGGAAACGGAGGTCACCTTTTCACCTTCGAGAGCTACGTTATCATAGAATGAGACCTTAATGACCTTTCCTGCAACACCTGCAATTTCGGTGAGCCTTGTGTCACCTGCACCGATCTCCTCCTGCGTTGCAGGTCGGTACAGCTCAAAGACAGCGCCCGCAAGGGCAACGGACGAGTCCTCTGAGTCCACCTTAAAAAGATTTGCGCCGCCTGTGTAAACCACGGGGATATCGGACCTTTCGATAAATTCGAAGCTTACCGAGTTCACGTATTTAAGCTCTGCGCGGTTGGGGATATTTGTTCCCATTTCAGCATTTGCGTTTATCTGAGCATCAAAATATACGCGGAGCATATAGCTGTTGAAGCTATTCTCTCCAACGGTATCAGCGATCTTTGTCATACCGCTTGGGGTCAGCTCGATTTTAAAGGAATCGCGAGGATTTCCCTCGGAGAGGGAATCTGCATCTGTTACTGTGAGGGTGTAATCCGTGTCCGCTTCAAGGGCAACGGCATCCGCTCCGATGCTGTTTTCAAGAACAACTATGAGATTACCGAGGTAGTCAAGTCGGTTATCAAGAGTATCCGTAATTACGTAGGACTTGCCCGTTCCGATATCCTCGGGAACGGTCGTGCCTATGATCCAGGTATGTTTTTCATAAGCATCAAAGGAAGCGGAGTCGTTTCCTTTTTCGCTTATATCCTTTTCAATATGTACGCCGCCCTTGACCTCGTTTTTCGGCTGTATGGTTATCTCATAAAGCTTTTCGCCTGTCTCCGGGTCGATCAACGGAACGTGCAGATAGAAGGGCTCAATGGGAGCGACAATGGCAGGGTGAGCTCGTTCCACTATCAGATACACACCGTCGGGAAGTCCGTGGTGGAGAAAATTGAAGGAAGCTCCGCCGTTTTCATCGGTGGTAACGGAATAGTCCGCAAGGGAAGGATATTTATATTCGGTTGCATCGGGAAGCCTGACTGCGCCGGTAGTATATTCCTCTTCTGTTGCTACGGGGTAAATATCAAAAGATATACCGCTGAGAGGCTTATTTTCATAAGTGTCATTTCCCACTGCCACGTTTGCCGTCTTGCGGATATTCAGAATACGGTCTTCGGTTGCAACGACCTCTGCATAGACGGGGAGACGGCTGTTGCTGTATCCAACCATGGACTGAGATGCGCCTCGGGGACCTTCGGAGTCGAAGAAGAAATATCCCTTTGAGGTCTGATAACCGGAAATATCCAGCATTACCTTTTCGGTTATAAGGGATGCCGGAACGTTGTTTAAAGACAGAGTAAGTGTCTGTTCGCCGTTTACAAGGTCTGCGCTCGAAGCGTAGTCGCCGAGCCTTGCGGATAATGTAAGAGTGTCACCCGTGACCATATCAACGTCTACAGTTACCGTAACGGTGATATTATAGCTGCCGTCGGGATTTTCCGTGTAAACGGGGTCATTAAGGTCCGTGAAGGAAGCAGGGGAAACCGTCTTGCCGTCGGAGGGCAGAGGTTCAAGGGAGAGAAGATATTTGTATGCCGTCTCAATAGTGGAATTTATAAGGGCAGTATCCTTGTATCGAAGCTCACTGTAAGAACAAAGTGAGCCGTATTTCGTATTTGTGGGATTAAAAACGTATCTGCAGTATTTGGGGAAGGAGAGCTCTGCGCCGTGAACGGTTCTCCAGATAGCCGCCTGAGTCGCCGCAATAGCCTCACCTGTGGTAAGACCCTCGGCACCCGAAGCCGCCGCAAGCTCTGCAGTTTTTTCGGCAACTCTTGCCGCGTGGTCTGCATCTGATTCACCTGCTACGGGAATAATGTATAAGCCTTCTTTGAGAATGGCGCGAACCATCCCTGCCGTGCTTCCCGAGAAAGAGGAGTCTTCAAGGTTCATTCGGCGGTAGCTTGTACCCTGAACGGCGGTAACGTTGATGTCGCCGCAGTAGGTGGGAAAATGCTCGCCTGTTATTTCATTATACATGGTGTAAACGAAAGCCTGAATGGGAACACCGTTTCCTCCGTATTGGTTGTTAAGGTCGTAGCCTATCATACAGGGACTTTGATAAAGGTACAAAGGCTCGCCGTTGCCGTCACGGTTCAATACGTAGGTGCTTTGTTCAGTTACTCCGTCCGCAGCAGATACGGGCAGATAAAAGGCGGACAGTACCAAAAGAACGGATATAACAAAAGCGACAGCCCGCTTGTATGACCTGATATTCTGCATAACGTTATGATCCTCCTCTTAGTTTATATAGTATATTATACTACTGTCTAAATTAAATTGCAACCCATAATGCGAAATATTGTTGTAAAAAGCGTTAATATATGATAAAATAATATAAATAAATATTTTATAAAGAGAGAACCATGAAAAACCTTATAGAAAAACTTAGTAGCCTTGACAAAAAGGCGTACATAATTATCGGAATATCGGCGGCGGTGCTTGTAGCTCTTATCGTAACGGTATGTGTTCTTGCAGGCGGCAGAGACGGTGAGCCCGAAGAAACGGACGAGCCTAAGCTTTCTCAGACAGATACGGCTGAGAAGGAGCCCCTCTATGAATTTGAATTCGGCGACGCGGCAGTTGACCCAGAAAATCTTGACGAGGAGGGCGAGGCGGGCGCGGCGCTTGATGCGACAAGTCTTCCTTCAAAGTCAAAGCGGGTTAACGCCGTTGACGTTTCCAAGTGGCAGGGAAAGATAGACTGGAAAAAGGTCAAAGCATCGGGAATTGACGTTGCCTTTATCCGTATCGGCTACAGAGGTGAGAACGGAAAGCTCTACAAGGACGACAATGCCGACTACAATATACAGGAAGCTGACAAGGCGGGCGTTCTCGTGGGAGTTTACTTTTTCTCCACTGCCATAAATAAGGCGGAGGCACTTGAAGAGGCAAACTTCACCCTTGATGCTATAAAGGGCTACAGCATTTCCTATCCCGTGGTCTACGACTGCGAGGGCTATAAAAACAGCTCCAGCCGAATGAGCGCCCTTTCTCCCGAGGCGAGAACGGACAACGCAGAGGCTTTCCTTGACACCCTTAAAAAAGCGGGCTACGACGTAATGTTCTACGGCTCCAAAAACGATATTGAAACAAATTCATACTGGCAGATGTCCCGAATAGCGGGGAAGTATAAAGTGTGGGTGGCTCAGTACACCACACCTTCCTACCCCGAAAAGGATGCTCCCGACTATACGGGCCATGATGCGTGGCAGTACACCAACAAGGGAACCGTTAGCGGCATTGACGGCTACGTTGATATGGCAGTGTGCTATTTTGAAAACGTAAAGTCATCCCCAAAGGACAAGAGCTACGTTCCCACGAAGGCAGAGGCTCCCCTTACCGACGAGGAGAAGATATATTCTCACGCAAACGATAAGGTGACCGCCAAGAGCCTTACGAACCTCAGAACTAAGGCGACGACAAAGAGCGACGTCGTTGCAGCTCTCAAAAACGGCGAGGTTGTAGAGAGGATCGGCATCGGCTCCAACGGGTGGTCAAAGCTCTCCTATTACGGTCAGACGGTCTATGCTATCACAAGCTATCTCACCACCGATCTTGACGGAAGCGGAAAGGAGCAGGTTCCCGAGAAGGATATAGTACACGACAATCTTTTTGAGCCGAAGCACGATAAGGTGACCGCTAAAAATGAGGTCAACCTCAGAAGCCTTCCCACCACCGACAGCGTGGTCGTGGGCACTCTCAAAAAGGGTGTTTACCTTGAGAGAACGGCAACAAGCAACAAGGGCTGGTCACGCCTTATTTATAACGGAGAAGCAGTCTACGCCATCACAAGCTATCTGACAACGACCGTCGGAGGCGACAGCTCCGACACCGAAAAGGAAGAAACAACAAAGCCCGTCTCCGACGGCTTCAAGGCGGTCAGCGAAAAGGTGACGGCAAAGCAGGCGACCAATCTTCGAACCGCCCCCTCAACGGTCAATTCCGAGGTGGTCTATACCCTTAAAAACGGAGAGTTCATCGAGAGGATCGGTGTACATACAAACGGCTGGTCAAAGCTCATTTATAAGGGTCAGACGGTCTATGCCATAACAAGCTACCTGACCACCGAGGTCCCCGAGACAACCACCGCTCCCGAAACTACCAAAACACCCGAAACCACGGAAGCCGAAACAACTGCTGAAACAACGGAAGTGGAGGAAACAGAGACGGAAACCTCAGACGTCACAGAATAAAACGGAGCCCTTCGCTGTTGCGAAGGGCTCTCTTTTCGATTCAAAAAATATTTATTACTTACGATTTGTACAAAGAATAATCATAATTCTTGAAAAACTCCACCGAGGAATTTTCTCAGCCTAAGAATATCCTTGGTAGTGATCTTTCCATCTCCATCAACGTCGGCTGCTGTAAAAATGACTTTATCTGCTGTAACCGCACCGCCAAGGTATTTTCTGATAAGAAGGATGTCCTTTGTGGTAACTTTTCCGTCACCGTCTGCATCGCCCGCCATGACGGAGTCTTTGTCTCTTACGGTAACGGTAAATTCATCTGTGAATCCATTCCATGAAACGATGACGTTTTTGGTTCCCACGGTGGATTCGTAGCCGGAAACGGTATAATCATCAATGATCTCAGTAGTTCCGTTGTTGTAAACGGCACTTATCACCATTCCGCTTGTATCAAGCTTTTCGCCTTCTCGGTAAACCGTTTTATCGGGAAGAGAGGACACAACTATACCCGACAGAGACATGGCAAAAACTTCAACCTCAAAAGCGGCAGTTTTTTCCCCGTAGGTAACGGTTAGAGTTTGTTTCCCGATTATCGTATTATCGAATCCCGAGATCATTTCTTTTCGAATGGGAATTTCTTCCTTTGAGCCCTCGTCAAATAAAAGTCTTATAACTCCGCCCGAAACGTCAAGTTCAGAGGTTTCTTCGGCATAAGTTTTTTTGGTTGGAACGCTTATAAGGTCTATTCCCGTAAGGGTTCGAACAAATCCGCAAAGGGAGCATTCCGTTTCCTCGGGTGAGTCATAGGAATGGGGATAAGCCATGGCTCTGGTGAGCGGACAGTAGTTGCAGAAGATATCACAAAGGCTGTCGAAGGTGTGTCGGTGAGCGATGATGACCAGAGGCATGCTTGCCTCGCTCTCGCAGGTCAGATCCGTTCTGCGGTATCTCTGATAAACGGTGTATTCCTTGCCTTCCTCAAGTCCGTCAAAATAAACGTCAAACTGCCAGTTTATTCCGTCAAGGCTGTACTCTCCGTTTTCGATCGCCTGAAGTAAGACTGAGCTTGGCCCGATCTGTTCCGCTATGGGCTTGGGAGGAGCATCCACGTGCGCTCTGATGACCTCACCCGAGCCGTTACAGTCAGCGCAGGGCTCATTTATATAGCCGCTATTTTCGCAGGGAATGCAGTCTGCAAAAACTTTTTTGATATTGCTTCCGTTACAAGCGGCGCAGGCATTCCAAAGGCTTTCTCCGCGGCAAGAGCGGCATCTTAACAGCTGATCAAAGGGGACGTATTGTAAAACTCCGCACCATCCGCAGGCGTATCGTCCGCCGTTGCAGGCGCTGCATGGTGTTGTTTCAAGACTTGTGTAGCCTTTTCCCTTGCATTCTGTGCAACGGGAAGAGGTTGCGCCCGTGCCGTCGCATGAAATGCATTGCTTGTTGTACTGAGCGTAAATATAAGCCGAAGCATCGTCGTAATAATAGCCGCCCGGTTCGTACTCGGGTTCGGAGTTGATCTTGGTCGACCAACCCTTAAAAACGTATCCCGTGAGGCTTGTGGCGGTTTCGGGAAGCCTTACCGCAACGCCTTCAGGCTTCAGAATAAAACTGACAGAGCCTCCGTTGTTGTATGAAATTCTGTAGTAAATACCGCCGCAAGCGTTACATTGGGTATCGTTCGACGAGTCAAAGGTGTGATTGCAGACTGTATCAATAACGGTGGTTTTTGTTGCCCCGTACACCGTAAACGGAACGGCAGAAAACAGAAAGATGATAACGAGAGTTAAAGAGAGAAATTTGTTATATTTATTGGAATAATTCATATAAATAATCTCCGAAAATCATTACTTAAGCTATTGTAACACAACCGGATAAAGTTTTCAAGTCATATAATACCTTGCAATTTTCGGAAAAATATAGTATAATATACTTTGTATAAAAATATATCGATGAAAGGAATTTTTTCGATGGATAAACTCAATCCCAAATACGAGGCGTTGTTTACGCCTTGGAAGATAGGCAACGTTGAGATCAAAAACAGAATAGTAATGTGTCCCATGGGCGGCACGTCCCTTTTCGGCTGGTTTGAGCTCGGCGGCTGTCACTTTGACAAGGAAGCGGCAAAGCTTTTCCTTGAGAGAGCAAACAACAACGTAGGTCTTATCATCCCCGGCATCGCGCCTCTTCGTGACACCTTCTGGGGCAAGTGGCTCTGGCAGAACCCCAAGATGTTCGAAGAGCTGAAGGAGTTCATGGACGAGATACATAAGACTGGCGCAAAGCTCTTCGTTCAGCTCACCGCAGGTATGGGCAGAAGCTGGGCGATAACAGAGCTTGTTGCTCCCCTTCATAAGAATAAATTCACAAGAGCCATCCTCAAGCCCATCCTCGACACTTCCCATGAGCTTGCATCTCCCAGCCCTCAACCTTCACGCTGGGCCCACGATATCATCTGCCCCGAAATGACCGTAGAGCAGATACACGAAATTATCGAAGCTTTTGCAAAGACCGCAAAGCTCTGCCGCGACGCAGGCGTTGACGGCGTTGAAGTTCACGCAGTACACGAGGGCTATCTCCTTGACCAGTTTGCAATCGAATTTTTCAATAAGCGTACAGACAGCTACGGCGGAAGCTTTGAAAACAGATACCGCTTCGCAGTTGAAGTAGTTAAGGCGATAAAGGAAGCCTGCGGCACAGACTATCCCGTATCCCTCCGTTATTCCGCGCTGTCCAAGATGAAGGGCTTCTGCGAGGGAGCTATGCCCGGCGAGGACTACGTTGAAGTGGGCAGAAATATGGAAGAGTCCGAAAAGGCGGTAAAGTACCTCCAGGATGCAGGCTACGATATGCTCAATGCCGACAACGGCACCTACGACTCCTGGTACTGGGCTCATCCTCCGATGTATATGCCCGAAAACTGTAACCTTGAGGACGTTGCCCACATCAAGAAGTTCGTTGACATTCCCGTTGTCTGCGCAGGAAGAATGGACGCAGAGGTCGGCGCCAAGGCCGTTGCGGAAGGTAAAATTGACGGCGTAGGCGTAGCGCGACAGTTCCTCGTTGACCCCGAATGGGTAACAAAGCTTATCGAGGACAGAGTGGAGGACATCAAGCCCTGTATCTGCTGTCACGCGGGCTGCTTCAATTTCTCCTCCTCAAAGGGTCACGCAAACACTCAGGATCTGACCGACACCATGGGTCTCTCCCGTTGTGCCCTTAACCCCAAGACGATGCAGTCAAAGAAATATAAGATTGAGCCTGCAAAGAAGCAGAAGAATATCGCCATTATCGGCGGCGGTATCGGCGGTATGGAAGCGGCTATCGTTTGCGCTAAGCGCAGCCATACTGTAACTCTTTACGAGAAGAGCTCCCGTCTCGGCGGCGTGTTCGTAGCGGCGGCATCTCCCTCCTTCAAGGAAAAGGACAGAGCCCTTATCGCGTGGTACGAAAGAGAAGTTGCCAAGTACCCTGCAATCACAATAAAGATGAACTCAGAGGTAAACGATATCGCGAGCCTCGGTGCTGACGAGGTCATCGTTGCAACAGGAGCTGTTGCGAGAAAGCTTCCCACACCCGGCTTTGACAAGGGTATCGAAGCTGTTGACTACCTCCTCGGCAACAAGGAAGTAGGCGAGAGGGTAGTAGTTGTCGGCGGCGGTCTCACTGGATGTGAAATAGCTTACGAGCTTTATCTCAAGGGCAAGAAGCCCGTGATCGTTGAAATGCAGGACGACCTTGTGACGACCCCCGGTATCTGCCTTGCAAACACATCCTATCTCCGCGATTTCTTCAAGACAAACAAGGTTCCCGTATACCTTGAAACGTCCCTCTGTGAAATTCACGACGACGGCGTGACCGTAAAGGATAAGGAAGGCAAGAGCTTCAAGATAGATGCTGACAGCACGGTTCTTTCCGTAGGTTATATTCCTGCGCCCGTTGCACCTAAAAAGAAGAACGTTCACGTTATCGGTGATGCTTGTAAAGTTGGTAATCTGCGTACCGTAATCTGGCAGGCATGGGACGTGGCAATGAAACTTTAAGATAGACAGAGATAAACGCGTTACACCGCAGATGCAAGCAATAATAAATCAGACACACTTTTCTTGATGAAATGGGTATGTTCAAAAAAGCGGGCATAGCCCGCGCATCTGCTTTGAGAGCGTTTTTCCCTCTACCGTAGGCAACTACGCCGACGAGGAAAAAAACTCTCAATCTACCGTCGTTTCTCTCAGTCTCTATCGGAGCGCAGACTTTGTCTGCACTCCGGGTGAAGAGAAATTTCTGCTTCGCAGAAGTTATATTCGCTTCGCGAGTGATATGCCGCTTCGCGGCGTGATATGTTCGCTTCGCGAACGTTCAATATGGAACAACATCCCCCATCGTAGGGGCGAACTGTGTTCGCCCGCCCGCAACGTCAACGTTTCACCAAACAACATCCCTATTTGGGTAGGGGCGGATTCCATTCCGCTTTACCATTTATCGTAGGGGCGGATTCCATATCCGCCCGAAACAGAATTTATCAGAAAGGTATCCTAATATGATCTTAACAAAAGAACAGGAAGCCATACTTAATGGCGAGAAGGGTGAGACCCTTGCCAAGGTCATGAAGACCATGGTGATGTACGGCGAAGCCTTTGAAGCTGAAAAGCTTGTGCCCATCACCTCAAAATATAACCACCTTGTAACCTCCTTCGGTCTCAAGGTAATGGCGCCCGTATACGACCTTATGCAGAAGCTTCTGGATGCAGGCGTAATGTCGGGACAGAAATTCTCCGTTGACCCCCGTCCTCTTGACAAGAACGTTCCCGCTTCATTCCTTCAGAACTTCGTATTCAACAAGTTTATGTACACAAAGCAGGACTTCTACGAAAAGCAGCTCCGCGAGCTCGGTCTTATTGACGACAACGCCTTCACCTGCACCTGCTATATGTCAGAGGTCGGTAATAAGCCTCAGAAGGGCGAGGTCCTCTCCTGGGCTGAGTCCAGCGCGGTAGTTTACGCAAACTCCGTTCTCGGTGCAAGATGCAACCGTAACTCGGGTATTATCGACATTATGGGCTCCATCGTCGGCTACGTTCCCTATTTCGGACTTCTCACCGATGAAGGCAGAAAAGCGACCTGGGTAGTCAAGGTTCAGACCACAAAGAAGCCCGAGGCACAGCTTCTCGGTTCCGCCATCGGTATGAAGGTAATGGAAGACGTGCCCTACGTTGTAGGTCTTGATAAATGGATCGGCACGGAGCTTGACGATGCGGCGTGCTCTTACCTCAAGGACTTCGGCGCGGCAACGGCATCCAACGGTGCAGTCGGTCTCTACCATATTGCAAACCTCACCCCCGAAGCAGTAGAGCTCGGCGAGAGCCTTATCGCAGAGGGCGCGAAGGAATATATCATTGACGACGCTGAGCTTGAAAGAGTTCAGAAGAACTATCCCGTTATCTGGAAGAAGGAGGATGCAAAGCCGAAGCTATGCTTCGTAGGCTGTCCCCACCTCTCTTTTGAACAGCTTAAGGACTGGACCGTAAAGCTTGAAGCGGCTCTTAAGGAAAGCGGCAAAAAGAAGGTCGTTATCCCCACGGTATTCACAGCGGCACCGGGCGTTCTTGAAGTATTCAACAAAACGGAATACGCTGAAAGACTTAAGGCGACAGGCGTTATCACATCCTACATCTGCCCCCTTATGTACATGAACAATCCCCTTTGCAAAACAATGCCCGTTATAACCTCCTCCAACAAGCTTCGCACCTATACAAGTGCAAGATATTACAGAGACGAGGAGCTTCTTGAGATCATCACCAAAGGAGGTAAGAAGTAATGAGAGAATTCAAAGGCAGAGTAGTAACTCCCGGTGAAGTAACTGCGGAAGCGGTAGTAACGAAGCAGGGCTTCAACACCCTTGCATCCTTCCAGATGGCACTTCAGTTTGGTGACAAGGAAGTAAAGTGCGGCGACCAGAACAATGAAGAGCTCCACGGCAAGCCCCTTATCGGCAAGGCTCTGTGTCTGCCCCAGACCATCGGTTCAACAACAGGCGGCCTCGTTCTTTACTGCGCGTGCTCCATGGAAAGAAACCCTGCGTGCATGCTCTTCGCCAACCATATCGACTCCCTTGCGGCTGCAGGAGCTATCCTTGCTGACGTGTGGGTAGATGCAGTGACCATGCCCGTTATCGACTGCCTCGGTGACGAGTTCCTTGACTACGTAAAGGACGGCATGCAGATAACCGTTAAGAACGACGGCACGGTAATAGTTGACTAAGTGACCCCCAAACAGACAAGTCTGTTTGAGGATCCCTTGAACATATCCCCGAAGCCAAAGCGCTTCGGGGATTTTTCTGAATATGAAAAACGTGCCCTTTTTATTAGCCTTCTCCCACTGGAGAAGGCTAATTCTTGTTCAACGCAAAAACGTGCCTCCCGAGGGAAGCACGTTTTTTAGTTTACAGTTATAAGCCTCGCTTGCGCTCAGCGTTATGAGTTTGCTTTGCAAACGTTATGATATGATTGCCTCTGTAGTCATACTTCACCTTGGTCGCACTCATAACGATGCGTCAGCATCTCATAGGCGGGCGGATAGGCGCCCTGAGCGAAGCGAGGAAGTACCCTTGGGGTAATTCCGCCCCTACAGATAAAGGCAATCATAACTCATCTATGACGCCGCCGAGGTACTTTCTGAGCATCAGAACGTCCTTCATGGTAACCTTGCCGTCAAGGTCGGCATCTGCCGATGTGAGGTTGATCTTATCTGTGGAAACAGCACCGCCGAGGTATTTTCTCAGCATCAGCACGTCCTTGGTGTTGATCTTTCCGTCGCCGTCAGCATCACCGATCACGTAGTCGATCTCGGCAACAACGTAGTTACTGAAGTGGTCAACGTCAAAGACCATCTTTCCGTCAATGAATTTTGCCTTCATGTCGATACGCTTGCCGTTTTCGTCCTGATAGTAAACGCGGCACTTGTCGCCGTCAAGTCCCTGAGGTACGGGAATGGCAACGGTAACCTCGCCTTCGGGCTGAACAACTTCACCGTCAAGAGTGAGGTAAATGTCGAACATAACTTCTTTTTCCTCGGGAAGCACTTCGACCTGTTCTGCAACGAGAATTATCTCCTCGGTGATGTTATCGGAGGTGGTGCCCGTGACCGTGATACCCGTGGTTTCGTTCTTTACTTCGATCTCTTCTTCAACGATGATGTAAGCAATACCCATATTGTCGGCATGAGCCTTCGCTTCGGAGTTTTCGTAGCAAATGAAGTGAGGATAAATGCTTACGTTAAAGTAGTAGTAGGAAAGGGAACCGTCAGAGTCCATATTGTAGTCCATAAAGTAGCCTGCCGCAAAGGCATCAAACTCGGTGTCAGCACCCTTGACCGTAATTTCAAGTCCTTCGATGTTGTCGAAAGCGCAATCAAGAACCAGCTTTGTTTCCTTGGGAATAGTAACGGGAGCCGTTCTTGCGGGAGGACAGTAGATAAGAGTGGAGAGATCCTTTGAGTAAAGGATGCCGTCAACTACTGTGAAATATGGGTTATCTTCATCAACGGTTATCTCCTTGATGGAGGTGCATCCGACAAATGCGCCCTGACCGATCTCCTTAAGCGTTGAAGGAATATGGAGCTTTTCAAGGGAATAACAGTTTGCAAAAGCAGACTCTCCGATAACCTCAAGACCTTCGGGAAGGTTTATATCCTTAAGTCCGTAGCAGTTAACGAACGCCATAGTTCCTATTCTGCGAAGTCCCTCGGGGAGAACGACCTTTGTGAGACCGTCCGTGAAGTAGTAGCGATAGCCCCATTCTTCAAGATATTCGTCGCGGTACTCGGCATTTTCAAAGGCATAGTTGGCAATAGTGAGAGTACCGTCCTTAACGGTTACGGTCGTGTTCTCTATGATGTCGCCCTTGTACTTGTAGAAGTGGTTGTCTGCGTATGTTGCGCCCTCGGGCTGACTTTCAAACCAAGCTGTATTGTCAAATGCGTGAGCGCCTATCTCAAGTGCTGTGTCGGGAAGGTCGATATCCGTAAGGTCGGTTGCGTTCTGGAAAGCTCCGTATACGATATTCGTAACGGAACCGGGAATAGTAACGGAGGTGAGCGCGGAGTTTCTGAAGGCTCCGAGGTCAATAACCTCAAGACCGTCCTTGAGTGTTATTTCCTTCATGCCCGTTCCCGAGAAGGCGTATCTTCCGATGTAGTAGATTATACCCTTTGCTGTAACCTCTTCGAGGGAAGAACAACTGTTAAAGGAGCTGTCTCCTATGACGGTTATCTTTTCGGGAAGGGTTATGCTTCTGAGAGAAGAACATCCTGCAAAGGAAGATGTTCCAAGGTCCTCAAGGGAGCTTGGAAGAGTGATCTCTTCAAGAGCTTCGCAGTAAGCGAAGGCACCGTTCAGTGAAAGAATACCTTCACCGAGAGTTACGTTTTCAAGTGAAGGACACCAATTGAACGTATTTTCAAGGTTTTCAACAGTGCCGGGAACAACTGCTGATACAAGCTTTGCGCAGTTGTAGAATGCGTAGTCTCCAAGATCCCGTGCTCCTTCGGGAATTTCAATTTCATAAAGACCCGCATGTGCAAAAGCATAGTCGCCCACGGAACGGAAGTTTTCGCCAAGCTCAACGTAGGAGAGTTTTTCACAACAGTCAAAAGCACGTTTACCGATGGTTTCAACACCTGTAACGGAAATGCCTTTAAGATCGTAGCAAGAGGCGAAGGCATAATCGCCGATAGCTTCAACAGTTTCGGGGATTTCGACCTCGGCAAGATTTACGCACCATGCAAATGCGCTGTACGTTATCTCGGTAACGCTTCCGGAAACGGAAACGTACGTAAGGTCAAAGCAGCTTTCAAAAGCATGGGGGGCGATAGTCTCAACGCTCTCCGGCATTTCGTACTCACCTGCAAAATTCTTGTCGCAGGAGATTACAGTCTTCATGTCGGGGGAGTATGTAACTCCGTCAATAATATTATAGATCGAAGAACCGTCTTCATAGATGGGGTATACGAGAGGGTGATTGTAGATAACTTCAAAATTTTCGCAGCCGTCGGGAATAACGATAGACTTTCCGTTTATACCCTGAGGAACTGCAACGAGAGTTTTTCCGTCCTTTGTATAAACGGAGTAGCCTATTGTCTTGTAGGTCTCGTTGTCTTCGCTTACGTTGATGGAGAAGAGGGAGCCGCAATCCTCGAAGTAGGAGTCCTCAAGGTAGGAAACGCCTGCGCCGATATGTACTTCAGCAAGATTATAGAGAGAGCTGTTTATAAGCTCTTCGCCGATAAACTTAACGGAGTCGGGAATCGTGATCTCGGTTATGCTGTCGCCGTTCCAATCGTCAAAGAGATATTCAACGCCGATAACGGGATATCCGTCGATCTCATCGGGAACAACAAAGCCGCCCTTAGTCCAATAGTTGTAGTATGTGATGACCGCGCCGCCGTCCTGAACGAAGTATTCGTATTCGTCAGATCTTTCGGGTTCTTCGGGTACGGAGTCGTCTGTCTTGAACTTTGCGTTTGCAGAAGCGGAAAGATGCTTGAAGTAAGCGGTAAAGCCGTTTTCTCCGCCCTCTGTCCAAGGATTGTTTACCTGGTCGTGTGAGAAATAAATATCGCTTTCCCAGCTTCTCGTTGCATTGTAGCGGTCAATGTAAGAGGAGCCGTCCTTCATGGTCACCTTGTATACGAAGTCGGGGCAGTAGTAGTAATCGCCGTCAGTCCATACGGTCTCATCTGAGGAGAGAACGGTGTTTACGCTTATAATTTCAAAAGAAGCGAAGGGAGTTTCTCTGATAGTAAACGTAAAGTTACCTTTCACACCCTTGAACGTTACGCTGCCCTTGTGTGTGCCGGGTGTAAGCGCCGTTTCATAGGTCTGGGAGGGCATGGAGATGGTGGGATAGCTTCCGAATTCGTTTGCGATCTGCCAGTCCTTGCCTTCGAAAACGGTGCCGTCGGTAAGCTCAACGGTATAGATAATATTGTAAGAGTCGGGCAGGTAGTACATAAACCACTTTTCGCCGTTTTCATAGTTGTAGTAGCCGTTTGTAAACTCTTCGATCTCACCGTTGTAAACGGCGGAAATGCTCTTGTAGGGAGAGGGAACTATCTTTATGTTGCAGACAGCCTCAAAGCCGCCGAAGTAGACCTTCATGGGGTGCTCTCCGATGCCTGCCTGATCGTCAACTGTCTGTCTCCATCCTTCGTAGGAAGGGCTTTGACCGAAGATCTCGTATATGTAGCTGCCGTTTCCTTCGTAAACCGCGCCGTCCTTGGTGGTAACGACGTAGATTATTTCGGGAATGTAGTAGCGGTACCATTCGGTGCCGTCTGTGTTTTCCCAGTTACCGCCCGTGTGCTCAACGATATCCTTTGCAGGGTAAGCGGAAAAGCTTGCAACGGGGTTTTCAATAATTTCGAAATCAAAGGAAACTTCAATTCCCATAATGGATGCAGTACCCTGATGAACACCGATTCCGAGCTGATTGTTTTCGTCCTGAGAGGGGAGCCAGTACTGGGGCCATACGCCGACAGCTTCGTTTATCTGATAAGGATAACCGCTGACAATGGTGCCGTCCTTCATTTCAACGTGGAAAACGAGGGCAGGAGAGTAGTAACAGTACCACTGTCCGTTTGCGCCATCCTGCCAGTTGCCGTTTGAATGCTCGATAACGGGTGAGGGAGTTTCGACCCAAAAGCTTGCAACGGGGCTTTCAGCTATCTCAAATGCAAAGGTGCACTCTTTGTCAAGAAGTGTGACCTTACCCGTATGATGACCTATGCCGAGAGGGGCTTCTGCGCTCTGCTCGGGCATTTCGCGCTGAGGCATGTATCCGATGGCGTTATAGATCTCACTGGACTGTCCCGTGTATGTGGAGCCGTCCTTCATATTTACGGTGATCGTCAGATCATTCGGCTCTTGGTAGTAGAACCACTCTGTGCCGTCGGCCTCGGTGTTCCAATAACCGCCTGTGTGCTCGATAATGGGAGCATTAACCGCTGCGGAAATGCTTTCAACGGGGCTCTCAACGATATTGAAGGAGTACTGTCCCGTAACGTACTCGCCTGCGGGGCCTCTGCAGTCAGCATTGCCCGTCTGAGGGCCGAGACCGAGAGGAGCCTCTGCGGACTGTTCAAGTCCCCATGAGTCAATTCGGTAACCGTAGTTGTTCGAAAGCTCCCATGAATAACCGCTCAGAGTTGAGCCGTCAGACATGGTGAGGGTGTAATAAACGGTGGGTGAATAGTAGTAGTACCACTCAACACCGTCCGTGTTTTCCCAGTAGCCGTTGCCGTGCTCAATAACGTCTTCGCCGACACCTGAGAGAGCCACTACGTAAGGATCTCCTGCGGCGCTGACGGGGACAGCCGACAGAGCCATGGGAAGAACCATCATAATGGCAAGAAATAACGATAGTGCTTTTTTCATGTATCTATCTCCTTATAAAATTTATCATATTAAAAAGCTTTACGCTTTAATGACCGTTGCATTTATCGGGCATCTGCCTTTTCCAGAAGTAACCTATCTCCATTATGCGGCAGTTTTCTCCCAAAAGAAGTCCCGTCTCAGGGCAGAAGGCGCCTTTAATGACCTCGTCGCAGGCAGGGAATTCCGTTTTGCTCTCATCGGTGACGAGGGGAGATGCGGCACTTCTGAATATTTCTGACGCGTAGTTTTTGTTTGTTCCGTCATGCCACACGGAAAGGGTAAAATCGGGAGTTGAGCCGACGAACCAACTGCCTTCAAAATTCTCGCCCGTGCCCGTTTTAGCCGCAACGGGAACTTTTCCGAGAGCGCCGTCCTTGCCGGTGCCGCCTTCTTCCGTTACGGTCTGAAGCAAACGGTTCATGATATCAGCCGTTGAAGGCTCAATGACCTGTACTCCGTCGGTATATTCGGCGAAGTAGGATAAGGTTAAGATGCCCACCGAGGAAATCTCCGTTATAGTCTCAGGCTTATAATACTTTCCGCCCGTGGCAAATATCTGATAGCAGCCTGCCATATCAACGGGGGAAACACCCGTGCTCAGATATCCGAGGGCAAGAGCGGAAAGGATCTCATCCTCGCCGAAGGCTGCGGCAGTTTGCTTTTCGAAGGAAACGTCAAAGCCGAGCTTACCTTCAAGGAAGGACAGGGAATTTGAAACTCCGTATTCAAGGAGAGCCTTTACCGCCACGGTGTTGAGAGACTTTTTGATTGCCGTCTGAACGGTGACGTTTTCCATGGCGTAGGTGCCCGAAGCGTTGGAGGGCCAGTTGCGCTCGGTGCCGTCGGCATCCGTTACCTTCTTGACGGGAGAGTCCTCAAAGACAGTAGACCAGGTCATAAGTCCCGCATCAATGGCAGGAGCGTAAACGCTCAGCGGCTTTATTGCCGAGTAGGGCTTTGTCTTTTCGGTGGCAAAATTTACGTATTCATCGGTATAGATGCTCTTGCTGTAGACCGCCGTCAACCATCCGCTGTTATCGACAGCGGCAAGAGCGGCGTTTGAATTTTCAATAAGAGAGCTTTCGGCGGCAGCCTTCAGCGCCGAGAAAACCGAAGGGTCAAAGCAGGTAGAAATATCAAAGCCTTCCGAAAGAAGCGCCTTTTCTGCCTCTTCTTCGGTGTAGCCGTTTAGTGAGAGAGTCTCTACCGCCTCTTTTTTAACTATGTCGATATAAGGAATATATTCCTCGTTTTCGGTCTCGCACACACCTTCTTCAAGAGAGGTTACGTACCCCATAACGTTTCCGTTCCTGTCATAGACAGCAGAAGGATTCTTTTTCAGAGAGCATCCCGAAAGGCAGGGAAGAGCAAACGACAGAAGCAGAATAAGTGATAATATCTTTTTAGCCTTCAAGGTATACCTCCGTCTTTTCTATATACTCAGTTATATTTTGAGGAAACGCTATCCTCGGTTGGTCTTTTATTTTTTTGCCTTCCCCGCTCATTTTTTCGGGCAGAGAATAAAGCTTTTCGGCACAGCTCACAAGCTCGGCTCGGCAGTAGTCGGCACTTTGTATGTCCCCCGCCTGTTCATAGAGAGAAATACCCGTAATAAGCATCGTGCAGTATTCCTCGTATTCCTCATAAGCAAAGGGCGCAAGGCGAAGGACTTGCTTCTTATGGTTTATAACGCTTGCAAAATTTCCCGCCGAGAAGGCTTCTCTTGCCTTGGCGCTGTACGCAACGGAAACGTGAGCGTTGCGGCTGAGTATCCTCTCGGCGATCTCCGCCATTTCCGCCGTCGTTTCAGCTTCGGTGAGAAGGACGGTATCGTTCTGTGTGTTGGCACTGTATATGCGGGCCGAAGCCTCGTTTGCCCCGAAGCTCATAAGAGCAAAAGCGGCAGTGAGCCAAAGAGCCATAATGGAAAGCACTGACGTACAGACCGTAAAGAAAACGGGCTTTTTCAGAATGACCGTCTTTCCCGAATGTGTATCGAGAAGAGTTATAAAGAGCATAAACATTCCGATAAACTGAAGGTCGAAGTCAAAAAGCGCGTGCGCCGTAAATACAAGAAGAATAATTCTGAGAGTACCGCTTGTGTTTTTTGAAAATATGCTCCTTATAATTGATGCCACGAAAAGAAGAGCAGGGATGATACCGACGTCAAGAGCAAGCTGCAGAATATCGTTATGTACGTAGCGAACGGAGTAGAGACCCGTCTGGAACTCCTGCTGAAGATAGTAATATCCGAGATATCCCGTTCCGAAGGGGTGCTCAAGTATAATGGGAAGCGCATCCTTGAAATAAAGGAAACGTCCGATAAATGTGCTTGAAGAAAGGGAAATGGTCAGAAATCTTCCGAAGACGGAATATCCGTCGGAAAGAAGGGCGATAAGCACCGCGGCAAGAGCGACAGCCCCAAGCCCTGCGCCCACTGCAATTTTCACCTTCCTGTTTTTTACGGTGAAAATAAGAAGGATAAGAGAGACTGCAGTCAGAACAAAAACGGTACGGCTTCCCGAATAGAGAATACCTCCGAGAAGTACGATAGCATAAAGAGCGTTTTTGACCCCGAATTTTCCGCCCGTCAGTGTCAGAATAAGACAGACGAGAAGGAACATAGCAAAGGTGTTGGGGTAAGCGAAAAAGCCCGAAAGTCTGCCTGCTACGGTGAAGTATTCACTGAGCGCAGGAATTTGGGCAAGCCCTGCGGAAACGGCAGTCATTATAACCCCGATGAAGGGCAGATATGCCGTCACCTTCTCCTTCCCGTCCTTGTCCCTCTGCCATAAAAGAATAAGGAAAAGGGGGACGGGCATAAAGCGGAAAAAGCCGGCAAAAGCCGCACCGCCGTCAACAGCCCAAAGAGAGCTCAACAGATAGAAAAGAGCTATGGTAAAAACGGAAACGGACGTAAGGTTTACGTATACCGCAAGCTCCTTGTTTTTTATGAATAAAACGATAAGAAAAACTCCGAGAAGGGCGCAGAAAAGCATAGCGGAAAACTCGTAAAAGAGCCCCACTGCAAGAAGGGAAACTATTAAGAATAAAGAAGCGCCGTCAAGGTGCATTTTTTTTGCAATAGCGCCAAAGCCTTTCTCTGCCATTTTCTGCCTCACATATAGTTATTCACAATAATAATATACTATTATAGAAATAATGTCAATGATTTACAGTGTTAAAAAATTTAAAATAATAATAAAATCGCGCACCTTTTATTAGCCTTCTCCAGTGGGAGAAGGTGTTACCGAAGGTGACGGATGAGGTGTTCCGTAACATCAAAGTAACTCCTCATCCACCACGCGAGAACCCCAAAAGTCGCAAGGACTTTTGAGGACCCCAGCACGCGAGAACCCCAAAAGTCGCAAGGACTTTTGAGGACCCCAGCACGTGGTCCCCCTTCTGAGAACCCCAAACAGACAAGTCTGTTTGAGGACCCCAGCCTTCTCCCGCAGGAGAAGGCTAATTCTTGTTCAACGCAAAAACGTGCCCCCCGACTGTCCGTTTTTCATATTACGGAATAATTTCGACCAACGTGTAATTCGTAGGGGCGAGCACCCCGAGAACCCCAAACATTCACGCAGAATGTTTGGGGACCCCTTATGCTCGTCCGCCAAACAAAAAACGTGCCTCCCGAGGGAAGCACGTTTCGTTGTTAAATCTTTATTTTTGGGGAAATTCAGTAATTACACCGCCGAGGTATTTTCTCAGCATCAGCACGTCCTTCATGGTAATCTTACCGTCAAGGTCAGCATCCGCCGCGGACAGGTTGAGCCTATCTTTGGAAATTGCACCGCCGAGGTATTTTCTCAGCATCAGTACGTCCTTAGTGTTTATCTTGCCGTCACCGTCAGCATCACCGCGAATAAATTCCGGTGCCTTTTCCCAAAATGCTCTAAGGGTCAGATGTGCCGAAACGGTCATGATCTCACCGGGGTAATGCTTTTTGCCTCCAATTTCCCAAAAGCTGAATACCATGCCATCGGGAGCGGTGAAGTCGCACTCGGGAAGAGTGTAAGTCCCTTCCGTCATGGTGATGGGGTCTATCGTACCGTGGCCGCCGTGTCCGTCAAAAGTGATAACGTAAATATTTTCCCATACAGCAGTGACGGTTATATCCTTTGTAAGAGTTATTTTGCTTCCCACAGCGTATTCCTCGCCGTCAACGCTCCATGCTTTAAACTGCGTTCCCGCAGGGGGCGTAAAGGGGCAGGAGGGCAGGGTGTAGGAACCCTTCATACCGTTTGCAGGGCCGTAGTAGCCCGAGCCGCCGTTTGCATCGAAGAAAACTGTATATGTTGAAAAACTGTCAAGAGTCCAAAGGGCGGTAAAGACTGTGTCAGCGGTTATTCTGACCGTTGTGCCGGGGAGCAGAACGATATCGGTATCATTAAGGCACCAGCCTGCGAAAACAAATCCGCCCTTTCCGATGGGACCTATGGGGGGGCTGAAGGTGCATCTCGGCAGCGTGATCTCTCCCGTGACACCGTTTTGGCGAACCAATGAACCGGAGCCCTCGCCGGGAAGGAACGATGCCGTATAGCTTATGAGCGGAGCTCTTTTCCAGGTAGCAGTTATGACCGTGTCCTCAAGAATGAGGAGCGTATCACCGGGGCGGTATATCACCCCGTCAATGCTCCAACCGCCGAAAATGCGGTCAAAAGGCGAAATAAATTCGCATTTCGGCAGAGTGTATACGCCGTATACGGAAACGTCAGCCATAGAGCCGCTGCCGCCGCCTGCTTCAAAGGTGACCTTGGGAGCCATGCTCGGCATATCGAAGGTGAGCCAGTAATAATCGTAGTCTGCGTCGCGCTGAAGTCTTGTGGCAGTGCAGGTGCCGTAGGAGGTCTTTAGCGTGACGTTTTCTTTTTTCAGGTCAAAGGCGCTGTAACCGTCCTCAACGTAAAGCCTCATGGTGAAGTAGTATTCAGAGCCTTTTTCGAAGAAAGAGCCGTAGGGAATGGAGAGAAAGTCACCGCCGAAGCCGTATTCATAGCTGATATCGTAGAACCAATAATGAGAATAGTAGCCGATGTCGGGCTCGGGGATCATTATACATTCGGGATAGGTGAAGGTAATATCCATTGACGACTCGCCCGGCTCATAGCCGTTCATGACTATCTCAAGGGATTCAATGGGAGTTGCCTCTATCTGAGGAAGCTTGAATATTATCTCGTAGCCGACAGTCCTGTTATTGATCTGATGGACCTCGGCGTTTTCGAAACCGCTCAGCGCAAATTTATCTTTTTTTAGCTTATTTCCGTCGTAGAAGTCGGCAGGGAAGCTGTAGCCGTCGTCAAGGCGGAAGGCTATCTGCACGTAGTAGTCCGTTGCGGGCTCAAAGAGGGAGGGACCGTCGTATACGCCGCATCCGTAGCTGTAATAGTCCTTCCAGATCATATACGAATTGCCATCTATAAGGCTGCCGTAGCCGCTTCCCACAATGGAAAGATCATCCGTTGCAACGTCCGCCGTAATACTTGTTACCCGTTTGTCTCTTTCATATCCCTCAAGGGTAAAGAGCACCTTTTCGTCGGTGATATCCGAGCCGGGCACGGGAGGAAGACGGAAGGAATGTATATAACTTCCGTCGGGCTGTAAAACGGGGTTCGAATAGGAGGTAAGCTCCCCAAATACTCCGAATAATCTGACGTAGTCGCCGGTAAGACCGTAATAGTAGCCGTCCTCAACGGCGTATCTTACATACAGATAATGTGAAAATGATGAGGAGACAGTGTCGGTGCCCTCAAGGATCTTGTCGCCTTCGGTTATCCAGTAGCCGTGGCCGTATCCGCCGTTTGCGAGAGAGATATGGGGAGAATCGAGAACGGAAACGGACACAAGCCCTGCAAGCATGCCGTGATGATATACGCCGCCGAGGGACGCATTGAAGTCGCACTTCTTTACGCCGGGCTTGTACGTTCTCCATACGGAGATCTCAAGATCGCCGTAAACGTCTATGACGTCTCCGGGATAGAACTTTTCGTCTCTGCCGTCGCCGTCTGTGTCAATACCCCAATAGTCGAAGAGCGACGCATCATCTAAGTAGAAGAAGTTCTCGGGAAGAGTATATTTTCCTGCGCCGACCGTTACCTCCTTCATGGGGTAGTCGGTGGTGCCGGGAACTAAATAAGCATAATCAATAAATGTGAGAGTATAGGTCCTGGAGGGATCCGTATCGACCCATTTTGCGTAAAAGGTCACGTCGGAATCAATACTCGCGGTGCTTTCGGGGAAGTACCATTTGCCCTCGGTGCCGCCTACTGTCCAACCGATGAAAATCATTCCCTCGGGGGCGGTAAAAGCACACTCGGGAAGGGTAAACTCCTTCCATACCTTTGATACGTCCTCCATGGTGCCCGAGCCGCCGTTTGCATCAAAGGAAACGGTGTAGCCGAGAGATTTGAATTCCAGGTGACAGTAAAGGGGGCTTCGCTCGTCGTCGCGGGTCAGGGTGATACCCTCGCTGCTTCCGTTGACCGTCACCTTCAATTTGTCCGTGTCCTCGGGAATGTAGTTGTCGCCCACAGCTTCGACGTAGAGTTCAAGCTCATAAGGTATGCCGCCCGTGGCCTTGGTGCCGTTGCGATAATGGCTTTCGCCGCCGTCCCAGCTTATGTACCAGTCAACGTAGGTCACCTCATAAAGGGACTCGTCTCCGACGGTCGGCTCAAAGTCAAGATACTCGCCGATGGCAGGCGGTTTAATTGTAATATCTATCTCAGTTACCTCCTGCGCCGCAAGAACGGCCGCGGGAACACTTCCGAGAAGCATCATAAATGAAAGAATAATACACAGTGATTTTTTGAAAAAGCTACGTTTCATCCTTGTCCTCCTCAAATGTAAAACGCAGTCCGTTTTATTAAACTTACGTGAAAAATTTGTCCCGAAAAGAACGGACTGCAAGTATATTATCACATATTAATTATAACTCCGACAGAAGGATTTGTCTACCCACCACGGCGAGAAATTTTGGATAATACTTATATAAAAGTGTGGGGAAAAGTGTGGGGAAGGCTAATTTCTGACTAAACGCAAAAACGTGCCCCCGAAGGAGCACGTTTATTAAAGTCAATCATCTTCAAGTAATTTAGATGGCGGAATATTCAGAACCTCTGCCATTTTGAATAACGTCTCAAGTGAAATTCCGCGCACGGTGCCGGTTCCTTCAACCTGACCGACAAAGCTTACGCTTTTATCAATAAGCTCTGCAAAGTATTCTTGTGTGAAGCCTGCTTTTCTTCTGTAATATGCGATTTTCAGACCAAGTGTTATATACTTATCGGGGAATTCTGTTTTCATACTGCCGCCTCTTATTCTTTGTATACGTATATTTTATCGAAAAACAGGGAGATTTATTATAAGATAAAACTGCAGAAATATTTACATGGAGTGAAAGATAATGTATAATGATTAAAAAATCATTTACTATGGAGGATAGAAATATGCAAGAAAAGACCTGCTGCTTTTTCGGACACAGAGAAATAAACGAAACGGAAGAATTGAAAAATAAGGTATACGCATGCATAGAAAGACTTATTACGGAAGAAAACGTTGACACGTTCCTTTTTGGAAGTAAGAGCCGCTTTGACAGCCTATGCCTTGAGCTTGTAACGAAGCTGAAAGAAAAATACAGCCATATTAACCGAATATACGTGCGTGCGGAATTCCCCTATATCAGAGACTCTTACAGAGCCTATTTGCTGAAATATTACGATGATACCTACTATTCCGAAAAGCTTCTCGGTGCAGGCAGAGCAGTATACGTTGAGCGTAACCGTGAGATGATAGATAAGAGCCGCTTTTGCATCGTTTACTACGACGAAGGGCATGCGCCTAAAACCCGAAAAAGCGGAACAAAAATTGCACTCGATCACGCTCTCAAAAATAAAAAGGAGATAATAGTCTTTCCCGACGGCTTATAATGCAAAGCCCTTCTTGACGGAAAGAGCTCAAAGTGGTAGAATTTGTAGGGGCGGATTCCATATCCGCCCGCGATATGTTTGCCTTACGGCAAACTCGATATAATCCCTTGCGGGATTTCGATATGTCCCCTTTGGGGACGCGATATGTTCGCTTCGCGAACGCGAAATACCAGACCAACATCCGATCCGTAGGGGCGAGCATTGCTCGCCCGCGATATGCGCCAAAGGCGCGCGATATAACCTCATTTCATTCGGTTGCGATATGTCCCCCTTGGGGACGCGATATGTTCGCTTCGCGAACGTGAAACACCCCCGAAAGGAAATATAAATGAAAATCGACTTCCACACCCACACATTTCCCGAAAAAATAGCAGAAGCGGCGATCTCAAAGCTCAGCGCTGCCTCAAACACCGTCCCCTTCACCGACGGCACGGAAAACGGCCTTCTTTCCTCCATGGAGAAGGCAGGCATCGACCTTTCCGTGGTCCTTCCCGTGGCAACTAATCCCCTGAAGGTCACAAAAATAAACGAAACCTCCGCCGCCGCAAATGAAGCTTCGGAAAAGATACTCCATTTCGGATGCGTTCACCCCCTCTGTGAAAATATCGAAGGGGAAGTGCGCCGCGCGGCAGACCTCGGTCTTCGTGGAATTAAGATACACCCCGTCTATCAGGGTGTGGATATATGCGAAGAAAGATTTCTCCGCATCCTATACACCGCGGGGGAAAATGACCTTATCGTCGTAACCCATGCAGGAGACGATATAGGCTTCCCGGGTGAGAAAAAATGCTCTCCCGAAATGGTCAGATGCGCCCTCGATACCGTCGGTGACGTAAAGCTGGTCCTTGCCCACATGGGCGGCTGGCATAATTGGGACACAGTTTGCGAGTACCTTGCCGATACGGGAGCATACATCGACACCTCCTTCTCTCTCGGGGAGCTGTACTTTGTTGACGATGAAAAGGGGACCCCTTGGGGAGAAAAGCTTCTTTCACCCGAAAAGTTTGTGGAGATAGTGCGCGCCTTCGGCTCCGAAAAAGTCCTTTTCGGCACCGACAGCCCGTGGAGCTCACAGGCTGAAACTGTCGCTCAGATAAACGCTCTGCCCCTTTCCGATACGGAAAAACAGAATATTTTCCATAGTAACGCACGCGCCCTTCTTAAATTGTGTTGACCAATCTATAATTTTATGTTACAATAAAGGGAAATGGGAAGGA
This sequence comes from Oscillospiraceae bacterium, assembly GCA_015063695.1. Lineage (GTDB taxonomy): Bacteria > Bacillota > Clostridia > Oscillospirales > CAG-272 > RUG14199. The sequence goes on from SVTQ01000003.1 coordinate 25,371, forward strand.
AGGAGGCGGCAGTCGTGCCCTATCAGTTGAATTATGACGAGTTTCCCGCATGTATGCGCGAGTTTGCAAACTATAAGCGCGCCATTCAGGGATGCTCCGCAAAGACCGTTGAAGAGTATATGACGGATCTCCGCACCTTCGCAAGATACCTTGTTGTGGTGGAAAACGGCCTTGAGCTGACCTACGAGACCCTCACCTCAGCGGGCATAAAAGATCTGACCCTTGACTTTTTCGGAAAGGTAAAGCCCTCTCAGATAACCGAGTACCTCAGCTACTCTATGGACGGCAGAGGAAATAATGAAAATACCCGCAGCCGAAAGCTCTCCTCCATAAAGTCCTTCTATAAGTATTTCGTAAATAAGATACACAAGCTTGAAGTTAACCCCGCCATAGATATCGAGACCCCGAAAAAGAGGAAAGCGCTCCCGAAGCACCTTTCCCTTGAAGAGAGCGTAAGTCTACTCTCTGCGGTCAGCGAGGACACCATGAACCCCCACCGCAAAAGGGATTTTTGTATCATCACTCTTTTTCTCAACTGCGGAATGCGTCTCTCGGAGCTCTGCGGAATTGATACGAACCATATCGACCGCGACTACTCCTCCATGAGAGTTATCGGTAAGGGTAATAAAGAAAGACTTATATACCTGAACGATGCCTGCCGCGAGGCAATACTTGCCTATCTTCCCGACAGACAGAGAATGATCGCCGAGAAGCCGGGAGCTGACAGAAAGGCTCTGTTCCTCAGCAGGCTCGGTTCCCGTATTTCAAATAAAACGGTGCAGTGGATAGTCAAAAAGTACCTCGGTGCCGCAGGCCTTGAGATAAAAGGCTATTCCACCCATAAGCTGCGCCATACGGCGGCAACCCTCATGTATCAGACGGGGGAAGTAGATATACGAGTTCTTAAGGATATCCTCGGTCACGAACAGCTCACCACAACTCAGATATATACCCACGTCAGCGATAAGAGCATGAAGAGCGCCATGGACAAAAACCCCCTCTCAAATATCATGCCCAAAAGCAACACCGCAGAGGAAATAAATAACGACGAAAACGATTGATAGGCAAACACGTTCGACCAACGTGAGACTGTAGGGGCGGATTCCATATCCGCCCGCGATATGATCCCTTACGGGATCTCGATATGTACCCCAAGGGCACTTCCTCGCTTCGCTCAGGGCGTCCGCTTCGCGAACGCGATAAACCACGTAAATCAACTCAAACGGAGAAAAAATATATGTTCACTCTCATCAAAAAAGAAGGAAATGCAAGACGAGGCAGACTTGAAACGCCCCACGGCGTAATTGAGACTCCCGTATTTATGAACGTCGCGACCTGCGGCGCAATAAAGGGCGGTCTCTCCACAAGAGACCTTGAGGACGTAAACTGTCAGGTAATGCTCTCCAACACCTACCACCTCCACCTCAGACCCGGTGACCGCCTTATCCATGAAATGGGCGGCCTTCATAAGTTCACCGACTGGAAGAAGCCCATCCTCACCGACAGCGGCGGATTTCAGGTGTTTTCCCTTTCTCAGCTCCGCCGTATAAAGGAAGAGGGCGTTTATTTTGCATCTCATATCGACGGCAAGAGAATTTTCATGGGTCCCGAGGAAAGTATGCAGATACAGTCCCATCTCGGCTCCACCATCGCCATGGCTTTTGACGAATGTATCGAAAACCCCGCGGAATATAAGTACACCAAGGAGTCCTGCCTGCGTACCGTCCGTTGGCTCGAAAGATGTAAAAAGGAATTGACCCGTCTGAACGGACTTGAGGACACGGTAAACAAACAGCAGATGCTCTTCGGTATCAATCAGGGAAGCACCTACGACGACCTCCGTGTTGACCACATGAAGCGTATTGCAGAGCTTGACCTTGAAGGCTACGCCATCGGCGGCCTTGCAGTGGGCGAGAGCGCAGAGGAGATGTACCATACCATCGAGGTGGTCGAGCCCTATATGCCTGTAGAAAAGCCCCGTTACCTCATGGGTGTGGGCACACCCCAGAACATCCTTGAAGCGGTGCACCGAGGCGTTGACTTCTTCGACTGCGTAATGCCCTCAAGAAACGCCCGTCACGGTAACGTGTTCACGTGGCACGGCAAAATGAACATAATGAACGAAAAGTACGCAAAGGATCCCCGTCCCATCGACGAGGGCTGCAACTGTCCCGCCTGCCGCAACTATTCAAGAGCATATATCCGTCACCTTATCAAGGCGAAGGAAGCTCTCGGCATGCGCCTTGCGGTCATCCATAACCTCTATTTCTATAACGAGCTTATGCAGAAGATAAGAGATGCCCTTGACGGCGGCTATTTCGAAAGCTTCTATAATAAGTATCACGACTTCCTTGCCGAGAGAAGCACAAACTAAGTCATAAAAAGAATACCCTCCGCATATCTTTGAACAAAAAGACTGTGCGGAGGTTTTTTGTTTTGAAGAACACAGGTATTTATGAAGATATAGCAAAAAGAACGAACGGGGATATTTACGTCGGAGTCGTCGGCCCCGTCAGATGCGGAAAATCAACCTTTATAAAGAAGTTTATGGATACCCTCGTGATACCAAATATAACGGACGAAAACGAGAGAAAAAGAGCAACGGACGAACTGCCCCAAAGCGCAGGCGGCAGGACTATAATGACCACCGAGCCGAAATTCATCCCCGAAAATTCCGTAAGGGTGGATATAGGAAACGCACACCTCAACGTAAAGATGGTGGACTGCGTGGGCTATATGGCAAAAGGTGCGGAGGGTAACATGGAGGATGGTCACGCAAGAATGGTCTCGACTCCTTGGGATGCGGAGCCTGTCCCCTTTGAAGAAGCGGCGGAGAAGGGAACAAGGAAGGTCATTTCCGAGCACTCAACGGTGGCAGTTCTCGTCACCTGCGACGGCACCTTCGGAGACCTTCCGAGGGACAGCTTTATCCCTGCCGAGGAGAGAATAGTAAATGAGCTGACAGGTCTTTCAAAGCCTTTCGTTATCATTCTCAATTCCGCCGTTCCCGAAGACGAAAAGTCCCTTTCCCTCGCTATGTCCCTCGAGGAAAAATATAAGGCACCCGTCGCCCTTGTTAACTGTACCGAGCTTGACAGAGCCGATATCGAGCAGATAATAAATATGCTGACCTTTGAGTTTCCACTCCGTGAGCTGACCTTTGAAATGCCCGACTGGACAGGGACTCTCCCCGAAGACCATTGGCTCCGCGGTGCGCTTCTCACAACGGTAAAAAGTGTTGCGGAAAGCACATCCAAGCTCTCTGAGGTCTCCTATATCGGAGGCAGTGAGGTCTCCTCTCCCATGGGTGACGTACACGTGGGAGCCGTTGCCGCCCGCGTTGACCTCGGAGAGGGAACTGCATACGTTAAGCTGACCCTTGAGGAAGGGCTTTTCTACCGCATGATAGAGGAGCTTTGCGATATAACCGTAACAAATAAGGGCGAGCTTCTTTCAAAGCTCTGTGAAATGGCGGAAACGGAAGCGGAATATGAAAAATACCGCGAGGCAATAGACGAGGTCGAAAGGTGCGGCTACGGTATAGTCATGCCGACAGTCTCCGAGCTTGAGCTTGAAGCTCCCGAGGTGGTAAAACAGCAGGGAGCATACGGTGTAAGGCTCCACGCGGGAGCCCCCTCCATCCACCTTATAAAAACGAGGATCGAGACTGATATCAACCCCATGATAGGCACGGAAAAACAGTCCGAGGAGCTTGTAAGCTACCTGCTTTCGGAGCTTGAAAACGATGCTTCAAAGGTCTGGGACTCCAATATGTTCGGGCGCTCCCTCTATGAGCTTGTCAGCGACGGACTGCGCGCAAAGCTTACAAACATCCCAAACGATGCGAGAGGGAAGATAGGAGATACGTTATCGAGGATAATCAATGAAGGAAGCACGGGACTGGTTTGTATAATACTTTGAGATAATGTGAAATTCCGTAGGTGGCGTAATCTATTTTCGCCCGCCAACCCAACAGACAGTCCACATTTCGGGAGGATATGGAATCCTCCCCTACGAAAAAATTACGTCCTTACCTCACGGTATAACATCGAATAACATCATCATTAACCGTAGGGGAGGGGTTTGGTCCTCCCGCCCTTCTAATGAATAGTGAAAAATGAATAATGAATAATTTCGGTTGGCTTTTGCTCACGCAAAAGCCTCCTTTTTTCATCTTTATGTAAACCTTCGACCAACATATCTCGGTAGGGGCGACCATTGGTCGTCCGCCGCATACGAACATTTCAACGTAGGGGCGAGCATCGCTCGTCCGCCGCATACAAACATTTCACCGTAGGGGCGAGCATCGCTCGTCCGCCGCATACGAACGTTTCCCGCAGGGGCGACCATTGGTCATCCTTCTTATTTGCAACAGATATCGCTGCACAAAGTGCAATATCACTGTGCAAAAGTTCACTTTTGCACTCCTTCCCACACTTTTTTCCACCCTTTTTGGGTAGCTTCCCACACTTTTTTATGAAAAAACGGCAAAAGTGTGGCGACAAAATATAAATTTTATGTTAATATATATGTGTATAAAAAGGTTATGGAGGACGAAAAAATGAAACTGAATGTCTTCAGAAGATCGATCTGCTTTATGCTTGCGTTTTTCATGCTGCTTGGCGTGATACCGAACGGCGTTTGGCAGGTCAATGCCGGCTACGAAGACGGCACCGAATGTGAATTTTGCGGCGGTTACCGATTTGACGACTGGCTTTGCGACTGCGGTCCTCATTGCTCGGAAAATGCCGACGGTGACTGCTACGAACAGCACCATTGCCCCGAGTGTGAGCAGGCGGTAAGCGCTCCCATCTGCGATGAATGTAAGCTTTGCGACAATTGTGATGATTTCGACGTACATTGTCTCTGGTGCGGGGAACATACGGGAGACCTTTGCGATGTGTGCACTATGTGTGACAACTGCCTTGAAAGATACGGTACTCACTGTTGCGAATGCGGTAGCTGTCTCACGGAATCCGGTGACGAATGTCCCTACCACGGCGTTGAGTGGGAAGAGCCCACTAACCATTGCAGCAGTTGTGCTGAATTCTATTCTTGCCAAGTTTGCGGAGAGTGCTTTGTTCTCGACTGGAGTGACTACTGCGATGACTGTCAACACTGTAGTGAATGTTTTGAATTCAGCGAATACCATTGCGAAAAGTGTCTCCAGCACGACGAAGATCTCTGTCCTAACTGCGGCCTTTGCCCCTTCTGTCAGGAAGACACCCATTGCGGCGACTGCGGAGAATGTATCATGACGGTAGGCGAATGTCCCACCCACCCCATGGAAGACGGAGCCGACAACCACTGCGAATACTGTGCCTTTACCTGCGAAGAATGCGGCGAGTGCTTTTTCAGCGAAGGCGAAACTGAATACTGCACTCAATGCCAAAAGTGCTATGCCTGCGGGGTAAACAGTTATGAACATTGCATTTACTGCCTTGAATGTCTCCCCGGTGAAATATGCGAAGACTGCGGAGCGTGTATACAATGTGCCGTTGACGAAGGACTTCATTGCAGTATATGCGAAGAACACGGCTACGATTGGTGTGAAGACGGCGGCGACGGCTCTCATTGCTTAGACTGTTCTATGGAATTCCTTTGCGAAGAATGCGGAGAATGTGCTTCCTGCCTTGACCGTGAATTCTGTACCGACTGCGGACTTTGCAACGAATGTTGCCGTGACGTAGCTATAGACGAAGGCTGTGCTTGCGGTGACTACTGCATATACAGCGTCGATTGGGACGGGCATTACTGTAACGAATGCTCTCAGTTCTTCTGCGTCATAGACGTCTGCGAGGACTGCGGCTTGTGCGTTGAGTGCTGTGAAAACTATTCCGACTGTGTAAACGGACTCTGCGTTGAAGATCCCGATTACGATAAACATTTCTGCGAAGACTGCGGAAAGTGCTTCTGCGAAACAGACTACTGCAACTTCTGCTATGCAAGATCCACTTACCTCTGCGGCGACTGCTGCGCCGAAAGAAGTTATAATAACTACGGCTGTGACCACGGCGTTTGCTCAAACAGTTGGGAGTGGAGCGAACATTTCTGCACCTCCTGCGGTGACTGTTATGAAAAATGTACCCATACTCCCGTAAAACACACCCACAGATTTCTTATGGGAGAAGAAGTTTGCCGTATATGCGGTGTTCATAAACTGGGCATTCCCGTAATAACCGAACAGCCTAAGGACCAAACGGCTTACGTTTCCGATGAAAGCGACGATGAATCTGTACTTGCAAACAACACCGTGACCTTCACCGTAAAGGCTACGGGCAATAACCTCAAATATCAGTGGTACATAGTTGAAAACGGAGTCCGTACTCCTCTTGAGGACTCCAAACACTACTACTATGATATTATGGAGTATTCGGGAACTGACACGAATAAACTGACCGTCTGGATAGATACAGAGTCCTGCGGAACCACCCGTCAGTTCGTCTGTAAAATTAACAGCGGCAAGAACGTCATGAACTATGTTAACTCAACCGTGGCGACTCTTACCATAGACCATAAATACGGTGCTTTTCAGAAGGATTACAACGGCGGCTACACACATATCCACGTCGTAATTGACGGAAAAGAAACCGTTCTCAGCTTCCCCTACGCATATCAGCACTACAAATACTGTGTCGCCTGCTCCGCCAAAGCCGAGGAAGGCTTCCACCGCTACGGCGGCTGGTACGTGGGAGTTGCCCCCACAAAAGACAACGGCGGCTATATGTACCGCTACTGCCTTGACTGCGACTATCAGGACGTAAAGGCAGTTGACAAGCTTCCCGAGGCTCACGTACATAAAGTTGACCTCTCCCTCGGCCTCTCTTACAACTCCAAAGGACATTGGGGAAAATGTGTTTGCGGATTTGAGACCTACAACATAGAACCCCATGAAATGACGGATTGGGAAACGGTAAAATACGCAACGGCTTCAGAGACGGGAGAAGAAAAACGCTCCTGCAGCGAATGTGATTATACAGAGACGAGAACAGTACCCAAAGTCAGCCATAAACATACCTACTACACATGGGAATATATCATTGAAAACGGTTATATCGACGACGATACCGATAACCTTCCCTATGAAGGCGAATACGGTAAGACAGACAGAAGATACCATTACGCTTACTGTTTACAGCCCGGTTGCGATTCTGTACTGAAACGTTCACACGCCTTCAATCAGAAGTGGATAACTTACCCCTCCGATAAGGAAGACGGCGTTATTAATATGGAATGCGGCGAATGTATGTACAGCTACAGCAAGACCGCTTCCCTCGGAAAGTATCCCGTTATCGTCACAGGAGGAAGAGCGGCAACTCCTGCTGCCCGTCCCGGAGCAAAAGTAAAGATATACCGTCTTGAAAACTATACTCCCGGAACCTATCTTAACGATCATTTTGACGCATACTTCACCTACGATACAGGTAAAACGTGGGTAAGTATTGAAGTAAACTATCATGCTCCCGATGCCTCCGATGATTCGGAATACTGGTATTTCAGAGTACCTTCTATTCCCACCGGAGTTCATCCCGCTGTGGACTCGGTATGGGTAGAAGTCGAAGGTGAAATTATCGACTGTGTAGAAAACCATGGCGAGCAGTATATGATAAACAAATACCTGAAGCTTGTTGGTGAAGTTGAAGCGACCTGCGGTCATCCCGGCTATACGGGCGACCTTATGTGGACTTGCTGTAACCTTATCGAAGAGCAGGGCGAGGTTACTCCTCAGCATGAACACGGAACCCTCGTTACACGGGGCAGTACCCTTGGCAGTTGTACCAAAAGAAGCTACAGCGGCGACAAATGCTGTACCGTTTGCGGTCAGGTGGTTGTAAAAGGCTCCTACGGCGACTACACACACCGTGTCACGGTTCTTGAGGAAAGCGTTCCTGCAACCTGTACCTCCTCGGGACACACACGAGTTTTCGGATGCGCAAAGTGCGGTAAAGTGACCGATCACGGCAGGAACATTCCCAAAACGGAACATAACTGGGTAGAGGTTGAAGCGGTAGCCGGTGATTGTACGACCAAGGGCAAGCTTGCCCACTATAAGTGCAGCGACTGTGATGCTGTATCCCTTGACGGCGAAATCAGACTCTATAATACTTCACTTCTGACTGTTCCCGCAGGCCACGAATACGGAGAATACGTTGTGCTGAACTCCACCCATCATGCAAGAGTATGCTCAAGAGACGGCTCCCACGCGGAAAGTAAAGAGCACACCTTCGACGGCTCAAGCTGTACCGTTTGCGGTTATAATAAAACCGTGGCAGGTGTTGCTCTCAGCGGTACGGTTACAAGCGGCGGAAGCGATCTTGCAACCGTCAAGCTCGCACTGTATAAAGACGGGCTCTCCGTTCCTTCTTATGAGGTCAATGTTGTGGGATGTTATGCTCCCTTCGGATTTGCAAACGTTCTGCCCGGAAAATACACTTTGAAGGTCGAAAAAATAAATCACTTGACCTATGAATACAGTTTTGAGATTAAAGACGATAAGTTTATCACTGTAAATCTTAATATGCTTGGTGATGCCAACGGTGACGGCAAGGTCAACACCAAAGATGTGCTCCTTATAAGAAAATATCTCGGCGGCGTTGTCGGTTTAGACGAAATAGAGTTTAAAAACGCCGACGTTGACTGCGACGGAAAAATCACCCTTAAGGATGTTCTGATGATCAGAAAATTCCTCGGCGGCGTCATAACCGAACTAAACTAAAAAAATCACCCTCGCGCTTCTTGCGCGAGGGGCTTTTTGTCCTTGAATACGACACAAAACGACAAAAACTATTGAATTATATTTATATATGTGATATAATAATCTATAATTGTGCGAAAAATAATTGCATACCCGTAGAGGCGAACTGTGTTCGCCCGCGATATGTTCGCATAGCGAACTCGATATGTCCTCTTTGAGGACTCGATATATTTGCCTCTTTGAGGCAAATTCGATATGCCGCTTCGCGGCGAGATAAGGAGGGAACAATGAAAAGGTTTATATCACTGACACTTGTAATATTTACTATGCTGACCTTGTTTGCATGCAACAGACAAGAGCCTGCGCCGGAAGAAACACCTGACAACACCGAAGAGATAATAGACGTTGACGTTCCCATGTCCGAGATCGAGACAGAGCCTCTTGAAACGGAGCCGCCCGTAGTTTATAATACAAGCTTCGTTTCCTGTGGCGACAACATCATATATTACGGAAACGTCCGCGATGCCAAAGCGGCGGCAATTCCCGGCGGCAGGACCTATAACTTCATGCCTGCCTACACAAGCATTAAAGACTACGTTGCATCCTTTGACATCGCCTATATCAATCAGGAAACACTGATGTGCGGCGAGGGCTACGAGCTCTCCTACTATCCCATGTTCAACGGCCCTCAGGACCTTGCATACGACCTTGTTGAGGTAGGCTTTGACGTAATAAACATCGCAAACAACCACATGCTTGACAAGGGCGGCGACGGACTGCAGAAGACCATTGATTTCTGGAAGACAATGCCGGTGACTCTTATCGGCGGTTACTCAAATAAAGCAGAGTACGATAACGTACCCATAATCGAGCGAAACGGCATAAAGATTGCCCTTCTTTCCTACTGTGAAATGACCAACGGGCTCACCATTGCCGCAAAATACGATACCTATATCCCGTATTTGGGGGAAGCCGACTTTAAGGCTCACGTTAACAGCGTTAAGGACAAGTGTGATATCATAGTTGCCTCCGTCCATTGGGGGCAGGAGAACGTCTACACGCCAAACGATGCTCAGAAGACGTGGGCAAAGCAGATGGCTGATGCAGGCATTGACGTTATCCTCGGTCACCATCCCCACGTTATCCAGCCTATAGAGTGGATAAAGGGAGAAAACGGAAACGAGACCCTCTGTGCCTACTCTCTTGGTAATTTCATGGCGGAAATGGCGGCGGCAGGGAATATGGTAGGCGGTTTCCTCTCCTTTGACATAACCAAGGTGGAGGGCGAGAGCGCAACTGTTGACAATGTGCTTTTCGAGCCTACGGTATTTCATTTCCCATCAAATTTCTATAACAATCATATCTATTTCATGAAGGACTATTCCGAGGACCTTGCAGCGGTTCACGGAGTAAGGACCTACTATAAGAAGCCCATTAATTTTGATATGCTTAAGGGAATAGTCAGAGATACCATCTCCGAGGAATTTCTTCCCGAGCATTTTAAAAGCGAAAGCTGACAGAGGTAAAAATGGAACAGACAGAAAAGATATTTATTTCCGAGAGCGAGCTTGAGTTTATCGCCTCGGAATATTCCCCCTCCGACGAGATCGACAAAGCGGAAGGAAGACTCACCGCAGGGAAGATCGCAGGCAGAATAGCGCTCTCCTTCTTCACAGTGTTATTTCTTGCGATATTCGCTCTGTATATGGTCTGCTATACCATATCAACAGGCCCCAGTGTTACCTTCCGAGACACTTTCGTGCTCTCACAGGGTACTGCCACAAAATGGGTGCCCTTCCTGTTTCTTGACGAGGATACGGTAAACGGTATTCTTGAAAACAGTGAAAACATCACCGTTGACGTTATGAGCGCAGAGGACTTTGCGGCACTGCACCAGACCGACGTTTCCGACCCCACAGTTCCGACGGTTGACGAATGGGAGGGAAGTGTTGACGGCATCAAGGTTTTCACCGAGAGCGGAGATACCTTCAAGGCTTACATAATGCTTGTAAAAGACCCCTCGAGAATTTTCGTCGGCACCTCCTCCGAAAACTATCAGAATGCAACCGAGGGTATGACTATCTTTGATATTACGAAGAAATACGGCGTAGTTGCAGGCATCAACGGCGGTGAGTTTGCCGATGCGGGCGGCATGGGTAACGGCGGCCGTCCCATGGGTCTTACCTATTCGCGCGGCGAGTGCGTGTGGAACGACTCCTTAAAGAGAACCTTTATCGGCTTTGACAGTAATAATAAGCTCGTAGTTGCGAACTCCATGACCTATGCCCGGGCACAGGCACTCGGGATAAGGGACGCGGTCTCCTTCCAGAATAATAACGTGCTTATCGAGTCCTCCGACGGAAACGTAAACCTCCACTACGAAAACAGTAACAAGGAAACGGCACAGCGCACCGCCATCGGACAGAGAGCTGACGGAACGGTCATTCTCATAGTAACCGACGGACGTTCCGCCTCAAGTATCGGAGCGACCCACGACGATATGATAGATATGATGGTATCTCTCGGTGCGGTCAATGCGGCAATGCTCGACGGCGGCTCCTCTGCAGTTATGTACTACGAAAACTACTTCAACGTATTTGACGAATTTTCGGGAACTTCCCTTGATAAGTATCAGGAAAAGGGACTTATAAACAAATATAAGGCATTTTCAAGCCCCCGTCCCATTCCTACTTTCTTCCTTATCGGAGAGGGGGATGCAGAATGAAAAAACGCAGAGTATCGGTATTTTACATAATTTATTTTGCGCTTATCGCTCTTTTCCTTGTGGGTCTCTTCTTCGGTCTTTCCGCGTTCCGCGATTACCTCGCAGGATATGAAAGCTCCCGTCCCGTCCATACTATGGAAAAGGTGGCAGAGGAGTATTTCCTCGCCGAGGATAAAGTGCCCCTTCTTGAAATATCGGGCTATGAGGTTTCAAAATACTGCACAAAAGACGCAGTTATTTCCTATCTCGAAACTGCCATTGACAAGGAGACCTTTCAGTTTTTCAACACAGGAGGAAACGATAAGGAGATATTCTATTCCGTCGTTTCAAAGGAGCTAAAAATAGCTAACGTGACCCTCGTCCTTTCGGACGAGCCCGATGCGGAAGGCTTTCCCGTATACAGCCTTGGGGATATTGAGCTTACCATCGGCGGCAGCGGCGGTCTCAGCATCGAAGCGCCCCTCGGATATTCCGTTTTCGTAAACGGTGAGCCCCTCGGCGAAGACCTTTTAAGCGGCGAGCCTACGCTTACCGAAAGCTGTAACCACATGTACGGAGATGCGGAAGGCATCAGTCTTGTTAAATATAAGCTTGAAGGAATTTTCGGTGAACCCGTTGTCACCGCAACTGATAAATACGGTGAAGCGGTAGAAGGCATCACCGCAGACGAAAGCGGCGTTTTCTATACCGTCCCCGTAAACTATAAGGAAATACCCGAGGACCTTAAAAACAGAATACTTAAGGCATCTGAGCTCTATGCGGCATATATGCAGAAGGATGCAACCTTCGGCGCAGTTGCTGCCTACGTTGACAGAACGAGCGAGCTTTATACAAACCTTCGCAACACCGCCGTTAAATGGGCAAATCCCCATAACGGCTATACCATAGTTGAACCCGAAGTAATCGAGTATTACAGCTATGATGCCGACGGCACCGTTGTCTCCTGCCGCGTTAAATTCGTCCACCTGCTCCACGGCTACGGCGGAAACAATTACGAAGAATCCTTCGATATGACCTTCTATCTTAGAAGCGTCGGCGGCAGATATATGATTTACGCAAGCCATGTAAACTAAATTCCGTTTTCGGAATTTAGTTTACAGCTAAATGTTCACTTCGTGAACGCTAAATTCCTTCGGAGCTAAATTTCGCGATGCGCAGCTAAATGTTTTCCTTGCGGAAAACGCTGAAACACCCGACCAACGTGCACATTCGACCAACGTCAAACCGGTAGGGGCGACCATTGGTCGTCCGCCTCTCAGAAAGGAACAAACCATGCAATCCATTCTCAATTTTGACTTCGGCATCCTCAATTTTCTCTACGAAAACGTAAGATGCCCCTTCCTCAATACATTTTTTGAGCTCGTGACCCACCTGGGTGACGGCGGCATCTTCTGGATAGCAATTGCCGCAGTCCTTCTCATCTTCAAAAAGACAAGAAAAACAGGCCTTATTATGGGCATCGCCCTTGTTTTCGGCCTTCTCACCTGCAACCTCGGCCTTAAGCCCCTCGTTGCGAGAATAAGACCCTACGACCTTATGGCAGAGCAGGGTGTCACCATAGATATCCTTCTCTCAAAGATGCCCCACGATTTCTCCTTCCCCTCAGGTCATACAGTGGCATCCTTTGAAGGCGCAGTGGCAATATTCACACAGAATAAGAAATGGGGAACAGTTGCCCTTGTAATTGCCTTCCTCGTAGCATTCTCCCGTATCTACCTTTACGTCCACTATCCCACAGATATCATCGGCGGCATAGTCCTCGGAACGGTAAACGCCCTCCTGGCACTCCTTATCGTAAACGCGATCCGGAAGAAGTTTGTTAAAAAAGAAGTATAACAAAAACGGCGGAATTTCCGCCGTTTTTCTGTTTATTCCCCTTTAAAAATATATTTGTAATACCACCGCATGGGGTTTTCGTAAATGTACCTTCTTCTCGTTTCGTAATCTTCTTTGTCGCGTACAACGTGTTCGGCATATGATCTTTGGAAAATTTTCTCCACACTTAATCGTTGCTTACAAATTCTTGAGGTGAGCGACTTAAACGCACAAACTACATCATTCAAGGTAGGGGAGGGGCTTGCTCCTCCCGCTTCCACATCACCATGCAAATATATAATTGCATGAATGTGGTCGGGCATTATTACGTAATCTTCAACGGTAACAGTCGTAAATCTTGTTGTAATTAAATGTAATTGTTCTTTTACAATCTCACCGCAAGGTTTCAATCTGATTTGAAATTCGGGAGGAGCAAGCCCCTCCCCTACCATAGAGAGATTGCGTCTCGACGTTGTTAGTTTATCGCCATCGGAGGTGATGTTCACGATCTCCGATAAAACCTGCATTCTGTCTCTTGTGCAGATCGTAATGAAATAAGCTCCTTCCCGGCTATAATCGAAGTCTCTCAGTCGTGTGGGCTTGCGCTGTGGTAAAACGTTCTCCATCATATTCCAAACAGCCTTTTCGTATTCTCCACCGTTGCCTTCGCAACCGTTTCATCATCATATCCCATTGCTTCTGCAAGGGCTGTGAGGGTATGGAACATATACGCAGAGTAATTTATCTTTCCCCTGTGAGGAACGGGAGGAAGGTAAGGACAGTCAGTCTCAATGAGAATTCTGTCAAGGGGAACGGATGCCGCCGCGCGCTTTACACTGTTTGCGTTCTTGTATGAAACGGGGCCGCCGAAGGAGATGTACCACCCGAGGTCAAGCAGCTCCCTCGCCATTTCCGCGCTTCCGCTGAAAGAGTGGAAAACACCCTTTACGCCCTTGTATTTTTTCACTATCTCAAGGCTGTCCCCGTGGGCATCCCTGTCGTGAACTATAACGGGCAGATCGTGGCGAAGTGCCATTTCTATCTGCTTTTCGAAGAAATAGTGCTGTCTTTCCTTCATGGTGCCGTCATAGTGGTAGTCAAGACCTATCTCGCCTATGGCAACCACCTTTTTGTGGGCGAGAGTTTCTTCAACGAAGGAGAGCTCACACTCAATTTCGTTCTCGTCAAGCTCCTGGCAGTCGTTTGGATGGTAACCTATTGCCGCATATACGTTTTCGTATTTTTCTGCAAGCTCAAGAGTAGTCAAAATATTCTTTCTTTTTGTCGCCACGTTGATAACGGCTTCAACGCCTGCATCAAAGGATAAACGAAGGGCGGCATCTCTGCCGCCCTCGAATTCCTCTCTGAACCTTCTGTCATCATAGTGGGCATGAGAGTCTATAAGTTTCATTTTTTCGCCTCTTATCTTATTCTTTCCCCGAGAGGAGTATCTTCGGAAAGGAATACAACGCGGACCGTGTCTTCGCCGCTTGCAAGTATCATACCGTTGCTCTCAATTCCGCAGAGTGTCGCGGGCTTAAGATTTGCAACAACGATTATCTTCTTTCCGATAAGGTCCTCGGGCTCGTAGAACTTTGCAATACCGGAAACGACCTGTCTGGTCTCGTAGCCAAGGTCTATCTGAAGCTTCAGAAGCTTCTTAGCCTTGGGTACCTTTTCGCAGGCGATGACTTTTGCACTGCGGAGCTCAACTGCCATAAAATCGTCAATACCTATCTGAGCGATACCTTCAGGCTTTTCGGGCTTTTCAAGGTTCTTTGCAATTCTCTCGCTCTCAGCTTTTGCCGCCTCGATCTCTGCTGTGACCTCAGCCATCATCTTGGCTTCGTCAATACGTGAGAAGAGAACGAAGGATTTTCCTGCCTCTTTTCCGCTCTCAAGTGCGCCGAAGCTTTCGATGGACTTGTAGCATCTGATGTCTGTGCCAAGCTGCTCAAAAATGGAGTCGCAGGTCGCGGGAATGATGGGGTAGAGAAGGACAGCGCCTATTCTTATAGTTTCAAGGAGATTGTAAATAACTGTTTCAAGTCTTGCCTTTGCATTTTCGTCCTTTGCGAGAGCCCAGGGCGTTGTTTCGTCAATATACTTGTTTGCACGGCGGAGCATTACGATAGCTTCGTCGATAGCATCGGCAATGTGGAGAGTGTCCATCTTTTCCTTGAATTTTGAAACGGCGGTAGCACATGCCGCCTTCAGCTCTGCATCGGTTCCTTCCTCACCGTTGGGTGTGGGAACGATACCGCCGAAGTACTTGGCGCACATGTCAACAGTTCTCTTTACAAGGTTGCCGAGGGTGTTTGCAAGGTCGTTGTTGTATCTTGCGATAACGGTCTCGTAAGTGATGGAGCCGTCGTTTGCGTAGGGCATTTCGGAGAGAGCGTAGTAACGAACTCCGTCAACGCCGAAGTGCTCTGCCATCTTGTCCGCATAAATAACGTTACCGCGGGACTTACTCATCTTGTCGGTGCCGAAGTTGAACCAGGGGTGACCGAAAATGCGTTTGGGAAGCTCTACGTTAAGAGCCATAAGAAGAATGGGCCAGTAGATGCTGTGGAAGCGGACGATGTCCTTGCCGATGATGTGGTAATCAGCAGGCCAGTTCTTGCGGAAGAGCTCGGGCTGGACCTCGTTTGCAGGGTCGTAGCCGAGAGCGGTAATGTAGTTTGAAAGGGCATCTATCCAGACGTAAATAACGTGCTTCGGGTCAAAGGGAACCTGAACGCCCCACTTGAAGGAGCTTCTTGAAACGCAAAGGTCCTGAAGACCGCCTTCAGCGAGAAGGAAGTTGTTGAGCATTTCCTTCTTTCTTGACTCGGGCTGAATAAATTCGGGGTTGTCCTCGATGTACTTGATAAGTCTGTCGGCATACTTGCTCATCTTGAAGAAGTAAGCCTCTTCCTTTGCCTTCTGAACGGGACGGCCGCATTCGGGACATTTACCGTCAACGACCTGTGAGTCTGTGAAGAAGGACTCGTCGGGAGTGCAGTACCAGCCCTCGTATTCGCTCTTGTAGATATCACCCTGGTCGTAGAGCTTCTGGAAGATATGCTGAACTGCCGTTTCGTGGTAATCGTCGGTAGTTCTGATAAAACCGTCGTAGGTGGTGTTCATCTGATCCCAGATGTCTCTTATCTGACCTGCCACGAAGTCAACGTGCTCCTTGGGAGTAATACCTGCCGCCGCAGCCTTTTCCTCGATCTTCTGACCGTGCTCGTCAGTACCTGTGAGGAAGTAAACGTCGTATCCTCTCTGTCTCTTGTAACGGGCAATAGCATCAGTCATAATGACCTCGTAGGTGTTGCCGAAATGAGGCTTCTGAGACGTGTAGGTAATAGCGGTGGTTATATAAAATTTTTCCTTTTTGCACTTATCGCACATATATATCACCTTCTCTTTACAGAATGAAAATTTAACTTAATAAACGTATTATAACAAATCTTTTTATAAAATACAATACTTGGCGCAGAAATCATCAGCATTAAATAATATCTGCTATCCGAACAACATCAAACCCGTAGGGGCAGATGTGACACGCAGGGCGTGTCAATGATGTTGCTCCTTTGGCGCAAATGATGTTACGCTTCGCGTAAATGATGTTGTGACTTCGTCACAAACGGAAACACTCGACCAACATGCACATTCGACCAACATCCAACCCGTAGGGGCGACCATTGGTCGTCCGCCATCTGTTATTCCCCCTCCGCCTCAAGCACCAAGGAATAAGCCTCGCTTTTGGAAATTCCGCGGTCCTTTGCAACCGCCTTTATGGCATCCATCTTCTTCATACCCTTTTCGGAGTAGATGGCAAGATGCTCAAGGATATTTTCGGGATATTTATTCTCTTCGGGAACGTCCGTTGCCCCTTCGATAATAAGAACGTATTCGCCCCTCGGCTCTTTTTCCGAATAGACCTCTGCAGCCTGTGTCAGCGTGTATCTCTCGACCTCTTCGTTGAGCTTTGTAAGCTCACGGCAAAGTGATATCTTTCTGTCCCCGAAATATTTGAGAATATCATCAAGAGTTCCGCGAAGCTTGTGGGGAGCTTCGTAAATTATCAAGGTGCGCTTTTCTTTTGCAAGCTCTTCAAGTCTCTCTCTGCGGTCTGCCTTGTTTGTGGTCAGAAAGCCTTCAAAAGCAAATCTTCCCGTGGCAAGACCCGAAAGAGTAAGCGCGGTAATACAAGCACAGGCGCCGGGGATCGAAGTCACGGGAACTCCTTTTTCCGCGCAAAGCTTTACGATATCCTCGCCGGGGTCGCTTATGGCGGGAGTACCCGCATCGGTGACGAGAGCACAGCTCTCACCCGCAATAATGCGGTCAACGATGACCTCGCCCCTCTGCCTCTTATTGTGCTCAAAATAGCTTACCATGGGCTTTGAAATGCCGTATCTCGAAAGGAGAAGCCCCGTATTACGGGTGTCCTCCGCGGCAACGAAATCAACCTCGGAGAGAACCTTCAGGGCTCTCTCGCTTATATCCGCAAGGTTTCCGATGGGAGTTGCCACAAGATAAAGTGTTCCGCCTAAAACAGCATTCTTTTCTTCTTTTGATATGTTCTTTTTGGGATAACTCATTTCTCATTTCCTGCTTTCTGAAATTAAACGACCAACAGTATTTTGGTAGGGGAGGGGCTCGCTCCTCCCGTTTTAATTGAACAAAAAGTCCGTAGGAGAGAGCCTTGGTCCTCCCGTTTTCAATTAAACAAAAAGTCAAGCGAAAACTCACTGTAAATTCTGTCCATATCCTCCGTATAAACTCTGTTTGCCTTGCTTTCGCTTTCCTTGTAAATGAAAAGGGGACGTGATACCTGCACCGAGGGAGCAGCACCCTTCTTCGCCTCAGTGAGAATAAGGCAGGGCGCGCTCATTTTGTCGGGATAAACGAAGACTACCCTCTTGGGTTCAAGACAGTTTTCCTTCAGCGCATGGAATAGCTCCGCCGCGCGGTCGGGTCTGTAAACGGTTGTGAAAATACCGCCGTGGCGAAGAAGCCTTGAAGCGCACTTTGCAAAATCGTAGATAGTACCGTTTTCCTCGCGCCTTGCAACGTTCATTTCGTCATTTGCGGGAGCCGCGCCGCAACCGACGGGCATGTAAGGGGGATTTGAAATAACACATCCGAAGGAACCGGAGGCAAAAACGGGAACCGTGTCGCGGATATCTCCGCTGACCGTGGTTATGACGTGCCTCATGCCGTTAATTTCGGCGTTTCTACCTATAAGTGATGCAAAGGACTTCTGAACCTCAAAAGCGAAAATATGCCTGTATTTTGCCCTTGAAGCGCAGAGAAGGGAAGCAACGCCCGTTCCGCTTCCGAAATCGGCGGCGATCTCTTTTCCCATTCTCTTGGAAAAAGCGGCAAGAAGGTAAGCATCCGTCCCGAAGGTCAGCCCCTTTTTCTTCTGTATAAGCTTCAAATTTTCATTAATTTCGTCAATTCGCTCGTCTTCAAGGAGCTTGATTTCATCCATAATATATTTTAAAACCTTTCGGTTGAATTAAGTTCAATCATTTTCTAAACGTCAGACCAACGCAGACCGTGTAGGGGCGAGCAGTGCTCGTCCGCTAAAGAACGCCTTACCCGTATAGCTTAAACGGCGGAGTATGACTCCGCCGTTTAACGATTATTTATGTTTAGGATTACTCAGCAACGGGAGCGCCTACGGGGCAGTTATCTGCACATGCGCCGCAATCGAGACATTCGTCAGCGTTGATTACGTACTTGCCGTCAGCTTCTGTGATGCATTCAACGGGGCAACCTTCAACACAAGCACCGCAGCCGATGCATTCGTCAGTGATCTTGTAAGCCATGATATGTACCTCCATGTTAAATTATAAATGTATTGTACCACAAAAATCCGCTTTTGCAATACCTTTATCCGAAAAATATTTGTATATTAGGGGAAAAAGATGAAAAATCAGCGGATATTGAGGATTTTTGCCATTTGGAAAGAGGGAAGTTAGTCGTTGCTGTCCCTTTTTTCTTCTTTTTTCTCGCCATTTTTGTCTGAATTTCTGTCCTTCGGGAGAACTTTTACGTCGTTCTTGTCGTAAGCCTTGATGGTAATAGTCTCATTCTTGTCAACAAACTTGACCTTTACAAGACCCACAAGAGGGCTTGTTTCGATAACAAAACCGACACCGTCGGGAGTTTTGACACGAGCATCAACGCCGGGCATGGACTTTATAGCTTCCTCGTAGACCTCGTGCTCAAAGCGCAGACAGCACATAAGTCTTCCGCATGTGCCGGAGATCTTTGTGGAGTTGAGGGAGAGGTTCTGTTCCTTTGCCATCTTGATGGAGACCTGAGCGAAATCGGAGAGGAAGGTAGCGCAGCAGAAGGGTCTGCCGCAAGCACCGAGACCGCCCATGAGCTTTGCTTCGTCGCGTATACCTATCTGACGAAGCTCGATTCTCGTTCTGAAAACGGAAGCAAGATCTTTAACAAGCTCTCTGAAGTCGATTCTCTTGTCGGCGGAGAAATTGAAGAGAAGCTTGGTGTTGTCAAAGGTGTACTGAGCGTCGATAAGCTTCATTTCAAGCCCGTGGTCGCGGATCTTCTTCTGACAGATAACGAAGGCTTCCTTTTCAAGCTCCATGTTCCTTTCGTATCTTTCAACGTCGGCATCGGTGGCAATTCTCTCGACACTTCTGAGAGGAAGAACGATCTCGGAACTCTTGACTACCTTGTTGGGAATGACGACGGTACCAAACTCAGAGCCTCTTGCGGTCTTGACGATAACGCTTGTATCCTTATCGCACTTGATCCCCTCGGGTGCGAAATAGTAGATCTTGCCTGCTTCGCTGAAGCGGACCCCTACAATTTCAATTTCCTCGGGAAGATCGTTTACTTCTGTTTCTTCAGTTTCGGCTGTGGTTTTAGCCTCGATTATGGCATCCTCTATTTCCGAAACGTCAAACACGTTATTATATTCTTTATCTTTCATAAATATGCCTTTCTGTATATCAAGTTAAAAGGAGTGTCAGCACAGCGTTTATGCTGACGTTTGCACCGATGTCCCCTTCTGCACTCGTAACTCTGTCATAAAGCTCCGAAAGCCTTGCGATGCTCACCTTCGGACAAAGCTTTTTAACAACCTCGCTGTCCGTGTAGAAAAGGAGCTCTGCGCCCTTAGTTTTCTTGTAGTATAATATATCTCTCAGCGCCGTCTTGATATAGGCGAGCATCTTCATAACGTCCCCTCTTTTCTGAGGGAAAAGGGACGCTGCCTCAAGCTTTGCGGCGGCGGAAGAGGCAAGCAGTGCAGACACCGCTTCAGATGCGCTTGTGCGAAGCTTTTCATCCGCAGGGTCGCTTTTTTTGAGAAACGACAAAGCTTTGCCGATGGAACCGCCCGCGTTTGAGACCGCAGTGTTCAAAGCACCTTCGTCGGCTGCAAGCTTTTTGTATTCCGTGTGAGAAAGAACGTAGCTTTTTATCTCTTCCTTATCAAAGACCTCCATCTGAATAACGGGGGCGCGGCTCTTCACCGTATCAAGAAGTAAAAGGGAATTCTCACAAAGGAGAATGAAAGCGGCAAATTCGGGAGGCTCTTCAAGGGAGAGAAGCAGGGCATTCTGAGCCTGAACCGTCATCTTGTCTGCATCCTCAATAACGTAGACCTTGCAGTTCATTTCCGTGGGGGCGAAATATAAAGTTGCCTTTATCCCGTCTCTGACGGCTGAAACACCAACTGTCGCCTTGTCGCCGCGGCCGACGGTGATAACGTCTGTGCAGACACCTTCAAAAACCTTCCTGCAGGAAGGGCAGGTGCCGCAGGGAAAGCTTTTTCCGTCTCTGCTTTTACAGAACAAAGCGGCGGCGGTGAGGTGAGCCGCAGTGTGCTTTCCGCTTCCTTCGGGACCTTCGAAAATGTAAGCGTGGGACTGTCTGCCCGAGAGAATATCTCGCGCCACTGTGTTTTTCAGTTTTTCGTTTCCGTAAAGTCTCTCAAACAGTTCCATTGCTCCTCCGTAATTTTTGCCTTACCGATACATTATATCAAAACATTAATAAATTGTCAAATGTTAAATAGTTCTTTTTTT
Organism: Oscillospiraceae bacterium; assembly: GCA_015063695.1. Classification (GTDB taxonomy): domain Bacteria; phylum Bacillota; class Clostridia; order Oscillospirales; family CAG-272; genus RUG14199. Next base: position 46,672 of record SVTQ01000003.1, read on the forward strand.
AGAGTATTCTCTCAGCCTTAAAAATTAAACTCGCGGGAATAATATAAACAACAGAAAAACTTTCGCCAAAGGAGGAAAAGCTGTGAAAAAAACTTTAATTTTCTTTGCCGTTCTGGCTCTCTCTGCCGTAATCTTCACCTCGGTTTCGCGGAAAAATACCTCCTCGGACTTCACCTTTCTCGCAATGGACTTTTACGACGTGTTTTCTGCCGAAACCGAAAATGAATTTTATACAACTTCCGAAAAGTTTAAAAACGAAATATGTTATACAAACGCAAAAACCACCGACAAATATAGACTTATGTCGCTTTTGAATTATGTCGAAAACCACCGTATCAGTACAAATGCAGAAAATATACGTGCTGATGTATTGAACATTTTCGGCTCGTGCAGAACTATTTCGGAAGGTGAATATTACGGGGGAATTACACGTATATACAATAAATATCTTGCCGCAGGCGAAGGCGAATGTAATGAAGGCTCTTTCTTTCCCGAAAACAGGATATTTCACCCTCCCGAAAAGAAGAAAGCCGACAACGTCTTTTCTCTGACGGCTTCTGAGATCAGAGAAAAAAGTTCTTTTCTGTCAGCCGTTGTCTGCGAGGGCTTCGGTGAAAGATACGAAGTCTCTCCCGACGGAACGGTTTGGCTCTACGGAGAAAACTGTGCGTTCTCTCTCTCGGAGGAATTCGACCCAAGGCTCCTTGTAATTCAAAAGAGAGGAATAAATGACGGGCTCCGTCTCCACAGCTTCAGAAGCAAAAACGTTTTCAGCCGCCTTGACCTTATCTGTGAAGGAAATATCATAAAAGCAAAAGACTTCCGCGAAAGCTTCATTACCGCTGAGTTCGATGAGCTTTCGGGCTTTGTGAGCTACGATTTTTCATCATACAATTTTCCCGTCGGAAGCGGGGCATCTTTTGGCAGAAATTAATATATTATATTTATATTGTAGGTATTGCAAAAAATACGGGGTTGTGGTACAATATAATGTGGTAAGATATGTGAACCGTACACGGGAGGCTTTTATGGAAAGAAGAGTAAATATCGGTATCATCGGCTTCGGAAGCATGGGCAAGACCCACGCATCCTGCATTGAAGATATGAAGTATTACTACAGCGGTCTCGGTATTGAACCTGTTCTTTACGGAGTGTGCGCATCGAGCCCCGAAAACAGCAAAAAGTACGCTGAAAAATACGGTTTTGAAAGAGCATTTTCCTCTCCCGAGGAGCTTATAATCTGTCCTGAAATCGACGTTGTTGATATCTGCACGCCCAATATTTTTCACTATGAACAGCTTAAAGCGGCAATAGCGGCAGGTAAGCATATCTACTGCGAGAAGCCCCTCTGCACGACCCCCGAGCAGGCTGAAGAGATATGCACTCTCGCAGAGAAAACAAACTCCGTGTGCGCGGTAGTTTTCAATACGAGATTTCATCTTCCCGTTATCCGTGCTAAAGAGATTATCGAAAAGGGCGGTATAGGTGATATCGTCTCCTTTAACGTTTCCTTTCTCCACAGCAGCGCGACCGATGTTAACAGAACGGGCTGGAAGCAGGATAAAACGGTCTGCGGCGGCGGTGTTCTTTTCGATCTCGGGTCCCATGCCGTTGACATGACAAGATACCTCTGCGGTGATTTTGAAAAGGTCTTCGGTAAAAGCCAGATAGCGTTCCCCGAAAGACGGAGCTTTGACGGCCGTGAAAACTGGAAAACAAATGCGGACGAGACTTTCTATATTATCGCCGAGCTTAAGAATAAAGCTGTGGGAAATATTACCGTCAGCAAGATACATCAGGGAACAAACGACGATTTCAATTTTGAAATATACGGAACAAAGGGAAGTCTTAAGTTCGGACTTATGGACCCGAACTGGCTCTACTATTATGATGCAACAGCTCCCGAAAAAGTAAGAGGAGTTACAAGAATTGAGTGCGTCGGCCGTTTTGATTTTCCCGCAACGGGATTTCCCGGTGCCAAAGCAACAGTAGGCTGGCTCCGCGGTCATATCGGCTCCATGCACAACTTCCTCGAGGGAGTGGCTGAGAATAAGGCAGTTGAGCCTTCCTTCAGAGACGGTGCAGTCGTTCAGAGAATACTCGATGCGGCTTACCGCTCCGACGAGATCGGCGGATTTATGCAGTGCTGACGCACTGATGATATACAACGGCGTTGCCGTTGGTGATATACAAAGCTTGCGCTTTGGTGATATACAACGCTTCGCGTTGATGATATACAACGGCGTTGCCGTTGATGATATACAGTGCTGATGCACTGATGATATACAAAGCTTGCGCTTTGATGATATACAACGGCGTTGCCGTTGATGATATACAGTGCTGACGCACTGATGATATACAACGCTTCGCGTTGATTTGCTTCGCAAAAAGGAGGCTATATTATGAATAATAATCAAATGATAGGCCTTTGCGGAAGAAGCGGAAGCGGAAAGGGCTACGTGTGCAAAATATTCTCCGAATACGGAGGACTTCATCTTGACACGGATAATATATACCACAGCCTCCTTCTTCCTGCGGGCGGTGAAGCTTCCCCCTGCGCGGCGGAGCTTGCCTTCGCCTTCGGTGAAGAAATTTTCACGGCAGAGAAGACCGTAGACAGAAAAAAGCTCTCATCAATAGTGTTTTCAGACGAAGAAGCACTTGAAAGGCTTAACAAAATAACCCACAAATACATATTTAACGAAACTATGAGGCTGTTTGACAGCTCCGACGCACCCTTTGCGGTGATGGATGCCCCCGTCCTTTTTGAAAGCGGCTTTGATAAATACTGTAACTTTACGGTGTGTGTCACCGCCGATGACGAGACCTGCATCCGAAGAATAACCGAGCGCGACGGCATAAGTCCCGAGCGGGCAAAAATGCGCCTTGAAAATCAGATATCAAAAGAAAAACTTACAGAGCTTTGCGACTATGAAATAGTAAACAACGGCACAGAAGACGTGCGAAAACAAATAAAAGACATCCTCAAAGAAAGGGGTATAATCAGTGAACTTTAAAAAAGCGGCTGTTCGAAGCGTAGTAATAATTGCCATTGCGGCAGTTTCCATCCTTATCGGATTTCTCTATCAGAACATTTCCGAAAAGGCGGATATGAAAAAATACCCCCTTGAATACACCGATTTCGTAACGAAGTATTCCTCGGAATACGGCGTGCCCGAGTACATAATCTATTCGGTTATCAAGGTCGAAAGCGACTTTGACTCAAGTCTTCTTTCCGAAGACGGTGAGATAGGCCTTATGCAGGTAAAGCCCGAGCATCTCAAGGTGTACAGCGGAAGCCTTCGCGATAATTACGATACGGGAATGCTCTACGACCCCGAGACGAATATCAAATACGGAACCTATCACCTGTCAAAAATGTACCTGAGGCTCGGCACGTGGAGATCCGTCTTTGCGGCAATGTACGCAGGAGAGGAAACAGTTACCGCGTGGCTTTCCGACGAGGCCGTTTCCGATATTGAAGAAAACGTAAAGCCCAAGCTTCGCGAAATTCCCGACAAGGGATGCAGAAAATTTACTGAAAAGCTTGAGGATATATCCGAAACCTATAAAAATTTGTATTACACAAAATAAAATAATTAATCATTCACATAAAGGAGTAAACAAAATGGAGAACAGTAAAGCAAAGGAACTTCAGGAAAAGCTTTTTTATAAGAAAAAGAGCGCATTTGAAGCTATGAGCGAAAATGAGCTTGACGAGGTAATGGAATACGCAAAGGGCTACAGCATCTATCTTGACACTGCGAAAACAGAGCGCGAAGCAGTAGATTACAGCGTGGATATGCTCAAGGCATACGGCTTCGAGCCCTACGTTCTCGGTATGCCCGTATACCCCGGCGACAGATTTTATCACGTAAACAGAAACAAGAGCCTTATCGCTTTTGTTATCGGCAGCGAAGGCGTTGAGGACGGATTTAAAATTCTCGCCGCTCACGTTGACAGCCCCCGTCTTGACCTCAAGCAGCACCCCATCTATGAAGACGGCGGCTTTGCTTATGCAAAGACACATTACTACGGCGGTATCAGAAAGTACCAGTGGGCAACGGTGCCCCTTGCGCTTCACGGCGTGGTAGTTCTTAAGAACGGAGAAGAAATTAAAGTAAATATCGGTGAAAATGAGGGCGACCCCGTATTCTGCATCACAGACCTTCTCCCTCATCTTGCAAAGGACCAGAACGCAAAGACCCTCGCAACTGCATTCAGCGGCGAAGGCCTCAACGTTCTCGTATGCGCTTCTCCCTTCATGGAGGACGGCAAGGTATGTGACGTTGACGAAAAGATAAAGCTCAACGTTCTCCTCGAGCTCTACCGTCTCTACGGTATCACTGAAGAGGACTTCATCAGCGCAGAGCTCTGCTTCGTTCCCTCTGCAAAGTGCATGGATATCGGCTTTGACAGAGCCCTTATCGGCGCATACGGCCATGACGACCGCGTTTGCGCATACTCTGAGCTGACAGCTATGATAGAAAACCTTGACGGTAAGAACTCCATCATGTGCATCCTGGCAGATAAGGAAGAAACGGGAAGCGACGGCGCAACAGGCATGCAGTGCCGCCTTATGGTCGATATCATCGACTCCGTATCCAAGGTCCTCGGAGCTGACGGCGCGGCGGTAAGAGCGCGCTCCAAGTGCCTCTCAGCGGACGTTGCGGCTACCTTTGACCCCTGCTATCCCGAAGTATTCGAAAAGCGCAATTCCGCCATCGCATCCTGCGGCGTAGCTCTCGCTAAGTACACAGGCTCAGGCGGTAAGTACGGCACCAACGACTGCCACGCAGAATTCATCGCTGAGATCAGAGAGATCTTTGAAAAGGATAACGTTCTGTGGCAGACAGCCGAAATGGGTAAGGTAGACGCAGGCGGCGGCGGAACGGTTGCAAAGTATATCTCCAGATATAATATCGACACAGTTGACGTAGGCGTACCCGTGCTCTCCATGCACGCACCCTTCGAGGTGATCTCCAAATACGACCTCTACAGCGCACATAAGGCATTCTGCGCTTTCTGCAAGTATTGATTTTAAATACCGACCAACGTATAACCCGTAGGGGCGAGCATTGCTCGTCCGAGATATGTTTGCCTTGCGGCAATGATGTTGCGGTAATACCGCAAATGATGTTACGCTTCGCGTAAATGATGTTGTGACTTCGTCACAAACTGAAACACCAGACCAACGTGTAATTCGTAGGGGCGAGCATTGCTCGTCCGAGATATGTGTCTTCGACACGCGATATGCCCTCTGCGAGGGCTCGATATAATCCCTTGCGGGATTTCGATATGTCCGCTATGGCGGACACGATATATTTTCCGCTTTGCGGAAAATGCGAGAAACGGAGAAACCATGATAGACAGACTTAAAGAGGCAAACGACCGCTTCGAAAGACTCGAGTGCGAGCTTGCCCTTCCCGAAACACTCTCAAACATGGAGCTTTACGCAAAGCTCATGAAGGAATATAAAAACCTCGCCCCCCTTATCGAAAAGTACAGAGAGTATAAGAAGTGCGAAAGCGACACCGAAGGAGCAGCCCTCCTTATGGCAGAGGAGACCGATCCCGAAATGAAGGCCCTCGCCGAAGAGGAATATTACGCAGGCCGCGAAACGCTCTCAAAGATCGAAGAAGAGCTGAAAATTCTCCTTCTTCCCAAGGATCCAAACGACGATAAGAACGTAATAGTTGAGATAAGAGCAGGAGCAGGCGGTGACGAGGCGGCGCTGTTTGCAGGTGTTCTTTACAGAATGTACACTATGTACGCCGACACTAAAAAGTATAAGACCGAGCTTGTGAGCTGTAACGAAACGGGTCTCGGCGGCTTCCGCGAGATAACCTTCATGATATCGGGAGAGGGAGCCTTCTCAAGATATAAGTACGAAAGCGGAGTTCACAGAGTACAGAGAGTTCCCGAAACGGAATCCTCGGGCAGAATTCATACCTCGACTGCAACGGTGGCAGTGCTTCCCGAAGCAGAGGACGTTGAAATTGAGATAAACAACTCCGATCTTATTATCGAAACCATCAAGTCAAGCGGCGCAGGCGGTCAGCACGTAAACAAGACAGAGTCCGCTATCCGACTTATCCATAAGCCCACGGGTATCACCATAGAATGTCAGGACGAGCGAAGCCAGCATAAGAACAAGGATAAAGCCATGAAGCTCCTTCGCACAAAGCTCTTCGACATGAAGCAACAGGAGCAGAACGACAAAATTGCATCCGAGCGCCGTTCTCAGGTAGGAACGGGCGACAGAAGCGAACGTATCAGGACCTATAACTACCCTCAGGGCAGAATTACAGACCACAGAATAGGCTACACCATATATTCCCTTGAAAGCTTCCTAAACGGCGATATAGAAGGAATGATAGATGCCCTCGCGACGGCAGACACAGCGGAAAAGCTGAAGGGTGCCTCCGAGGATTAAACAGAGGTCAGACTTTTGGAAACAAAGTATTTTATTATGGGGCGCGACCCCGACGAAACGATATACAAAGAGTGCGCTGAAATCATAAGACGGGGCGGACTTGTGGCATTTCCCACGGAAACGGTCTACGGTCTCGGTGTCAGCGCCTTCAGAGGAGAAGCAGTGCCGAAGGTCTTTGAAGCCAAGGGCCGACCCTCGGACAACCCCCTTATAGTCCACGTGGCATATCCCGAGGATGCGGAGGAGATAGCACGTACCTCTGAGCTTTACTATAAGCTTGCAGAGCGCTTTATGCCCGGCCCCCTGACGGTAATTCTCCCCAAAAAGGACACGGTGCCCGATGCGGTAACGGGCGGACTTGACAGCGTAGGGGTAAGATGCCCCTCCCATCCCGTCGCCCATAAGCTTATAATCGAGAGCGGTGTGCCGATAGCGGCACCCTCGGCAAACCTTTCGGGAGCTCCATCGCCAACCCTCGGCATCCATGTCATGAGGGACATGAAGGGAAGAGCCGATGCGGTCATCGACGGCGGAAGCTGTGACTTCGGTCTTGAGTCCACGGTAATAAAGCTTTGCGGTGAGGATGCAGTTATCCTTCGTCCGGGAGCGGTCACGGAAGAGGATCTGCTTGAGATATGCAGAAAGGTAACCGTCAGCGAAGCGGTAAAAAATCCCGAAGCGGCAGGGGCGAGACCCGAGTCTCCGGGTATGAAATATAAGCATTATTCCCCGAACGCAGAGTTTATCCTTCTTGATACGGACGATAAAGGACTTATAGACTTTATTAACGGACAAAAGGAAAAGAACCTCGGTGTTATAATCAGCGAGGAGGAGGCATCGCTCGTAACGGGAGCGTGTACATTCATATACGGCAAAAAGGGCGATATAAAGGAATACTGCCACCGCCTTTTCGCCATCTTCAGAGAGGCGGACGATAAAGGAGTTGTCAAGCTTTTCGCGCCTCTTCCCGACGATAAGGGACAGTCCCTTGCCCTCTATAACAGAATGATAAGAGCGGCAGGAAATAAAATATCAAAAATTCGGAGATAACATGGCAAGAAAGAAAAAAACGGACGATAAAAAGCTGATGATAGAGGCACCCGCCTTTGACCAGCCTATTACCGAAACCATAGAAAAAAACTACATGCCCTATGTAATGACTGTAATAATCTCCCGTGCAATTCCCGAAATTGACGGGTTCAAGCCTTCCCACAGAAAGCTTCTTTACACCATGTACAAAATGGGGCTCATGTCGGGACCCAGAGCCAAGAGCTCAAAGATAGTAGGTCAGACCATGACACTTCACCCCCATGGGGATGCGTCCATATACGAGACCATGGTCAGACTTACAAGAGGTAACGAGGCGCTTCTTCATCCCTTCGTTGACTCCAAGGGCTCCTTCGGTAAGCAGTACAGCCGCGATATGGACTATGCGGCGGCGCGTTATACCGAGGCAAAGCTTGATCCCTTCTGTAACGAGCTGTTTTCGGGCATAGATAAGGATGCGGTGGACTTCGTTCCCAATTTTGACAACACAACAACGGAGCCAGTGCTCCTTCCCACCACCTTCCCCAATATCCTCATTTCTCCCAATATGGGTATCGCGGTAGGTCTTGCATCAAATATCTGTTCCTTCAACCTTGCGGAGATCTGCGACGGAACAATAGCCCTTCTTCGTAATCCCAACACCTCCACCGAAAAGCTCATGTCCATAATCAAGGCTCCCGACTTCTCGGGCGGCGGATATCTCATCTACGATAAAGAGCAGATGAGAGCCATCTTTGAGACGGGTAAAGGAAGCTTCAAGCTCCGCGCAAGATATAAGTACGATAAGGACAATAACTGTATCGAGATACTTCAGATACCTTATTCGACCTCGATCGAAGTTATAATGAAGAAGATAAGCGACCTCATGCGCGAAGGAAAGCTTAAGGATATAACCGAGATACGAGACGAAATAGGTCTCACAGGCTTTAAGCTTGCCATTGATATCAAACGCGGCACAGATCCCGATGCGCTGATGAAGAAGCTCTATAAGCTCACCACCCTTGAAGACGACTTCAAGTGCAACTTCAACGTGCTCATCGGCCAGAGCCCCATGCAGCTTGGCGTTTCGGATATCCTTAAACACTGGATAGATTTCCGTCTCGGATGCGTGCGCCGTGAGCTGAACTTCACACTCGGCAAGAAGAAGGATAAGCTCCACCTTCTTCTGGGGCTTGGTAAGATCCTTCTCGATATAGATAAGGCTATTAAGATAGTGCGCGAAACGGCAAAGGAAGCCGAGGTCGTTCCGAGACTTATGGAAGGCTTCAGAATTGACGAAATTCAGGCTGAATATATCGCCGAAATAAAGCTCCGTCACCTTAACCGTGAGTATATCATCAACAGAATTAAAGAGATAGAAACGCTTAAGGGCGAGATAGCAGAGCTTGAAGAGCTTCTCGGAGACGAGCTGAAGCTCCGTGCCTACGTTGCAAAACAGCTCGCAGACATCAAGAAGAAATACGGTATTCCCCGTAAAACACAGCTTCTCTATACCGAGGACCTTGAAAACGAGCCCGAGGTGGACGAGACGGAGAATTATAACGTCCGCGTAGTGTTTACAAAGGGCGGTTACTTCAAGAAGATAACCTTCCAGTCACTCAGAGGTAACGACGAGCAGAAGCTGAAGGAAGGCGACGAAATAGTTTATACCGAGGACACGGAAAACGTAAAAGAAATAATGGTCTTCACCGATAAATGCCGTGTCTATAAGGGCAGAATAGCCGATTTTGAAAGCACCAAGGCATCAGCCCTCGGCGACTATCTTCCCACAAAGCTTAATTTCGATGCCGACGAAAAGGCGATAATGACAAATGTCATTCCCGAGGATGTGACGGGACACAATATCATATTCATTTTTGAAAACGGTAAGGGTGTGCGCGTTCCCGTATCATCCTACGAAACAAAAGCAACAAGAAGAAGACTTACGGGCGCATACAGCGCATCATCCCCCATCGTCGCGGCAATATACGAAACAGAGCCTGTTGATATCTATATCGAAAACGATGCAGGGCAGGCTATCTGTATAAAGTCCGCCCTCATTCCCGAAAAAGCAACGAGAACCGCAGGAGGAGTTACCCTCTTCACCCTCAAAAAGGACAGAAAGGTTACCCTTGCGGCAAGCGGCATGAGCATGGAAAAATACCCTCACGCATCCTGCAAAAAGATTAAAATTCCCGCAACGGGAGTCAACGTTTCCGCAAAGAAGTAAACGGAGGTCAAAATGAAAAGAAAAAAGCTTATAATCGCCATTTCCGCCATTCTTGCCACCCTCATTATCGGAGGTGTTATAGTTTACGCGGCGGCATACGACTCCGCAAGCGATCCCCTTGTGGCACTCAGTTATCTGACGGGAGTGTTCAAGCCTTCCGTTGATAAGGATATCAAAGCGGTAAGCGACAGAGTAACTGCCGCCGAAACAAAGATATCAAACATCGAAAAGCAGATAGCAAGCGGAAATATCGGCGGCGGCACGGTCGATACCACCGAAATCGATAACAGACTCGATGCTCTTGAGAGCGCAAATACTCTCACCGCAACAGAGATAACAGATCTCAAAGCTCAGCTTGAAGCGGCAAGAGGTGAGCTTACCGCGGCAAAAAACGAGCTTGAAGCACTTATCGCCGAAAAGGCATCTAAAGCAGACGTTGATGCAGTCACCGCATCCGTAAATGAGCTCATGTCCGCTGTCAATACTCAGAGTGAAAGAGTTGACAGCCTTCTTGCGACCTACGGAGAGCTTCTTGATGCCCTCACCGCCGATAAAACAACCGGCGGTAAGAATTACGGCTTCACCACCATAACGCTCTATAAGGGTGAAAGACTTGTCTGCGGCAAGGGAGCTGCAGTTATGCTTCGCGGCGGAGAGGGTACGTATACCGCGTGCTACGACAGCACCGCCTCCGAAAACCTTACAAGCGGAAGCACGGCACCTGCCGAGCATATCGTGATATTTGACGACGGCGGAAGCTTTGAGACCGTAAGCGACAGAGCTACAATTATGGTAAAAGGAGAATACAGAGTTGAAGGATAATCAGAAAAAACTGCTTGTCAGAATATTTGCAATATTCCTCGCCGTGCTTATGGTAGGCGGAAGCGCAGTGTCCCTCATTTCAATGTTGGCATCATTGTGATCATTTTTAAAACTTAAGTTTTTCGAAACATTAAAGGGAGAAAAACTATGAATAATAAACGATTAAAAAAGGTTCTTAAAAGAGCACTCGGGGGGCTTCTTTGCATAGTCCTTCTTGTTACGGCCGTCGTGCAGAGCGGATACCTTGCAGAGCCCGTCCTTGCCGCCGATAACGGTATAAACTACCGTGTCGGTATCGTCTACGGCAAGAGTGTCAAGAAGACTTTACAAATTACCTCAACTGCAAAATATACCTTCGGTCTGCAGTCCCTCAGCGACAGCTCAAAATCCTTCACAACGCTCGGTACTTTCAATGCAGGAAGCGTTTACGTGACCGTTGACGGCTATAACAGAAACAGCGACAAGGTATACAGCTATCATCTGCAGATAACGACAAAGCACACAAGCTATTCCTCTGCCTATTCCGTAGTTGAACAGCTTAAGAAAAAGCTGCCGAATTCTTCGGTTTTCGTTGCCTGCACAGACGGGGCATACTACGTGCGTCTCGGTAACTACACAAGTGCCGCGGCGGCAACAAACGCCATAAGCTCCGTAAAAGCTACCATCGGCTCGTCCTACAGTCTTACGGCTACAAGCCCCGAGGCAAACACACTCACTGTCCACGATGCAAACGGCTACATAATTTTGAAGTTCAGAAGCTCAACTCACACCTTGGGTCTGAAGGTCGAAAGCGGTTATATGACCTATAACAGCAAGACCTACGAGGGAGTTATGTCCTTCAAGAGATATACCACCTCCGATTATGACGGAGTTCAGCTTGTAAGCGTCCTTCCCATTGAAAGATACGTAATGTGCGTTATCCCCAATGAGATAATGATATCATGGCCCAAGGAGACCATAAAAGCCTTTGCAATAGCAGTGAGAAGCTACGCACTGTCGGGACTCAATTACTATAACAGCTCCTACGGCTTCGATATCACCGCCACCTCTCAGGTCTACGGCATGGCGTCAAACCTTGACGACAAGACCTACGGACCGAGGGTAATAAGCGCGGTAAATGACACGTCGGGGCTTGTCATGGAATATAATGGTAAAGTAGCAGAAGCATACTACTCATCATCGGTGGGCGGAGTGACCGTCGGCTCGGGCGATGCTTACGTAACGGCATATCCCTACCTTGTGGCAGTTGAAACACCGTGGGAGAAATACGCATCACTCTCCTCGGGCTATCACGGCCTCTGGACTAAAGAGCTTACGGGCGCACAGCTCCTTTCCAACATAAAGGCATACGGCTACGCCTCCCTTAAAGGCACCTCAATTACAAAGCTCACCGTTAACTCTTACGGCACGAACTCAACCTACGTCAAGAGTGTGACCGTTACGGATAATCTGGGAAACACGGCAACCATAAGCGGAGCCGATAACGTAAGGACCCGTCTCGGACTTTACAGCGCAAACTTTGTTGTGGGAAAGGGAAGTGTAAAGTATACTTATGATACAGTGACCACCGTAGGCGAAAATCCCTATGACGGAAAATATCCTGCCTTCAATCTCTCGGATTTTAACGTAATAACCTCCGCAGGTAAGCTCCTTTCGAGATTTACCAAGGGAATGAAAATACAGACGGGAAGCGGAGTAGTCAGTACAAATTCGCCTAAGGCTAATGTTATAACGGGAAGCAGCACCTCAAACGGACATTCCGTATATAATATAACCACGACCACTGCGACGGCAAGCGGCTCCTCATCAAACTTTATCTTTGCAGGTAAAGGCTGGGGACACGGAGTAGGTCTCAGTCAGTTCGGCATACGCGATCTCGGTAACCTCGGCTATACTTATGATGAAATGCTTAATGCTTACTATACGGGTATAAATATAGTCAGCTTTTACTCCTTAAAGTGATTAAAAAAGACAGAGTGTGTTCCCGTACGTAATAGGAACACACTCATTTTATAAATGAAAAAATGAACTCATATAAGAAAACCCTTTTGTCATGCTACCTCGGGTACGTGACACAGTCAATAGTAATAAACCTTGCGCCGCTGTTCTTTGTTATTTTCAAGGACACCTTCGGCTTTACTTATACGTTCCTCGCTAACCTTGTCCTCGTGACCTTTCTTATTCAGATAGCAGTGGATGCGGTCTGCGTAAAATTCGTTAACTTCTTCGGCTACAGAAAAGTTGCCATCCTCTCACAGTTCTTTTCTGCGACAGGGCTTGCACTTCTCTTTATCCTTCCGAATATCCTCTCTGACATGAGGGCGGCGGTGATGATATCCGTGCTCTTTTATTCGGTGGGCGGAGGACTTATCGAAGTAGTAATAAGTCCCATAGTGGATGCCCTTCCGTCTGAAGCGAAGGAGTCCTCCATGAGCCTGCTCCATTCCTTCTATTCATGGGGTCAGGTATTCGTAATCGTCGTATCGACCCTTCTTTTAAAGCTCTTCGGTGACGGGAATTGGTTTTTCATTCCTCTTATTTGGGCGATGCTCCCTGCGGTGAATATAATAAATTTCTTCAGAGTGCCCATAATCGAGCCTGCCCTCGAGGAAATAAAGTTCACTCCCCGTGAGCTTGTGGAAAGCAAAGTTTTCGTTCTCGCCATGGCGATGATGATATGCTCGGGCGCGGCTGAGCAGGTAATGGCTCAGTGGGCATCCATGTTCTGTGAAATGGCTCTCGGCGTGCCTAAAGTCGTGGGCGATATCTTCGGTCCCTGCCTCTTTGCCGCCTGCATGGGTATCGGCAGAACGCTCTACGGCATATTCGGTTCAAAAATAGACCTCAGAGCCGCCCTGACGGGATGCTCTCTTCTGACAGTCTTCTGCTATCTCGGCGCAGTATTTTTTGGAAACCCTATCGCGGCACTTGCAAGCTGTGCCCTCTGCGGCCTCGGGGTCAGCCTTATGTGGCCGGGAATGCTTGCCCTTTCCGCATCCCGCTATAAAAGCGGAGCCGCACTCTTTGCACTCATGGCGATCGGCGGAGATATCGGCTGTTCCGTCGGCCCTTACCTTACGGGCATCGTCTCCGATGCGGTAAGCGGCAGTGAAAAGGTTCTTTCCATGGCGGCACAAAACGGTATTACCCCCGAACAGCTTGGCCTTAAAGCAGGGATCCTCTCGGGAATAATCTTTCCCGTCCTGCTCCTTGTCGGAACTCTTCTCATGAAGGAGAAGATAACAAGGAATTGACTTCAGATAATATCAGAACCGTAGGGGCGAGCATTGCTCGTCCGCAATATAAAATACGCCCCCGATTTCGGGGGCGTCCAGACCGAAGACAAACTTGGTATAACGCAGATGTGAACAGAAGGATTTGTATAAAGCAAATCCTCCTTGATGAAATCATCTGACATGGAAAAGGCGGGCAAAATGCCCGCCACATCTGCGTAAGGGGTCCTCAAGTTAGCTCTGCTGACTTGGGGTTCTCTTTAAGAGCGTTTTTTCTCTACCATAGGCAACTACGGCGTGAACCCCAAACATTCGATGAATGTTTGAGGACCCCTTGCGCCTACGAGGAAAAGAGCTCTAAATCTACCTGCGTTTCTCTCAGTCTGACTCAGAGTGTAGACTTTGTCTACACTCTGAAAGGGTATGTAAATAACTTTTCTTCGTTATTTACATACCCTTTTTATTTATTATTCAGAAGCCTTCGTCTTTCTTCTATGCGTGATCTTCGGACTACCCGTCTTTCTCACACACTCTTCCGTAATGACAACCTTTTTAATTGTCTTGTCGGAAGGAATTTCGAACATGATGTCGGTCATTGTTTCCTCAATAATGGAACGCAGCCCTCTTGCACCCGTGTTTCTCTCAATAGCGAGAGAAGCAACAGCCTTCAGAGCTTCTTCGTCAAATACAAGCTCAACCTCATCCATTCTGAAAAGCTCGGTGTATTGCTTTACAAGGGAGTTTTTAGGTTCCTTCAGAATTCTCACAAGAGCTTCTTCGTCAAGATGGTCAAGTCCGACGATCACGGGGAGACGGCCAACAAGCTCGGGAATAAGACCGAACTTTACGATATCGTGAGCTGTTACCTCGCGGAACAGTTCACTCCTTGCCTTTTCATTCTTAGTCTTTATATCACCCGAATAACCGATAACACTGCCGCCCTTTCGCTTTTCGATCATCTTGTCGATGGTGTCGAAAGCACCGCCGCAGATAAAGAGAATGTTGGTTGTGTCTATCTGAATGAAATCCTGATTGGGATGCTTTCTTCCGCCCTGAGGAGGAACGTTGGAAACAGTACCCTCAAGAATTTTCAGAAGTGCCTGCTGAACGCCCTCGCCCGAAACGTCACGGGTGATGGAGCGGTTCTCGCTTCTTCTTGCGATCTTGTCTATCTCATCAATATAGATGATACCGTGCTCAGCCTTGTCGATATCGTAATCCGCCGCCTGAATAAGACGGAGAAGAATGTTCTCAACGTCCTCGCCGACGTAGCCGGCCTCTGTGAGGGTCGTGGCATCGGCAATGGCGAAGGGAACACCGAGACATTTTGCAAGGGACTGTGCAAGGAAGGTCTTACCCACACCTGTGGGACCGATAAGCAGAACGTTGCTCTTCTGAAGCTCAACGCCGTTCTTGTCATCGTCGGATGCGAAGTTGTGGCTCAGTCTTTTATAATGGTTGTAAACGGCAACGGCGAGAGCGACCTTCGCTTTGTCCTGACCTATAACGTACTGGTCGAGAGTTGCCTTTATCTCAGCGGGAGTCAAAAGCTTTGCGGCAGTGTCCTCCACGACCGAAATCTTCTTCCCGTCTCTTTCATCGCCGAATGCATCCTCGATTATAAAGTTGCAGACCTCAACGCACTGGTTGCAGATATACGCGCCCATGGGGGAGGGAATAAGGAATTCGACTTCACCTTCACCCTTGCCGCAGAAGCTGCACTTTGCGATTTTGTTAGTAGAATTTGCCATCAATAATTCCTTTCGGGAGCTTTATGCTCTCTTTTCGAATATCTTGTCGATGAGACCGAACTCAAGAGCTTCTTCAGCGGTGAGATAGTTGTCTCTTTCGCAAGCCGCGTGCATTTCTTCTACAGTGTGGCCGCTGTTTTCAGCCATTATGCGTTCAAGCTTTTCTCTTATTCTGAGAAGGTGGTCTGCGTGTATCTGAATGTCAGTCTGCTGACCGCCGAGACCGCCGTTTATAAGAGGCTGGTGTATCATTATCTCACTGTTGGGAAGAGCAATTCTCTTGCCCTTTGCACCGGCGGAAAGAAGGAATGCTCCCATGCTTGCCGCCATACCTACGCAGATAGTGGCAACGTCGCACTTGATGTAATTCATGGTGTCGTAAATTGCCATACCGTCGGAAATGCTTCCGCCGGGGCTGTTGATGTAAAGGGAGATATCCTTTTCGGGGTCCTGAGCTTCAAGGTAAAGCATCTGAGCAATAACGAGAGAAGCCGTAACGTGATTGACAGCATCGGAAAGGAATATAATTCTGTCATTGAGAAGTCTTGAGAAAATATCGTAAGAACGCTCGCCTCTGTTGGTCTGTTCAACGACCATGGGAACGAGATTGTTCTGGTATGCATCGCCTATGTTAAACATTTGTGTACCTCCGACTATAAAATAATATTTTCTGCGTTTCAGCCTTCTCCTGAGGGAGAAGGGGGACCGCGGCGGGGTCCTCAAAAGTCCTTGTGACTTTTGGGGTTCTCGCGATGGCGGTGGGTGAGGAGTAGCGAAATAACAACGTTGGAACTATATCCTCATCAATATATTAAAGTCCAACATACTTCTATTAAATGCAAAAAGGAAACCATTTTCGCGGTAAAGCTTTCTTTTTGTCATAAAACAAGCTTATGTGCAATATACCGCTACTTTTGGGTAGCGGTATATCGGAAACTATTTATGCTCAGGGAGACAACTTACGCGTCAGCTTCTTCCTTCTTAGCCTTTGTTGTTGTCTTCTTTGTTGTCTTGGGCTTTTCTTCGCCTTCGGCCTTTTCGCCTTCAGCAGCCTTCTTGGTTGTAGACTTCTTTGCAGTTGTCTTCTTTTCGCCGTCAGCGCTCTTAGCTGTGGACTTCTTTGTTGTCTTGGGCTTTTCTTCGCCTTCAGCCTTTTCGCCCTCAGCAGCCTTCTTTGTAGTTGTCTTCTTCTTAGCAGAAGCCTTCTTTTCTGTGATAACAGCTTCAGCCTTTACGAGCTCAACTGCCTTCTTAACCTGAATGTCAGCCTTCACGCCGTCAACGGGCATGTACTTCTTAACTTCTTCAACGTCCATACCGTAAGCAGCGGCAGTGTTCTTGATCTCTTCTTCAACGTCTTTTTCAGTAGCTTCGATGCCTTCGAGCTTTGCGATAGCTTCGAGAGCGAGACGTGTCTTAACCTGGCTTATTGCGCGAGGTCTCATGTCAGCGCGGAGCTGGTCAAGGGTCATGCCTGTGTACTGGAGGTATGTCTTGAGGTCGAGACCCTGCATTCTGAGGTTGTTGTCCATGTCGCGAACGCAGTTTTCTGCTTCTTCGTCGTACATACATTCGGGAATGTCAGCTTCGAGAAGGTCAACGAGAGCTTCGATGAGCTTGTTTTCAACTTCGTGGTCAGCCGCGTGGTTCTTTCTCTCAGTAATTTTAGCCTTGAGGTCAGCCTTATATTCATCGAGAGTATCAAATTCGGAAGCGAGGGAAGCGAGCTCATCGTCAACAGCGGGAAGCTCCTTTACCTTGAGGCCGCCCAGCTTTACCTTGAAAACTGCGGGCTTGCCTGCAAGCTCTTCTGCATGATATTCTGCAGGGAACGTTACGTTTACGTCAAATTCGTCACCAACATTGTGGCCGATGATCTGTTCTTCAAAGCCTTCGATGAAGCTGTGGGAACCGATAGCGAGCTCGTGGCCTTCAGCCTTGCCGCCGTCAAAAGCAACGCCGTCAACAAAGCCTTCGAAGTCGATGTTAGCGATGTCGCCGTCAGCGCATGCTCTGTCTGTAACGTCGGAAATTCTTGCGTTTCTTTCGCGAACCTTTTCGATCTCAGCGTCTACTTCGGAGTCTTCAACAACAACTTTTTCCTTTTCAACCTTGATGCCCTTGTAGCCTTCGATCTTAGCTTCAGGCTTTACAAAAACTTCAGCAGTAACAACGAGACCGTTTTCGTCAAGAGTTTCAATATCAAATTCGGGGCGGCTTACGATGTCAAGACCGCTTTCCTTAACTGCTTCTTCGTAAGCTGCAGGAAGGAGCTCGTTGATAGCATCTTCGTGGAAAACGCCTGTGCCGTACATCTTTTCGATGATGGCGCGGGGAGCCTTACCGCGGCGGAAGCCGGGGATGGAAATGTTCTTTGCCTGCTTCTTGTAAACCTTGTTTACAGCAGCTTCAAATGTAGCCTTATCAAATGAGATAGAAAGCTGATACTTGTTGTTTTCGATGAGTTTTACTTCTTTTAACATTGTAAAAAACCTCCGATATTTTATATCTTAATGATTATTTTGACTTTTCTTATTTGACAGGCGACTTCGGTAAATATATCCATTTCGCCACATCCTCATTATTGTACAATTATTTTTGAGTATTGTCAATGCCGAAAATGACTTTTTATATAAAAATTAAGCAAAAAAACTGTATAAATTGCCGATTTCGGGCTTAAAAATCAAAAGGATTTGTTATCATGGGGATAAAATCGAGGTAGTCAGCGGCAATAAGGGTCATTGAGATACCCTCAAACTCAATTGTCTTCGGCACGTTGTAAACACCGTGAATGTGACCGTAATAGCATTTTGTAACGCCGTATTCCTTGAGGGTATCAACAATCTCGCGGCAGACGAAATCCTTGAAAACGGGAGGGAAGTGGAAGTAGACCAGAATGGGCTTTTCACTCTCACCTCTGAGGTTTACCGCCTCGTCAAGACACTTTTTCAGTCTCAAAACCTCGCGGTCAACTATCTTTCGGTAGTCAACGTCGCCTACGGTGTTCTGAAGCTTTTCGTCAATGAACCAGCCTCGGGTTCCGCAGATTATGTAATTTTCAACCTCAAAAGCATTGTTGTGCATAAAGCTTACGGAGTCGATGCCGTTTGCTTCAAGCATGGCATTCATTTTGGAAAGAGTTCCCCACCAGAAATCGTGATTGCCCTTTCCTATAAGCTTTTTGCCCGGCAAAGAGTGGATAAGTCTGAAATCTGCGGCGGCCTCCTCAAGGGTCATGGCCCAGGAAATATCGCCGGGGATAACGACGGTGTCCTCATCTGTGACAACGGCGCGCCAACGCTTTGTAAGCTTCTCCGTGTGGTCCTTCCATCTTGCGCCGAAAATATCCATGGGCTTTTCGGTGCTCTCGGAAAGGTGGAGGTCAGCTATGGAAAAAACAGACATTATGTTTCTCCCTTAAAAAATTACTGTTTCCATTTCGGGTGCCGCAACAACTTGTTTAAATCTTACGGGAAGAGAAAGTGTGGCGGAAAGGGCTGCAGGTGCCTTTGTTCCGCTCAACTCTTCAAGAAGTCCGAGAAGGTATGCAGGCTCTTCGTTTTCGGGAGTTTTGCCGATGGAGGAGCATACGTCGTAAGGGAACTTGTAGGGGCTTGCAGTTGAAACAACAACGGTCTTTGTCATATCTCCCGTGTCGGATACGTACTTGTTGTAACAGTCAATGGCAACGGATGTATGAGTGTCAGCAAGATATTTCTTGTTTTCGAATGTGTCCTTGAGACAAGCGGCAGTCTCTTCTTCCGTACTGCAGTAGCCGTAGAATACGCTCTGAAGCTTTGCGAGAATTTCCTCTGAAACGGTGTACTTGCCGTTTGCAGAGAGCTCAGCCATACAGCGAGCAGTCTCTTCGGGGCCTGCAAGGAGCCAGAGAAGTCTTTCAAGGTTGCTTGAAATAAGGATATCCATGGAGGGGGACATAGTCTTGAAGAACTCTCTTGTTCTGTCGTAGGTACCGCCTCTGATAAAGTCTGTAAGAACGCAGTTAGCGTTTGAAGCGCAGATCATCTTGTCAATGGGAAGACCCATTTCGCGCGCGATGTAGCCCGCGAAGATGTTGCCGAAGTTACCTGTGGGAACGCAAACGTTGATCTTGTCGCCGAGGCTTATCTCGCCTGCATTCAGAAGATCGCAGTAAGCGGATACGTAGTAAACTATCTGAGGAGCAAGACGTCCCCAGTTAATGGAGTTTGCGCTGGAGAAGAAGAAACCGGCATCCTCTGCCTTATTTGCAAGAGCTTTGTCGGAGAAAATTCTCTTAACGCCGTTTTGCGCATCGTCAAAGTTTCCGTAAACGGCGCAAACGTTTACGTTTTCGCCCAGCTGTGTTGCCATCTGAAGCTTCTGCATGGGAGAAACACCGTCAACGGGGTAGAAAACGGTGATGTCGATGCCGTCAACGTCGCGGTATCCTTCAAGAGCCGCCTTGCCTGTGTCGCCGGAGGTCGCAACGAGGATGTGAGCTTTTCTTGTTTCCTCGGTCATAACGAGAGCGCGTGAGAGAAGACGGGGCATTATCTGAAGAGCCATGTCCTTGAAAGCGCAGGTGGGACCGTGCCACAGCTCAAGGGAGAAATGTGTGTCAGTTACCTTAACGAGGGGAGCGGCGCCGCCCTGAAATCTGTCCTCGCCGTAAGCGGTGCGGCAGTCGAGTGCAAGCTTTTCCTTATCGTAGTCCGTAAGGAACATGGAAAGAATTTCCGTCGCTCTTTCCTCGTAGGGGAGCTTGGCAAGGCTTGCAACAGCTTCAAGGGAAAGCTCGGGAATTTCCGTCGGCATGTAGAGACCGCCGTCGGGAGCAAGACCCTTCTTGATAGCCTCCGCAGAGCTTACAAGGTTTTCATTTTTGTTCTGGTTTCTTGTGCTTATGTACTTCATTATGTTAAACCTTCCTTAGGTGTTTTTCCTTATTAAATCTTTTAAGTTAACTTGGCAGGGGAGGGCCTTGGTCCTCCCGTCCTTTATTTGAAAATTTTTTTGAAAAACTCAAACGCATTTGAGAAGAAGAGCTTTTCGGTGAACCTTTCGGAATAAACTCCGTCCGTCATGAATTTTCGGAGTTCTTTCATCTTTGACTGATCTTCAAGTCCCTTCGGAGTGTTGTCAATTCCGTCAAAATCGCATCCGAAAGCTATGTGAGAGTCACCTGCAACGGTGCGGTATCGGTCAATATGGCGCATTACGTCGCGTATCGTAACGTTTCTGTTTCCCAGATGCTGAGGCGCAAGGCTGATACCAATTACTCCGCCAAGCTCTGCGATCCTTTCCGCCTCACCGTCAGTCAGATTTCTCGGATGCGGATAAACGGAAAAAGAATTACTGTGAGAAGCGACGGGAGCGACACGGGCTTCCTTGCAGGCATCAAGAATATATGCCGCGCTTTTCCGTGATGCGTGGGAAATGTCACATATCACACCCCGTTCGATCATTTTTTGGATAAGCTTCTTCCCGAAGGGGGAGAGCCCCTCGTCAGTGTCAAAAGCTCCGCCGATGCAGGTCACACCTCCCCAAAGCGGGGTAATGAGCTTCACTCCTGCTTCAAGAAGTTGTGAAAGCTTTCCCATGTCGGAGGAAAGAAGTCTTGCATCCTCAACGGAGAGAATGAAAGAAGGCTTTTTGTTTTCTATGTTTTCTGTTATTTCCCCAAAAGAAGAAATAAACTTCAATTCGTTTTTTTCTTTGAAGCTATCCGTAACTTTTGAAAAACGCTCAAAGCATTCACTGTCGCTCTTTTTGCTGTCAGAAAAAACGGCGCTGACCTGAACGTAGCTTTCAAATTCACTTACGGAGCTTCCTTTTACGTGACACGTACTGTTTTTAAGTGTCTCGCCTTTGTCAAAAAGGGCGGTCAGAGTGTCGCAGTGGAGATCGAAATAGTTCATGCTACCTTTTCCTTATTGCATTTTCAAAATGCTTAATTTCTTTGCAAACAAGTTTTTCGCCTTTTTTCTCGGCATAGACCTCAATAAGGTCAAATCTCTTGAAATAAGAGCCGAAAAAAACGAAGGTCTCTTTAATATATTTGTTTGCTCCTCTTATAAGATATGTAGCTTTTTCCTTATTGACAGCATCGGCAGGACGGGTGAGAGGAATTTCCCCTTCTTCCGCGGTTCTCGTCTTGACCTCGAAGAACACAAGAGTGTCATCCTTTGTCGCAACGATGTCAAGCTCACTGCGCCCGACGTGAACGTCAGTGTCAACTATTCTGTAGCCCTTCTTCCGAAGAAGCTTCTGCGCCGCCTCCTCGCCGAATTTACCGACTGCAAGGTGGAAGGGAATGCCGTCATACTTTTTTATCTTTTTTGAATATCTGAAAATACCAAGCATTATAACTTATTCGCCCTTCAGCATAGCTTCAAGCTTTTCGCGGTCTCTTTCAATAAAAGAGAGGAAAGAAAGCCTGTGCTCGGGGCAAGGGCCAAACCTGTAGACTGCAAGCTTGTGGTCTTTTGTGGGATAACCCTTGTGCTTTGCGAAGCCGTACTGAGGATAGACCCTGTCAAGAGCCTCACACATTCTGTCCCTCGTAACCTTGGCAAGAACCGATGCGGCGGCAATGGACTGGCTCTTCGCATCACCTTTGACAACTGCCTCGGCAGGAACGGGAAATCCCCCGCACTTGTTGCCGTCAACAAGAAGAAGGTCGGGCGTGTGCGTCAGCCCCAAAACGGCGCGGCGCATGGCAAGAAGGGAAGCGTTTAAAATATTTATCTCGTCAATTTCAACAGGGGATGCGGAGGCAATACAATAAGTGAGGCAATTTTCCTTTATTACGTCGAAAAGCGCCTCTCTTTTCTTCTCCGTCAGCTTCTTTGAGTCGTCAAGCCCCTCAATAATAACTCCGGGCTTCAGAATACAAGCCGCGGCAACAACGGGGCCTGCAAGAGGGCCTCTGCCCGCCTCGTCCGTTCCTGCAAGAAGCTTTACTTCACCCTTGATATATGAAAGGTCAAATTCGTGTGAGTTCATAAATATCCTTAGATCTGTAATTTATTCTTCGCCTTCTGTTTTTGTCTCTGCGGCATCGGGCTTTTCAAGGGAAATTCTGCCTATCTTGCAGCCTCTGAACTCGTCAAGGAGCATAAGGGCGCATCTTTCGGTGTTTATCTCGCCGCCCGAAAGGAGAAAACCTCTCTTTCTGCCGACAGCTTCAAGAAGCTCCCAGCCCTGAAGTCCTTCGAGCTTTTCCTTTTCAAGCTTGTATCTTGTGCAGAAAAGGTCGCGCGCAGTATCAAAAAGACGCGAGCAGAGGATGCAGCCGAGCTCCTCGGTGTCAAGAATAGCATCCTTGATGGCACCTGTAAGGGCAAGGTTTTCTCCCGTGATACGGTCTTCAAACTTAGGCCAGAGAACACCGGGCATGTCAAGAAGCTCAAAGCCCATGTCGGTAGTTACCCACTGCTTGTTGAGGGTAACGCCGGGGCGGTCCTCGACCTTCGCCTTTTTGGACTTGCTCAGTCTGTTGACAAGGGAGCTTTTGCCCACGTTGGGAATACCGACTATCATGGCGCGGAGCTGTTTTCCGTGCATACCCTTTGCTTCGTATCTGTCAATTTTTTCTTTGAGAATTTCTCTTACCGCATTGCCAATGGCGTTTATGTTGTCATTCTTTACGCAGTCCACCGCAATGGCATATCCGCCGCTTTTCCTGTAATATTCTATCCATTCCTTGGTGAGCCTCGGGTCTGCAAGGGAGGATTTGTTGAGAAGGGTGAGAACGGGCTTTCCTTCAACAAGGGAAGCTATCTCGGGGTTCTTTGAGCTCTTCGGAATTCTCGCGTCAAGAAGCTCAATAACGATATCGCAGTTTTTAAGGTTTTCCTTTATGAGGCGGCGGGTCTTCGCCATATGCCCGGGAAACCACTGTATAGTCTGAGAAGGCATAATATATCTCTCTTTGTGTTCTGTTAATTAATTTTCTGCGGCATCAAAGGGATTTTCAAGAACTCCGAACTTGTCGAAGGGGAAAAATCTGAGAGCCGCCTTGCCGACGATACATCTCTCGTCAACAGTGCCCACGGATGCGCTTCTGCTGTCACCCGAATGGTCGCGGTTGTCACCCATAACGAAGACCTCTCCCTCGGGTACTTCGAGAGGGTAAGTCCATGCGGAGGTAAGATCCACCATGGGGTCAAGCTTGATGTAGGGCTCGTCGATAACGACACCGTCAACGGTCACAGTCCACGTGTTGAAGTCAATATCAATGGTCTGACCGCCCACAGCGATAACTCTCTTGATAAGAGGATTTCCGTAAAGACCTTCAAGAGATCTGTCATGAATAACAACGATATCCCCCTGAGCGGGTTCGTAAAAAGCGGTTCTCACAACAAGATATTCCTTGTCGTGGAGAGTGTTTTCCATGGACTCGCCGTCAACGATGGAGAGTCTGAAGAAAAACGTAAATATAATAACAACAACTGCAACGCAGATGCAGAAGAGCTCAACGGAGCCGAAGATCTCGCGGAGATATTCCTTTTTCTTCTGCTCGGCGGTCTTTATTTCGTTCATAACGTATTCCTTTCGGAGTGATTATTTCTCAATAAGTATGTCAAGAAGAGTGCTTCCGTCGGGGATGTAATATCCCTTCTCCTCTGCGCTCTTTTCGCAGTAGAGGGAGAGTCCGTCCTCGGTCTTTCTTGAGTCGTAAATAAAGAAGGGAACAGGCTCCATGGAGTGAGTTCTTATCTCAATAGGTGTGGGATGGTCGGGAAGAACCATGATCTTGAAATCCTCACCTGTGCTTTCAAGGTACTCAAGAACAGGCTTCAGAATGAGAGAGTCTATCTTTTCAATAGCCTTGACCTTGACGGTATCTTCTCCTCTGTGACCGCATTCGTCGGGTGCTTCAACGTGAATGTAAACGAAGTCGTCGCCGTTTTTGAAGCAGTCGATGGCGGCATTTGCCTTGCCCTCGTAGTTTGTGTGGTAGTTGCCTGTTGCGCCTTCAACACTGACAACGTTCATGCCTGCGCAAAGACCGATGCCCTTGATAAGGTCGACTGCAGAAATGATCGCGCCGCTTATTCCCCATTTTTCCTTGAAATCGGGAAGAGCGGGCTTCTTGCCGGGGCTCCAGAGCCAGGGGGAGTTTGCAGGACGAAGACCTTTTTCGCGTCTTGCCCTGTTTACGGGATGGTCGCGGAGCACCTTGTAGCCCTCGTGCATATACTTGAGGAATTCCGCGCCCTCTTCACCCTGAGGGAGATATTCCTTTATCTTTCTGCCGATGATGTCGTGGGGACGCATGAAGTTATATGTTTCGGAAGCGTTCTCCCAGATAAGACAGTGGCGGTAGCTGACACCTGTGTAAAGCTTTCTGCCCTCCATGGGAAGAGCCTCGTTCAGAGCCTTAACAAGCTCCGCCGCCTCTTCCGTTGAAATTTCATCGGCGCTGTGGTCGACCATAGTCGCCTCGAAGTAATCGCCTTCGTCCTCGGAAACGGTAACCACGTTGCATCTGATTGCAGTGTCGTTTTCGCTCATTTCGATACCCATGCTCACAGCTTCGAGAGGAGAGCGGCCCTTGGAGTAGACCTTGGGGTCATAGGAGAGAATGGCGAGGTTTGCAGTGTCGCTTTCGGGAACCATTCCCTCGGGTACGTTGGAAACGGTACCGCAGAGAGCTTTTGCCGCAAGAGCATCCATTGTGGGCTTGTTTGCAACGTCCATGGGAGTTTTATTGTTAAAGACGGCCTGGGGTCTGTCAGCCATTCCGTCGGGTATAAGTACTAAATATTTCATAGTGAACCTGCCTTATAAGTATTATCCATACAATTATATCACAAACAAAACGCGCAGGCAAGTTTTTTGACTATATTTTTTATATAATTTAATAAACAAAGCGTATTTTAACAAAAAGGAAGTATAAAATTGCACATATTGAGGTGCCTGAAAGCCCGATTTTTGCACGAATGAATACAAACGCCGAAAATTTCAAAAAAATTGAAAAAAGTACTTGCAAATGGAAAAAATATGTGATATAATCACACAGTATGTGAAATGAGGCACTTACACACCCTCTCAGGTGTAGGCGCCGCCTTAATTTTGTTTTTTTGAAGGAGGGAATTACAATGCCTAACATTAAGTCTGCTAAGAAGCGTGTAAAGGTTACCGCTACAAAGACACTCAAGAACAAGATCTTCAAGAGCCAGCTCCGTACTATCGTTAAGAAGTTCTACGCAGCTGTTGAAGCAGGTGACAAGGTTGCTGCAAACGCAATGTACAAGGAAGCTGTTAAGAAGGTTGACCACGCAGCTGTTCGTAACATCATGCACAAGAACGCAGCAGCTCACAAGAAGAGCCAGTTCACAAAAGCACTCAACAATATGTAATTATAGAAAACTCCGTCATGCTCCGACGGAGTTTTTGTTTTTCTGTAAGGGTTTTGCTTTTTGCAAAACCTTTTTTACATTTTTCTCCGCAAAATCATTTCACTCTGTAGGGGCGACCATCGGTCGTCCGCTTTTATTTAATAATATCGTCCCTTTTTTACATTTTTCTCCGCAAAATCATTTTTCTGTAGTGTTTTACTGTAAAATACTCTGATTTATTTATCCCGACTGCAAACAATAAATATGCAGACAAAAATAAAACTTTGGAGAAAAATAATGAAAAACAGAACAAGAATTTTAAGCGGCCTTCTTTTCGCCGTAATAATATCATCCGCACTCGCCCACCTGTTCCAAAAAGCATATAATGAGACCTCCGTCCCCTGCCTCGTCGATGCAGCGGAGGACTTTGAGGACGTTTCAGCACACTCGGAAACAACACCCTATAACTGGTACTGTAAGCACGTAAAAAACGGTGAAACACCCACCCTCGACCCTCAGATGTCATTTATTGAAAGCTATGACGGATATTTCCTCGATAAGAACACCGACGGCAAAAAGGTAATATACCTCACCTTTGACGCAGGCTACGAAAACGGCAACGTAGGAAAGATACTTGACGTAATGAAGGAAAAGAACGTAACGGGTGCATTTTTCATCCTTGATAACGTTATTAAGTCAAACCCCGACCTTGTGCGCCGTATGGCAGAAGAAGGACACCTTATCTGTAACCACACCGCAAGTCACAAGGATATGACGAGAGTTACAACAAAGGAAGAATTCAAAGCGGAGCTTGACAGCCTTAACACCACACTCAAAGAAACACTGGGGCTCGATATGGCACCTTACTTCAGACCGCCCGAAGGCAAGTTCACCGAACAGAACCTTATATGGGCAAGGGAGCTCGGTTACAGCACCGTGTTCTGGAGCTTTGCATACGCCGATTGGGACAACAACAACCAGATGAGCGAGGACGCGGCAATAAAAAAGGTAATGGAGGGCACCCATAACGGAGAGGTTATCCTTCTTCATCCCACCTCAGCCACCAACGCGGCAATTCTCGGTACTCTTATCGATAACTGGAGAGCCGAGGGCTACACCTTCGGGACCCTTTGTGAGCTTTGCGGAAAATGAAGAAAATAACCTTGACCGAAGCTGCAGGAATTACCTTTCTTCTTGTCTTTCTGTCCTTTGGTGTCTACGGTGTTTTTGATTTGGTAAATACCGGAAGCATAAAGCCCGCAGAGCTTACCGTCGCCGCCGTCGAGGACAGCGAGAGCTGTGTTGTCAGAAGAGTACCTGCCGCATCCGAAAAGATCGCCCTCACCTTTGACGACGGCCCTCATGAGCGTTACACCGAGGAGATACTCGATATCCTCGCAAAATACGATATAAAAGCAACCTTTTTCGTTATAGGAACAAACGCGGACACTTACCCCGAGCTTATAAGAAAGGAGCTTGAGGCAGGCCACGAGGTCGAAAACCATACTCTCAGCCACGTATACCTCAAAAAAGCTACGGATGTAGAGATAAAAGAGGAAATGGTCGAAAGCCAAAGTATAATTGCATCAATAACCGACTATAAAACGAAATTTTTAAGACCTCCCGGAGGACTTTACGACGGGAGACTTACGAGCATCGCAAATGAGCTCGGATATAAAATAGTCCTTTGGTCCCTTGACACCTGCGACTGGTCTCATCCCACACCCGAAAATATCGCGGCAAACGTCCTTGAGGACGTAAGGGGCGGGGACATAATCCTTATGCACGATTATATAGGAGGTAACTCTCCGACACCCATGGCGCTTGAAATAATGCTCCCGAGGCTTGTTGAACGGGGATTTGAATTTGTGACAGTGTCGGAATTACTTGAAGAATAAACGCCGCTTTGTTTTCATAAGCTTTACCGAGATATTAAATATGTTTCGGTGAGGTAATAAAATGAAGAAAATTCTGATATTCAGCTTGTGTTTTCTGATGATCTTAACGGGCACCTTATCCGTCGGTGCCGCGGATGCAGTGTCCGCCGTGCAGATAGAAAACCTCATGCCCTTTGACCTTGACTGCAGATCGGCTGTTCTTATGGACAGCGCAACGGGCACGGTGCTCTATGAAAAGAACGCAGACGAAGCCCTTCCTCCCGCCTCTGTAACAAAGGTCATGACTCTTCTTCTTACCATGGAAGCTATTGAGGCAGGAAAATTAAAGCTTGAGGATAAGCTCTCCGTCAGTGAGTACGCCGCTTCCATGGGCGGCTCTCAGGTCTATCTTGAGCCGGGTGAGGAAATGACTGTCGACGAGCTTCTCAAATGCGTAGTCGTCTCCTCTGCAAACGATGCGGCGGTGACCCTTGCCGAAGCCGTTGCTGGAACGGAAACCACCTTTATCACCATGATGAATGAGAGAGCCCGTGAGCTCGGTATGAAAAACTCCGTTTTTGAAAACGCAACGGGACTTGACGATACGGTGACAAATCACGTAACAAGCGCAAGGGATATCGCCGTAATGTCAAGAGCGCTGATGGCGCATCCTCTTATTCTGCAGTATTCCTCAATATGGATGGATACCGTCAGAAACGGTGAATTCGGTCTATCCAATACCAATAGGCTTATCCGCTTTTACAGCGGCGCAACGGGACTGAAAACGGGCTCCACCGCTAAAGCTAAATTCTGCATAAGCGCAACTGCCTGCCGCGACGGGCTCCACCTTATCGCCGTTATAATGGGCTCACCCACAAGGGATATAAGGAACGAGTGTGCAAAAACGCTTCTGGACTACGGATTTGCGAACTTTTCGATATACACAAACGAGGGCGGAGAGGGAAGTCCCGTAAAGGTTACGGGAGGAGTTCTTCCCGAGTGCAGGACCGAGTACGACGGATGTTCCGTTCTTCTTCCGAAAGGCGCGGGCTCGGAAATCAAGGCAGATATTGAGGCACCCGAAGCTGTCGGCGCACCTGTAAAGAAGGGTGACGTTATCGGAAACGTCAGATTTATGTCGGGAGAGAACGTGGTGGGCGAAGCCCCCCTTCTGTGCAGTGAGACCGTGGAAAAAATTACATTTTTCGGTCTGTTTTGTAAACTGCTGGGAGTTTTCACACTGTCTTAGAAATTATTTGCAGATAATCCCTTTTTTAAACTGATTATTTTATATTTTTTTACTTTTTTCCCTTGAAAAATAGCTTTATATGGTGTAAAATAAAAGCTCAATGTTAAAAGCTTAACTTGAATACGAAAAATTTTAACGCAGATCTCGGTCTGCTATAATAACACGGAGTTTTTTATGATAGTCAGAATGTCTGAAAGATTTGTCAAGGATTTTGTAGCGGAAAAGGAGTACCAGGCAGTAGTAGCTGAAGTTGAAAAAGCGCATCAGACCGTTATTAAGGGTGACGGCGCAGGTAACGACTTCCTCGGCTGGAAGGACCTTCCCGTAAACTATGACAAGGAAGAATTTGCAAGAATTAAGGTTGCGGCTGAAAAGATAAAAAAGAGCTGTGACGTTTTCGTAGTTATCGGTATCGGCGGCAGCTACCTCGGCGCAAGAGCCGCTATTGAATACGTAAAGAGCCCTCTTTATAACAATATGAAGAAGGATACACCCGACGTTTATTTCGCGGGTAACTCCATCAGCTCCTCTTCTCTCGCTGACCTTCTCTCCATCTGCGAAGGCAAAGATATCTGCATCAACGTTATTTCCAAGTCAGGTACAACGACAGAGCCCGCAGTAACCTTCAGAATTTTCAAGGAGCTTCTTGAAGAGAAGTACGGGGTAGACGGCGCAAAGGAAAGAATTTTCGCAACAACGGATAAGGCAAGAGGAACTCTCAAGGACCTCGCCGACAAAATGGGCTACGAAACCTTCGTTGTTCCCGACGATATCGGCGGCAGATACTCTGTTCTCACAGCAGTAGGTCTTCTTCCCATCGCAGTTGCAGGTATCGATATCGATTCCATGATGGCAGGCGCGGCTCTCGCAAGAGAACAGCTCCTCTTCAACACAGATGAAAAATCCAACTCCTGCCTTAAGTATGCCGCATACAGAAATACCTTCTACAGACAGGGTAAAACAACTGAGATCCTCGCTGCATACGAGCCCTCCTTCCAGATGATGTGCGAATGGTGGAAGCAGCTCTACGGTGAATCCGAGGGTAAGGACGGCAAGGGTATTTTCCCCGCATCCGTTATCTTCTCAACAGACCTTCACTCCCTCGGTCAGTACATCCAGCAGGGTATGCGTAACATCTTTGAAACCGTTATCCAGATAAGAGACAGCGGTGATAAGGTTATTATCCCCTTTGATGCAAACGATACTGACGGTCTTAACTTCCTCTCCGGCAGAGAGCTTTCAAGAGTTAACGATGCCGCAATGACAGCAACTCTCTTTGCTCACACGGAAGGCCTTGTTCCCAACATCGTTCTCAGAGTGCAGGACAGAAGCGCTAACACCTTCGGTTATCTTGTATACTTCTTTGAGCTTGCCTGCGCTGTTTCGGGCTACACTCTCGGTGTAAATCCCTTTAACCAGCCCGGTGTTGAAACTTATAAGAAGAATATGTTTGCCCTTATCGGTAAGCCCGGCTTTGAAGAAAGAAAAGCAGAGCTTGAGGCTAAGATGGGAGATTTCTACGAATATTAATAACACTGAATGCGCCGAAACCTTTTTCGGCGCATTTCTATTGTGGATATAACAAGGCTTCGGGCACCCACCCGTAATTTTTATTGCGCTCTGTGGGTCGTGTTCTGATTATATTTGTATCTAAAGACTAAAACACGAAAATTTCATTTAGTTTTTTCTGTGTTTTCACCAAAAAAACATAATTACGTATTGCAATATGGAAAAAAATCATGTATAATAAAGACAGAAAATTATTGAAGGTGTACCTTCAATTTAACTTCGGAGGTTTATATGTTAAAACTTATTATCGGCGGCAAGGGTGCCGGCAAAACCAAGCAGCTTATCGAACTTGTTAACAGCTCACTTGATACCACTAACGGTGACGTAGTTTGCATCGAAAAGGGTAACAAGCTGAGATTTGATATAAAGTATCAGTGCAGACTTATTGAAGCGGATGAATTTGAAATTGAAAACGGCGAAAGTCTCTACGGCTTCGTTGCAGGTATCCTCGCAAGCAATAACGACGTTAAGCATCTCTTTATCGACTCTGCTCTCAAGATCATCGGTAACGACGAAGCAGAATTCGATAAGATGATCGCAAAGCTTGATAAGCTCGTTAACGCAAAGGCTGTTGAATGTGTTATCACATCCTCCATCGAATACGATGCAGCATCCGAAACAGTTAACAAGTATATCGCTAAGTAATTTGATTTTACTAAAGGGTGTCCGTTTAGGGCACCCTTTTTTCGCGCATAAAGATCCCCGTACAAATGCAAAATCAGCATATGTACGGGGATCTTAAAATCCTATGTAACAATCGACCAACAAATGACTTGTAGGGGTCGGCGTCCTCGACGACCCGTTCTTCATCCTTTAGAAAACGCTGTAAACGGCCACCGTGAGACTTCGCCTATCATGTCATTCTGAGTGAAGCGCACAGCGCGAAGTCGAAGAATCTTCTAACGTTAAGTACCCGGGACGATATAACAACATAATCCTCCATGCCAAGATCCTTCGGTTCACTTCGTTCTCTCAGGATGACGGAATAGTGAAGTTCATCATTCAAGATGTAATTATCGACCAACATCTACCCTGTAGTGGCGAGCATCGCTCGTCCGCTATTTACATCTCCTCAGGGAATACCTCAAAGTACGCCTTTATCCATTCACGCGCAATAAGCTCGTGGCCCGCAGGGGAGGGGTGAACGCCGTCCTCAAGCCAATAGGAAACGCCTGTCTTTTCCGCTGCCGCTTCAAGCTTTTCCTGAAGAGGCATAAACTTAAGGGAGTATTTTTCTGCAACTTCCTTTGCAATGCGTGCGCGAATTCCAACCTCACGTCTGAAGGTCTCCCACTTGTCGGGCTTTTCTTCGGTGGACCTTGTGGCATCAGCCTCAAGAACGAAAGGCTCGATTATCATGATCTTAACGTCGGGAAGCGCCGCCTTTGTTTCTTCGATAATTGAAGAGAGAAGCTTTTCGTAGTTTTCCGCTGTATCGCCCCAGTTGTAGTCGATACCGTGCCAAACGTCGTTAACACCGACAAGAAGGCTCATGAAATCGGGCTTTTCGTCAATGATGTCAGCCTGAATACGGCCGTAAACGTCGCTTGTCTTCTGACCTGCAATGCCGCGGTTTACAAAGCTGTACGTGCCGGGATGCTTGTAGCCAAGCTCACCTGCAACCATGATAGCAAAGCCGCTGCCCATGTGGTCGGGAAACTCTCTGAAACGCTGTGATTCCGTTATGGAGTCACCCTGAAATAAAATATTTTTTGCCATAATAACCTCACAAGATCATATTTTTTCTATACAATGAAATTATACAGCAACGGAGTTTAAAAGTAAAGCGGATTTCCGTTTTATATCAACAATTTTTTGTAATCTCTTGATTTATGACCGCAGATGTTTTATAATATAATGAATAACAATGTAAATACTGTACTTTGCGAATTTATTCGGGAGGAAAAAATGAAAGAATATAAGATAGAAACAAAATGTATACAGGAAGGATATAAGCCCCAAAACGGCGAACCCAGAATTCTTCCTATCTACCAGAGCACTACATATAAGTACGACTCATCCGAGCACCTCGGCGACCTTTTTGACCTTAAGGCACCCGGTCACATGTACACAAGAATTTCCAACCCCACGGTTGACTTCGTTGAACAGAAGATAGCTGCCCTTGAAGGCGGCGTGGGAGCTATGTGCACATCCTCCGGTCAGGCGGCAAGCCTTACCTGTATTCTCAATATCGCAAACGCAGGCGATAACTTCGTATGTCTCTCCACCATCTACGGCGGAACCATCAACCTCTTTGCGGTAACTCTTAAGAGAGTAGGCATCGAAGTCCGCTTTGTTAACCAGAGCATGAGCGATGAGGAGATAGAAAAGTATTTCGATGAAAATACAAAGCTCGTTTTCGGCGAAACTATCGCAAACCCCGCCCTCACAATTCTCGATATCGAGAGATTTGCGAACCTCGCCCACAAGCATAACGTTCCCCTCGTTGTTGACAATACCTTTGCAACACCTATCAACTGCCGTCCCTTCGAGCACGGCGCGGATATCGTAATGCACTCCACCACAAAGTACATGGACGGTCACGCAAGCGTTGTCGGCGGCGTTGTTATCGACAGCGGTAACTTTGACTGGGAAGCGGCAGGCAAGTTCCCCGGACTTACAGAACCCGACGACTCCTACCACGGCGTAGTTTACACAAGAGATTTCGGTAAGGCGGCGTTTATCACAAAAGCAAGAGTTCAGCTCATGCGCGACCTTGGCGTGACTCCTCAGCCCATGACCGCGTTTATCTTAAACCTCGGCCTTGAAACCCTTGCTCTCCGTATGGAAAGACACTGTCAGAACGCCCTCGCGGTTGCAAAATTCCTTGAAAATAACGAAAACGTTTCCTGGATCAACTACCCCGACCTTGAAAGCTCCGACCAGTACGCTCTCACACAGAAGTATCTTCCGGGGGGCTCCTGCGGCGTTATCTCCTTCGGCGTAAAGGGCGGCAGAGAAGCGGCAGTAAAGTTCATGAACGCCCTTAAAATGGCGGCTATCGTGGTTCACGTTGCCGATGCACGCACCTCCGTTCTTCACCCTGCAAGCACCACTCACCGTCAGCTTACAGACGAACAGCTCGTGGAAGCAGGAATTACACCCGACCTTATCCGTCTCTCCGTAGGTATTGAAAACGTTGAGGATATTATAGACGATATCAAACAGGCATTTGCCGCAATCTGATTAGAATTTAGCGAGGTAAAACGATTTGCCTATTAAAATACCAAACCTTCTTCCTGCAACAACTGTGCTTCAGAATGAGAATATATTTGTAATGACGGAAACGAGAGCTATGACTCAGGATATCCGTCCCCTTCAGATACTTCTTCTCAATCTGATGCCCAAAAAGATAGTTACCGAAACACAGTTTGCACGTCTTCTCGGTAACACTCCCCTCCAAATAGAACTGGAGCTTATCCACACAAAGACCCATAAATCAAAAAACACCTCCGAAGACCACATGCTCGCCTTTTATAAGACCTTTGACGATATAAAGCACCGTAATTTTGACGGACTTATCATCACGGGGGCACCCGTTGAGCTGATGGAATTCGAAGAGGTGGAATACTGGGAGGAGCTCTGCGAAATTATGGAGTGGAGCAAGACCCACGTCACAAGCACCCTTCATATTTGTTGGGGCGCGCAGGCAGGTCTCTACTACCATTACGGCATAAAAAAGTATAAACTCGACTCTAAGCTCTTCGGTATATTCGACCACGTGGTTGACCATAAGAGCTCCATTTTGTTCCGCGGCTTTGACGACGTTTTCCCCGTTCCTCATTCAAGACATACAACGGTACTGCGCGAGGATATAGAAAAAATTCCCGAGCTTAAGATCCTCGCTTCCTCAGAAAAAGCAGGTATATACACCGTTGCGACTGCAAGAGGCAAGCAGGTCTTCGTAACGGGACACTCCGAGTACGACAGAGATACGCTGAAGCAGGAATACGACAGAGATAAAGCCCTCGGTCTTGAGATCGCCGTTCCCGAAAACTATTTTCCGAACGACGACGATACGAAAGAGCCCGTCGTAAACTGGAGAGGTCACGCAAACCTTCTTTTCTCCAACTGGCTCAACTACTTCGTATATCAGACCACACCTTATGATATAACTGAGATCAATTAAAAAAGCAGAGAGAGATAACTACTAATGAAGCTATCTCTCTCGTTTTTTTATCTTTGCAATCTAAATGAAACTATGTGCGGGAATTGTGTAAGTGTTATAGCTTTGGTTATCTTTATGCTAAATCAAATTCCCATCAAGAGTTTTTTTATCATTATAATGTCACGGGACGTAATTTCCCCGTCACCGTTCATATCTGCATTTCTAATGGAAATTTCGGTAATATCTTCCGAGCCTGCAAGGAATTTTTTCAGGAGCAGCGAATCTTTTACGGTCAGATCCAGATCACCGTTTGTATCGCCGTTTGCAGGATATCCGCTGTTTATAATAACGTGTATCTCGTGACCGAGACGGATAATGGAACGGGAATAGCTTCCTGAGATTCCGATGTCAACGGCAATATCGTACATAGAGGAACCGAGCTCGTTTACGAATTCATCAATATCACCCGTGTAGTAAATTCTTGAATAACCGCCGCAGCTTAGAATGGATTCAGTGACTGTCGTTTGGTCAAAAGTCTCACATTCCCAGCCCTTTTTCTTGAAATAGTTGTTTTTGGTAGCCGTGCAATCGGGAAGATAAGGGGCGATGTCCGTATCAGGCGTGTGATCTTCAAATAACTGCTCTGAGGTTACGTTGAAATAAGAATAGAATATAAGCTCCGTTGTGTCGCCCTGGTCGTCCCACGTAATATCGGTGTAATACCATTCACCGTCAAGAAAAACGATATTCCAGGCGTGAAGAGCAGTTTCCGTCGTTCCGGGTATATAGCTTGAACCCGTAACCGTCCATGCAGGAATTCCAAGGGACGTGAGAAGGAGCTGATAGGCTCTGGAATATCCCGCACATACTGCTTTTTTCTCTACCAAAGCACCGTAAGCCGTCTGGTCGAGGTCCGTTGCAACGTATTCAACGTCCATAGCAAGCCTGTCATGCAGATACTTGGATATCTTGTAGTCGGACTTGCTTTCAAGATTAAAGGCAAAGTTTGAAACAGCCTTGTTCAGCTTATCCGTTGCAGCTTCTGCATCGGAAGCGGTCATAACGTACTCAGGGGCAATATAGGATATGTATGAACCCATAAAGCTCGTTGCATAAGAGCATGAGGAGCCGGTCCAGAAGTATTCGGGATAGTCGTTCAGAACTATGTTGTATACCGTGAGGAATTCGTTTTTGTTTATCTTTGCGCCGTAATTTGAAAGATAGATCTTAGAATTCAGTGACTCGATGCCGCTTGCTATCAGCTCATAAGCCGCAAGAAGATTATCTGAGTTTGCCATCTGAGAAATAATAAGCTTTCCGTAACGTGAGTATTCTTCGGTCACCTCCGTGTCAAGAACTTGCACAGCCATGGGAAGGGCAGAAGCCCCGTACCTGAACTCAGCTACGTCCACTGTTTCTATCTCTGTAAAAATTATCTCTTCAAGAGCGTAAGCGTCCGTGGCAAGAATGGGACAGAGAAGTATCAAACAAAGTAAAAAGGAAGCTGTTCTGAGAAGCTTTTTCATAATTTTATCCTCGCTTAAAGCATATTTTCATCATATACCGCGCGCTCGCCGCCGATAAACTTTGGACGAACTCTCGCGGCAATAACGAGTGCGTTTCCTATCTTGTTGTTCTCAAGTCTTACGGGAACGGCAACCTTTTTTAGATGCATTCCGATAAGAGTGAAACCGATGTCAATTCCCGCATCAGCTTTAATTTCTTCAAGAGCCACGGGATCTTTGAAAGTTTCGTAAGCCGCCGTCGAAAAAGAACCGCCTGCTTTCGGCATGGGACGGACGTTCACGTACTCAGCATAAGGAAATGCCGCCTTCTCGGTTATTACAGCGCGGTTAAGATGCTCACAGCACTGAGCGGCAATAAAGATGTCAAGCGGCTTTGTAACGCTTAAAATGCCGTCAAGAACGGCGCGAGCCGCCTCGGGAGAAGAGAACGTTCCTATTCTTTCGCCCACTATCTCGCTTGAGGAGCATCCGACGACAAGAATGTTTCCTTTAGTGAGCTTCGCTTTTTCGATTATTTCAGACGCAACGGCGGCACTCTGCGCAAACAGAGCTTCATAGCTTATATTCATAATTTCATACCTGTAAAATTTATTTTCGTATTTCAAAAAAGGACTTGCAAAATCCTTTTTAATGTGTTATACTACCTAAGCAATAAAACACGTGAAGGTGTAGCTCAGCTGGTTAGAGTATCTGCTTGACATGCAGGGGGTCGGTGGTTCGAATCCACTCATCTTCACCAAAACGACAGGTTCTGCGGAGCTTGTCGTTTTTTACTTGATCTCTTTAAGCAAGCACTCACAGCCCTCATAAATATCTCTGAAAGCTATATCAAATCTGTCAGTATACCAAGGGTCGGAAACGTCTCCGCCGCGAGGTGTGTATTCCATAAGCTTTCTTATTTTGTTTTCGGGGTCACCGCCTAAAATTCGGTGCATGTTTCTTATGTTTGCGCTGTCCATGCCGATAAAAAGGTCGTATTCTTCGTAATCCTCCTTTTTAAGCTGAACAGCTCTTTTTCCGTCGGCGGAAAGACCGTGACGTGCAAGCTCCGCCTTGGCGGGGGGATAAACGGGATTACCCACACCGCGCCATATCTCCTCAGTGCTTGTGGCGCTAGATGAAACGGAAACCTCATGGGAAAGACCGTGCTTTTTAAGTAAATCCCTCATAATAAATTCCGCCATGGGACTTCTGCAGATATTCCCGTGACAAACGAACATTATTCTCATATCTGTTACCATTTTGAAACAGCAGACCATTTTCAGTCTGCTGTCTTTTATATTCAACGTAGAAACAATACAAACGGCCAACTTCAATCGTTGTAGGGGCGAGCATCGCTCGTCCGTTCTACCGTTTCACCGTTTCTTATAAAGTGTAAACGAAATATCCTGCCGCCTCGCCTATAGGCTCCTTATTAATGAGAAGCTGTTTGTAGACCTTCTGAAGGGACGTGTTTTCGGGGAGATTTTCGGGCACTCCGTCATATTCCTTGATGGGGAAAATACGCCAGATGTCCTCCTCGGAATATTCACCAACGCGGAAGATCTTAAAGCGCTTTGCAAATTTAACTATCTTTGAGTTTTCGGGAAGCTTATCCATGTGGCAAGGATGAAGCATCCAGCTGTCGCAGTGGAAAACTATCTTGTCCTTGCCGTAAAGCTTGCCGTAGTATTCTGCCGCCTGTCTGAGAGAAGCATCGACCTCCTCGTCGGAAAGGGGAGCACTTTTATCGGAGGGGATGTGAATGTTTACGATATCATCGCCCTGCTTGATCGAAAGCTCTTCGTCCTCAATGTCAAAATAGCAGGTGTAGCTCTCATACTGAAGTCTGCCGAAGGCGGCACGGTTGCCGAAGTACCAACGGGCAAACCAGTTTACAAAGGTGCCTACAACGCCGTAACGAACCTTGCATTCCTCATTCTTGAAGGTAAAGTCCTTCATGGAGCGAACCCAGACCTCTCTTGAAAATCCGTTCTTTTCAAAGAAGGGATATGAGTATGCCGCCATCGCCAGATGGAACATAAGCCCGTCGGTCAGCTTGTTGGTGCAGACCTCTTCAAGAACCTTTTCATATTCACCCATATAGGTGAAATAGTCAAGCCACGCGCCGTTTTTATAGTTCTCAATGAAGGGATGAACCTTCTGTACAGCCGCGGGACTTGTCATGACCGTATCAAATGAGTTTATAAGTATCTTTTTATCCTCTTCGGGAAATCCTAAAAGGTCGATAAATTCGATATAATCCTGTCTCATTTCCATCAGAGCTTCGTTGCCTCGCTCATAAGCTTTTCGCAGAATTCAATGGAAGCCTTAGAGCTTTCGGGAAGAGCCATCTCGGGCTTCTTTCCGTTTTCAACGCAACTGATGAAGTACGCCAGCTCACGGGAATAACCGTCAACGCTTTCAACGGTCACGCCGTCAATGGCAATTTCGGGAGAATTCCATTCGAGGCTTACTTCCTGTCCGTTTTCCTTGATTGCTTCACCCTCGGCAGATATAACGCCGTTTTCGAATATAGCGGTATAGCCTGCATTGAAGGGAAGAGCCGTTGTGAACCAACCGCCTTCAACGAAGATGGAAAGTCCGTCGTATTTCATGTTGGTGGAGATGAACTCGGTTTCGTTCTTCCAAGTGTAGTGAACGCTGTCATGCTTTTCGGGAAGTCC
The DNA here is from genome assembly GCA_015063695.1 of Oscillospiraceae bacterium. GTDB lineage: Bacteria > Bacillota > Clostridia > Oscillospirales > CAG-272 > RUG14199. The sequence goes on from SVTQ01000003.1 coordinate 85,493, forward strand.
GAAGGTCCACTGAATAAAGTCAAAATCGTGGATAGCGAGGTCAATGACTGCGCCGCCGCTTCTCTCGGGCTTCTTCATCCAGTCCTCTGCGCTCCACGTGGGAACGGGGCTGAGTCTCTTGGCAGTATACTTTATGAGCTTTCCGAGCCTGCCGGTCTCAATAGTGTTCTTAAGATAAGCGTAAGGTGTCATAAATCTTACCACCTGTGCTATCATAAGAGCCTTACCGTACTTTTCGGAAGCTTCTATCATCTTCTGACAGTCAGCGGAGTTCAGCGCCATGGGCTTTTCGCAGATAACGTGGCAGCCCATCTCGAAAGCTTTAATGGTAAGCTCTGCATGTGTGTCTGTGGGAGTTACGATGTCAACAAAATCGGGCTTTTCCTTTTCGATAAGCTCCACCATGTTGTCGTAAACGGGAATATCAAGGCCCCAGTCGCGGACTGTATTCTGAGCAACTTCTATATTTATATCGCAAAGAGCGATGATCTTTGCATCTTTAACGGGATTATAACAAGCGAGATGGTTTCTTCCCATTCCGCCGATACCGATTATAGCACCTCTCAGCATTTATATTTCCTCCATGATCTTTTCGAAATGATCCTTTGCGTGAAGAATGTCCCTTATCTGTTCTTCCCCTGCTATCTCACGTTCAATGATGATGTTTCCGTCAAAGCCGTGAGCCTTAAGACCGGAAAGGAGAGCCTTAAAGTCAACTTTACCGTCACCTATCTTCATTTCGTAGCCGAGCTCATTACCGCCTGTGGGGTAAACACCGTCCTTGCCGTGTATCTCCATAACGTATTTTCCGAAAACGTCAAGAGCGTCAACGGGATTTGCCTTGCCGTACATAATAAGGTTTGCAGGGTCAAGGTTGATGCCGAGGTTGCCCGTGCCCACGGTTTCGATCGTACGCAGAAGTGTAACGGGAGTTTCCTGACCTGTTTCAAAAAGAAGCTCCTGACCGTTTGCCTTGCAGTATTCAGCTACTTCGCGGATAGCTTCAACAACTTCATTGAAAAGGGGATTTGAAGGATTTTCGGGAAGAAATCCCATGTGAGTAATTACTCTGTCAACTCCTATCCATTTTGCAAAATCGCTGCCGACCTTAAGGTCGTAAATTCTGTCTTTTCTGTACTGCTCAGGAACGAGACCTAAAGTGTCGGGGCCTTCAGTAAAGTTCCATGCAGTGGGGCCGCGCCAACCGCGCCAGACTGCGGAAACAGTGATGCCTTCCTTTTCAGCCTCAGCCTTAACGTCCTTTGCAAGCTCTTCCGTCAGAACAGCAGAGTCATCCCAACAGTTGAACTGACAAACGGAAATTCCGTATTCACGAAGTCTTTTAAATTCCTCTTTGTAATTGTGAAGAGGAACAATAACACCAATATTCATTTCATACCTCACCTATTTTAAATATCTGAATTAATAATAACATTTATATTATACAGTGTCAATAAATTTTAGTTAAATTATTTAATAAATACGCATGTGTAACTTTTATAAAGAAAAGGCAGGAAAAACTTCCTGCCTTGAATTTTAGTTTCTTGCTGACTTTTTTGGAGTTTCCCTCAGCGCCTTTTCGTAAAGTATCTCCGTCGCAAATGCAAGCTTTGTAATAACGTTATCCTTTGTGGGGTAACAGTAGAAGGAGTCGTTTTCGGTGGAGATATCAACGCAGTCAAAGGGCTTGATATAACAGTAGTCATACTCAACGTGGAGACTGTTTGTCTGAAGAGGCGTTCTGTTTATCCTGTAGTCCCTGCCGTTGTAGAAGCCTTCAACGGTAAAGCCGCACTCGGGATCATGGGTAAGCCTTCCTTTTCCGAGATATTCAAATCTCCAACAGCGGGGCATGGAGTAAATGTCAACGTCGTCACAGAAGGAGTATTCGCCGTTTTCGATCTGTTTTCTGACCTGCTCGCGCTCCCACATAAACCAGTCGGGAATATGGTCAAATTCGGTCTCACCCTCAAGAGCGCGAAGGTAGCCGTCCTCTTGCCACTCCCAACGCTTGCCGCATTCCGTACAGAATATCTCAGTGCCTTTTGATGCCATCTTTGACTCTGCCATGCAGTGTGGACACTGATAAAGTATCTTGTGAAGCCCTTCGGCGCGGAATTTTTCCTTTATGAGAATACCGTTATCCTTCTGATATCTGTAATCGTCATAAGCGAATTCAGCGCGGATAACGTCGTTTATCTCCTCGGGGCTCATATCCTTAAGCTGCTCAGCAGTGAGGACCTGCTTCATAACGGTGTGCATAGGAACGCGTCTTTTGTTTCTGAAGTTCCAGAAGGGAGAGTGGAGATGGTTTCCGTGGTGGATAACGACCACAACGGGAGCTCCCGCTCTCTTGACAAGTCTGCCGAGGGACTCGGGAAGATATGACGTAACTCCTGCAGGAGAATATCTTGCCTCGGGGTACATGGAGAGAACGTCGCCGCGTCTGATAACTTTGTAGATGGACTTTATAAGGTGCATGTCCATTGTAAACTTTCTTGTGCAGATAGCGCCGATAAGCTCAAGAAGCCAGGGGCGGCGGTAATATCCGTCAATGCTTACAACGTTGTTTACTCTGTGCATGCCCGTACCCATGGCGGCAAGCTCAAAGTCGATAAAATACATGTGGTTGCTGAGCATCATGTAAGGGGGCTTGAGACCCTCCATATTTATCTTCTCGACCTTCCACTTCTTGCCGATAAGCATTATCCTCGAGAGAAGCCATATAAGCCCCGTTATGAAAAGAGGCTGTCTGATGGGATATTTTGCAGTCTTGTATCTCTTCTGATTTTTGTAATTTACGTCCATAATTCTCGTTGCCAAACGGCAGCTTTCTTAAGATTTTATTTTGCAGTGCCGAACACCGTGAAGTTAATAAGGCCCGGCTCAATGTTTTCGGGATGGGAAGTAATTTTTAGTCTGACCTCTGTGGCAATAACGCTCTCAAGAGGCAGATAGTCGATGCACATATCTGTTTTGTTGTCGGACTTGTCAAGAACGCATATCCATTCTCCGTCCTTGTCAAGAGCTTCGATCTTGTAACCGAAGGGGCCGGGAAGATATCCCTTTTTGATATCAAGCCCAACGTCGCGCCAAATAAGACGGACAGATGCTGTTCTGAAGCCCACCTCGCCCAATTTGACAGTAAGTGTAGGTTCAGGGTCATCGCTTGACGGTTGCCACCAGGTTATCATGCTGTCGTCAACGGCGTAAAGGGAGTCTCGTCCCGGGGCTTCCGATGAAGAGTGACAGCTTTTTCTCTGAGTGAGAGGAATAAGTCCTGCGCCGTTTCCGAGGTGGGGAGCTTTATTATATCCGGGGGCGAGCTGAGGAATTTCGGTTGCCTCTGTGGGTATAATATTCCCGTTTTCGTCAAAACCTATGGGGTCAAAGCCAATTCTTCTTTCAAAATTTCCGCCATAACACATACAGCAGGTGTAAAATGCCCAAAGCGTGCCGTTCGGTCCGTCAACAAGACATCCGTGACCGGGGCCTCGGACAAGACCGTACCGCTTTGAAATAAAAGGGCTTGTCTCCATGTATTCAAAAGGACCCAGCGGACTTTTACTCTTGTATGCACCCATAGCGTAGGTTATCCATTCCGTTCCGGGCGCACAGTAGGTGAGGTAATACGTATCTCCGCGCTTGTACATCCACGCGCCCTCTATCCAACTGTATGACGGGTCTTCATTGAAGTCACCCATTCGCTCCCACTCATGGTTTTCCGTGTCGTAGGAGAACATAACGGAAGGCTCCGAGAGAAGCTTTGTGGGACAGTCGGTATCAAGCTCAACACCTTTTATATCGCCGCCGCATCCGAAATAAAAATAAAGGCGGCCGTCATCATCGGAAAAAAGCATCGGGTCGTCAACGTATATGTACTCGCCCGAAGGGAGCGTAAAATCTCCCACCCTCTCAAAAGGCCCGTCGGGAGTGTCGGAAACAAAGAGGGAAGTACTGCAGGCAGTCAGATAAAACCTGCCCTTGTGCTTTACCACCGTCGGCGCATAGCCGCAGTCGTAAGGCTCCATTCTCCTGTGCTCCCAGTGAATAAAATCTTCGGTGATATAAACCATACCGCAGGAGGGATAAAGATACCACTTTCCGTCCTCGTAAATAACCGTCGGGTCGGCAGTCTCTCTGTAATCACACCTGTGACTGAAGGACTCTTCATAGCACTTCCTGCCGATGGGATAATCGGGCAAAGGAATGGGATTGCAGTAGGTCTTTTCGGGTGAAACAGAAAACTCAATTCTTTCAGCCATACACCCCTCCGTGACAAAAAATAATCGATAAAATAATCTTATACTAAACTATAGTATAACATAAAAATTAGTTAAAATCAACATTTCCCCGAAGATTAGAAAAAGTAAGCCCCAAGCTATCGCGGGACAGCCTGGGGCACCTTTATTGGAGTTTAGTTTTCCTCAGCTTCTTTTTTCTTTTTCATGCTGATAGTTGTGAGTGCAATTCCGATGCCGCTTACGAACAGGAGCGTAAACAACAAAGACAGATTATCTCCGGTCTGATGTGCCTTTTCGGGCTGACGTGCGGGCTTTGACTCGCTTTCGGTTTCAGGCTGAGGTTTGGGTTCAGGGCCGCGTTCAGGATCGGGAGTAGGAACGGGGTCGGGCTGAGGAACTTCAAGTGTGTTTGTAACTACATTTGTAACGTAAGTATTTTCGCCTTCAACAGCGTTTGCTACGTTCACTATGCTCTCACCGTTGCTTCCTGCGTTCACCGTTACCTTGAAGGAGACAGTTACGGTAGACCATGCGGGAATACCGTTTACGTTCCATACAACAGCGCCGTTTTCGTATACGCCGTCCATGTCTGCAGAGCCTTCAACGTAAGTTGTGTTTTCGGGAATTTCGTCGGTGACGGAGTGATATATTTTGCTTGCACAAAATGTGATATTGAAACCTGCGGTTTCAGTGATATTATTACGAGCATAGCGAGTAACAAGGTTCTGCGAAGCAGGTTCTTATATTCGCCCCTAACGCCCGCAGGCATATCACTTGCGAAGCAAATATCACGCGCCGAAGGTGCATATAACTCGCCGCAAGGCGAATATAACTGAAAAATCCGTCGACTTTCATCGACGGATTTTTCTGTCTATGGGCTACAAAAAAGATATTTTTGCTGTTTTGTAATAAGGTTTCGAACTCAAACGCAAAATCACGGCATAGCCGTGGATATCATCAATTCCGCAGGAATTGCATATCACCAACACGAAGTGTTGTATATCATCAAGCCGCAGATAGATGCACGCTAAAGCGTGATGAGATACAGCCCCAAAGGGGCTGATGATATGCACCACGCTTCGCGCGGTGATGATATGCCAAGC
>SVTQ01000032.1 GCA_015063695.1 Oscillospiraceae bacterium
GCTTGACGCAGAAGGTACACTCAATACAAACCTCAAGGCAGTTATCCTTCCTGCAGCTCACGCTGAACTTACACACGTAGAAGCAGTAGCTCCTACATGCTTCGAAGAAGGTAACATTGAATACTGGTACTGCGAAGCTTGCGGATATGCATGGCTTGACGCAGAAGGTACACTCAATACAAACCTCAAGGCAGTTATCCTTCCTGCAGCTCACGCTGAACTTACACACGTAGAAGCAGTAGCTCCTACATGCTTCGAAGAAGGTAACATTGAATACTGGACATGTGAAGCTTGCGGATACGCATGGCTTGACGCAGAAGGTACACTCAATACAAACCTCAAGGCAGTTATCCTTCCTGCAGCTCACGCTGAACTCACACACGTAGCAGCAGTAGCTCCTACATGTACAGAACAGGGTAACATTGAATACTGGTACTGCGAAGCTTGCGGATACGCATGGCTCGATGCAGAAGGTGTTCTCAGCACAAACCTCCTTGCAGTAATTCTTCCCGAAGCAGGTCACGTTGCAGGTGAACCCGCTGTTGAAAACGGCTACCTCGTAACTAGATGTGAAGTTTGCGGCGAAATTCTTGAAAGCATTGAAATCCAGCCCGGTATCCCCGATCTCGGTATCGAACCCGGTTACTATGCTGACGGTGCTCTCTGCGCAATCGACAACGACACAGCTACGATCAAGCTCGTTTCCAAGATGGATGCAACATTCGTTGACTTCAGAGTTCTCTTCCCTGTAGTAAGTGCAGATAAGTACTACGTAACATCCGAAGACGCTGCTGTAATTCAGCAGATCGTAAACGGTGAAGTAGTAACAGTTGACGGTACAAACGAAACAGGTACACTTTGGAAGTACTTCGGCGCTAACGTTGAAGACGGCTACAACCAGGTATTCCATATCGTAATCACAGATAAGGAAACAGGCATTGACTACACATACACAGTAAACGTAGAATTTGCTCACGGTCCTGCATGCACAGGCGTTGAACCCGGTTGGTCTGCAAACGCAGCTCTCACAGGCTTCGTAGAAGGCGCTGAAAACGTAATCAACGTAGTATCCAAGTCCGGCATGAGCGAAGTTGACTTCAGACTCCTCGGCATGGCAAAGGGATCTTACGCTGAGATCCTCTCCGGTGATGCAAACGTAATCCAGTGGGTTGAAAGCGAAAACGCTTACGTAAACGTAACTGACGATGCTCCTGAACTTGAAACAAATACTCAGTGGAAGTACTTCAAGTCCTTCAAGGCAGACGGTTCCGAACAGTCTTACGAAATCGCTGTATACTTCATCGACGGTTCTTACGAAGTATTCACAGTTAACGTAACATTCGTTGACTAAGAGATTTCCTCCTCTTTGAGAATTCAAAGAACTTAAAGTGAAGTAATACGATGCTCATTCACAGAATGAGGTAAGTAAAACTAAACGAAAGATCCCCCTTCCGCGAAAGCGGGAGGGGGTATTTTTGTGTCAAGGGGTCTTCATGTTGCCGTAAGGCGGCTTGGGGTTCGCTTGTGTCAAAGAAAACCCAAAATGGGATCTCTTTGGGTGAATAATGAATAGTGAATAACGAAGAGTGAAGGTAAGCGGCATTCAAAATTTTAATTCGGTTAGCTGAATATATGCGGAGCGTCAGTGTAGCCCGGAATAGTTTTTTTCTATGGTTAGAAATTTATTTTTGTATTTTTGCGGACGGGGTATTTTCGGGAACATCTGGCAATTTCAAAAAAAGACTTGAAAAGATATGAAAAGTATAATAAAATATAATGAGGTATATTGTAAATACGTGGCGTTGAAAGAGGTATTAAATGAAAATAGCTCATATTGTGGGAAAGCTTAAGAAGGCAGGCGTTGAGGCCGTTGTCTTTACGTATCTTCGAAATATGAATCTTGACGGTGTTTCCGTTGACGTGTTTTATGATGCGGATTCGACTGTTTCACCTCCCGAAGATCTTATAGAAATGGGAATTCGTTTTATAGAGATCCCTCCTTATCAAAGGGTGTTTTCTTATATGTTTGAGATTAGACGTCTTTGCAGGGAAAACAAATATGATATCGTTCATACTCACATGAATGTTTTATCTGTATTTTCACTTTTTGCCGCAAAATGCGGCGGTGTCTCCCGCAGAATTTGCCACAATCACAGCACTACCTCAAAGTTTGAGAAGAAAAAAGACCTTATGAAAAAGGTTCTTCGTCCTACTGCTAAGATCTTTGCTACGGATTATGCGGCGTGTTCGGAGCTTTCCGCAAGGTGGATGTACGGAAACAAGCTTGTTGAAAACGGTAGCGTTACTGTTTTCAACAATGCCATTGATCTTGACAGATACTCCTTCAACGAGGTCGCAAGGGCGGAAGTGCGCAAAGCTCTTGGTGCAGAGGGCAGCTTTCTTATCGGTCATGTCGGCCGTTTTATGGACCAGAAAAATCACACCTTCCTTATTGATATATTTGCAGAAGCTGTAAAGATAAGACCCGAGGCAAAGCTTCTTCTTATCGGTGACGGTGAGAATCTTGCGGCGGTAAAAGAAAAGGTTGCAAGTCTTTCTCTTGCGGATAAGGTCATATTTAAAGGCATCCTTCCCGATGTGGAAAGATATTACAGCGCCATGGACGTTTTTCTCTTGCCGTCCCTCTATGAGGGCCTTCCTGTTGTTGCTCTTGAGGCTCAGGCGACGGGTCTTCCCTGTGTTATTTCCGATGCGGTGACAACAGAGAGCGCGGTCATATCCGAGGTTGAATTTCTGCCTGTAAACCGCGACGTTGAAAAATGGGCGAAGGTTGTTTGTAAATCTAAAGTCGATGACAGAGCAGAGTGTAACCGCATATTCAGAGACGGTAAATTCAACATTGAAAATTCCGCTTTTCAGATGCGCGAATACTACGATAAGATTTTGTCAAAGTGAGTGTATGGGTCAGATGTTCCCATTGGAGGTTTTGATTTATGAAGATACTTCACTTTCTTGTAACGGACAAGCTTTCGGGTGCGGAAAACGTTATGCTTTCCATCCTTAGATCACTGAAGGACGGAAACGAAGTATACTACGTTTCCCCCGAGGGACCTGTCAGAAAGTTTGTTGAGGAGGCCGGTGTTAATTTTATTCCTGCCGATACCGACAGTATTCCCGAGATAAAAAGAATATATAAAGAGGTCAGGCCGGATATCGTTCACGCCTGCGATCCTCGCATGAGCTTTAAATGCGCTCTTGCAGGTATACCTTTTATTGCTCATCTGCATAATAACTGTCCCTGGCTGAAAAAGCTTTCTCTAAACTCCATAGCTCTTCTTTATGCCATAAAAAAGGCGAAGGCGGTGGTAACCGTTTCCGACAGCATTGAGAAGGAGTATATTTTCAGAAACGCTTTGAAAAAGAAGCTTTACATGATACCCAACGTAGTGGACAGAGAGCGCGTTGAAACGATGGCAAAAGAGCCCTTTGGCGGGATGTACGATATTATTTTCATAGGCAGAATGAACGAGCAGAAAAGACCTCTTCTTTTCCTTGAGCTCGTTTCCGAAGTGTCGAAGAAGGTTCCCGGCGTTACTGCCGCTATGGTGGGCGAGGGAGAGCTTTTGGACGAGGTTCGTGAGAAATTAGAGAAGGACGGGATCAAAAACGTATCTCTTCTCGGTTTTCAGCCTAATCCTTATAAGATCATAAACAATTCAAAGATAAACGTTTTTACTTCTTATTATGAGGGCTTCGGTCTTGTGGCGGTGGAGAGCATGATCCTTTCAAAACCCGTTCTCGGTTATGCAGTCGGGGGACTTGCGGGAATTATTACTGAGGACAGCGGCTTTCTCTGCAGGAACAATGACGAGATGGCGGAAAAGGCGGTTATGCTTCTTTCCGACAAAGCTATGTATGAAAGACTGTCGTCAGGGGCAAAGGAGAACTCTTTCCGTTTTACGGATACGGACGGGTATACTAAAAAGATTAAAGATTTGTATGACAAGGTAATCGCTGAATAAGCGGTATTCTTAGCGCAGAAAGGAGAGAATATGAAGCTTTTAACAATTTATACACCTGCCTATAATAGGCGTGAGCATTTGAAAAAAGCTTACGATTCTCTTGTGGCGCAGACTTCTTCGGATTTTATCTGGCTTGTGGTGGATGACGGCTCGACGGATGGGACCGAAGAGCTGATGGCTGAGTTTATCGCCGAGAATAAAATAGAAATCAAGTATATAAAGAAGGAAAACGGCGGAAAGCACACGGCAACAAACGTTGCCCTTGAAAAATGCAACACGGAGCTTATAATGCTCGCTCTTGATTCCGACGACTTTCTGAAAGAAAATGCAGTTTCGCGGGTTGTGGAAGATTATTGCAAGACAGGTGGAAAGTACAACGGCTATGTATATATGAAGGAAGACAGCCGCGGAAAGCTTTTTGAGAAAAAATACAGCGATGACCTCAGTGTTATGAGTTGGCAGGAGGCGGTTGTCGGCGGTCATTTTGACGGCGAGGCGCTTCTCATTCTGAAAAGCTCCTATGCGGGGAAGTTTTCCTATCCTGTCATAGAAGGGGAAAAGTTCTTTACGGAGGCTTACGTTTATCTTCAGATGACAGAGCCGTTTCTCTGGAGTCGTGAAAGTATTTACGTTGCTGAATATCTTGAGGACGGGTACACGAAGAACATTATGAAGTCCTTTGTGGGAAATCCCGTGTCGTATATGATGTACAACAGTCTCAGAACGGAGCTTTATACTTCTCCCGTTAAGCGTTTGAAATACGGAGCATATTACTGCGGGTTCTCAATGCTTGCACGGGAGCGCGGTTTTGTGAAAAAATGCCCGAAACCTCTTTGGGCGTTGCTTTCACTGCCATTTGGTCTTGCTTTTTATCTTCTTTTAAAAAGCAAAAAGAAATGATCGGACGGAGATGTTATGGAATATTTTCTTTCGTTTTTGATCCTCGCTTTCAATTTATTTGATTACGAGGTCAATGTAAATAAATATGTTTTTCTCGCCGTAAGTCTTGTCATTCTGGGGAGCTTGTTCTTCGTTGTTTACAAGAAAACGGGAAATTATCTGATGACCTGTATGATAATGATGTGTCATACGTGGCAGATATCGTGGGTGAATATTTTTGGAGACCCGACGTCTGCGCTTCAGCTTCCCTGGCTTTACATTTTTGGGGTGATGGTAGTTCTGTACGGCGTATTCAATATACGGGAATGCTTTAAAAAGAACTACGGTTCCATCGTATTTATGTTCTTTATAGCCTATATGTTCCTTTTCATTTATCCTATGCTGATAGCTCCGGATCCCGCCGAAGGTCTTAAGGAATTTATCATGATAGGCTTCTTTGTGGTGGTTCTGTTCGTTTGCTTTCTCTTCAAGGATAAGGTCGACGGAAAGGCTTACATGCATTTCCAGAATTCTCTTATATGGGCTGTATTTATTTCCTCGCTGGCAATTGTATTCCAGTGGTTTATGTATACATATGCCAAGGTGAGTTTGTTCAAGATCGCAATCGCACTCTCCTTTTCGGGTTATCAGACAAACTGTTATCTTTTGATGGAAGATCACAGCTGCTCAACTATTATGTTGGGGTGTGCAATATTCTACATGCTTGACAGAATAGACAAAAAGAGATGGACATATATGGTGCCGGCCACCCTTACGGTCATTATTGCCATGGCACTGACTTCGCGTCGTACCAGTACGCTCTCGCTTATTGTTGTGCTTGCCGTTTACGTTCTGTTTCACTATAAAGGCATCGGCAAAAAAATGCTGTTTACCGTTCTTGGAATAGGAGTTGGTGCCGTTATGCTCTACTATCTTCTTATTGCAAGACCCGTTGAGTCTTTTTCTCAGATGCTTAGTGATAACGGGCGTTATGAAAACTACATGGGTGCTGTTGAAATAATTAAAGAGCATCCCATGGGAATGGGGTATGACGACTCATACAACGTTACCTTTATGCCCGACCATAAAACAACGGTGCACAATACCTTGCTTAGGTGGTGTATTCTGACGGGTATTCCTTCTGCGCTTATTCTTGTGGGAATTATAGTTTTCGTTGTCATTGAGGCCGGAAAGAAGAAGCTGTATGCTGAGTATTGGGCGATACTTTATACCATGTTTGCCTCTAACTTTATTCCCGACATACTTAACGCAAGATTTTTCGTTATAATTTGTTCGGTTGCCTTTTTGGTGAGATCACGCGAAACCTTCGAGACCGAAAATGCTGCGGCGGCCGCGCCTGAGGCGGAAAAACCGGTTCTTTCGGCATCTTTTTCAGGCAGGCAAAATAATATGGGGCGCGTGTCGCTTTCGAGAGGCGGCACCGGACGTCTGCGCTGACTTTTTGTAATATTTTTCGGAACCTTGGATGAAATACATATCCAAGGTTCTCTTTCTTTTTGGTCAAATTCTTATGTGGAAAAATTGCATATAAAAAAAGTGTATAAGGTACAATAATATGGTCGAAATACTGTTGACAAAGAGGGCTTTAAGTGGTAAAATTTAATGTAGAAAATTTTTAACGGACGATACAGAGATATCGGCAAGATTTTACCATATAACACACAGGGAGCTCCTTCGCTGTGTTCTTTCCCTGCGGTCTCTTGTCGGTTTCGCAGGATTTTTTATTGTCCGGAAAGGATAGCTGAGTTATGGAAAACAAAAAAGTTACCATTCTTGAATACGGTGATATGGGCGGTTTTTCGGCTCGTGTTTCTTCTATTCTTTCATCCCTTGGACTCAGTGTTTCAACTGACGGTAAATACGTTGTTTTTCCCGGTTTTTGTGATGTGCACGTGCATTTTCGCGAACCGGGTTTTTCTTATAAAGAGACGGTGGAGAGCGGAAGCATGGCGGCGGCAAGAGGCGGTTATACTGCAGTCTGCACCATGCCCAATCTGAACCCCGTGCCCGACAGCAAAGAAAATTTGGAGCTTCAGCTTAAGCTTATAGAGAAGCAGGGCAAAATCAACATATATCCTTACGGTGCCATCACCGTGGGTCAGATTGGAGAGGAACTTTCCGATATGGAAGGCATGGCTGAGAATGCAATTTCCTTCTCCGATGACGGCAGGGGAGTGCAGAGTGAGGAAATGATGCGCGAGGCGATGCTTCGGGCAAAGGCTCTCGGTAAGATACTGACTGCTCACTGCGAGGACAACTCTCTGCTTCACGGCGGATATATCCACGACGGGGTTTATGCAAAAGAACACGGGCACCGCGGCATCTGCTCCGAGAGTGAATGGGGCCCCATTGAGAGGGACTTAAAGCTTGCGGCAGAGACAGGATGCGCTTACCACGTATGCCACATTTCCACCAAGGAAAGCGTCGAGCTTATAAGACGCGCAAAGGCGGCAGGTGTTGACGTCACCTGTGAAACAGGTCCTCACTACCTTGTGCTTGACGAGGGTGACCTTGAAGAGGACGGAAGATTTAAAATGAATCCTCCTCTCAGAAGCCGCGAGGACAGACTTGCTCTAATTGAAGGCATAAAAGACGGAACAATAGACATGATAGCAACGGACCACGCACCTCACTCCGCTGAGGAAAAGGCGAGGGGGCTGGAGAAGAGTGCCTTCGGTATAGTCGGTCTTGAGACAGCATTCCCCGTTCTTTACACAGAGCTTGTCAAAAAGGGAGTTATTACTCTTGAAAAGCTTATAGAGCTTTTAGCTGTAAATCCGCGACGCCGCTTTAACATTCCTCTCGGTGACGACTTCACCGTATGGGACCTTGAAGCAAAGGAAGCGGTCGATCCCGAAAAGTTCCTATCCATGGGAAGGGCGACACCTTTCACGGGGAAAGAGTATTTCGGCAAATGTCTTATGACCGTATGCGGCGGTAAGGCAGTTTATGAATGTGAAAATTAATCTTTAGTTAAAATACAGGAGGCAGAATATCATGGCAAAAAGAACAGATATTAAAAAAGTGCTTATCATCGGTTCCGGCCCTATCGTTATCGGTCAGGCGGCGGAATTTGACTACGCGGGAACTCAGGCTTGTCTTGCTCTCAAGGAGGAAGGCTACGAGGTAGTTCTTTGCAACTCCAACCCTGCGACTATCATGACAGATACTTCCATTGCGGATAAGGTATACATGGAGCCCCTTACTCTTGAGTACGTGGCTAAAATCCTCCGTTACGAAAGACCTGACGCCATAGTTCCCGGTATCGGCGGTCAGACAGGTCTTAACCTTGCAATGCAGCTTGAAAAGAAGGGCGTTCTCAAGGAATGCGGCGTTGAGCTTCTCGGCACAAACAGCGAAAGTATCGAAAGAGCAGAAGACCGCGAAATGTTCAAGGAGCTTTGCTCTTCCATCGGCGAGCCTGTTATTCCCTCCGAGATCACGTACAGCATTGAAGAGGCTAAGCGCGCGGCGGCTGAGATCGGCTATCCCGTAGTTCTCCGTCCCGCATTTACCCTCGGCGGTACGGGCGGCGGATTTGCTTACAATGAAGAAGAGCTTGTTGAGGTTGGACTCAATGCCTTCAAGCTTTCTCCCGTTCACCAGGTTCTTATCGAAAAGAGCGTTAAGGGCTACAAGGAAATCGAATTCGAGGTTATGCGTGACTCCAATGACCACGCTATCACCATCTGCGGAATGGAAAATATTGACCCCGTAGGTGTTCATACGGGTGACTCTCTCGTTGTTGCTCCCATTATGACCCTCAGCAAGGAAGACGAGAAGATGCTCAACGACAGTGCCATCAAGATCATCAGAGAGCTGAAGATCGAAGGCGGCTGTAACGTTCAGTTTGCGCTCAATCCCGAGTCCAGCGAATACTACCTCATCGAGGTAAACCCCAGAGTTTCCCGTTCCTCCGCTCTCGCTTCCAAGGCAAGCGGATATCCTATAGCAAGAGTTACCGCTAAGATCGCAGTTGGCATGTCCCTTGAAGAAATTGCCATCGCCAACACAACAGCGGCATTTGAGCCCAGACTTGACTACGTTATCGCAAAACTCCCCCGTTTCCCCTTCGACAAGTTCACAACGGCGGCTAACACCCTCGGAACACAGATGAAGGCGACAGGTGAGGTTATGGGTATCGGCTCTACTCTTGAAGAAGCACTTCTTAAGGGTACACGTTCTCTTGAGATCGGCGTAAACCACCTTTATCACCACAAGTTCGACAATATGACAGATGACGAGCTCCGAGCTTATATCTCCGAATTCCGCGACGACAATCTCTTTGCGATCGCAGAGCTTATTTACCGCGGTGCAACCGTAGAAGAAATTCATAACATTACAAAGATAACCTCCTACTTCCTTGAAGCAATTAAGCGTATTATTGACATGGAAGAAGAGCTCAGAGTAAAAGCTTTTGATCTTGAGGCTCTTAAGGCGGCAAAGAAGATGGGCTTCTCCGACAAGTACGTTGCCCGTATGTGGAACTGCACAGAGATCGACGTTTTCAACTTCCGTAAGGAAAACAATCTTTTCCCTGTATTCCGCATGGTTGATACCTGCCACACAGATGCTTACATTCCTTACTTCTATTCATCCTACCACGGTGAAAACACATCTATCTTGACAGATAAAAAGAAGATAGTTGTTCTCGGCGCAGGCCCCATCAGAATCGGCCAGGGCGTTGAATTCGACTACTCCACAGTTCACGCGGTAACTACCATCAAGAACTCCGGATACGAAGCTATCATCATTAACAACAATCCCGAAACTGTTTCCACAGACTATACAACGGCGGACAAGCTCTATTTTGAACCTCTCACACCCGAAGACGTTATGAACATCATCGAGTTTGAGAAGCCCGAAGGCGTTATCGCATCTCTCGGCGGTCAGACGGCTATCAACCTCGCTCAGCCCCTTATGGAAAGAGGTGTTAAGATCATCGGTACGGATTGCGATGCTATTGAGCGCGCTGAAAACCGCGACAGCTTTGAAAAGATCCTCAAGGAGCTTGATATTCCTCAGCCCAAGGGTAGAGCGGTAACAAACATTCCCGACGGTATTGAAGCGGCAAAGACTATCGGATATCCCGTTCTCGTTCGCCCCAGCTTCGTTCTCGGCGGACGCGCTATGCAGATCGTTGCCAACGAAGAACAGCTCCGTCAGTACCTCAAGACTGCCGTTGAAATTGACGAGGACAAGCCCGTACTTGTTGACAAGTACATTCAGGGTAAGGAAGTTGAAGTTGACGCTATCTGCGACGGATACAGCGTATTCGTTCCCGGTATTATGGAGCTTGTTGAAAGAACAGGTATCCACAGCGGTGACTCCATCAGCGTTTACCCCACCTTCAGTATCTCCGACAAGGTGAAGGGCACTATCCTTCAGTACGCTAAGAAGCTTGGCCTCGGTATCGGCATCGTTGGTCTTTACAACATTCAGTTCATCGTTGACGAAAGCGACAACGTATATATCATCGAAGTTAACCCCCGTTCTTCAAGAACAGTTCCTTTCCTCTCCAAAGCAACAGGCTACAGCCTTGCTGACATCGCAACAGAGGTCATTATGGGTAAGAGCCTTAAGGAACAGGGTATCTTCGGCATCTATCCCGAAGAAAAGGACCGTTGGTACGTTAAGGTTCCCGTATTCTCCTTCAACAAGATACGCGGCCTTGATGCATACATGTCTCCCGAAATGAAGTCTACGGGCGAAGCTATCGGTTACGACGACAAGCTCAACCGTGCGCTCTACAAGGCACTTCAGGCTTCCGGTATGCGTCTCCAGAACTACGGCACCGTATTTGCAACCATTGCAGATAAGGACAAGGAAGAAGCACTTCCCCTTATCCGCCGTTTCTACAACCTCGGCTTCAACATCGAGGCTACCATCGGCACTGCAAACTTCCTCAAGAGCAACGGTATCAGAACTCACGTTCTCCGGAAGCTCGGCGAAAGCGACGAAATTGCGGAAGCGCTCAGACAGGGTCACATAGCTTACGTTATCAACACAAAGGATATTGACTCTCAGGACCAGGCAAGCGACGGTTCTCAGATCAGACGTTATGCGACTGAGAACAACGTAACTCTGTTCACGTCCCTTGATACCGTAAAGGTTCTCCTTGACGTACTTGAAGAAACAACACTTACTATCTCCACCATCGATGCGTGATAAAAGGTGAGTAAATGAAACAGAGCATTTTTGAGATAAAAGAAAATATTTCTCTTTGCAAAAACGTAATGAGAATGAAGCTTTTCGGGGACACGGCGGCTATCACCGCCCCCGGACAGTTTATAAACATTCAGCTTGAGGGTATGTACCTTCGCCGTCCCATCTCCGTTTACGACTGCGACGATGAGTGTGTTACCATCATCTACAAGGTGGTAGGCAAGGGAACGGAGGCTATGTCAAAGATGAAAATCGGCGAAAAGCTTGACGTTCTTACAGGGCTCGGCAACGGATATGATACCTCCGTCAGCGGCGAGTGCGTTGTCGTTCTCGGCGGCGGTGTCGGTGTTCCTCCCCTCTACATGCTGACAAAGCAGCTTATTTCCGAAGGCAAGAAGGTTTCTGCGATCCTCGGCTTCAATACTGCTGACGAGGTCTTCGGAGAGGCTGAGTTTGCCGCTCTCGGCGCAGACGTTACCGTTACAACGGTTGACGGCTCTAAGGGAGTAAAGGGCTTCGTTACCGATGCCCTTCGTGACATGGATTACACATATTTCTACACCTGCGGCCCCGAGCCTATGCTGAAGGCTGTTTACAAGGCTTCAAAGACTGAGGGGCAGTTCAGCTTTGAAGAGCGCATGGGATGCGGATTCGGTGCGTGCATGGGATGCACCTGCGAGACCGTTACGGGCTACAAGAGAATATGCAAAGACGGCCCCGTGCTTCTTAAGGAGGAAATACTGTGGAAAGACTGAGAGTTAACCTTTGCGGTTTAGACATTGACAATCCCGTAATTCCTGCCAGCGGAACCTTCGGATACGGCAGAGAATTTGCAGAGCTTTACGATATAAACGTTCTCGGAACCTTCTCCTTTAAGGGAACCACCAAGGATGCGAGATACGGCAATCCCACTCCCAGAATTGCGGAGTGCGAGCGCGGTATGCTCAATGCCGTAGGTCTTCAGAACCCCGGCGTTCACAAGGTTATCGAAGAAGAGCTTCCGAACCTTAAGACGATTTTCAATAAAAAAGTTATGGCAAACGTCAGCGGCTTTGCCGTTGAGGATTATGCTTATACTTGTCAGATGCTTGACAAAGAAGAGCAGGTGGGCTGGCTTGAAGTCAACATAAGCTGTCCCAACGTTCACGGCGGCGGTATGAGCTTCGGTACAAGTCCCGAGGCGGCAGCAGAAGTAACAAGAGCCGTTAAGGCGGTTACTACAAAGCCCGTTATCATGAAGCTTTCCCCCAACGTTACCGACATTGTTGCGATCGCCAAGGCATGCGAGGAAGCGGGTGCTGACGGCATCAGCCTTATCAACACTCTCTTCGGTATGAGGATCGACCTTCGCACAAGACGCCCCATTCTTGCCAACAAGATGGGGGGCTTCTCGGGCCCCGCGATTTTCCCCGTGGCTCTGAGAATGGTATATCAGGTTGCTTCAAACGTTAACATTCCTATCGTTGGAATGGGCGGTGTTTCTACTGCCGAGGACGTTGTTGAAATGATGCTTGCAGGAGCAACTGCGGTTGAAGTGGGTGCGGCAAATCTCGTTGACCCCTATGCTTGCCGTGACATCATAAACGACCTGCCCCGAGTAATGGACAAATACGGAATAGAAAAACTCAGTGATATAATAGGAGGAGTAAGATAATGGGAAGAGACGTAATCGTAGCGCTTGACTTTTCAAGTGCAGAGCAGGTGTATTCATTCCTTGACAAGTTCACGGGAAGAAAGCCTTTTGTTAAGATCGGTATGGAACTTTTCTATGCTGAAGGCCCCGCAATCGTAAAGGAGATCAAGGCGAGAGGACACAAGATATTCCTTGACCTTAAGCTTCACGATATTCCCAACACCGTTAAGAAGGCTATGAGCGTTCTTTCCGGTCTTGACGTTGACATAACAAACCTTCATGCAGGAGGAACCGTCCGCATGATGGAAGCGGCTATCGAAGGCCTTACAAGAGAGGACGGCACCCGTCCCCTTCTCATCGCCGTAACTCAGCTTACCTCTACAGACCAGAAAGCTATGGAAAACGACCTTCTCATCAAGGAGCCCATAGCCGACGTAGTTATGCACTACGCTTCAAATGCAAAGAAGGCAGGTCTTGACGGCGTTGTTTGCTCTCCCCTTGAAGCTGAAAAGGTACACGGCTGCTGCGGCAAGGAATTCCTTACCGTAACTCCCGGCGTGCGTTTTGCCGACGGCGACATCGGCGACCAGAAGAGAGTTATGACACCCGAGCAGGCAAAGCTTATCGGCTCCGACTACATCGTTGTGGGCAGACCTATTACTGCGGCTGAGGATCCCGTTGCCGCATACGAAAGATGTGTCAGAGAATTCGTTGACTGATAAATATAAAAACAGGCTGTCCCAAGGACGGCGTAAATCCTATATATAACGCAAGGAGATAAATGATTATGGAAAGACTTATTGCAAAAGACTTGCTTTCTATCAAAGCGGTCTTCTTCCGTCCCGAAGAGCCCTTCACATGGGCAAGCGGCATCAAGAGCCCCGTATACTGTGACAACAGACTCACCCTTACTGCGCCCGCAGTCCGTCTTGACGTTGAAAAGGGTCTTGCTGAGCTTATTAAGACACATTATCCCGAAGCGGAAGTTCTTATGGGTACTTCCACTGCAGGTATTGCTCACGCGGCTATCACCGCTCACCTCCTAGACATGCCCATGGGCTACGTCCGTTCCGGCGCAAAGGACCACGGCAGACAGAATCAGATCGAGGGAAGACTTGAAAAGGGTCAGAAGGTCGTTGTTGTTGAGGACCTTATCTCTACAGGCGGCAGTGTTATCGAAGTTGTTAACGTTCTGCGCGAAGCAGGCGCTGAGGTTCTCGGCGTTGTAAGCATCTTCACCTACGGCATGAAGAAGGGGCTTGAAAGACTTGCGGCAGCTGACGTTAAGAATGTTTCTCTCACAAACTTCGACGTAATTGCTGAAGTTGCTGCCGAAGAAGGCTACATCAAGTCTGAAGATATTCAGAAGCTTATCGCTTTCCGCAACAATCCTTCCGACGAAAGCTGGATCAGTGCAGGAGACGCAAAATGAGTCTTATAGATATTTTTGATATGACGGTGGAAGAGCTGTACGGCCTTATGGAGACCGCCTCCGACATCATCGAAAATCCCGGAAAGTACAGCGAAAAGTGCAAGGGCAAGAAGCTTGCAACTCTGTTCTTTGAGCCCTCCACAAGAACACGTCTCAGCTTTGAAGCGGCTATGCTGGAGCTGGGCGGTTCCGTTCTCGGTTTTTCCGATGCAAGTACTTCTTCCGCAACAAAGGGCGAGAGTGTTGCTGACACAGCTCACATGATAAGCTGTTATGCCGACATTATCGCAATGCGCCATCCCAAGGAGGGCGCTCCCTACGTTGCGGCGGCTAATGCGACCATTCCCGTTATCAATGCAGGTGACGGCGGACACTGCCATCCCACGCAGACTCTTGCCGATCTTTTCACCATTTACCGCGAAAAGGGAAGACTTACAAATATGACGGTGGGCTTCTGCGGCGACCTTAAGTACGGCAGAACAGTTCACTCTCTTATTGCGGCGCTCTCAAGATACGAGGGAATAAACATCGTGCTTATATCCCCCGAAGAGCTTGCAATTCCCCAGTACGTAAAGGACGATTACCTTGACAAGAAGGCTATGCCTTACGTTGAGTGCCGTTCTCTCGACGAGGCACTTCCCGGACTTGACATTCTCTACATGACACGTATTCAGGGCGAGCGTTTTGACAGCGTTGAGGAGTATGAAAGACTTAAGGATTCTTACGTTCTCACCCCCTCAAACCTCAGCCTTGCAAAGGATCATATGTGCATCCTTCATCCCCTGCCCCGCGTTAACGAGATAAGCGTTGCCGTTGATAAGGACCCCAGAGCTTGCTACTTCAAGCAGGCGCTCAACGGTAAGTACATGAGAATGTCTCTTATTCTCAAGCAGCTTGGCGACGGACAGGATGCTATCGGTGTAAAGGAAAGCGGTATCAAGACCGTTGTTAACCTCAAGCACTGCAGAAATCCCAGATGTATCACCTCCACCGAACAGGAGCTTGACCATATCTTCAAGCTGGTGAACGCGGAGACTGCAGAGTACAGATGCGTTTACTGCGATGCGGTTCACGGGACAGTTCCCGAAAGCCTTTAATAATAACGATATGTGAAAGCGAGATTTCTTTGTGAAGTCTCGCTTTTTGCTTTGATGAGAGGTCCTCATGGTAGGGGAGGACCTTGATCCTCCTGCCTCAGCCGTAAGGCGACTTGGGGTTCTCGGGGCGGTCGCCCCCACCGATTGAGGGGGATCGTGTATCGCTGTTTCGGGGTTTTTGCGGTTATTAAAAACAATATGCAAATGCCGAAAACTTATATATTTATGCAAAGAAACGAAAAGGTGAAAAAAGCCAAAAAACTGCGGTGAAAGCTTGACAAAAAAAGGGCCAAGTTGTATAATAAAAATGGTTTTTTTCTAAAAACAAAGTATACATTCTGACACGTCTGAAAGAAGATTTTTCAAGAGCGAAAAACGGGCTGAAATACCCTTGAAAACTGAGGCTTCGGTTTTTTCGGGAGACCCGTTTGAAAAAAGTTTTTATTCAAGCTTTGCCTATATGCCCTCGGGGCGTCGGCCCCTGCCCTTTCGACGTGCCTTTTTTATTTTTCACGGAGGTAAAATTATGAGAAAAGTCGGAATCGTAATGGGTAGCGACAGCGATCTTCCCATCGTATCAAAAGCAACTGAAACACTCAAATCCTTCGGTGTACCCTACGAGGTACACGTGTATTCTGCGCACAGAACACCTGTAGAAGCGCGCGATTTTGCCCTTTCTGCAAGAGAAAAGGGTTTCGGCGCAATAATTGCGGCTGCAGGTATGGCGGCTCACCTCGCGGGAGCTATAGCTGCAAACACAACGCTCCCTGTTATAGGAATACCCTGTAAATCCACCAACCTTGACGGCATTGATGCCCTTCTGTCTACTGTACAGATGCCTTCCGGTATACCGGTTGCCACAGTAGCCATAAACGGAGGAGTCAATGCCGCTTTGCTTTGTATCCAGATGCTGGCTATCGAGGACGCCGCTCTTGCGGAAAAGCTTGATGCCAAGAGAAAGGCAGATGCGGCAAAGGTCCTCGAAAAGGACAAAGAGGTTGCAGAAAAGCTTCAGTAATTGAAGCCATAGATCAGAGCCGGAATTATAGGCTCAAAATAAAAAAAGTTTAAAATTCACCCAATATAAAAAGGAGAACAAAACAATGGAAAAGAAACTCGTTTACACAGGTAAGACAAAGGACGTATTCGCACTTGACAACGGCAACTATCTGCTTAAGTTCAAGGACGACTGCACAGGCAAGGACGGCGTATTTGATCCCGGTGAAAACTCCGTAGGTCTCACAATCGACGGTGTTGGCGACGTTAACCTCCGTATGTCCGTTTACTTCT
>SVTQ01000033.1 GCA_015063695.1 Oscillospiraceae bacterium
ACTTACCTATCTATGGCATCTATCAGCTCGGGAGTGAGCTTTTCCTGAGCGGCAATAAGGTTCTTTACCTCTTCTCTTCTCGCTTCAAGATTTCTAAGATAGGTAAGTCTGTCCGTGAGGGTTCTCAGAACTTCATCGTCAAGACCTCCCGTCACTTCCTTTCTGTAACGGGCAATAAAAGGAACGGTGTTGCCCTCGTCAAGAAGCTTTACCGCACTTTCAACCTGGCTGAGTTTTATTTTCAGTTCTTCGGCAAGTATATTAAAAATTTCCATTATTCCTCCGGGAAGAAGTCAATTTTATTTACCTTTTTCTATAAAAAGCCACAGCGTCTTTGGGGTGAATTCCGCCAAGCCACTAATTAAGTATTATACCTTTTTGCAAACAAAAAATCAAGGTTAATTTGTTAATTCTAAAGAAAGAAAAGCTCTGCAAATAATACATGCAAAGCCATTTTCCTCATTTATATAATAATCAGTTTTTAGAGCCGACGGAAGTAAGCTCTTTTTCCTCTTCTTCGGTGAGATAACGCCACCCTCCGCGCTCAAGACTTTCGTCCAGAACGAGGGGACCGAAGGCAATACGTTCAAGAGAGGTTATCTTTGAACCTACCGCCTCGAACATCCTTTTTATCTGATGAAATTTTCCTTCTCTTATAGTGATGTTACCCTTTGTACCCGAGAACAGCTCCACTGCAGCAGGCGCACTTATATGACCTCCGATATCAACACCCTTTTCAAGCTTCACTCTCTGTTCTTCGGTGATAGCGGGCTCACAGGTATAAGCATAGGTCTTGTCAACGTGCTTGGCAGGAGACAAAAGCTCATGGGCAAGGGGACCGTTGTTTGTAATAAGAAGAAGTCCCGTAGTATCTATATCAAGTCGTCCGCAGGGAAACATATTCATTTTTATAAATTCGGGAGGAAGAATATCCATGACCGTTCTTCCCGACTCATCGGTGGAGCTTATGACCCCCGAGGGCTTATTGAGCATAACGTAGGTGAATTTTCTCCAGTTAACCTTTTTACCGCAGTAATAAACAACCGCCTTTTCGGGATCAATATGTACAGCGGCGCTTTTCACCGCCGCTCCGTCAACGGTTATTTTACCTGAGCGCGCCGCCTTTGAAGACTCACTTCTTGAAGCAACCGCCGCCTCGGACAAATATTTATCAAGTCGCATAGAAGACCCTCCGTCACATATATATGACCATAGCCGCAAGCATGGCAATAAGCATTAAAAAACCAATAATAATGGCAACCGCCGCGCCTGCAAAAAATCTGACAAAAAACTTTTCCATATTACCTCACCGAAAATAAAAATCTTTCGGTAAGATTGTACCCTATTTTAGCATAAGTATACGGATTTGTAAATATGGTTTACCTAACAAATACTTTACTACGAATTATCTACATACACAAAGAAAAAATCCAAGTCCGAAGGCTTGGATTTTTGGCTGCGGATCTAGGATTTGAACCCAGACAAACAGAGTCAGAGTCTGTCGTGCTACCCTTACACAAATCCGCAATATTCAATTTTTCTCTTGAACATGAAAGAGTATAGCAAAAATAAATGTTCTTGTCAAGAGTTTTTTAAAATTATTTTTACTTTTTTAGTATTCTTTCTTTTTTACCGTTTATACACGATAAAACTTCATTTTGAAAGCAAAAAATCCCCCGATCGCTCGGGGGATTCAGAGTGCAGACAAAGTCTGCACTCTGAATCAGACTGAGAGAAACGCAGGTAGATTTGGCGATTTTTTCCTCGTAGGCATAGTTGCCTATGGTAGAGGGAAAAACTCGCCAAAAGCAGATGTGGCGGGCATTTTGCCCGCCTTTTCCATGTCAGATGATTTCATCAAGAAATAATTGTTTTGAAGAATCTTTTCTTCTCACATCTGCGTTATACCAAGTTTGTCTTCGGTCTGAATCCCCCGATCGCTCGGGGGATTTATTAATCTTATGTAAGATTACTCAGCGTCGCCTTCGAAATCAGCGTATGCTTCGGGGTTATCTGTAGAGAAAACCTGAGGAGCTGCTGCTTCTTCTGCTTCTTCAGCCGCTTCTTCAACAGCTTCTTCAGCTGCAGGCTCGATGAGAGCGCGGATGGAAAGGCTGATCTTCTTGTTTTCCATATCGATACCAACGATCTTTGCTTCAACTTCGTCACCTACGTGAAGAACTTCTGCAGGGGATGCGATCTTATGGTCTGCGATCTGGCTGATGTGGATAAGACCGTCAGCGCCGGGAACAACTTCAGCAAATGCGCCGAACTGCATAAGGCTTACGATCTTAACTGTTGCTACGTCGCCTTCGCTGTACTTGTTTGTGAAGATGAACCAAGGATCAGACTCTTCTGTCTTGTAGCCGAGAGAAATTCTCTTCTTTTCCTTGTCAACACCCTTAACAAATACCTTGATAACGTCGCCGACTGCAACAACTTCGGAAGGATGACGAATTCTTCTCCAGGAAAGCTCGGACATGTGAACCATGCCGTCAACGCCGCCCAGGTCAACGAATGCACCGTAGTTTGTAAGGCTCTTAACTGCGCCTTCGTAGATCTGACCTACTTCTACCTGTGCCCAGAAAGCTTCAACAGCCGCACGGCGTTCTTCTCTGATGATCGCACGGATGGAACCGAGAGCTCTCTTTCTGTCTTCCTTGATTTCAATTACCTTGAATCTCTGTACTGTGCCTACGAGTGCCTGAAGGTCTTCCTGTGTGGATCCTCTGGGAAGTCCTGTGAGGGATGCAGGAATAAATACCTTAACGGACTTAACGGACGCGAGAACACCGCCCTTAACAGCTTCAACGATCTTTCCTTCAAGGATTTCATCGTTTTCGTTTGCTGCTACGATGAACTGCCAGTTACCGTCAGAATCTACTCTTGTCTTATCAAGCATTGCGATTCCGTCGATGTCACTGACCTTGATTACCTTTGCCTTGATCTCATCGCCAACCTTGAAAAGTTCATCCAGCTTAGCAGACGAATCGTCGGTAAGCTTTTCGTGGACGATTACACCGGTTGTCTTTGCGCCGAGATCCAAATGTATCTCATTCTGCGAAATTGATGTGATTACACCAACGACTACATCTCCTGGATTTAAAGTTTTCATGGAAGCGTCGAGCATTTCCTCAAAGTTTTCTGTGATTTGCTCTTTCATTGTTTTTTCTACCTCCTGTATTACACTTAACGGCGTCGATGCGCCGGCAGTGACTGAAATAATTTTCCCTTCCGGGATTTTTACGTTCCGAAGATCTGCAGCGTTTTCAATAAGATACGTTTCCGGACAGTGCTCACTGCATATTTGCCTGAGCTTCTCCGTATTGGAGCTGCTGCTGCTTCCGATGACTATCATTACATCGGATTTATCCGCAAGTTTTGCGCTTTCCGTCTGTCTTTCTTCAGTAACATTACATATTGTATCAAAAATAAATGGATTTGTATATACTTTTTTGATATTTTTTAAAGTTTTTTTCCATTCATTCATATTTTGGGTGGTCTGAGCCGCTACGGAGACCTGCAAATCGGCAGTTTTCTCCATATTCCCGGGCACTTTCACCCATTCTTCAAACTCATCAGCTCCTCCGAGAGCAACCCCCTCTCCGCGAAGACAGCTCATTATACCCTGAACCTCGGGATGCTCGGCGGCGCCGATAAGGATAAAGAACTTACCCTCTCCCGAATTCTCATAGGCTATACGGCGAACCTTCGTCACGTAGGGACAGGTTCCGTCGATAAGCTCAAAGTTTTCATATTTTTCGCTGTACTCGCGAAGGAGCTTCACGTTTTCGTGGAGCTCTCCGTGGGCGCGGATGACCACGGTAATCCGCTCTCCGCCTTCAACGCGGCGAAGTATTTCGCCAATCTGTTCCTTGGATATCTCAAGCACTCCCCTCTCGCGGAGAGTTTTGTTATATCCGTCGTTATGGATAAGCTTGCCCAGTGTAAAGATCTTGCTTCCGTCATCGGAGGTAAGCTTTTTCTCCACCGCATCGGTAGCTCGTCTCACCCCGAAGCAAAAGCCTGCATGATTTGCTATTGTTAAATTCAAAATTCTATCCTGCCTTATAAGCTTTAAGAATTATTCCCCGTCCTTTGATACGGGAAAATCATATCCGCCGAGAGCGCATATTCTTGAGAACACGCATCTTGCAGCATGCTCGTACTCCGCCTTTCCGCCGTTTTCAAAGCCAAGCTCCTCATACTTTATAACGTCGCCGACGATAAGCTCGCTTTTGCCGAAAAAGTGAAGATGGTTATTCTTAGCTTTAATAAACAGAGGAAGCACGTCTGCGCCCGAGCGGTACGCCATCATACCGATGCCGTGTTTGACCTCGGTCTTCGAGGGATCCTCTTTCTGATGACGGGTTCCCTGAGGGAAGATGCTCACGGCACCGCCCTCTTCAATAATGGACACAGTTTTCTTGATGGCGCCCACGTCGCCGCCTCCGCGGTCAACGGGAAAAGCGCCCATGGCACGGAAAAAAGCGCCCACCAGCGGAATTTTAAAAATTTCCTTTTTGCCCATGAAGTTTATCTTTCGGGGCATGGAGGTTATTATGACCGCAACGTCAAGCATACTGGTATGGTTGGCACAGACGATAAGCTTCCCTTCTTTCGGAATCTTTTCCGCGCCCGTCACGGTAAGTCTGAACAATACTCTGATTATAGGTCGGAATATTGCTATCATTGTATTATAAAAGCTCATTTATATCACCTTAGCCAAGGGGAGGGATAGGGGTGTCTTATTTTACGTTTTCCTTTATTATCTCAAGCATCTTTGCGAGAGTAACGGGAATTTCGTCAGCGTTTTCAAACATGATAGCGTCTTCTGCAGGTACTGCAGGGGCAATTTCACGTTCGCTGTCGTTCTTGTCTCTCTGGATAATATCTGCAAGAATGCTGTCGTAGTCACACTCGATACCCTTTTCAACAAGCTCCGCGTATCTTCTCTTGGCTCTTGTTTCGGGTCTCGCAAACATGAAGAGCTTAACGTCCGCATCGGGCATGATAACTGTGCCGATATCGCGGCCGTCCATTACAACGTCGCCCTTATCGACCATATCTCTCTGAATTTTCAGAAGGAACTCACGGACTGCAGGGATTGCGGAGACCGCAGAAGCGCACATGGAAATCTCGGGAGTTCTGATAAGGTCGCTTACGTCCTCGCCGTTAAGCACTACTCTCTGTCCCGCCTCGCTGTATTTCAGCTCAAGGGAAATTTCGGAAAGAAGGGGAACTACCTTCTCCGCATCCTTGGGGTCAACGCCCTTACGGTTCACGTAAAGACCGATCGAACGATAAAGCGCTCCCGTATCAACGTAAACGAGGGAAAGCTCTTTTGCCACAAGCTTTGCGAAGGTGCTTTTTCCTGCGCCGCTGGGTCCGTCTATTGCTATTTTCATAATAATATCTCCTTAATAATATATCTTTTTCACGCGGCAAAGCGCCGATTTATTAATTGTCGTATTCAAAAGCAGCTTCCGCCGCCGCTTTTCCTGCAAGATGCCCCGTGGAGTAAGCTATCTGCAGATTGTATCCGCCCGTGTAGGCATCGGCATCAATGACCTCGCCTGCAAAATAGAGACCCTTCACCTTGCGGCACTCCATTGTACCGGGGACAAGCTCCTTAAGGCTGACACCGCCTCTTGTTACTATTGCCTCGTCAACAGGTCTGAATTTCACGGGTGTCACGGGAAATGCTTTGAGAGCTTCAAGAAGCTTTTTTCGCATTTCCTTTGTAACGGAATTAACTTTTATTCTCTCGGGAACTCCCGAAAGTTTTATTACAAAAGGTATAAGCTTATGGGGAAGGAGGTCGGAGAGTGAATTTACAAAATCCTTCTGAGAGTATTTTGCAAAATCGGAAAGTATACGTCTGTCAAGCTCCTCGGCGGAGAGAGCGGGCTTCAGGTCGATATACATTTCGTATTCGGAAAGCTCTTTTGTCATGTGAGCAGACGCGGAAAGCACCAAGGGCCCCGACACGCCGAAATGAGTAAAGAGCATCTCTCCCATTTCGGAAAAGACTTCCTTCTTTGCGCCCTTCTGTTTTACGGAAAGAACTACGTTTTTCAGAGAAAGGCCCGACATTTCGGAAAAATTTTCTTTTGTCACCACGGGAACGAGAGAGCCTCTCGTTTCTGTCACTTCAATTCCCGCGTCTCTTGCAAAACGGTAGCCGTCGCCCGTTGATCCCGTCAGCGGATAGGAAATTCCGCCTGTGGCAACTATCACGGCTTTATGTCTGTGGGAGCCCGTGTCGGTCACGACACCTGTGGTTCTCCCGTTTTCGGTGAGAATTTTTCTCACCGTCTCTTTTTTTATTCTGACACCGCTCAGCTTCACTTCGGAAAGGAGAGCCTCCGCCACGTCACGGGCACTGTCGGAAACGGGAAAGACACGCCTTCCCCTTTCAGTTTTCAAGGGGACTCCCGCCCCCTCAAAAAATTCAATTGCATCGGCAGGAGTAAATCTGTACAGTGCGCTGTAAAGAAATTTTCCGCCGTTTATTACGTTTTTAAGGAATTCATCGGGAGTACAGTCGTTGGTGACGTTGCATCTTCCCTTTCCCGTTATTCTCAGCTTTTTTCCCACCATGGGATTTTTCTCGTAGAGAATGACGGATGCTCCGCTTTGAGCGGCAAATATCGCCGCCATCATTCCTGCGGGGCCTGCTCCTATGACACCTACGTCGAAGACTTCGGCCGCATTTTTCAGCTCAGGCATCATTTTTTGTCACCGCTTCGCTTATTGTAAACGTTATATTCCTCCCAGACGGATTCAAGGGTGGAAAGTGTATTCTTTATCTCGTCCTTCTTGCGCTTTCCGAGAGCGACCACAAGGGCATTGACAATGCTCATGGGTGCAACGAGGGAGTCACCGAAGGAGACCATATCGCTTCTTGCAGTAAGTGTTGCAAAAGCCTTCTTTGCTATGGGGGATGCCAGGCTGTCCGTAATGGAGATGACCTTTGCGCCTGCAGACGTTGCAAAGTCAACTGCGGAAACGATACGGGTTGAGTATCTGGGGAAGCTTACCGCAAGCATTACGTCGTCGGGAGTAATTCGCATAAGCTGTTCAAATATCTCACTGCCGCTGGTGGTGCGAACTCTTCTTACATCGTCAAACATGACGGAAAGGTAGTAGCTTGCAAACTCAGCAATGGCAGAGGATGAACGCATACCGATAACGTATATGCGGCGCGCGTTAAGAAGCGCTTCAACAGCATCGTCAAAAGCGTTTCTGTCAACGTTTTCAAGAGTAACTCTTATATTGTCGGCATCGGAGGCAAGGACGGACTCAAGGACCTTCTCGTCGGAAATTCTGTCGTCGGCAACCGCCATTCTCTGAACGGCAGTCAGACGCATGCCGAGAGTTTCCTTAAGTGAGCGGTGAAGCTCGGGATAACCGTCAAATCCAAGCTCGATTGCAAAACGGACAACGGTGGACTCGGAAACGCCCACTTCCTTGCCGAGCTTTGACGCGGTCATATAAGCCGCCTTGTCGTAATGCTCAAGTATATACGAAGATATTTTCTTCTGTCCCTTTGACAGAGTAGGATACACCGATTCAATCAGTTCAATAAGATCTCCCTGCATAACTCTCTCCGTTTTAAAATTAACTTGCGGAAACTGTGTCACCGCATCAAACGCGGAATATACTTTAAACAGTATCCGCCAATATATCATATTACATTATATATTATTTTAAGTGACCTGTCAACCGATTTTAATATGTGAAACGTAATTTTTGACAGATTTAAGCATAGCTTTCTGCATTTTGTTGTTCATGAAGAACAAAAACAGTCTCTATTTTGCCAAAATGCACTGTGCTTTGCAAAAACACGCCTATATTCCTTCATTTTTTCAAAAAAGATTTGACAAAGGGAGACAGGTGTGCTAAAATCTATATACTTATTAATATAAATGGTTCACGGGGATTTTCCCCGCTGTAGATACTTCAGAAAGGATGGGAATTTATTCCCTGTTAAATGAGCATGAGTTGCAAACTTAGAGCCGGCATTATCGGCGCAACAGGTATGGTAGGTCAGAGACTTATCACACTCCTTCACGATCACCCTTATTTTGAAATCTCCGCTTTGGCGGCAAGCGCGCGTTCCGCAGGAGTTTCCTACAAGGAAGCTGTTGACGGCAGATGGAAGATGAAGACAGAGCTTCCCGCAGACATTGGCGAAATGACAGTTACCGATGCGGCTGATATTGCTGCCATGAAGGAAAAGTGCGATTTCGTTTTCTGCGCTGTCAACATGAAAAAGGCTGACATCCTCGCTATGGAGGAAGCTTACGCAAAGGCTGAGATCCCCGTTGTTTCCAACAACTCCGCAAACCGCTGGACACCCGACGTTCCCATGGTAATTCCCGAGATCAACGCTTCTCACCTTGAAGTTATTGAAAGTCAGAGAAAGCGCCTCGGAACAAAGAAGGGCTTTATTGCAGTTAAGCCCAACTGCTCCATTCAGAGCTACGTTCCCATGCTCACTCCCCTTCTCAAGTACGGCATCAAGGAAGTTGTCGTTACAACTTACCAGGCTATAAGCGGCTCCGGCAAGACCTTCAAGGAATGGCCCGAAATGATCGACAACCTCATTCCCTTCATTTCCGGCGAAGAGGAAAAGAGCCAGCTTGAGCCCCTCAGAATTTGGGGTACAGTTGATGGCGACTGCGTTAAGGCAGCAGAAGAACCCAAGATCTCCGTTC
Organism: Oscillospiraceae bacterium; assembly: GCA_015063695.1. Lineage (GTDB taxonomy): Bacteria > Bacillota > Clostridia > Oscillospirales > CAG-272 > RUG14199. Next base: position 8,724 of record SVTQ01000033.1, read on the forward strand.
AGTGTCTCCGTGTTCCCGTTACAGACGGTCACACAGCGGCAGTTTTCGTAAACTTTGAAAACAAGCCCACTAAGGAACAGATCATTGAAGACTGGAAGAACTTTAAAGGCGAGCCTCAGGAGCTGGGTCTTCCTCACGCACCCGAACAGTTCGTTACGTACTTCGAAGAAGACAACCGCCCCCAGGCGGCTCTCGACCGTGACATTTACGGCGGTATGGGCGTAACAGCAGGCAGACTCCGCGAAGACGTTAACTATGACTACAAATTCGTAGGTCTCTCTCACAACACTCTCCGCGGTGCCGCAGGCGGCGCAGTTCTTATCGCAGAACTCCTTTACAGAAAAGGATACTTGAATTAAATCGGATTTAAGGGGGAACTTTTCGAGAAAAGTTCCCCCTTTGACCCCTTCAAAAGCTTTTGAACGGTCAAAGACAACTCCCAAAAAACATATAAAAACAAAACGGCTCACCGATGTACACTGAAACCCTGCGTACAACAGTGAGCCTGTTTTTTTGGAACTATATATTTCTTTCGCAGAGAAGAGATTTACCTTCCCGTGCAGATCACTCAATTTATTGTTTGATATTATCCGTTTCAGTTAACCTTCTCCCTCCCCCCGTTCAAAAGTTTTGAAGGGGTGTGGGGAAACTTTTCTAAAAGTTTCCCCACGTATAACCTCATCCGACAGAACAAATACAATAAGGGTGTTTACGGCGGTCATAAGGGATATCTGAAGGTCGGCAAGGTGCCACATTAGGTTCGAGGAGATAACGGAACCGATGACGGTGGCAATGAAGGAAACGAGGATATAAAGGACACGTCTGCGTTTCTTACCGCCGAAAAAGTCAAGGGCTTCAATGCCGTAAAAGCTTTGGCAGATGATGGTGGCAAGGGCGAAGATAACAACGGATATAGCAATAGTCCACGAGCCAACGCTGCCGCAGAAAGCTCCGTAGGCTCTGACGGAGAGCGGAATTCCGTCAAGTCCGCTTGTAAGGCGAGGGAATTTCATTTTGGCAAGGAGCACCACGAAGGCGGTCATGGTACAGAGAATTATAGTGTCGGCAAACACTTCAAAAATTCCGAAGCACCCTTGATGATGGGGACTTTTAGTATTGGCGGAGGCGTGGGCGGTGGGCGCAGTTCCGCTGCCTGCTTCATTGGAAAAGATGCCCCTTGTTACCCCGAAGCGCACAGCCCGCATAATTCCGTAGCCCAAAAGTCCCGAACCTGCCGAGCGGAGAGAAAACGCCTCGCTGAATATTTTTTCGAAAACTGCAGGAACCTCACGGATATTTGACAGTATAATATATATGGAAAGAACTATGTACAAAACCGAGAGAAAGGGTATCACTCTGACGGTGAAATCTCCTATTCTCGATACACCCCCTGCCACAACGGCAAGAACGACTGCACCGATGATAATTCCCACCATCACAGGCGAAATTTTAGGAACTGCGGAGGCGGCGGCATTTATCTGAACGATATTCCCCGTCATAAGGGAGTTTGACACGAGAAGAAGGGCAAAAAACGCGCCGATGGCACCTGCTGTTTTTTTACCCGTTATCTTCGAAAGTCCTTCCTTAATATAATAAGGAGCACCCCCTCGGTAAATAATATCTGTCCCTTTTCTCTCCGCCTTTCTGTAAAGCACCGCAAGATATACCTCGGCATATTTGATGCCCATGGCGGCAAAGGCAGAGACCCACATCCAGAACACCGCCCCTGCACCTCCTGCGGTAATGGCGGCGGCAACGCCCGAAATATTTCCCACACCTAAAGTTCCCGCAAGAGCCATGCTGAGAGCCTTGAAAGGGGACGTACCCTCTCCCCTTCCCGCTTCTTTAAGAGTTTTAAAAAGCTTCAGTGGATGAAGCAAATAAAAGAATTTAAGGCGGCATCCGAGATAAAGCCCCGTAAGTATCAGAAGAACGGGAAGAACGCTTCCCGAAAGAAATGAATTTAACTTTTCAAGATATGCCATAATTTCATCTTCTCCCATACTTATCTTTACAAATATTCTATTGATATCCTCTGTTTTTTATTCTGAAAAGCCATAACCAAACAAAAGAAAAAAGCCGAATTTTTGCACCTCTCCATTGGTGAGTGCTAAAGGCTATCGGCATTTTGTCAAAAATGTTTGTGAACATTTTGTTAAATATCAAAAAAGCTCTTGATTTTTAAATAGGTTCGCATTACAATGTAAGAGCAATGTTTTAGCACTCCAAATAATTGAGTGCTAAAATTTACTTAAAACTTCCCAAATTCCTAAAAATTCGCGTTTTGGGAACTTATTCAGTCGGCGACCGCCTTTTTTCGGGCTCGGTACAGACCGACATCATATATTATTTGTATCTTTCAGGAGGTATTTTATTATGACTATCAAACCCTTGGCAGACAGAGTAGTTGTTAAGGCAGTAGCCGCAGAAGAAACAACAAAGACAGGTATCATTCTTCCCGGTACAGCTCAGGAAAAACCCCAGGTAATGGAGGTTGTTGCGGTTGGCCCCGGCGGCATGGTTGAAGGCAACGAAGTTGTTATGACAGTTAAGGTAGGCGACAAGGTTATCACAAGCAAATATTCCGGCACAGAAGTTAAGTGCGACGGCATCGAATACAATATCGTACGTCAGGCTGACATTCTTGCTATCGTTGAATAATTAACATTTTCCTACACTATATCTATAAAGGAGAACAGAAAAATGGCAAAAGATATTTTCTACGGCGTTGATGCAAGAAACGCTCTTATCGCAGGCGTAGATAAGCTTGCAAATACAGTAAAGATCACCCTCGGCCCCAAGGGCAGAAACGTTGTTCTTGACAAGAAGTTCGGAACTCCCCTTATCACAAACGACGGTGTTACCATCGCAAAGGAGATCGAGCTTGAAGACGCAGCTGAAAACATGGGCGCTCAGCTCGTCCGCGAAGTTGCAACAAAGACTAACGACGCGGCAGGTGACGGTACAACTACCGCTACACTTCTCGCGCAGGCGTTCATCCACGAAGGTATGAAGAACGTTGCCGCAGGCGCAAACCCCATGATCATCAGACGCGGTATCCAGAAGGCAGTTGACAAGGCAGTTGAAGCTCTCGGCGCAAACTCCAAGAAGGTTGACGGCACAAAGGACATCGCAAGAGTCGGCGCAGTTTCCTCCGGTGACGAGGTTATCGGTAAGCTCATCGCTGACGCTATGGAAAAGGTAACCTCCGACGGTGTTATCACAGTCGAAGAATCCAAGTCTGCTGAGACCTTCTGCGAAGTAGTTGAAGGTATGCAGTTTGACCGCGGTTACCTCTCTCCCTACATGGCAACAGACACAGAAAAGATGGAAGCAGTTCTTGACGACGCTCTCATCCTTATCACAGATAAGAAGATCTCCAACATCCAGGAGATCCTTCCCCTTCTCGAAGAGCTGGTTCAGAGCGGCAGAAAGCTCCTCATCATCGCTGAAGACGTTGAAGGCGAAGCTCTCACAACACTCGTTCTCAACAAGCTCCGCGGCACCTTCAACTGCGTTGCAGTAAAGGCTCCCGGTTTCGGTGACAGAAGAAAGGAAATGCTCCGCGATATCGCTATCCTCACAGGCGGTGAAGTTATCTCCTCCGAGCTCGGTCTCGAACTCAAGGAAGCTACTCTCGCTCAGTGCGGACACGCAAGACAGGTCAAAGTAAACAAGGATGCTACCATCATCGTTGACGGTGACGGCACAGCAGAAGACATCAAGGCTCGCGTTGGTCAGATCAAGTCTGCTATCGAAACAACGACCTCCGACTTTGACCGCGAAAAGCTCCAGGAAAGACTTGCTAAGCTCTCCGGCGGCGTTGCAGTTATCAAGGTCGGCGCGGCTACAGAAACAGAAATGAAGGAAAAGAAGCTCCGCATCGAAGACGCGCTCAACGCAACAAGAGCTGCTGTTGAAGAGGGTATCGTTGCAGGCGGCGGCGTAGCATTTATCAACGTTATTGACGAAGTTGCTTCTCTTCTCGAAACAGTCGAAGGCGACGAAAAGACAGGTGTTCAGATCGTTCTCAAAGCTCTCGAAGCTCCCGTTCGTCAGATCGCTGAAAACGCTGGTCTCGAAGGCTCCGTTATCGTTCAGAGAATCAAGGCTGAAAACACTGTTGGCTTCGGCTTTGATGCATACAACGAAGTATACTGCAACATGATCGAAGCAGGTATCGTTGACCCCACAAAGGTTTCCAGAAGCGCTCTTCAGAACGCAGCTTCCGTTGCTTCCACAGTTCTCACAACCGAGGCTCTCGTTGTAAACCAGCCCGAAGAAACACCCGCAGTTCCCGCTCCCGGCGGAATGGGCGGTATGTATTAATCAATTCCCATATAAAATCAAGAGGCGAGCCCGTTTGGGCCCGCCTCTTTTTTGAGCCTCAGTACCAAATGACTTGAGGTTCTTTATGGGGAAAAACTAATATTCCGAAAAAACTACTCAGCAAGATAAACAGTTATCTCTTCCGTTTCAAATACCGTTTCTTTCGTATCTGCATCGGAAACGGTAAACTTAAGGGACATTTCCTTTGCACCGTTCACGTTAAGGCTTTTAAGCTCCCACTCGGAAAAGCTCATTTCCAGAACTACGGTCTTGTCGGGAAGAACTTCTGCGGTAAGTACAGAACCGACGGAAATACCGTCAAGCTTTACGCCGTTTGCCTTGACGTTCAGACTGCGCTCGGTCTTATTCTCAATTCCGACCGTAAGCTTTGTTCCCACGGGAGTGGAAGGTGCCGCCTTTTTGTTAAGGCATATCTTGATACCGCCGCCCCCGTAAAGGACTTCGTCATAGCCTTCGAGATAATTCCACTCAGTCTTTTCGGCTGAAGTGTTTACAGTGATATTATCAACGTTCAAAACCGTCTCCCAGTTGCGTGAGTCTGAAACGAGAAGCCCGAATTCAAGACATTCAACTGCCGCTATTCCGTAAAGCTCCATATCGGATTTTGCAAATCTTATTTCCTCCCTGCTCTTTTCACCTGCAATAAGGTCAAAGGTAAAGTTGGTCTCTACCATACCGCCGTTTACGGAACCGTCTCTCGCCTGAATAGTTACGTCACGGGAAGTATTGTTCTCAACGAGCGCCACTATTTTAGGTCCGAAAAATCCCGAGAAGTCAATTTCCTCCGCAGTAATCTTTATACCGTTTTCGTCAACAAGAACCTGCTTTTCAATAGTCGCAGTCTTATCAAAGGTGTAGGGCACCGCCTTTTCCGTCTTCTCTGTTTCTTCGCTTTCATTTCCGCCCTTTTCTTCGGTAGAACTGTCTACCGTACCGCTCTCCTGTTTTGTCACACCGGGAATATCTTTTCCCGTACAAGAAACAAGAAGCAAAAGGGACAAAACAACGAGCATACAAACAAATCTTTTCATACGTTTCCTCCTTAATTTGGATCTTTTATTTCAGCAGACAGTTCTTTCGGCACGAACAGCATAAGCTTTCGGGGTTAACTGACGAAGAAAACCTGCCTGTCTTTACCGTGTATACATGATACACCGCAAAAGCCTCAGTTAAAAGCGCACGTTCGGAGAATAAAAATCTCCGTATACGCTTAGTGCGTATTCCTTCGGCTCATTTTCGTTTTATATGAGCCATGACCTTTACGTATATACAGTCTCCGAAAAAAGAATTTGGTTTGTATGCCGTTCAAATATTTTTTCTCTGAGCATTCTGAAGCCTGCCCTTCAGAAAACAACGTACTTTTGCTATTATATATAATAACTAAGCGACATTTTATACATTTGCATAACTCCCTTGCTTCAAGCCGCCTTTTCAAAACGCCGCCTTCGTATTTTTGCAATCGTCTAACTTATTTTGTGATTAAAAATTAGATAAATTTCACAAAAACTATATACAAATAAGAATTTCTATGATATAATATAACCGTAAACAGGAGGCAAAAATATTTTTTGTTCAAAAACAACGTTTTTTGAATAGGTTTGAAAAGCACAAAAAATTCGTCAAAAAAGGCTGTTTTGCTTTGATTTTTAAATATTTTCATTTCCTGTTTCACCGCAGTGGGTCTGCGGTATATAAATACCTTGACTTACTGCAAAAATCTTTAGTAAAGGTGGTATCCCCATGAAAACAACCGTAGTCGGCAGACAGATGAGCGTGTATGACGAGACAAGAGAACTTATTGAAAAGAAGCTTGCTAAATTTGATAAGTTTTTTAAAGGAGAACCCGAAGCCTTCGTCACTTTAAGGCGCGTTCGCGAAAATGACCGTATGGAGGTAACCATCTCATGCAACGGTACTCTTTTCCGTGCAGAGAAAACCAGTCCAACTTTCCGAATAGCCCTTGACGAATGTGTGGAATCCATCGAAAGACAGCTCCGTAAAAACAAAACAAGACTTCAGAAGAAGCTCCGCGAAAAAATCGAATTTCCCGCAGAACCCGAAGTTGCCACTGATGTTGAAGAAGACGGCGACTTTGAGATCAGAACTAAGTCCTTCCCGCTTAAGCCCATGACCCCTGAAGAAGCTATTCTTCAGATGAACCTTCTCGGCCACAATTTCTTTGTGTTCAGAGACGATCTTTCTGGTCAGACCAACGTAGTATACAAACGTGAGGCAGGCTCCTACGGCCTTATCGTTCCCGATACTGATAAATGATAACCCGCCGCAGCACTGCGGTTCAGAATATAGTTTTCAACTGATAAGAATCTACATTTCATTTTTCTTCTCCTTTTTATTTTCACCCGCCCCGAGCACGCCTATGCCCGGGGCATTTTCTTTGAAATATCGGTCAATAATAAATTCATATCATTGACAAGACACTGTTTTTTTGATACAATTTACTTCAGTAAATTAAACCCCGAAAGGATATAAAAAATGAAAAGATTTTTAAGCTTTATTCTTGCGGCAGTAATGGTTCTTTCCATGGCGGCTCTTACAGGATGTAAAAAAGATGAAGGTACAGCAAACGAGGATTCCACCTCAAGTCTCGGCAGCGATCCCATCACAGTTATTATGGAAGTCAAGGACCACGGCTCCATGACCATTGAGCTCTATCCCGATGTTGCTCCCATAACTGTTGAAAACTTCGTTAAATACGTTAAGGACGGCTTCTACGACGGCCTTACCTTCCACCGCATCTACAAGGATTTCATGATCCAAGGCGGCGACAACGGGAAGAACGACCTTACTCCCATCAAGGGTGAATTCACCGCAAACGGGTTCCAGAACGACCTCAAGCACACCAAGGGTGTTATCTCCATGGCAAGAACACAGGATATGAACTCTGCTACAAGCCAGTTCTTTATCTGCCACGGTACAGCCTCTCACCTCGACGGTAAGTATGCTGCTTTCGGTACAGTTGTTGAAGGCTTTGAAACTCTTGACTCCATCGCAAGCGTTGAAGTCAGAATGAACATGTTCGGGGAACCTTCCGACCCCGTAAATCCCGTAATAATTGAAAAGGTATATATCGCTGAATAATTTACGAATAAAAGAAAAAGCTCACCTTTATATGGGTGATACTCTTAGCGGAGAATTAAAAAAATGTCGCTAAGTGCGAGCATCGCGTTTGTCGGGTCAAACGCAAATGGGCTAAGCCCAAACCCTTATACAAGCAGAAAAGAGCAAGGATAAAAGGATATAAAACCTTCTATTCTTGCTCTGTTTTTTCTTTCTGTCGATATGTCAACTTCGTTGACTCAATATGCTTTCACTTCGTTCAAGCTCGATATATTGTCGCTTCGCGCCAATTCGATATGAGATAAATCCCTCGTTTGCGGAGCAAACATATCGAGCCGTAGG
>SVTQ01000034.1 GCA_015063695.1 Oscillospiraceae bacterium
CAAGGTCTCCGCCTGCCGCCATCATGGCGTATATAAAAACTCCGCTCCCCGGGAATTTATCAGCGGCCACTATAAGACTTCCGGGCCAGAGCATGGAAACACAAAAGCCCGTTACGGCGCAAATGATAATTCCGAGATATGCATTGTTTATGAAAGCCGCCGAAGCGTAGCAAAGTGCTGCTCCGATAACTCCGAGGAGAAGTATCTTTTCGACGCTTTTTCCGAATTTGGAATACAGTGTTCTGCCGAGCCCCAGCATCACCGAGAAGAAGGCAACTCCGAAAATGTCCCCGAGAACCTTCGGTATTCCGAGGGCCTGCTCAAGATAGCCCGAGCTCCACTGCGCCATGGCAACCTCAGTTGCACCTCCGAGGAAAATAAGCGTTACGCACATCCAGAGAGCCCTGTCCTTCATAGGCGTGAGCACACCCGAAACCTTTTCGGGTGTTGCCATTTTGGGGATATCCGCACCAAGATACAGAATAAATGCAATAAGGGGAATGGCGGTGAGAATAAGAACCATCATGCTCCAGTTTTCTCTTCCGAAAAAGTAAAGGAAAAGTGTTGCGAAAATAATTATAAACACAACGCCCCAGGCATAAACGGAGTGTAGCTTGCTTGTCTCGCGCTCAGTGTTGTCGGAGGGAATTGCCGCGATAACGGGGGTAATAAGAACCTCTGCAAAACCGCCCGATGCGGAAAAAAGAACCGTGCCGATAACAAGACCGAGATATGCGCTTGACGGAGAAAATACGGGCCACAGAGCGTATACGATAAGACCGCCGGCAGTCAGTGCAGGGGTAGCTTTAACTATTTTCGGTATGTTGAATTTGTGGGAAAAGAAAGAGAAGACTAAATCAACCGAAAGCTGAGTTACAAAGTTTATAAGAACAAGAAGCCCGAGAAGGGAATAGGAGATACCGTACATCTCGCGGAATGTGAGAAAAAGCACGGGCGACAGGTTCGAAACTATCGACATTGAAACATTGGTGGAGTAGCAGGCGTATTTCAGCCTTCTGAACTGATCTTTCATTCTACAAATCCTCTCGGGATACTTTTTTAACGAAAGAAGTATATCACAGCAAAACGCATATTTCAACACATTTTTCAGAATATATTTTAGTTAAACATATTTATTGACTTTTAAGTTTACAGTGATATAATAGTGTATAATAGCGAAATATTGGATTTTTAACAAAATTGAGACTTATACGTATTTTAAAAGGAGATTGTAACGTGTATACGGTTGACAATGCGGTGATAATGGCGGCAGGTACTGCCAGCAGATTTTCACCTCTTTCCCATGAGATGCCGAAAGCGCTTATTCCCGTAAAAGGAGAGGTTTTGATAGAGCGTCAGATAAGCCAGCTCAGAGAGGCGGGCATACCCGAAATCTATATAGTTACGGGGTACAAGGCGGAACAGTTTGCTTACCTTGAAGAAAAATTCGGCGTAAAGCTTATTCATAATCCCGATTATCTCACAAGAAACAATAATGCAAGTATTTTTGCAGTGAAGGATATTCTAAAAAACACGTACATCTGCTCCGCAGACAACTATTTTTCCGAAAACCCCTTTGAGAGGGAGGTTTCCGACTGCTATTATGCCGCAGTTTATGCAGACGGACCCACAAAGGAATGGTGCATGGAATACGACGGTGACGGAGTCATAACAGACGTTAAGATCGGCGGAGAAAATGCGTGGTATATGCTTGGACACACCTTCTGGAGCGAAGAGTTCAGCCGCGGTTTCCTTGAGATACTTGAGAGGGAATACGACCTTCCCGAGACTGCTGACCTTCTCTGGGAGAGCATCTATATGGCTCACCTTGATACCCTCAAAATGAAGATACGCAAATATAACACAGACGTTGTGTTTGAGTTTGATACCCTTGACGAGCTTCGAGAGTTTGATGAAAGCTATATTTGCAACACACACTCTGAGATACTGAAGGACGTTGCAGAAAAGCTTCAGTGCGGAGAAAAGGATATAACCGAGGTTGTCGCATACAAGGAAGATACAAACGAGGCGGCAGGTTTTACTTTCCTCTTTGGAAGTGAAAAATATAAATACTCATATTCTGAAAATACTTTTTGGAGGATATAACGGTGGCAAGAGAGATAATCAAAGAAGATATTCCGAAGATAAAAGAGCTTCTTGTAAAAGCTCTTGAAACGGATACGTATAAAGAACTTTCCCGAATGGGAGGTCTTACCAATCATACCTATAAGGTCACTCTTGAAAACGGCGATGAATACGTTGTCCGTATTCCCGGCGAAGGTACCGAGGAAATGATAGTCAGAAGCGACGAGATGGTGAGCACAAAGCTTGCATGCGACCTTGGAGTGGATGCTGAAATGCTCTGGTTCGGAGAAAACGGAGCCAAGGTGACGAAATACATAAAGAATGCGGTTACCATGTCTGCGGAGACACTGAAGGAGCCTTGCCATATAGAACAGATGGCAGAAATATTCAGAAAAATGCACTCTTGCGGAGTTGACACAAAGGTGCCCTTTGAGGTCTTTGAAATGGCGGAAAGCTATGAAGACATCATCTTTGACAAAAAAGTTCCCATGTTTGACGATTATGAAAGCATCAAAAAAGAGGTAATGCGCATCAAAGGAGAGGTGGATGCATCCACAGAGATAAAGAAGGTGCCCTGCCACAATGACCCCCTCTGTGAAAACTGGGTGGAGGGTGACGGCAGAATGTACCTTATCGACTGGGAATACGCAGGAATGAACGACGGTATGTGGGACGTTGCCGACGTTTCCATCGAGGCAGGTTTTGACGGTGAGTGTGACCGTCTTCTTTTGGCTGCCTATCTTGGAAGAGAGCCTGAGCTTGCAGATGAAAAGCATTTCCTTGCAAGCAAGATATACGTTGACTATCTCTGGACACTTTGGGCAAAGGCGAGAGTTCCTTACGACGGCCAGCCCATGGAGGACTGGGCGGTTGAACGCTATACAAGACTTAAAGGCTTTATTGAAGATTATAATGCACTTTAATAAATTCCCGATATTTTTTCGGCTAATGTGAAAAATAAACGTACTGTAAAACTAAGGAGGAACAAAAATGTTTGCAGGTATTATTGCAGGTATAACCTGGGCGGCGGCAACGGTAGTGCTGGGTATCGCCCTCGGAATGAGTCCTTTCTGTACAACGGAGCAGGCAATTTTTCTCGCACCTTTCGTAAGTACTTTTCTTCATGACGCGTGCTCCGCAATATGGGCAACTCTTTACAATACGGTAAAGGGTAATTTTAAAAACGTTCTTAAAGCTCTTTTCAAAACAAAGAGCGGCAAATGGGTAGTTATAGCCGCAGTTATCGGCGGTCCCATCGGTATGACGGGCTACGTAATGGCTGTTAACTATATGGGTGCATCAATAGGTGCTGTGGCAAGTGCTGTTTTCCCTGCCATCGGAGCCATTCTTGCATACGTTTTTCTCAAGGAAAAGATGAAATGGCATCAGTGGATATTCCTTGTACTCACTCTTCTCGGTGTTTACGGACTCAGCTACGGCGGTGCCATTGAGACCACAAACTTCGCCCTCGGTATCATAGGCGCGCTTCTTTGCTCCTTCGGTTGGGGTATTGAAGCTGTTGTCCTCGCAAAATGTCTTAAGGACCCCGAGGTAACAGATGAGTATGCCCTTCAGATAAGACAGACCACCTCTGCTCTTACCTACGGTATAGTACTTCTTCCCGTTCTTAAGGGATGGGGCTTTACAGCATCTCTGTTTGCGCCCTCCAACGGATGGCTTCTTCCCACTATTGCCATAGCAGGTCTTTTTGCCACCGTATCCTATCTCTTCTATTACAAGGCAATTTCTCAGATCGGTGCATCAAAGGCTATGGCTCTTAACGTAACCTATTCCGCTTGGGCTATTTTCTTCACCGTTGTTGTTCTTCGCGATACAAGCGTTCTCAACCCCACGACTATCATCTGTGCTCTTGTAGTTCTTATATGCGGTATTTTTGCGGCTGCGGACGTAAAGGAGATCTTTAAGAAAAGTAAGTAAATCTGTTCAGGAGTAAAAAGATATGAGATTATACATAGACCCGGGAACGGGTAGCATGCTGTTCACCATCCTTATCGGTGTAATAGGTGCGGCAGTATACTCGCTGAGAATGCTGTTTATAAAACTGCGCTTCAAGCTCAGCGGCGGTAAAGTTGAAACGGGAATGAAAAAAACACCCTTTGTTATTTTTTCCGATGATAAGAGATACTGGAAGATATTTGAGCCCGTGATCCGCGAAATGTCAAAACGCGGTAAAGAGGTTCACTACATAACAAATTCTGCAGACGACCCTGCCCTTGAGGCTGCCATTCCCGGCTTCACGGCAGAGCATCCCGAAACGGAAAATAAGTCCTTCACAAAGCTTAATTTCCTCAATGCTTCGGTCCTTCTTTCAACAACACCCGGCCTTGACGTTTATCAGTGGAAGCGTTCAAAGGACGTTGACTTTTACGTTCATATTCCCCACGCGCCAAATGAGATAGTTCTCTACAGAATGTTCGGTATTGACTACTATGATGCAATTCTTGTATCGGGCGACTATCAGAAGGATGATCTGAGAGCTCTTGAAAAAATGAGAGGGCTTCCGGAAAAGGAGATCGTTAAGGTGGGAATTCCCTATATGGACGAGATGGCAAAGCGCCTTGAAGCCGAAGGACCTGCCCCCGAGCATGAAAGAACGGTTCTTCTCGCACCCTCATGGGGACAGAGTGCAATTCTCAGCGTATACGGCGAGAGAATATTTGAAGTTCTTCTCAAAACGGGATACCATATTATCGTCCGTCCTCACCCTCAGTCCTTCGCTTCCGAAAAGGAGCTTATCGAAAGACTTATGAAGAAGTATCCCGATTCCGATCGTATTGAGTGGAACCGCGATACGGATAACTTTGACGTTCTTCGCCGCTCCGATATTCTCATTTCCGATTTCTCGGGCGTAATATTCGATTTTTCTCTCATTTATGATAAACCCGTGATCTATACGGACCCCAAGTTTGACGTAAGTCTCTACGACGCGTGGTGGCTTAAAGACTCCACTCTCTGGACTGTTTCCGCTCTTCCCAGAATAGGCCGCGAGCTGAAGGAAGAGAATATGGAGGACCTTAAGGGACTTATTGACTCCTGCCTCGAAGACCCCCGTTATGCCGAAGGCAGAAGACAGGTGAAAGAAGAAACGTGGGCGTATGCAGGCGAAGGCGCCGTGCGTGTTGCCGACTATCTTATAAACAAATACGAAGAAATAAACAAAGAAAAGGAGGGCAAATAAATGTCGTTCTGGTCAATTCTTGAATCACTGCTTATCGGTCCTCTGAAGCTTGTTTTTGAAATCATTTTTGAGTTTGCCAACAGATTTATAGGCCATCCCGGTCTTGCTATCATAGTTCTCAGTCTTATAATGAACATCCTCGTTCTCCCTCTCTACAGAAGAGCGGATGCAATGCAGGAAGCCTCCCGTGACGTTGAGGCAAAGCTCAGCGAAGGAGCTTCTCACATCAAGAAGACCTTCAAGGGCGATGAACGTATGATGATACTTCAGACCTACTACCGTCAGAACAACTATAAGCCCACCGATGCCCTGAACGGCTCAGTTTCTCTGCTTCTTGAGATCCCCTTCTTTATGGCGGCTTATCAGTTCCTTTCTCACCTTGACATTCTTGACGGTGTCACCCTCGGTCCCATCAAGGACCTCGGCGCTCCCGACGGTCTTCTGGTGATAGGAGGACTTGCGATAAACGTTCTCCCCTTCCTTATGACCTTTATAAACGTTATATCAAGTGCGCTGTATCTTAAGGGCTTCCCCCTCAAAACAAAGATCCAGCTTTACGGTATGGCGCTGTTCTTCCTGGTGTTCCTCTATACGTCGCCCTCCTGCCTCGTATTCTACTGGACACTGAATAACCTCTTCTCCCTTGTAAAGACAATTTTCTATAAAATAAAAAATCCTCAGCTCGTTCTGAAGATAATGACCTTTATTATGGGCCTCGGATCTATCTCCTTCGGCGGCTTTATCTATGAAACGGACTCTCTCAAGAGAAAGCTTCTGCTTATTGCGATCGGCGTAGCTCTTGTGATGCCTCTTACTCTTTCTCTTGTGAAGGGCAAAGACAAAAAGACATCCGAAGAAAGGGAAGTGCCGAAAAACAACAAGAAGATTTTCGTGGCAGGCGGTATCTTTATGACCGTGCTTGTGGGTCTTCTCATTCCCTCGACCTTTATTGCCGCATCCCCTCAGGAGTACGTTGACGTAACAATGTTCCATAATCCCTTGTGGTTCGTTGTAAGCGCCGTATGCCTTGCAGCAGGAACCTTCCTTGTCTGGATGGGAGTTTTCTACTGGCTTGCAAGTCCCAAGGGCAAGGTTCTCTTTGACAGACTTATCTGGGTGCTTTGCGGAGTGGCCCTTATAAACTATATGTTTTTCGGAACAAAGCTTGGCGTAATTTCTTCCGCACTTCAGTATGAAGCAGGTCTTAACCTTTCAATGACAAGCCGCCTTGTGAACCTTGGAGTTGTGATAGTTTGCTCTGCTGTCCTGTATTTCTTTGCGGTCAAATGGAAAAAGGCAGTGTCTCTCGTTCTTGTAACGGCGGTAATTGCTCTCGGCGGTATGTCTGTCGTTAACATGGTCAAGATAAACAGCGCGGTTACTGCTGTGAAGGAAGTACAGATGAGCGAAGAGCCTCACTACAGTCTCAGCGAAGACGGCAAAAACGTTGTTGTCATCATGCTTGACCGTGCCATGGGTGAGTACGTTCCCTATATGATGAACGAAAAACCTGAGCTTAAAGAACAGTTCGACGGATTTACATATTATAAAAACACAATTTCCTTCGGCGGATTTACAAACTTCGGCGCTCCTGCTCTTCTCGGAGGATATGAATATACTCCCGTTGAAATGAATAAGAGAGGCGACGAGCTTCTTGTGGACAAGCATAATGAGGCAGTGAAGCTGATGCCTGTCATCTTCTCGGATGAGGGATATGACGTAACCGTTTGCGACCCCGTTTATCCCAATTATCAGTGGGTTCCCGACCTCACCTTGTTCGACGAATATCCTGAAATCAATAAATACATAACCAAGGGCAGATTCGGTAATGTTGAAGGTAAGGAAGCGGTGATAAGAAACAATTACAGAAACTTCTTCTGCTTCGGTATAATGAAGACCATGCCTCTCTTTATTCAGCCCACCATATACAATAACGGTCAGTACAACCGCATAATTCAGAATTCCGATGCGCTTATCTATTCAACTCAGAATACAACGGGAACGTCAACTGCGGAAGGGCTCAGCTCTTACTTCATGGAACCTTATAATGTACTTCTGAACCTTGAAAATATGACAAAGATAATTGAAGAGGGCAACACTTTCCTGTTCTTCTCCAACGATACGACCCATGAGCCCATGCTCCTTCAGGAGCCTCAGTATGAGCCTGCGTGGACTGTTGATAACAGAGAATACGACGAAGCAAACAAGGACAGATTTACCGTTGACGGAAAAGAGATCGTTATGGACAGCGCATACAGACTCAGTCATTATCAGGCAAATATGGCAGCTCTTATGAAGCTCGGTGAATGGTTTGACTACCTGCGCGAAACAGGTGTCTACGATAACACAAGAATTATTCTTGTTTCCGACCACGGACGCGACCTTGGTCATTTCCCCGAAATGATGCTCGATGACGGTAGCGGAGAAACGGTTGATACCGAATTCTATTATCCCCTCCTTATGGTGAAGGATTTTGACAGCGAAGGCTTTACAACGTCCGATGAATTCATGACAAATGCGGACGTTCCTGTAATGGCATTCGACGGCCTTGTGGAAGCCCCCGTAAACCCCTTCACAGGAAATGAAATAACTGATGCCGAAAAATATTCTCACGAGCAGTTCATTATCAGGAGTGACGTGTTCGACGTGGAAAAGAATAACGGTTATACATACCTGCCCTCAAAGTGGGCAAGTGTAAAGGATGACATATTTGACAAAGATAACTGGACCTTCTATAACGAGGAAACCGTTATTTCAGATCATGTTGATCCTTAAATTTTAATATGACAGCTCCCGTTTGTTTCGGACAGATGGGAGCTTTTAGTTTGCAAAAGTTTACATTTTAAACAAATTCTTGTCAAAATATCAGTATTTACCTGTCCCCCGGGCACCAAATATTTTGAGAATAATAATTGATTTTGACACTATATTGTGGTATTATATAGTATAATAGCAGTATTGTGGGCATATTGTCATGATACGTGCAATTTAAAACATAAGGAGTCCTGATATGAGACTGTACATTGACCCCGGTACGGGCAGTATGCTGTTCACCATCCTTATAGGTGTTTTAGGTGCGGTATTTTATTCGCTGAGAATGTTGTTTATCAAACTGCGTTTCAGACTTGGCGGCGGCAAGGTAGATGCAAGTCAGAGCAAGATCCCCTTCGTTATTTTCTCTGACGATAAAAGATATTGGAATATCTTTGAACCCATAGTTCGCGAAATGTCTGCCCGCGGTAAGAAAGTACACTATATAACAAGCTCTCCCGACGATCCTGCGCTCAGCGCGGAGTTTCCCGGTTTTACCGCTGAAAATCCAGGTTCTGAGAACAAGGTCTTCACGAGACTTAATTTCCTTAACGCATGTATCGTGTTCTCCACAACTCCCGGTCTTGACGTATACCAGTGGAAGCGTTCCAAGGACGTTGACTGGTACGTTCATATTCCTCACACCGCAGGTGAGATAGTAATCTACAGAATGTTCGGTGTCGACTACTATGATGCGATCATGACCTCAAAGCAGAAACAGGTGGACGACATAAGACTTCTTGAAAAGATGCGTAACCTTCCCGAAAAGGAATGTCCCCGTGTAGGTGTTCCGTATCTTGACGAAATGGCAAAGAGAGTTGAGGCAGCAGGCCCTATTCCCGAGCACGAAAGAACAGTTCTTCTCGCTCCCACGTGGGGAACTGAGGCTATGTTCGTTAAATACGGCGGCAAGCTCATTGAGAAGCTTCTTGAAACAGGTTACCACATTATTGTCCGTCCCCACCCTCAGTCATTTGTTTCCGAAAAGGATACTCTTGACGAGCTCATGAAGAAATTCCCCAATTCCGAGCAGCTTGAATGGAATAACGACAGAGATAACTTTGATGCTCTCCGTCGTTCCGATATTCTTATTACCGACTTCTCAGGCGTAATCTATGACTTCGGTCTCGTTCACAATAAGCCTGTCATTTACACAGAGCCTAAGTTCGATCTTACAATGTACGATGCAGGCTGGCTTGCAGAAGATCCCGAATACCGCCTCGGAAGCTACGATATGCTCCCCAGAATCGGTGTTCAGCTGAATGACGACATGCTTGACAACCTTAAGGCCGTAATCGACGAGTGCATCGAAGACGAAAAGTATGCAGAAAGCAGAAGAAAGCTTAAGGAAGATATCTGGCCCAATTACGGCGAAGGTGCAAAATATGCGGCTGACTATCTTATCAGTAAATACGAAGAAATAACTGCAGAAAGAGAGGGTAAAAAATAATGACTATATTTAACGTTCTCGGAAATATTTTTATTGGCCCTCTGAAGCTGATATTTGAAATAATATTTGAGCTTGCAAACAGAGTTGTAGGCCATCCCGGTCTTGCAATTATTATTCTCAGTGTTATCGTAAACACTCTGGCGCTCCCTCTCTATAAGAGAGCTGACGTAATGCAGAAGGCGGCAAAGGAAGTTGACGAAAAGCTTGCCCCCGGTATCGAAAGAATTAAGAGGGCTTTCAAGGGCGACGAGCGAATGATGATGCTCCAGACCTATTACAGACAGAACAATTATAAGCCCACACAGGCTCTTAACGGTTCCGTTTCCCTTCTTCTTCAGATTCCCTTCTTTACAGCGGCATATCAGTTCCTTTCAAACCTTAAGATACTTGACGGAGTATCCTTCGGTCCCATTAAGGACCTGAGCGCACCTGACGGACTGGTTATCATCGGCGGAATTGCAATAAACATTCTCCCTGTAATAATGACAGGTATAAACTTTATATCATCTGCCATTTACTCCAAGGGCTCTACCGTCAAGATGAAGGTTCAGCTTTACGGTATGGCGCTTATATTCCTTGTGCTTCTGTACGGTGCACCCTCCGGTCTTGCATTCTACTGGACTCTCAATAACCTTTACTCTCTTATCAAGACGATCTTCTTCAAGCTGAAGCACCCCAGAGAGATACTCAGAGTTCTGACCTTTGCTCTCGGTCTCTTCTTTATATTCTACGGCGGTTTCATTTACGAAACGACCTCCCTCAAGAGAAAGGTGTTCTTTATTGCTCTCGGCGCAGCTCTTATGCTTCCCCTTATTCTTGCTCTCTTTAACAGAAAGGGTGCAGAAAAGGTTGAAAAGCCCGTACCCAAGAACAACAAAGCTCTCTTCTTTGCAGGTACTGCGTTCCTTGCAGTGCTTGTGGGTGTTGTAATTCCTACGACCTATATTGCAGCATCTCCTCAGGAATACGTTGATATCACTTACTTCCACAATCCTCTTTGGTACGTAGCAAGCGCGGCATCCCTGGCAGTGGGTATCTTCATGGTATGGATGGGAGTTTTTTACTGGCTTGCAAGTCCTAAGGGCAGAGTGATATTTGACAGACTTGTATGGGCACTTTGCGGTGTAACCCTTGTGAACTATATGTTCTTCGGAAGAAAGCTCGGTATCATTTCTTCCTCTCTTCAGTATGAGACAGGTATGCTCTTTGAATTCAAGGAAAGGATCATTAACACTATTTTTGTAGTTGTAATTGCCATTGTTATGTACCTCTTTGCGATAAAGTGGCATAAGGCGGCATCCTTTGTTCTTGTTACTGCAATCGTTGCTCTCGGCGGTATGTCTGCTATGAATATGGCTAAGATCAATACTTCCGTAAACGAAGTCAAGGTTCAGCTTGAAAGTGAAGAAGATGCTCCTCCCCAGATAAATCTCAGCAAGGATGGAGAGAACGTAGTAGTTCTTATGCTTGACCGAGCTATGGGCGAGTATATTCCTTATATCTTCAACGAAAAGCCTGAGCTAGCAGAGCAGTTTGATGGCTTCACCTATTACGAAAATACCATTTCCTTCGGCGGATTTACAAACTTCGGTATGCCTCCTATTCTCGGCGGATATGAATATACTCCCGTTGAAATGAATAAGAGAGACGATGAGCTTCTTAAGGATAAGCATAATGAATCTATTCTTGTTATGCCTGAGCTCTTCTCGGAAAACGGTTTTGACGTAACGCTTATTGACCCGGTGTATGCAAATTACCAATGGTCAAGTGATATGACTTTCTTCGATGAGTATCCTGAATATAATGTTTACTCCACAAAGGGTAAATTTACAAATATTGAAACTAAAGAAGCGTTTGTAGCGAATAACACCAGAAATTTCTTCTGTTTCAGTGTAATGAAGGTTCTCCCTGTTGTTCTTCAGCCTCAAGTGTATGATAAAGGCGAGTATATGCAGATAGACAAAGCAATCGGTGAGGAAGTCGTATACACAACACAGGCTACTGACGGACCTTCCAAGGCAAGCGGAATCAGTAATAATTTTATGTCAGCCTATGAAGCGTTGAGATATCTTCCTCACATGACAACTGTAAATGACAGTGAAAAGGATACTTTCCTTTTCATGGTGAACGGAACTACTCACGAACCTATGATGCTTCAGATGCCCGACCTTATTCCTGCCGCTACCATAGATAATACTGAGTATGACGCAACAAATCCCGACAGATTTATTCTTGAAGACGGCAGAACTCTCGATGTTAGTACGGGCTATCAGATGTCGCACTATCTTACAAATATGGCAGCTCTTACTCAGGTAGGAAACTGGCTTGATTATCTGAGAGCGGAAGGTGTATATGATAACACGAAGATCATAATTGTTTCTGACCACGGTCGAGATCTTGCTAATATAAAAGAACTCGTTCTGAAAGGCGGAGAGGATTCCGAAAATTATTATGACATGGAGTTTTATCTGCCTCTTCTTATGGTAAAAGATTTCGGAAGCGAAGGCTTTGAAACGTCAACCGAGTTTATGACTAATGCAGACGTTCCGATGCTAGCGCTTAAGGATCTGGTTGCAGATCCCGTTAACCCTTTTACAGGAAAAAAGATAAACAGTGACGAAAAAACTGCACATGACCAGTATATCATTATATCTCCTATCTATGATATTGCCACCAATAACGGAACAACATATCTTCCCGGAAAATGGGCAAGTGTTAAAGATAATGCTTGGGATGTTGATAATTGGACAATTTATGATGAAGACGTTGTTATTTTCGAACACGCCTTCCCCGAGGAAAGTTCAAATTAGACATTTAAATAAATTCTAAAGTTTTAATAAACCTCTCTTGTTCTTTTTAAGAATGAGAGAGGTTTTTCTTGTTCGGGCAACCAATGCATATGTAGAAAATAAATCCGCTGCCACAAAAGGCATTTGTAGAATACTTATCTTTTTTTGTCGTCAAATTGAAAAACATGTTGAAATGTGCCGATTTGTGTGATACAATGGGAACCACTATAAATGACTATATAAAGGCAGACAGAAATGAAGAATAAAAACGATACATATTTTGAAACGTCGGATACAGCGGAAATTCCCGAAGCTATAATATCCGAAAAAAAGAGAATGCCCCTGCCGGCTCTAATTTTTACAATTGTCAATTTTGCCCTTCTTGTTCTCGTGACGACCTGTTCTCTCATTATACATAAAAACGTGTTCACTCTCGCCTTTGAGCTTGTGGGTGACAGTGAAGTAACCGTTGAATACGGCGAAGTGTACGAGGAACAGGGAACAAAGGAAAGCTTTTTCGGAACCATTCTGCTGAAGGACGGAAGAGTGCCCGAGGTTGAAACCTTTGGCGAAGTTAATACAGAAGTTGTGGGTACTTACACGGTAGAATACAAAGCGACCTATCTTCTTGATTATCATGTCGGTGAGAAGCTTTTTACTGAAACTCTTAGGAGAACAGTAAAAGTGATTGACACGGTAGCTCCCGAAATAAAGCTTGAGACAAAAGACGGTTGGTATACCTTGCCGGGGCAGCCCTACTCGGAGGAGGGGTTTGCGGCATCCGACAACTATGACGGCGACATTACTTCAAAGGTTGAAGTGAAAGAAAAAGACGGCAAAGTATATTATATCGCAGAGGACTCCTCGGGCAACAAGACCGAAGCGGTTCGCGAGATATTTTACGATGATCCCATACCTCCCGAGATAGGAGTTTTGGGATACAGCGAGATAATCCTCACTGTGGGGGATAATTACGGAGACGCGGGATGCACCGCATTTGACAACGTGGACGGCGATCTTACTTCAAGTATTATTATGTCGGGTGAGGTGCTGACCGATACCCCCGGAACTTATACGCTGACCTATTCCGTCGCTGACAGCTACGGGAACGAGGCCTCCTGTATCCGTACAGTAAAGATAAACCCTTACGTTCCTCCCGTGGTTTTTCCGAGTGCTCCTGCGGTCTCGCCCTCTGCTCCTAACGGTAAAGTTATTTACCTGACCTTTGACGACGGTCCCGGAAAGCATACGGAAAGACTCCTTGACATTCTCGATAAATACGATGTAAAGGCAACCTTTTTCGTAGTCAATAATCCCGATTATATGCACCTGCTTCCAAGAATGGTGTCCTCGGGACATACCGTTGGCATGCACGCCAACGAGCACGTGTATAATAAGGTCTATGCAAGCGACGATGCATATTATAATGACCTTTACACCATTCAGAGCGCCATTAACAGCTACACGGGAATAACTCCCACAATACTTCGTTTCCCGGGCGGAGGCTCCAACAGAGTCAGCCGTATATGCCCCGGTATCATGACAAGACTTACCGCCGGGGTGAAGGATATGGGTTACAGATATTTCGACTGGAACGTTGACAGCTGTGATGCGGGCGGAACAAGAAGTGCCTGGGGAGTATATAATAACGTAATAAAATATATTCCAAAATTTGAATACAGTGTTGTGCTTCAGCACGATATCTACGGCTACAGCGTGGACGCCGTTGAAAATATTATAAATTGGGGAATAGAAAACGGTTATACCTTCCTACCTCTTACAAGCGACAGTCCCGTGTGCGAACACACGGTGAAAAATTAAAAAAATTTGAAATGCCACTAACCAAAATCCGTCTTTTTTAACTGTATTATCGAAAGCAGCTTTCAAGGAACAGAAATTTGACGAAAGAAGGTAGAAAAATGACAAGAGAAAGAGCCGCAGAATTGGTCGCTGAGAATATGAAGACCATATATGCGTGGGCACTGTCTCGCGTTTCCGACAAAGCGGATGCAGAAGACCTTGCGGGAGACGTTATGGTGGCGGTAATTGAAAATGCCCACCGCCTTCGCTGTGACGATGCGTTTTTCGGTTGGTTCTGGCAGATAGCGAGAAATACATACGCTTCCTTTCTGAATAAAAGGGCTAAAGAGACCACTGTAGATTGTGACAGCATACCCGAAATCGCAGATGCCGAGACCCCCGAGGAGACGACAGTGTGCAAAGAGACGACATCAGCGCTTTACCGCGAGCTTGCGCTTCTTGCAAAGCATCACCGCAACTGCAGCGTGGATTATTATTTCAACGGTCTTTCTGTCAAGGAAATAGCCGAAAAATATTCTATTACTTCGGAGAACGTCAAATATTATCTGTTCAAAACGAGAAAAATTTTGAAAGAAGGAATAGCAATGGAAAGACAGTTTGGAGAAAAGAGCTTTAATCCCACACCCTTTGAACTGCAGGTATTTTTCTGCGGTACTATGACAGAGGAATATCTTAAGCTTTTCAAGGAAAGAAAGCTTCCCGGTCAGATACTTTCTGCGGCATATTATACGCCTATGAGTATAAGCGAGCTTTGTCTTGAACTTGGAGTTCCCACGGTATACCTTGAGGACGAGATACATATCCTCTCGGAATACGGCTTTTTGAAGAAAAAGGGAGATAAGTACCAAACTCAGATAATCCTTACGGACGACGGGTTTTACAGCGAGGTTTGGGAAAAATGCAAAAAGGAATACAGAAGTGAAGCGGCAAAGATTTCAAAGGGACTTTCCGAAAAGCTTGACAGCATAAGAGATATCGGCTTTATCGGAAATGACCTTGACGGAGACCTTCTCCTTTGGGATGCACTCGTAATTTCACTTGCTGAGGCTTATCAGCGTGTACCTGCCGCCGAGCTTTCACACAAGATCAACAGAGATACCGTTGGATTTTGTTATGGCCGCGCCTGCGATAAAAACAATATGCCCGATGTAAAAAGAACTGCGTGGGCACTTGCTAACACAAACAACAGAGAGGACGGTCAAATAACCCTTTTCCTCTTGTTCTCTAAGAACAATGAATATACATACAAGGGAGCCTATCATGCGGACGAATATGTAAACGGTATAGTGGATGCTTACCGCGAGGATCACGGTAAAACGGAAATTCCCGCTATATATCCCGAGGAAAAAGAAAAGCTTATGGAGCTTATTAAAGACGAGGTCGACAACGTTGAAAAGCTCATAAGACTTTGCAACGGAGTATGTACCGAAAGTCTTCGAAGCAGAGCTCCCGAAAGCCTCGAGGTGGACGAAGGAAGATCGCTTCTTGCAACTCTCATGTTTACAATGTCAATGATCGCAACACTTTGCGAAGATGAAGGGCTCAGATATCCCGAGGAGGGTCATCCCGGAATTATTGCTCTTAACTAAAAAAAACAAAAGAGAACCCCAATTTAAACGGTAGGGGAGGGGCTTGCTCCTCCCGTTTCGGGGTTCTTTTTAAGTTTCATCATGCAATTATCCCATAACCACCGCTTATGGGGTCCTTGAACAGCGGAATTTGAGGTGTATTAAATGTGAACAGTACGAACAGCCCGAAAATGAGGCACAGCAGTAAAAAAGGGAGCCACGGCCGTTTGCACCGAAAGGTTTCATTTTTTAAAAGTTGCGCTTCAAGAAGGAAGACTGTCGCCGCCGAAGCAAAGAAAATTCCGATATTGACGAAATCCGGAGATTTCCCGAAAGTCCCGTTATATGTATAAAACAGAACGGGTATAAGTATAAGTCCCTCTAAAGTACCGAGAAGCTTTACGCACCAAAAGCTTTTGGTTTCTTTAAAATATCTGCTTTGAATAAGAGCAAAGAAAAACAGAGGAATGAATAGGATCTTCATGTGCTCCCAGGTCGACTCATTGACCGCCGAAAACGGGGCGGTAAGAACGTTTTCTCCTGTCAGACCGTAAAGAAAATGAAGAATAGTTCCAAGTATTGCTGCAACGGAAAATCCGCCGAATTCCCACCGTATGATCTTTTGTTCCATAATAAAGAGTTCCGCAGTATTAAAAATGTTATTGTGAAAGCGGCGGTGGAGTTCAATAACACACAGCACAGTGAAAGTTATACTCCCCGACAACACACCGCCTCTGCCTTCGGTAACATTATCT
>SVTQ01000004.1 GCA_015063695.1 Oscillospiraceae bacterium
CGCGAATAGCAGCCTGAGCAGCAGCGAGTCTTGCGATCGGTACTCTGAAGGGAGAGCAGGATACGTAGTCAAGACCGATCTTGTGGCAGAATTCTACGGATACGGGGTCGCCGCCGTGTTCACCGCAGATACCGCAATGGAGGCTTTCTCTTGTATTCTTACCAAGAGATACTGCCATTTCCATAAGCTTACCAACACCTGTCTGGTCGAGCTTTGCGAAGGGATCGTTTTCGTAGATCTTTCTGTCATAGTATGCGCCGAGGAACTTGCCTGCGTCGTCACGGGAGAAACCGAATGTCATCTGTGTAAGGTCGTTTGTACCGAAGCAGAAGAATTCAGCTTCCTTAGCGATGTCGTCAGCTGTGAGACATGCTCTGGGAATTTCCATCATTGTACCAACTTCGTACTTGAGGTCTGCACCTGCAGCTGCGATCTCAGCGTCTGCTGTTGCAACTACAATGTCCTTAACGTACTTAAGTTCCTTAAGTTCGCCTGTAAGGGGAATCATGATCTCGGGAACGATAGTCCAATCGGGATGAGCGTTCTTTACGTTGATAGCAGCGCGGATAACTGCCTGTGTCTGCATCTTTGCAATTTCAGGATATGTTACTGCAAGACGGCAGCCACGGTGACCCATCATGGGGTTGAATTCGTGGAGAGATGTGATGATGTTTTTGATGTCTTCTACTGTCTTACCCTGTGCTTCAGCGAGCGCTGCGATGTCAGCTTCTTCTGTGGGTACGAACTCGTGGAGAGGCGGGTCAAGGAAACGGATACATACGGGACAACCTTCAAGAGCTTCGTAGAGCTTTTCGAAGTCACCCTGCTGGTAGGGAAGGATCTTAGCAAGAGCTGCTTCTCTTCCTTCTACTGTATCTGCACAGATCATTTCACGGAATGCTACAATTCTTTCAGCTTCGAAGAACATGTGCTCTGTACGGCAGAGACCGATACCTTCTGCACCGAGTTCACGAGCCTTCTTAGCATCTGTGGGTGTATCTGCGTTTGTTCTTACCTTAAGTGTTCTGAATTCGTCAGCCCATTCCATGATTCTGCCGAATTCGCCTGCGATCTCAGCATCTACTGTGGGGATGATACCGTCATAGATGTTACCTGTAGAACCGTCGATGGAGATATAGTCGCCTTCGTGGTATTCCTTACCGCCGAGAGTAAACTTCTTGTTTTCTTCGTCCATGATGATGTCGCCGCAACCGGAAACACAGCATGTACCCATGCCACGTGCAACAACTGCTGCGTGAGATGTCATACCGCCACGAACTGTGAGGATACCCTGGGATGCCTTCATACCTGTGATATCTTCGGGAGATGTTTCAAGACGAACGAGAATAACCTTTTCGCCTCTCTGGTTCCATTCATCAGCATCTTCTGCTGTGAATACTACCTTACCGCATGCAGCACCGGGGGATGCGCCGAGACCCTTACCTGCGGGGTTAGCAGCCTTGAGAGCCTTAACGTCAAACTGGGGGTGAAGGAGTGTATCGAGGTTTCTGGGGTCGATCATAGCAACTGCCTGCTTCTTGTCGATCATGCCTTCGTCAACGAGGTCACAAGCGATCTTGAGAGCTGCCTTTGCTGTTCTCTTACCGTTTCTTGTCTGGAGCATGTAGAGCTTGCCTGCCTGGATAGTGAATTCCATATCCTGCATATCTCTGTAGTGGTCTTCGAGAATTGCGCAAACTTCCTTGAACTGTGCAAATGCTTCGGGGAACTTGTCTGCCATTTCAGCGATAGGCATAGGTGTACGAACACCTGCAACAACGTCTTCGCCCTGTGCGTTTACGAGGAATTCGCCCATGAGACCGGGTTCGCCTGTAGCGGGGTCACGTGTGAATGCAACGCCTGTACCGCAATCGTCACCCATGTTACCGAATGCCATCATCTGTACGTTTACAGCTGTACCCCAGGAATAGGGAATGTCGTTGTCACGACGGTAAACGTTTGCTCTGGGGTTATCCCATGAACGGAATACTGCTTCAACAGCGCCCATGAGCTGTTCCTTAGGATCGGAGGGGAAGTCCTTGCCGATCTTGTTCTTATATTCAGCCTTGAACTGTTCAGCGAGAACCTTGAGGTCTTCTGCTGTGAGCTCGATATCCTGTGTAACGCCCTTAGCAGCCTTCATTTCGTCGATAAGCTCTTCAAAGTACTTCTTACCAACTTCCATAACTACGTCAGAGTACATCTGGATAAATCTTCTGTAGCAGTCGTAAGCCCATCTTGCATTACCGGACTTTTCTGCCATTACTTCTACAACTTCTTCGTTAAGACCGAGGTTAAGAATTGTATCCATCATACCGGGCATGGATGCACGTGCGCCGGAACGAACGGAAACGAGGAGGGGGTTTTCCTTATCACCGAACTTCATACCGGTGATTGCTTCCATCTTGTCGATGTATTCCATGATTTCAGCCTGAATATCATCATTGATCTTTCTGCCGTCTTCATAGTACTGTGTGCAAGCTTCAGTTGTTACTGTGAAGCCCTGGGGAACGGGAAGACCGATCTTGGTCATCTCCGCAAGGTTGGCACCCTTACCGCCGAGGAGTTCACGCATGGAAGCGTCGCCTTCGGTAAACAGGTAAACAAATTTCTTTGCCATGTTTTTGGATCCTCCAAATATAATAATATTTTTTAAGCTTTGTGGGTACGATCACCGACGGGTAAAAACAAAAGGGCCTGAAACTGTCCCGCGGCACCGCAACGCTTATTATATCACGTTTTTTATTAAAAAGCTATACATTTTTGTTATTTTTAAAAAATTCATGGAAAATTTACTAATTTAACCCTCGCGCCGCGGTCAAATTGGTCAAAGAATATATTTTAAGAAGCCAAAAATCTTGACAACACAGCACCGAGTTGGTATTCTATAGTAAAGAAAGCTCGTTTAACGGGAGCAATAAAAAAACAAGGAGAATTTTTTCAAGTGTCATTTGTTATTATTGCCCTTGCAGCCCTGTTCTTTATAGAGCTTAAGGTCGGTATAAAAGAGCCTGTGGACGACTATATCTCTCCCACGGGAACCCTTGCAATAAAGGGACTTTTCGTAATTATCGTTTTCTTGTCACATCTAACAGGATACGTGGACTTCGGAGGCGGTCCCTTACATATTCTTTTAACCAAAACTTGCTCGATGCTCAACCAGCTCATGGTAGTTCCCTTCTTTTTCTATTCGGGATACGGAATCGGCATCTCCGCCATGACCAAGAAGGATTACGGCAAAAATCTGCCGCGGAAAAGAATTCTTCCTCTTTTTCTCAGATTTGCCTTTGCAATTCTTCTTTACCTCGTTGCCGCCGCAGTGACGGGAGCACGTTACGGCGCATACGAGATCATCTCATCCTTCATCGGGTGGGAAAGCGTAGGCAACAGCAACTGGTTTATTTTTGCGACTTTTGCGCTCTACCTCGCTTCCTTTATCGGTCTTTCCTTCTTCAAAAACAGAAAAATTTCTTTTTCTGTGGTAACGGCGCTGACCTTTGTATATATCGGAGCTATGATAGCGGCGAAACGTCCGCTTTTGTGGTACGACACGGTCCTTGCATTCCCTCTCGGAATGTGGTTTGTCCTCTTCAAAGACAGGTTTGACAGACTAACGGAAAAATTTGCAGGTTGGCTTGCCGTATCCGCCGTCTGCACAGCGGGATTCTTTGTCTTCTGGTATCTTTTCAAGGTTACCGAAGGTCGCGCCGTCTCAATACTCGCCGTCATTTTAAAGAGCCTGTTCTTTGCGCTCTGCATGGTCCTTGTTACAAGAAGATTTTCGCCGAGAAACAAAATTCTCTCTTTCTTCGGAAAGCGCGTTTTCGAAATTTACATTCTGCAAAGACTTCCCATGCTTTTGCTTGACCGATTTGTACCAAGCCTTCATCCCCTGCTTTTCGCGGCAATATCTTTCGCCGCTACGGTAATTCTTGCCGTACTTTACGGAAAATTTTTCGTTCCCGAAAAGCTTATAATAAAAACGAATAAAAAATAAGAATAAAAATAAAATAATTCCAAGGAGTTACAGTATGAAAATTGCACTTATCGCACACGATAAAAAGAAAAATGAAATAATCGAGCTCGCAAAGGAGCACAAGGATTTCCTTGCAAACCACGAGCTTTTCGCAACGGGAACCACGGGCACGCTCATTATGGGCGAAACGGGCCTTACCATCACAAGAATGAAGAGCGGCCCTCTCGGCGGCGACCAACAGATAGGCTCTATGATAGCAGACGGTCTTCTTGACCTTGTTATATTCCTCCGCGATCCCCTCACCTCACAGCCCCACGAGCCCGACGTTTCCGCTCTGCTCAGACTTTGCGACGTTCAGTCCATTCCTCTTGCGACCAACACCAAGAGCGCGGAAATTATGTTCGCCGCCTTTGAAAACGGCGCAATATGACCGTTTTAAGAAAATTTTAAGCAAAAACGCGAAAAAGTAAAAACTCTCGTGTTAATAAAGCAAAACATAGCAGGTACCACCTGCCCCCATCTAAGAAAAGGAGAAAAAATATGGGACCCTTTGTTATTATTTTTTTAGCTATCGTATTGGTGATCATTTTCTGCAACGTTGTTATCGTTCCCCAGGCTAATGAATACGTTATTGAGCTTCTCGGTAAGTATCACACCACCTGGAGTGCAGGTCTTCACGTTAAAATTCCCCTTATCGAGAGAATTTCCAAGAAGATCACTCTTAAGGAACAGGTTCTTGACTCACCTCCCCAGCCCGTTATCACAAAGGATAACGTTACAATGCAGATAGACACAGTCGTTTATTTCCGTGTCTATGACTCAAAGCTCTATACCTACGGTGCAGTTAACCCCATCGGCGCCCTTGAAAACCTCACTGCTACGACTCTTCGTAACCTCGTCGGTGAGCTTGAGCTTGACGGAACTCTCACATCCCGCGATACCATCAACGAAAAAATGACGGCAATCCTTGATGAAGCTACCGACCAATGGGGTATCAAGGTCTCCCGAGTTGAGCTGAAAAATATTATTCCTCCTCAGGAAATTCAGAACGCCATGGAAAAACAGATGAAGGCTGAACGTGACAGACGTGAAACTCTGCTCCAGGCAGAAGGTCACAAGGCGGCGGCTATCACAAGAGCAGAAGGTGACAAGCAGGCTATGATCCTCTCCGCAGAAGGTGAACGCGACGCACGTATCGCAAGAGCGGAAGGTGAAGCTAAGGCTGTTTTCCTTGCTAAGCAGGCTGAAGCTCAGGGTATTGAACTTCTTAAGGCGGCAGGCGCTGACCCCGCTGTTCTTGAGCTCAAGCGTTATGAAGCGCTTATCAAGCTGGCAGACGGCAGAGCCGCTAAGATCGTTGTTCCTACAGACGTTGTAAACGCTATCTCCCGCGACGTTCTCTTCAGTGAAGCTTCAGGTCTCGGCGACACAACCGCCCCCGACAACACACCCACCCCCAAAACAGTAAAACCCGACCCTTGCTGCGATTAAAGCTTGATTTGCGTAAGGGAGAATGTGGGGGCTTTTCGAGAAAAGCCCCCACACCCCCAAAAGCTTTTGAACGTTTTTTAAAACCTTTCTTGATATAACTAAAGTAACGGCACTATGTGTTTTGCAGATAATCTGTGCTTACATAGTGCCGTTCTGTTTATTTCAAAATTTAAATAGGCTCCTGCTGTACGATAAGCCATAATTTCACAAACGTCGAGCCGTAAAGTGAACTATATGTTTTAAAAGCTGCCACACACCCGGCTCAAGAATTTGAGGGGGGCGTGGGGGAACTTTTTAAAGGTCCCCCGCATTATTATTCAAATCTACCTTCCGCAATTGAGTCGATAATGCGGTCGGTCTCGGCCTTGGTGGCAGATGCGGCGGCGAGGGCCTCGGCGCGGCTTTTCTGTTCGGGTGACAGCTTTGCGTACTCACTGAGGGCATCACATCTTACTTCAAGCTTCATCACAAGCTCCAGGGGCATACCTGCCATGGGGTTTTTCTCATTTTTCATAAGCTTTTTCCTCTCTCGGTTCTTTGTATATTTAGTTTCTGTAAGGAGCGGTCAAGGTATTCATGGGAAATTGAGGCAAGAGAAGGAATAAGCAATGCGGAAAATAAATATCTTTACTTTTGAGAATATTTGTAGTATACTTTATGTTGAGATATTATGGTATACAGTATACTTATATACCGACAACATAAAATAACAAAGACACACCGAGGAAAAAAGAAATGATAATTTCGGAAAAACTCCGTAGAATGGGCGCTGAAGCGGAAGAAGCTTTGGCGGATATATTCAAGAAAATAGACGAAATTGCGACACACAACACCGAAAAGGTGCTTGACGTATTCAGAGAAGAAAGAGTTTCCGAGTCCATGTTTGCCGCATCAACGGGCTACGGCTACGGCGACATGGGCAGAGATGCCATTGACAAAATTGCAACACGTATTTTCGGCGCGGAGGCAGGCTTTATGCGCCCCTCCATTCTCTGCGGAACACACGCGCTGACAGTAGGTCTTTTCGGACTTCTCCGCCCCGGTGACACAATGCTCTCCCTAACCGCCTCCCCCTACGACACACTTCGCGAGGTCATAGGCCTTGAAGGCGAAGCGGGAAACGGCTCCCTTGCCGACTACGGTGTCAGCTATGCAGAGGTTGAGCTCCTTGACGGCGGCATCGACTACGAAGAGGTTGCAAAGGCAGTAGAAAAGTACAAGGACACTCTGAAGGTCGCATTTATTCAGCGTTCCAAGGGTTATCTTAACAGAAAAACGCTGACTGTTGCCGAGATAGAAAAAGCGGCAACAGTTGTTAAAGAAATTGCAGGCGACAAGGTTTTCGTTGTCGTTGACAACTGCTACGGCGAGTTCACCGAAGAAAGAGAACCCGTTGGCGGCGGAGTTGACATGATAATCGGCTCCCTTATCAAAAACCCCGGCGGCGGTATGGCTGACGTCGGCGGATATATTGCAGGAACCGCTCGTGCCGTTGAGCTTGCAGGCTACAGACTCACCTGCCCCGGCGTTGGCATTGAAATGGGCGCATCCCTCGGTCAGAACAGAAACATGCTCAAGGGCCTCTTCTATGCTCCCCACACCGTTGCGGAAGCACTGAAGACCGCTCACTTCGCAGCATACGTCTTCGAAAAGCTGGGCTACACCGTTTCCCCCGGAGCATATGAGATGAGAAGCGACATTATTCAGACTATTCAGCTTGGCAGTGCAGAAGGACTTGTAAGCTTCTGCCAAGGTATTCAGAGCGCATCCCCCATCGACGCATTCGTTTCCCCCGAGGCATGGGATATGCCCGGCTATAACGACCCTGTTGTTATGGCGGCAGGCGCATTCGTCGGCGGAGCATCAATTGAGCTTTCCGCAGACGGCCCCGTCCGTCCTCCCTACACAGCGTTCCTTCAGGGAGGTCTCACCTTCCAGTCAGGCAAACTGGGAATTCTTGCGGCGGCTGAAAAGTGCATAAACTGTTAAAAACAAAAAAGCTCTAAAATAAAATATAAACAAACGAGGTTTGATAATATGAAGATTACCGTTATCGGCTGCGGCCGTTGGGGTTCCTATATAGCGTATTATCTTGACAGCATAGGACACGACATAACTATTTACGGTCTGAAAGATGCTCCCGAAATGAAAAGATTTCTCGCCGAGAGAAAAAACGATCTTCTAACCCTTTCCGACACCACGAAGCTCTCCTGCGACAAGGCTGTTATAAAGGAAGCGGAAACTATCGTTATCAGCATCGGCTCCCAGGGCCTCCGCTCCCTTATGGGTGAGCTCTCCGAGCTTGACCTTAAAAACAAAAACTTTGTTCTCTGCATGAAGGGAATTGAAATTGCCACGGGCAAGCGCCTTTCCGAGGTCGTTCGCGAGAACACTGACCCCTCCAACAGAATTGCGGTCTGGCTCGGTCCCGGCCACGTTCAAGACTTTTATCGCGGTATTCCCAACTGTATGGTCATCGACAGCGACGACAGCGAACTTAAAGAAATGCTTGTTGAAAGCTTTTCCAGCAATCTTATCAGATTTTACTACGGAGAGGACCTTATCGGAAGCGAGATAGGCGGCGCCGCAAAGAACGTTCTCGGAATTGCCGCAGGTATGCTTGACGGCGCGGGAATGACCTCCCTCAAGGGTGCTCTTATGTCCCGAGGTACAAGAGAGATTGCAAGGCTTATGGCGGCCATGGGCGGTGACGAGCATTCGGCTTACGGCCTTTGCCTTCTCGGCGACTATGAAGCAACTCTCTTCTCAAAACACAGCCACAACAGAGCCTTCGGTGAGCTTTTTGCAAGGGGCGAAAAATTTGAAGCCCTTGCAGAAGGCTACTACACCGTAAAGGCACTGATGTATCTACAGGAAAAGTACGACACAGAGCTTCCCATATGCACCGCCGTTTACAAAATTCTCTACGAAAATGCAGACATGATGAGCCAACTGTCCTCCCTCTTCAACAGACAGCTTAAAAGCGAAAGACAGTAAATATTAAGGAAAGATAAGCAATGAAAAAAGTAATACTTTGTAAATACGGCGAAATAGTTTTAAAGGGAGCCAACAAGTCCCGTTTTGAGTCAATGCTCCTTAAAGAGCTGCGCCGCCGCGCCGCAAGAGTCGGCGAGTTCAAGATCTATTATGCTCAAAGCACGGTTTACGTTGAGCCCATTGATCCCGATATGCCCGAGTCTGACTTCGAAGAAATGTACACTCAGACAAAGAAGGTCTTCGGCTTTGCGGGCGTTACCGTTGCCGCTTGCGCGGAAAAGAACATGGAAGATATTCTCCGCGTAACCAAGGAATATATTCCCGAAAAGCTGGCAGGGGTCAAGACCTTCCGCTGTGTTGCCAAGAGAAGCGACAAGAAGTTCTCTCTCTCTTCTCCCGAAATAGCGGCAGAGGCAGGCGGAGCAATTCTCTCAGTCATGCACAAGAACATTAAGGTCGATCTTCATAATCCCGAGGTCGAAGTGCGCGTTGAGGTAAGAGAAAAGGAAGCTTACATCCACGCAGGTCAGGAAAAGGGCGCCGGCGGTAATCCTCTCGGAAGCGCAGGCCGCGGTCTTCTTCTCCTTTCGGGCGGTATCGACTCCCCCGTTGCAGGCTTTATGATGGCAAAGCGCGGTATGTACATCGATGCCCTCCATTTTGAAAGCTTCCCCTACACAAGCGAGCGCGCACGAGAAAAGGTGCTTCAGCTTGCGCGTGAGCTTACTGAGTATACGGGAAGAATACGCGTTCACGTTATTTCCCTTACACATATACAGGAAGTTCTCCGCGACAACTGCGACGAGGATTATTTCACACTCCTTCTCCGCCGCTTTATGATGGAGCTTGCGGTCCGTCTTGCCAAGGAATACGAAATTCCCGCGATCATTACGGGAGAGAGCCTCGGTCAGGTTGCAAGTCAGACACTTCAGGCACTCTGCGTAACAGACGCAGTAGCGGATATTCCCGTTTTCCGCCCCTGCATCGGTATGGACAAGGATGAGATAGTCGCCATCTCCCGAAAGATAGGTACCTTTGAAACGTCCATTCTTCCCTACGAGGACTGCTGTACCGTATTTACTCCCCGTCATCCCAGAACCAAGCCCATGATCGAAAAGGTCGTAGCTCAGGAAGAAAAGATCGACCGCGCCGCTCTTCTCGAGGAAGCGTGGGATTCCCGTTATTCCGTTGTTATCCATCAGTTTGAAGACTAAAGTCAACTAACGTCAGATTTATTTGGGGAACTTTTAAAAAAGTTCCCCAAACCCCTCAAAATTTTTAAAGAAACAAGAAAACTCCTGAAGCAGAAATAACTGTTTCAGGAGTTTTTATTTAGTTTATGAATTTATTCTCCGATAAAAGCTCTGAGGAACGCGATCTGTTCATTTACGCTTGCAAGTCCCGTTCCGCCCTTTGAAATTCTCTTTTCAACACAGGTCTTAAGAGAGATCTCATTATAGAGGTCTTCTCTGAAGAGGTCGCTGTACCCGCGGTAGGTTTCAAGAGGAAGCTCTTCAAGCACCGTTTTTTCATCGATGCAGAGAGCAACGAGCTGACCTACCGTTTTATAAGCTGTTCTGAAGGGCATTCCCTTCTTTACAAGGTAATCTGCAAGGTCGGTGGCGTTAATAAATCCGTTCTGCGCCGCCCTTAGCATATTTTCCTTTATAACAGACATGGTTGCTATCATGGGACAGAAGACCTTGAGGCACATCTTAACGGTTTCAACACTGTCAAAGATAGACTCCTTATCCTCCTGCATATCCTTATTATACGCAAGGGGCAGACCCTTGAGAACTGTAAGCATACCCATAAGATTTCCGTAGACTCTGCCCGTTTTGCCGCGGACAAGCTCTGCCATATCGGAATTTTTCTTCTGAGGCATGATGCTTGAGCCTGTCGTAAAGGAGTCGTCAAGCTCAACGAACTTGAACTCCCAGCTTGACCAAAGTATAATTTCCTCTGAAAAACGGGACAGGTGCATCATAAGAGTCGCAAATGCGCTCATAAGCTCAACGCAATAGTCTCTGTCGGAAACGCCGTCCATAGAGTTGAGCATTACGCCGTCAAAGCCCAGCGCCGCCGCGGTCATATCGCGGTCGGTATCGTAGGTAGTTCCTGCGAGAGCGCAGGAGCCGAGGGGACTCTCGTTCATTCTCGCAAGAGCATCGCGAAGTCTTGTAACGTCACGGCGAAGCATCATTCCGTATGCAAGGATATGGTGAGCAAAGGTTATGGGCTGTGCTCTCTGAAGGTGAGTGTAACCCGGCATAATAGCATCGCGGTTTTCTTCAGCTTTATCGCAGATAACGTCAATAAGCTCCAAAAGAAGGGCGATTATCTCGTTTACCTCGTCTCTCATATAAAGACGAAGGTCAAGAGCTACCTGGTCATTACGGCTTCTTGCGGTATGGAGCATTTTGCCTGCGTCGCCTATTCTTTCGGTGAGAACCTTTTCCACAAACATGTGAATATCCTCACATTCAAGGTCAACAGCAAGGGTGCCGCTTTCCATATCGGCAAGTATCTTTTCAAGGCCGTCAATGATTGTATCCGCAGCATCGGCAGGGATAATACCCTTTGCCTTAAGCATTGCGGCATGAGCCATTGAGCCCGTTATATCCTGACGGTACATTTTTGAGTCAAAGCTTATTGATGAGTTAAAATCATTCGCGGTCTTATCAAGTTCCTTTTTGAACCTTCCCGCCCACATTTTTTCCATTTTTCTTCTTCCTTTTTGGAATTTATAAAAACAGACGTGTCGGGCATTTCTGCCCGACAGTCTACTTAGTTATTATTTATTACTTATTCTTTTCCTTATTCTGCTTCATAACCTGAGCACGGACCTTGATGGGCAGACCCCAAAGATTGATAAATCCTGTTGCGTCTGTCTGGTCGTAAACGTGGTCTTCATTGAAGGTTGCGATCTCTTCAGAGTAGAGTGACCAATCACTCCATACGCCTGCTTTGATGATGTTGCCCTTATAAAGCTTAAGTCTTACCTTACCTGTAACTGTTTCCTGAGTCTTATCAACGAATGCAGAAAGAGCTTCACGCAGAGGTGTATACCACTGACCGTTATAAACAAGCTCTGCAAATGTTACGGAGAGCTCAAGCTTCTTGTGAGCTGTCATCTTATCAAGACAGATAGATTCAAGGTAGTTGTGAGCGAAGTAGAGGATCTCTCCGCCGGGTGTTTCGTATACGCCGCGGCACTTCATGCCTACGAGACGGTTTTCTACGATATCGAGAAGGCCGATGCCGTTCTTACCGCCGACCTCATTGAGAGCGAGAACAATATCTTTTGCACTCATTTTTTCGCCATTGAAAGCTACGGGTTTACCCTGTTCAAAATCAAGTGTAATATATGTAGGTTCATCGGGTGCCTGAAGGGGAGAAACGCCCATTTCAAGAAATCCGGGATGCTCGTACATAGGCTCGTTGCCTGTATCCTCAAGGTCCAGTCCTTCATGGGAAAGATGCCAAAGGTTTTTGTCCTTGGAGTAGTTTGTTTCTCTTGTTATCTTGAGGGGAATGTTGTGAGCTTCCGCGTATTCGATCTCTTCGTCACGGCTCTTGATATCCCATTCACGCCAGGGAGCGATGATCGCCATGTCGGGAGCGAAGTGCTTGAGAGTAAGCTCGAAACGAACCTGGTCGTTACCCTTACCCGTACAGCCGTGGCAGATAGCGTCTGCTCCTTCTGCGATTGCTATTTCGGCAAGTCTTTTTGCGATCACGGGACGGGCAAAAGCTGTTCCGAGAAGATATTCTTCGTACTTTGCTCCCGCCTTAACGGAGGGGATGATGAAATCTTCAACAAATTCGTCTGTAAGGTCTTCAATATAAAGCTTGGAAGCACCTGTCTTTATTGCCTTTTCTTCGAGACCTTCAAGCTCGTCAGCCTGACCTACGTTACCGGAAACGGCAATTACTTCACAGTTATTATAGTTTTCCTTGAGCCACGGAATGATAATGGATGTATCAAGACCGCCGGAATATGCAAGAACTACTTTTTTGATGTTTTCTTTATTCATTATAAACGCCTCTTTCGTGAGTAATTATACATCGTTCTGTATCAGCTACGCATAATTATACAACCAAAAAATAACTTTGTCAATACGTATTTGCAATAAATATATACAAATAAAACGGGAGTTTTTCCGTTTGCTAATCCACCTCCTCCCAAAGACTGTATATTTGGCAAAAAGAAGATGAATAAATATTCATTCTTCGCAAAAAGAGTGCATAAAACTTCCGAGCTATTGATAATAATGAGAAAATGTGGTAAAATAAATCCGTAATTAAAAAACTTAAAAGTGAGATTTTTATGAAAGGCGAAAAAACGTCAAGAAGATATAAGCTTTCCCATGTTCAAATAATTGCTCTCGGCTTCTTTATAATGATAGCTGCGGGGACCTTGCTCCTCATGCTCCCCTTTTCCTCGAAAAGCGGAGAATTTACCCCCTTTACAACGTCCCTTTTCACGGCGACCTCCGCTTCCTGTGTTACGGGGCTTGTCCTTGCGGACACAGCGACACACTGGTCCCTTTTCGGTCAGATAGTTATAATCACCCTCATTCAGATAGGCGGTCTCGGCTTTATGACCATAGCCGTTCTGTTCACCATGTTATTCCACAGAAGAGCGGGTCTTCGCGAACGAGAGATAATGGTAGAGAGCATCAACCAGCTTCAGATAGGCGGAATTCTCGATATCACAAAAATGATATTCTTCGGAACCCTTATTTTTGAGGGCGCGGGTGCAGTTCTTCTTTCCCTTCGGTTTATTCCCCTGTTCGGATGGGGGCGCGGCATATACTATTCCGTTTTTCACTCAATTTCCGCATTCTGCAACGCAGGCTTTGACCTTATGGGAACTTTCAGCGGAGAGTATTCCTCGCTGACCGCTTTTTATAACGACCCTTTGGTTTCCGTCACCATAATGGCACTCATAACTGTAGGCGGTATCGGCTTCTTCGTTTGGGACGACCTTCGAAAAAACAAGTTCCGCTTCAAAAAATACAAGCTTCACTCAAAGCTTGTACTTACGGTATCGCTTATACTGACCGTGGGCGGAGCTCTTCTGTTCTTCATTTTCGAAAAAGGACTTCCCGTAGGCACGCGAATTCTCAACGCATTTTTCGACTCTGTTACCGCAAGGACTGCAGGCTTCAACACCGTTGATATTGCCGCTTACACGGGTGCTTCAAAGCTTCTGACAGTTATACTGATGTTCATAGGCGGCAGCTCCGGCTCAACGGCAGGCGGTATCAAGACCACCACTGTTGCGGTTATTCTTATCTATACGCTTGCGGGCGCAAGAGGTAAAAACAGCGCCGAGGTATTCGGTCGCAGTCTTGAGGAAAACGCTCTCAAAAAAGCGGTATACGTTTTCTTCGTAAACCTCCTTCTGGCCCTCGGCGCCGCTTGCTTCATCTGTGCTGCTCACGGTTTCTCCGTCATTGACGTTCTTCTTGAGACCTTCTCTGCCATGGGCACGGTCGGCATGAGCACGGGCATTACAAGAGAGCTGGGAACAGCATCCAAATATATCATTATCCTACTTATGTATCTCGGCAGAGTGGGCAGTATCTCCGTTGCAGGCGCTCTCTTCGAAAAGAGAACGAAGCCTGCGGTAACCTCTCCTGCGGAAAAGATACTGGTTGGTTAAATTTGAAATAATCATAATATAAATCACTGACTTTCTTAACTTTTGGAGGAATTATGAAAAGTTTTCTCGTTATAGGACTGAGCACCTTCGGCAAGCATCTCTGCCGCGAGCTTACAAAACAAAACTGCGAGGTAATGGTAGTAGACAACGACCCCGTCGTTATTGAAGCCGCACTTCCCGACGTATCAAGCGCAAAGGTAGGAAACTGCACAGACGAGGCGGTTCTTGCTTCCTTTGATATCCCATCCTTTGATGCCTGCTTCGTATGCGTAGGCTCCGATTTTCAGGCAAGTCTTGAAATAATAAGCCTGCTCTCGGAAATGGGCGCTAAAAAGGTGTACGGCAAAGCGGAAAATGACACTCAGGCGAAGTTCTTCCTCAGAAACGGTGCAGACGGTATTATTTTCCCCGAAAGAGACGAGGCAAAAAGAATCGCTTTCCGCGTGAGCTCAGAGACGATATTCGACTGTATTCCCCTTACCGAAGAATACTCGATCTTTGAAATAGATACACTTGAGAAATGGAAAGGTCACAGTATTATCGATCTTGATTTCCGCCGTAAATATAACATGAGCATCCTTGCGGTAAAAAAAGGAGGCGAGGTCTTCCCCATGCCGCCTGCAGACTACATTTTTACGGAAAGCGAGCACATAATCGTTCTCGCGCGTCCCGAAGACGTTAAAAAGCTCAAATAAAGATAACACAGCAGCCCTCGGCAAATCTGCCGAGGGCTGCTCAGACCGAAGACAAACTCGGTATAACGCAGATGTGTGCGCAAAAATCCGATGTGTCACACTTTTCGTGATGAAGCACACAAAACAAGCATAAGGCGGGCAAAAGCCCGCCACATCTGCTTTGAGAGCATTTTTCCCTCTGCCGTAGACTACTACACCGACGAGGTAAAAAGCTCTCAATCTACGTTCGTTTCTCTCGGTCCGGGTCAGAGTGTAGACTTTGTCTACACTCTGAGCAGCCCTCGGCAGATTTTGCCGAGGGCTGCCCTTATATTATTTAATAATACACGCCTGGCGGAAATTGAGATTATAGCTCTTTTCAACCGCGGCTTTATCGTATTCCACAACGCCCTCAAGAGGGTCGCAGAAAATATAGGTATAATCGGTATATCCGATAAGAAGCAAACAGTGGGATGCGGAAAGCCAGCAAACGTTTTTGCCGTTTATCTCTGCTTCCCAGCAAATTCTGTTTCTTCCGCTCATATTTGTGGTACCCCAAAGAAGAACGGGAATACCCTGATCAATAAGACTTTCATAATGGGAAAGCCCTTTTCCGCTGACGTCATAAACTCTTTTTGAAGCTCCGACGGACGAAAGATACTTATTCCCCGTTTCAACAACGCAGGGCGCAAAGCATCCGTAACCCTCTCCCTTAACGTAAGGATTGCCTATGTAGGTGGTCCAGGGGTCGCCGTCACGGTAAGGGGATTTCGCCATAAAGCTTTCAAAAAGATTTATGGGAGAAATACTGTACCCATTGTAGCTAAGCGCCATAGAGAGGCTCACCACCTCGCATCCGTTGGGAAGGGCGGGTCTCTGATACATGCAAGGTACGTTGATGCAGACACGAAGGGGCTCACGGACGTTGACTGTCACATTTGCAAAAGCGACATTCCCGCTGTCGTCAACGGCAGTATACGTAACCGTATAAGCTCCTGCTGCATTCAGGTTTACCTTCGTTGAATCCACGGTGACCTTAACGTCTCCGCAAATTGCATCATAGGCGGTGACTCCCGATGAAAAATCACAAGTCTCGCCCATTATGACGTAAAAATCACGGTGTCCGCTTATAACAGGAGGCTCCGTGTCATAATAGAAAACGATTTTTCCCACGAGCTCTGCCGTATTTCCCGAAGCATCCGTTGCCACAATAGTTACGTCAAAAGTTCCGTCCTTCGAATTATCGACAGCAGTTTTAAACGAAAATGTAACGTCGGAAAAATCCTTGTATGCCGCAACGAGATCGGCCGCCTTTGGTTTTGTTCCCACAAGATAGCTGACGGGTGCAACGGAAAAATCGGGAGGTGTCGTATCTTCAAGAGTAACCTTGACGGAAACCAAGCCGTATTTACCCAGAAGCTGAAGCTCGTTTTCTCCGACCTTCATATTACGGGTCTCCCTCTGATTTTGAAAAGAAAGATTCTCCCTCGAAAAATCATCCTTGAAGATAAGCTTTGAAAGCTCTGCGTTCTCGCAGCCAAGCTCCGCCGTTATTTCGGTTTCAACGTCATGGATATGAATATAAGAAATATATCTGCTCTCGTTTCCGAAGGCATCCGTCAGAATAGCTTTTACCTCGTACTCCCCGGGGGCCTTAAAATCGGGAAGACCTTCAAGCACTGTTTTAACCTCGGAATGGTCGTTTATGTTCTTAACAATATCGCCTTCAGTCAGTGTTTCTCCGAGAACAATGTCAAAGGAAGAGACCTCTGCGGTAGGTGCTTTTGTATCCGCAATAGTTATATAGGTATAAAAACGCACGTTGTCATTTGTTCCCGTCAGCATAAACTCGCCGCAGTCAAGCGCGTCCGTTCCGCTCACAGTAACGGCTATGGGAAACAGAGAGAAAAACAGACTTTCTACGCGTTCCTTTTCAACTCCGTATTCAAATACCGCCTCGGCAGAGGAAGGGATAACCGTAAGCTTTGCCGCAAATTCGGTAACGTTTCCGCCGCCGTCTGTTGCGGTAAGTGTCATTTCATGCTCGCCTTCACTGAAATTTTCTACGGGGTCCTTAAAGCAGAGAACGACGTTTGTTGCATCGGTAACACCGATAACAAACAGTTCGGGAGTTACCTCAACGTCATCGGTGAGAACCACGTTAACACTTTCAACAACGGGAAATACGGTATCTTCCACCGTAAGCCTTGAGCGTGTTCTCAGAAAACCGAAAAACTTAAGCTCCACCTTCGTTTCCTGTACCACCGAGGTATCAATGGCATCAAGGTCACTTTCCACTTTGCAAAGGTGTTTTACTACTGCCCTTTCCGTAATACGGGAATAATCGGGACGCTCTCCTGCCTCGCAAACAACGGGCGCGGAAAGTGCGAGCACGAATAT
Organism: Oscillospiraceae bacterium; assembly: GCA_015063695.1. Lineage (GTDB taxonomy): Bacteria > Bacillota > Clostridia > Oscillospirales > CAG-272 > RUG14199. Next base: position 17,210 of record SVTQ01000004.1, read on the forward strand.
AAGAATTCCGGCAAGCAAAGCTCCGACTGCAGAAAGGATAATTATATGTACTTTACCGAAGGAAGAAAAGAACCCTTTTTTTCCTTCTTCGGCATTATTCTGTTTTTCAGAAACGGCAAATTTCGTTTTTATGCCGCTTAAAGCTTCTTTGTTATCCTTTAATAACTTCATGGGCGATCCCTTCGTCGTTCAGATAGTAAAATCTCTCTTTACATTTTACGTTATTTGACTAATGTTGTCAAGTTCAACAACTTTTAATTATTTATAAAGACAAAAGCTGCCGAAAACCTCTTGGAATTCGGCAGCTTTTTGTATTTTTTATTTTCCCATTAAATCGGCTAAACTAACGCACTCAACACCCTTCTTTTCAGCGTATTTCGCAGTATAAGCGCTGCCGCTGCGCTTTTGGATAAGATAAGAAATAACGCGGCCGCTGTTATCCACCATAAAACGGTTTCTTTTGTGCATACATCCCTTTTCATACTGCTCTGACGTATATATAATGTCATCCGCATTATCCTTAAGCATCTGATACTCCAGCAAATCTCTTTGGTTCTTCCATTTCTCACTTTGGTTACGGCAAGGAAGAACAAGAATAAGCTTTATGTCGGGGAATTCTGCTTTGGCGGCAAGAACTCTGAAGGCAGAAGCAGTGTCAAACCCAAGAGCTCCTCCTGAAAGAAATACGCAAAATCCGTCACTTATGGCATTTTCAATTACCTCATCAAGAAGACGGGCAAGCTCATCCATATCACCTTTCGATATTACTCTGTGGCCCGTAAAGCAAAGGGTCTTCGAAGGACCGTTTTCTTTCAGAATTCTATTTTCTTCTCCGCTGTTTTCCATATCCTCCGCCCCCTTTCGCTTATTATCAGCTTAATTTTATCACAGCTTCTCCGAAAACGCAATACGTGAAAAACTTAATAATTTCAGTTTGCTTTCTCATTTATTTTTTAGTTGCAATAATATATATTCTATGTTATACTATAAGTTGAGATTATAGGCGCTTTGCCTCAAGACAAAAAGCAAAACGGAGGTTTAAACTTAAATGAGAATTCTTAAATTATCCGAATACATAAATATCCTTGACAAAGACGGTCTTCTTGTAGAATTCAAAGGCGACACTACCGCCCTTGAAACCGATATAAAGGGCCTTACCTTCGACACACGAACTCTAACCGAAAACGCACTTTTCGTATGCAAAGGCGCCCACTTCAAGGCAGAGTATCTTGAATATGCAGTAAATAACGGAGCTGCGGCTTACGTCAGCGAAACGCTTTATGAAACAGATGCCCCCGCTCTTATAGTCTCCGATATAAGACGCGCTATGTCCGTTCTTGCCGCGCTGTTTTTCGATAACGCGCCCGAGAAAATAGTTTCCGTAGGAATTACGGGAACAAAAGGCAAGAGCACTACCGCTTACTATATGAGAGCAGTTCTCGACAAATGGCTGGAAGGCGAAAACAAGCCGAAGAGCGCAGTTATCTCCTCCATTGACACCTACGACGGCGTGATGAATTTTGAGTCTCATCTTACCACTCCCGAAGCAATAGAGCTTTACCGCCACTTCAACAACGCGGTGGAGTCGGGAATTTCCCATCTTACCATGGAGGTCTCCAGTCAGGCACTCAAATACGGCAGAGTTTCGGGAATAAATTTCGACGTAGTCTGCTTCTCCAACATCGGAACAGACCACATCAGCCCCATCGAGCATGCGGATTTTGAAGACTACTACACATCAAAGCTCCGTATCTTCGACTCCTGCAAGTGCGCCTGCATCAACACCGATGCAGACCATGCCGAAAGAACTCTCGCGGCGGCTGACGGAAAGTGCCGTATCGTCACCTACGGCTCTCATGAAAACGACACCATTTACTGCTCAAATGTTGAAAAAAGAGGAGACTCCATCTTCTTTAGTGTCAGAACCCCCGAATTTGAGAGAGAAATGTGCATCACGATGCCCGGTCTCTTCAACGTTTCAAATGCCCTTGCGACTATCGCCATGTGCTATGCACTCGGGGTTCCCGAAAAGTACGTGTACGAAGGTCTTGAATGTGCAAGAGCAGGCGGCAGAATGCAGGTGTACAAGAGCCGTGACGAAAAAATAATAGTCATCGTTGACTATGCACACAACAGAATGAGCTTTGAAGCGCTCTTCAGCTCCGTTCGCATTGAATACCCCGGCCGCGACGTTATCGCCGTCTTCGGATGTCCCGGTAAAAAAGCCCATCTTCGCAGGGTTGACCTTGGTGAGGTTGCGGCAAAATACTGCGACTACATAATAATCACCGAAGAGGACTCGGGAGAAGAGCCCTTCGAAAGCATTGCGGCAGATATCGCGGCAAATATCAAGGGATGCGAATACGCAGTACTCGAAGACCGCGGTCTTGCCATTAAAAAAGCCATCCTCGAATATGAGGCGGCAAAGAGAATTATTCTTCTCACAGGTAAGGGAGAGGAAACACGCCAGAAGAGAGGCACCGAATATATCGACTGTCCCTCCGACGTTGACTACACCCTTGAATTTCTTGCCGAATATGACGGCGCTCTTGCACTTAACTAAAAAAGGAGATACGCTATGTGCGGATTTATCGGATATTTTTCAAATTCTCCCGCAGAATATGACAGGGAGCTTGTTCTCGACAAAATGGGTGAGGCTATTGCCCACCGCGGTCCCGACAGCAAAGGCTCCTTCCTTGACGGAAAGGCGGCACTCGGTTTTCGCAGACTGAGCATTATCGACCTTGAAGGCGGCGACCAGCCTATCCATTCCGCCTGCGGAAGATACGTTATCATCTTCAACGGCGAGATTTATAATTACCGCGAGCTCCGCGAAGGTCTTATAAAAGACTTTGGCTGTACATTTGCCACAAATTCCGACACCGAGACTATTCTCCAGACCTATCTGAAGTACGGCAAGGAGACCGCATCTCGTCTGCGCGGTATGTTCGCTTTCGTTATCTACGATAAGGAAAACCACTCCTTCTACGGGGCGCGCGACTATTTCGGTATCAAGCCCTTCTACTATGCACACATGAACGATACCTTCCTTTTCGGCTCCGAGATAAAGGGATTTCTCCCTCATCCTGCCTTTGAAAAGAAGGTCAATCCCGAAGCGCTGAAGATGTATCTTGAATTCCAGTATTCCCCTCTGGGGGAAACTATGTTCAAGAACGTTTTCAAGCTTACCCCCGGTTGCTATTTCACTTATGAAAACGGCGTTTTCACCGAAACCCCCTATTTTGAAGCTACCCTCGATCCCGTTAAGCGCAGCTTTGACGAGGCGGTGAAGCTTATTGACGATGCTGTACTCTCCTCCGTTGAATACCACCAGATCGCAGACGTTGAAGTCGGCTCCTTCCTCTCAGGCGGCGTTGACTCAAGCTACGTTGCATCCACCGTCCGCCCCATGAAGACCTATTCCGTAGGCTTCAAAATTGAAGGCTTTGACGAAACCTCTCTCGCTGAGGATCTCTGTAAGACCCTCGGCATGCCCAATAAGAAAAAGGAGATAACTCCCGACGAATTCTTTGCGGCTCTCCCCCACGTTCAGTACCATTCCGACGAGCCCCATGCCAACCTTTCCGCAGTTCCTCTTTACTATCTTTCCGAGCTTGCGGCAAAGGACGTTAAGGTAGTTCTCAGCGGCGAAGGCGCAGACGAATTTTTCGGCGGCTACGACTGGTATATCCAGAGCGATGCTTCAAGACTTTACAAAAAGCTTCCTCAGAGCTTCCGCACCGCTATGGCGAAGCTCTTCGGAAAGTTCCCCGTTTCCCACATAAAGCACTTCTTCAAGTCTAATGCACAGAGAGTTGAAGATACCTATATCGGTCAGGCGTTCATTATGAAGGATGCTGATGCAGACAAGATCACCGCAGATGCTTATAAGAGCTCCCTTACCTACAAGGACGTAACTGCGCCCTATTACGAAAAGGTCAAAAACTGCGACGACCTTACGAAGAAGATGTATCTTGATATGCACCTGTGGCTCCCCTACGATATCCTTCTCAAGGCAGACAAAATGACAATGGCTCACTCCCTCGAAGCGAGAGTTCCTTATCTCGACAAGGAAGTATGGGCAGTTGCAAGAACACTTCTGTCTGAACAGAAGATGAAAGGCAGACATACGAAGAGAGCCTTCAGAAAAGCAGCTCTCTCCCATATCCCCCTTGACTGGGCAAACCGCAAGAAGGCAGGCTTTATGGTTCCCTTCAGAGTCTGGATAAGAGACGAAAAGTTCGCTGCTCCCATAAGAGAAGCATTCTCCTCCGATGCGGCGGCAGAATTCTTCAACAGGGACCTTCTTCTCTCCATGCTTGACGAGCACGTAAAAGGCGAAAAGAATAACGCCCGTGTTATCTACACGGTTTATTCCTTCCTCCTCTGGCACCAAGAGTATTTCGTAAAGAGATAAATCAAAATATTTTCCAACCGGCCTTCTTTCTCGGGGAAGGTTGTTTGTAAAGATATAAAAACAAGGAGCAAAATCATGGCAAAAGCTGAATTTTTACCCATAATCTTAGGAAGCGACGAGAATGCCTACGGCACCTCACGCCTTTTCGTCGAGGCATACGGTATAAAGCCTCTTCTTGTCTGCACCCGTCAGCTTATTCCTACGGTGTACAGCAGTCTTTTCGTCCTGAAAAAGGTTAAAGGCTTTGACCGCGACGATGTTTTCCCCACCGCCCTCCTTGAAATTCTGAGAGAAGCGAAAAAGGACTACGAAAAACTCATCGTTGTCCCCTGCTCAGACTACTACTGCGCCATGCTCAGCCGTCACTATGATAAATTTGAGGGACTTATAGAAAACAAGTTCATCTCTGAAAGTCTCCTAAATACCCTTGATACGAAGGACAAGTTCTATGAGCTCTGCGAAAAATACGGCATGGACTACCCCAAAACCTACGTTGCAGACCCCGAGGACAGACTTTCCGCCATCGACAAGCTCCCCTTTGATTTTCCCATCGTCGTAAAACCCGAAAACAGTAACGCTGTTGAATACCTCCACGCTGAATTTGAAGGTAAGAAAAAGGTTTACTTCTTCTCCGACAAAGAGGCATATATCAAAGTCATGGAGAGCATGAATAAGAGCGACTACAAGGGCAAAATGATAATTCAGGAATTCATCGAAGGCGGCGACGACGCCATGAGAGTTATGAATTCCTATTCCGACGAAATCGGAAAAGTTCTTGCAATGTGTCTCGGTCAGCCTATTCTTGAAGAATACGCTCCCAAGACCATCGGTAACTACGCGGCTATTATCTCAAGAAGCGATAAAGCTCTCTATGAGAAGGTCAAAAAATTCCTTGAAGACATCGGATACGTCGGCTTTTGCAATATCGACATGAAGTACGACCGCAAAAGAGACCGCTACGTTATGTTTGAAATAAATCCCCGTCTCGGCAGAAGCAGCTTCTTCGTCAGAGGCGCAGGCATCAACATGATGAAGGTTCTGACAGAGGATGCGGTTTTCGGAAAAAAGGACGACTGCATCTTTGCGGATAATACCTCCCTCTGGGCAAACGTTCCCCTCGTTGTCATAAGAAAATACCTTTCCGACAAGAAGCTGAAGAGCGAAGCTCTCTCCCTTGTAAAAGCAAAAAAATACTCCCGTACTCTTGACTGTAAGGGAGACTTCCATATCAAAAGATTTTACTATATTAAGAGATATTACCTCGGACAGTATAACAATTTCAGAAAATACTACTTTGAAAAGGACGGGGGACTACCCAAAAACACCTGAAAATGAAAAAATACATGATAATAGAAGCGCCCGTCTGTGTCGGTGCGCCCACTGTAGGAACGGAGGAGGCTTACTCCGCTCTTAAAAGTGACTTGAAATCTCTTTTTCAAGAAAGAGCGACCTTTGCCGACTTTGAGGGCGATAGAGTTCTTCCCGAAGTCCTTCTCGATAAAAGGCTTATCGGATATGAAACGGTTATGAACGTTTCAAAGGGAGTTCGCGAAAAGTACCTTGAAGCCTTTGAAAAAGGCTATATTCCCGTAACTCTCGGAGGCGACCATTCCGTTGTTATGGGGGCCCTCGCGGCCGTCGGCGAAACCTTCGGCGCAGAAAACGTCGCCCTTATCTATATCGACGGACATACCGATATCAATACGGAAAACACCACCCTCTCGGGACGCATCCACGGACTGCCCCTCGCCGCCGCTATGGGACTTTGCACACCTCTTCTTGACGTGGGCAAAAACAGAGTTGACCTCTACGGCAGAAACACCTATATAGTCGGCGCACACAGTATCGACCCCGAGGAATGGGGCATCATGGAAAAGGAGGGCGTTACCCTCTATTCCCCCCACGCAGTAAGAAAGCTCGGATATGAAAAGATACTTTCGGAGATCCTTGAGACGGTGAAGGATAAAAAAGTCCATATAAGCCTCGACGTTGACGTTATGGACGGCTCCGAATTCCCCGCAACGGGCTACGTTATGCCCGGAGGGCTCACCTTTGAGACCGTCCTTAATATGATGAAATTCCTGTCAGAAAAGAACGTCGCAGTTTCCCTTGACTTCGTTGAATATAACCCCTCAAGAGATAAAGACGGCTCCTGCAAACAAAAAATGCTTAAGTTATTTGAAACACTGTAACTTCATAAAAGGCTCTACGCGGTACAACACCATTTTTCGTACCTTCATAGAGCCTTTTTATCTATTCTCTATTCTCCAAACCCTTCCAAAAGTTTTTGGGAGGGGTTTGGGGAGGGGCTTTTTTCAAAAAGCCCCTCCCCATCATCCTTACTCAAAGCTTTTCAGCGCCTCGCTGACGCCGCCGACGCTGTCGATAAGACCGCAGGCTACAGCTTCCTTGCCGTCAATAAGAGAACCGACATCGGTGGCTATCTGATCGGTTCGCATGAGCATCGTTCTGAAATCATCCTCGGAGATACCCGAATGGTCGGTAACGAATTTTATAATTCTGTCCTGCATACGCTCAAAATAGTAGTAGGTCTGGGGAACACCCACCACGGTACCGCTCATGCGGACAGGGTGAATGGTCATGGTCGCAGAGGGCACGATAAAAGAGCGCTTAGCTGAAACCGCAAGAGGTACGCCGATGGAGTGACCGCCGCCGAGAACGAGAGAAACGGTAGGCTTTGACATGCTCGCCACCATTTCGGCAATGGCAAGACCCGCCTCAACGTCGCCGCCCATGGTGTTGAGTATCATCAGCATCCCGTCGATCTCGTCACTCTGCTCTATTGCCACAAGCTGAGGGATGATGTGCTCGTATTTGGTAGCCTTCTGTCCCTCTCCCAGAAGATAGTGACCTTCAATCTGCCCGATGATCGTGAGGCAGTGAATAGTTTTTCCGCCGCCGACAGTGGTGACACTTCCGCTTTTGAAAACGTCCTCAAGGTCGGAAGGAAGGGCGGCTTTTTCAGTGCCCGTATCATTTTCGTTAGCTTCTTCTTTTGCCCCCAAGCAGATACTGTTCTGCACGTTCTTATACTTCATTTTGAAACCATCCTTCGTTTTTCACTTAGTATTGACGGAGACGACCCTTTATATTCCCATAAAATCACAAGAAAAGCACCTGAATTTTGCCACCATTTAACAAAAATACGGAAAATTACCGATTTTTGATAAATCTCTGTTGATTTGCAGTTTTTTTTATTGTATAATAGTAGTTGGTGTAATATTGTTATTAAATTACCAATTCAAATAAAAGGAGACTAGACCAATGAGCTTAGTTTATTCAAAAGAAGTTGAAAACATGTGCTGCGTTGCTAAGGGTCCCGACCACGGTCCCGCTCCCATTCCCGAAGAAGGCAAATGGGTTCAGGCGAAGCAGATCACAGACATTTCTGCATACACCCACGGTGTGGGCTGGTGTGCTCCTCAGCAGGGCGCTTGCAAGCTGTCCCTCAACGTTAAGGACGGTATCATCGAAGAGGCTCTCGTTGAAACTATCGGTTGCTCCGGTATGACTCACTCTGCTGCTATGGCTGCAGAAATTCTCCCCGGAAAGACTCTCCTTGAGGCTCTTAACACAGACCTCGTTTGCGATGCTATCAACACAGCTATGCGCGAACTCTTCCTCCAGATCGTATACGGCCGTTCCCAGTCCGCATTCTCCGAAGGCGGTCTCGTAATCGGCGCAGGTATGGAAGACCTCGGTAAGGGTGAACGTTCCATGGTTGGTACTATGTACGGTACAAAGGCTAAGGGTGTTCGTTACCTCGAAATGACAGAAGGTTACTGCACAAGAATGGCTCTCGACGAAGACGATCAGGTTATCGGTTACGAATTCGTTTCCCTCGGCAAGATGACCGACTTCATCAAGAAGGGCATGGAACCTAATGAAGCATACGAAAAGTCCAAGGGTACATACGGCAGATTTAACGATGCTGTTAAGTACATCGACCCCCGTAAGGAATAATTGAAGGAGGAAATAACAATGGCTAAATTTGAAGGTTACGAAAGACGCGAGGCGAAAATTCTTGCCGCTCTCGCTGAATACGGCATTTCCTCTATCGACGAATGTAAGGAAATCTGTGACGCTAAGGGTATCGACCCCTACAAGATCGTTGAAGAAACACAGCCTATCGCATTTGAAAACGCAAAGTGGGCTTACACAGTAGGTGCTGCTATCGCAATCAAGAAGGGCTGCACAAAGGCTGCTGACGCTGCTGCCGCTATCGGTATCGGCCTCCAGGCATTCTGCATCCCCGGTTCCGTTGCTGAAAACCGTAAGGTTGGTCTCGGCCACGGCAACCTCGGCTCCATGCTCCTCTCCGAAGAAACAGAATGCTTCTGCTTCCTCGCAGGTCACGAATCCTTCGCAGCTGCTGAAGGCGCTATCAAGATCGCCCTCAACGCTAACAAGGTAAGAACACAGCCCCTCCGCGTTATCCTTAACGGTCTCGGCAAGGACGCTGCTATGATCATCTCCCGTATCAACGGCTTTACATACGTTCAGACTCAGTTCGATCCCGCAACTGAAGAAGTTACAGTTGTAAGCGAAAAGGCATACTCCAAGGGTCCCCGTGCAGATGTTAAGTGCTACGGCTCCGACAGCGTTCCCGAAGGCGTTGCTATCATGAGACTTGAAAACGTTGGCGTTTCCATTACAGGTAACTCCACTAACCCCACAAGATTCCAGCACCCCGTTGCAGGTACATATAAGAAGTGGGCAAACGAAAACGGCGTTAAGTACTTCTCCGTTGCTTCCGGCGGCGGTACAGGCCGTACACTCCATCCCGATAACATGGCAGCAGGCCCTGCTTCCTACGGTATGACAGATACTCTCGGCCGTATGCACGGTGACGCTCAGTTTGCAGGTTCCTCTTCCGTTCCCGCACACGTTGAAATGATGGGTCTCATCGGCGCAGGTAACAACCCCATGGTTGGTATGACTGTTGCTGTTGCAGTTGCTATCGAAGAAGCAAGCAAGTAATAAGAAATACGGTCGCTTTTTGAAAAAAGCTCCGCAAAAACTTTAAAACGAACCCCCGAGGGCATGCCCTCGGGGGTTAAATACTTTATTGACTTATAAACACACAGAACTGTCCCCTGTGTTTTTATAAAAATCAGTTAGACCCATCATTTTGAGGTTTTCCTCTATGATGGGTTTAATGTCTATATACATAATATGAAGCCGCAGTAAACGCGGCAAGTGTTATTCTAAACGCCCAGATCGAAAAAATAGAAAAAATTCTATCAACGGAGAGGGCGGGTAAAATCCGCCCTTGATTTTGTTTGTTCATCTGCTATAATAGAATTATAGAAACTTGTATCTAGATGGAGGAATTTGAGTGTGAAATATCATTACTATTCAACACCCGATGAGATGAAGCACCTTGAAGCATGGGGATTCAATTGGCTTGAATTTGTAACTTCTATCCCTGCACCTATGTTTCTTGTTACATCATATAAATCAAACGGAAAAGCAAATGCTTGTATGCAATCATTTGCAAGTTTTACAACAGGAGATAGAGGAGCGCGTTTTTTTGCAATTCTTTCGAGTGTGAACAAAAGCGGACATTTGTATAAAACAATAATTGAAAATGGATGTGCAGTAATAAACTTCATGTCGGCAGATTTCTACGACAATTCTATGGAAACCATAAAGAATAATCAGTTTGAAGTTGATGAGATATTAGAATCAAAATTAACAAGTGTACCCGCAGATAAAGTAAATGCACCTATGGTAGAGGAATGTTTTATGAATTTGGAGTGTAGGTTTTCTTGGGAAAAAGAAATCGCTCCAAATGATGACCATGTTATTATCTGCTTTGAAGTTGTGAATGTTCATATCGATAAAAACCATCTTGATAATCGCGTTGAAGAGAACGGAATACTTTACAACATTCATTATCCTATAAACCCAGAAAAGTATAGCGGTAAAGCACATGATTATGTAGGTATTGTAAAACCGTTAATTGATGCAGGTGAATATTGACCTACTATGGCAGACCGAAGGTAGTTTCAATTTGTAAAAAAATCAAGCCACGGAGGGCTAAAAAATGTTAGGATATAATGCTATAGTTGTATTCAATAAAGAAACAGATAAAATGTTGATGTGCAAAAGAAGACATAATCCGTATAAGGGATTGTCAAATTTTGTTGGCGGAAAAATAGAAGAAAATGAGAATGGTTTAGATGCGGCATACAGAGAGCTTGAAGAAGAAACCACAATAACAAAAAACGATATTATTCTTTCTCATTTAATGGACTTTACATATCACCTTGGAAATTGTTATCTTGAAGTTTATGTTGAAAATTTGAATAAATTAATTGATGTTAGCGGAGATGAAAATGATCTGTATTGGTCAACATTAGACCATAATTTTTTTGATGCAACACAATATGCGGGAGAAGGAAATATCGGGCATATTATGATGCATGTTGAAATGTTCAAGGAAAAATTATTAAAATAAAAGATGAACTTGAATTTGCAGGGGGAATAAATATGGGTAATGCTATATTAGTCTGCGGTTTGAACGGAGCAGGAAAAAGCACACTGGCAAAAGCACTTGCCGAAAGATTAAATCTCCGCTTTATTGATATTGAAGATATATACTTTGAAAGCCAAGACAATCCTGATTATCCGTATGAAAAATCCCGTCCCTACGAAGAGGTTGTATCATTGCTTGCAAACATTGTAAACGGTGAAAATGACTTCGTTTTGGCATCGGTAACAGGTGATTTCGGAGATGAATTTATTTCTCATTTGAAGTGTGTAATTTCCGTTGAAGTTTCAAGGGAGATACGATTAAAGCGAGTACACGATAGGTCATACACACTTTTCGGTGAAAAGAGTTATAAAGGCGGAGATTTTTACGAGCAAATCAAGTCGTTCCATAAATTTTGTGCATCAAGAGATGAAAACTTGGTTAACGATTGGCTAACCACTATATGCTGCCCCATTATTAGAGTAGATGGAACGCTACCGATATGTGACAATGTAAATCTAATTGCCGAAGAATTGTAAAACAAATTCCCAATTTATCGAATTGATATGCCGGAGCGGGACGTGACAATCATGGGACAGTCCCCTGATTGAAGCAGTTTATATATCACTCAAAAATTGTTTTTTATGTATATCCATATAAATTAAGGAGTTCATTTTGAAAACAAATATAACGTTTCTAAGAGACTGGCTCATAACACTTTTAATAACTACCTTACTGTGGGATTTTGTCGGCGGTATTTTTCTACTCATAGCACGATTTATATTCCCGAAACAAGCAGACCATTTTTTGTTTTTTGGCATAATTGGGACTATTGTCTTTTGCTGTGTATTGGCAATAAGATCGTATAAGTCAGGTTTAGATATTAACGGAAAACGTATTCCTGTGTCGTTGGCCATGCCGATAGCGAGCATGATCATTGCGCTTGGCGTTTATATAGTTGCTTATATAATATCGGGGTGTAATTATATTGCAGGGCCTGTTGCACATTCATATGTTACCGTGTTTTGGGGCAATGGCGTAGACCAAGCCTTTATTCACGATATTACTATGTCTCAACATCTTTCCGTTTTTGTTCCGCTTGGATCATTGTATGTAGCCGTTTCTTTGGGTGCGTACATTTTAGCGAAGTATAAACAGGATCATCATAACAGTGTCGTTCGCAAATTAAGGGAAGAGGATATGCAAAAGAAATCCGACGATCCCTTTGAAGAAGCGTTAAAAAACGGATTAGGTAACAGAAAACATAGGTAGTTATACTTGTGATTTAATGAAATAAAACATCTCCACTTGAGTTTAAACTTTTGATATAACCCTTATTATTCTTACATAGAGGTAAAAATGAACAGGAAATATAAAAAAAGTAAAATTGAAATAAACAAATATACATGTTCCCGACTACTCTCTGACCATAACAATAAAGCGCTGATTTCAACATTCTCATGTTCCAAAAACCCGTCTCTTGCGGCACACTTAAAACGAAAAGCGTGGTTTGAAGAACAAAACAATAAACGAGCACATTTTCTCGTCAAAGAAGATAATAAAATCGTCTTATATTTTTCATTACAATGCGGTATATTGGTACAAGCACATAAAAAAATACTTAGCGGTATAAATCATCGAGAAACAGATACCGGAACAGAATATTTTATTGATGACGATATAATTGACGTTACGAAAACTATTCCCGCAATTGAACTTTCACACTTTTGTGTAAACGATTCATACCGAAACAAAAAAAGTGAATGGGTTGTTTACAATGGTCCCTTCACATACAAAGTCGGAGAGTATTGCTTTTATCAATATGTCGCTCCTATTGTTATCGATATTGCCGAAAAGGTCGGAGTAGAAATTCTTTATCTTTTTTGTGCAGACGAAGGAAGCGACAAATTGCTTGAATATTATTCTTCCCTAAACTTTAAAATAATGGATGATATGGCATGTGTAAGATCTGACTACGAAAGCAATCTCTCGTGTTTAACTCAAAAAATCTGTGATTTAAAAAAATCCACCCAAGAGTTCATGAATGAGAAAAAAGCAAACGATATTTTAACATACTTGAAAACACACAAAAATATAAGCATACAAAAAATCAAAAAAATAACTGAACTTTCTAATACATATGTTCTTTTAAATAAACTCATTAAAGAAAATCTAATAGAAGAAGATTCAGAACGAAAACATACATACGTATTAAAACAAAAATCTTTGTAAATGTACGAAAAATTAGTGGTTTACCGATAGAGGGCACATTATGGAAAACACGGTAAGAAGTATTGCCGAAAAACATTTCGGACAGGATATTGAATCTATAGAACCTTTGGGCGGCGGATTTTACGGGAGAGTTTTTCTTGTTAAAATGAAAAAAGCTCCGTTTTCGGCGGTGGTCAAGCTTTATCTGTTTGACGGATTTGCAGTAAATGAAGCTTTGCAACTTAAAACTCTCTCTCGACACTCAAAACTGAAAATGCCCGAAGTTTACGGTGTTTACAAGGCAGGGGAAACAGGGCTTCCCCACGATGCTTTGATCATGGAATTTCTTGACGGAGTAAATGCAGGGTGGCTTGACGTTTCCGCTCTTTCTTCGGATGCGAAAAACACAATATGCGAAAATATTGTTGATAACCTAATCTCTATTCACAGCAAGGCGAACTTTGAAGGCTTCGGAGAGCTCTCCCAAAAAGAATTCTTTCCCACGTGGCAGGAATTTTACCGCCCCAAAGCAAAACGAATTGTTGAAAAAGCGCGATATCTGAAAAGTATAGGTCAAATCTCCGATTACGTTATGGACGTATTTGAAAGCTCCTTTGAAAACTTTGATAAGATATTTTGCCTTCCAATTACCGAGGCTCGTCTTATTCACGGAGATTACAACACGTGGAATATTATGCTTAACGACGAAAAAAGCCGAGCAGAATACGTGATCGATCCTTTCGGCTGTTGCTTCGGTGACAGCGAATACGACCTTTATCAACTTGATAACGCCAACGGAAAAGATTACGGACTTTTAAAAAGATACGCCGAAAAAGTAACTTTAAGTGAAAACTTTATTCAGAAAAGATATTTTTATGAGCTTTACTCGGAGATAAGCCACTACCACGATGCCCGTGTCCCCGTTGACTTTGCCGCCGCTGAGCGCATGGCAAATAATCTTTCAGAATTTTTATAAAGGTCGCTTTTTGAAAAAAGCTCCGCAAAAACTTTTAAAGAGAACCCCCGAATGCTCACACATTCGGGGGTTAAGTGTTTGTATTGGAGTTTTAGAATAAACAGAACCGGCACGGGGGTTTTCATTTGATTGTTAGTTTCAAAGCTTCATCCGGTTTTACACTATAGGCGGTGATTATTGCGGTGCTGTTTTCAAAAGTAAATTTTGTTTCGTGAGTGGGACAAGAAACAGTCTTGACGGGGGAAGCATTTCTGATTTCGAAAGTTATGTTACGGGAGGAAACCTCGCCGTCGAAGCCGTTGCCTTCTTTTTTGAGGGTTATTTCAATAAAGTTTTCCTTTTCCTCGTAGAAGATCCTTGTAAGTCTGTGTCCAACCTTTTCGCTTATTCCGTCATCTTCATAAAGAACACTTTCTCCATCAGCCCCGGCATAGATAACAACGGTGGGCTCTGTCAGCTTTTCACTTGTCATTCTGCTTGTATAGGGTTGAGTTACTAAAGGAAATCCTGCTTTTGCAAAGAGGGGGAAGGTTTCAATGCCGTGTTCTACGGTGTATTCTCTACCGCCCTCGAAGCTTTCGCCGCTGAAAATATCGTACCATACCCCTTCGGGGAGCCACAAGGCTTTCTTTGCAACGTAGTTTTCATCCCCTGCAGAGCAAATGGGGGAAACGAGAAGACCGTCGCCCAACAAATAGGTTGAAGGGTAATTATAGGAGTTTTCGTTTTGGGGTTCTTCGATATACAAAGGCTTCAGAAGGGGTAGCCCTTTTTCACAGCACTCGTAAGCCGAAGAATAAATATATGGGAAAAGTTTTGAACGAAGAGCGTATGATTTTTTCATGGACGAAGCAAAAGGCTCTGCCCACGTCCAAGGGCGTCTGTCCAGCCCTTCAACTCCGCACATATGAACACGGAGCGCGGGGCTCATTGCGCCGAACTGCACCCAACGGGCATAGACTTCACCCTGCCCTCCGGGCACGTCGTCCTGAAAACCGCCGATGTCGTGACTCCAGAAAAAGCATCCTGCGTTTCCTGCAGTAACTGTCATTTGCACCTGGAAATCAAGGGTCTCAAAAGAAGTAACCGTATCGCCCGAGAACCAGGCGGGATGTTTGTGGTCCCCGAAGCCGCCCCATCTGGAGAAGGACATACCGCGCCTTTTTGCTGTACCTTTTTCGTCCTTTAGTTTTGCATTTTCATAGTATAGGTGGTTCAGCCATCTCAAATGGGAAAGACCCTTTATGCCGTTTACGTTGGGGTAGAGGTAGTCCTGTTGCCAGTCAAGCCAGCGAAATGCGATATCTTTTTCTTCCATTTCTCTGTTTGTAGCATCAAAAAACGCCTTCATATAACGGAAGTCTCCCGCATTGAAACGGTAGTTAATATTTTTCTTTTTGGGATTTTCTTTTTCTCTTTCGGATATTCTCTCCGTAACGTCGGGAACAGTTTCTTTGTACCCTGCGGCGGAAAGCTTTTCTGCAAAAACGGCGAAGCACTCGTCTGCATCACGCACCCCGTCGCAGGGGTGATCGTTGAGAACTACGGAAACTCCCTTTTCCGAAAGGGAATTAATAAGTCCGTCCGGATCGGGAATCAGTCTTCTGTTCCATGTGTAGCCTGTCCAGCCTAAGTTCTGCCCTGCGTGGCCGTAGCCGTAGAGATAGTAAGGCTCGCCGTGGGCGTGCCCCCAGTCCTGATAGTGCCAGTCCATATCAAAAACAAGAATGTCAAGGGGAAAACCGTTCTCTTCGTATTCATCGGCAATCTTCAAAAATTCTTCTGCCGTGTAGGGCCACCAACGGGAATACCATGACCCGAAAAAGTTCTTTCTCGGAAGGGGCGCTTTTCCCGAAACTGCGAAAAAGTCGGAAAAAGCCGCTTTATAATCGGCGCCGTAGGCAAAAAGATAAAAATCGTGAAGGTGTTTTTCACTTCTGTTTTTTGCCCAGCCGTCCCAAAGGACGGGACTGCAGGAATCGTCTATTACCTGCCAACCGTCACGGGAAAGAAGTCCGTCGGGAACTTCTCTGAAACCCGAAACTCCGTCAAGAGTATGAAGGGTTCCTTTTAAGTTTTCTTTGTTTTTGTCGCCATAGTGCCAACGGCAAGACGTTCCGCCTGCGTGAATATCAGCATAAAGAGTATCGCGAGAAAACTCTCCGCCGTGATAGTAAAGAGTAAGCTTTTCCGTCTTAACGGTCAGAATTTCACTGTCCGTTACCTCTGCATCACATTCAACACCGCGAAGGGCAAAGAGAGTGGGTGCATCCTCAAAGACACCGTCTTTGGCATATTCAATTCTGACAGCCCCCTCGGTTATAACCGTAAATCGGGCATTACCTTTTACAATTTTCATATTTCCCTCTAAAAATGTTTTCTGTTTTAATGGTATACTATTTTTCTCTGTTAGTCAACGAATTTTTATAACATAACCCAAACAAACGGGACGTCGAAGCGCGTCCCCTACGAAATAAGATGAAAACTCCTGCTTGTGATATAAATAAAAAATAGGCTCTATGCAGTACAACCACGTTTTGGTGTACCAACATAGAGCCGTTTTTCGGTTTTTACGAGTTTGAAATTTTGGAAACTATCTCTTTTTTATTCTTTTTTGTGAATTCACTTAATGAATATGAACGAACCCTCTCTTTTACAATATTAGGAATTAAAAATCCATTCGCTGTGAGTTTAACACAACGGTTAATAATTGTTTTGTTGGTGACACCGAATTTTTTACTCACTTCAATTGGAGTGAATTCAAACAAATGATTATTAATAAGAAATAACAAAAGTCCTTTTTCTTTTTCGTTCAGATATGACAAACTACCGTCCAATTCATCAGCGGTTGAGTTCCTTGACAGCTCGCAGACCTTTTTTGAGTAAAGTTCCATCATACGAAGGAAATAGTTTATCCAGATTTCAGGGTGAGGCGGATTCTCTCTGCCCGAATAATACAATGCCGGCAAGCCCATTTGAAGCGATGCATAGTATTCGTCGGAATCATATGCGAAATACTCTTCAAGAGAACCGATACCGCCAAAACCGTAACCGTAAAAATCAAGAACGTATCCCGACATCAGTCGTGCTGTTCGACCATTGCCATCTTCAAAAGGATGAATAGTAACCAACTGATAGTGAACGACCGCAGCAATAATAAGAGGATGATCATCTGTTGTATTTACATATTCTACGAGTTCATCAATAAGTCCGGGAAGCTCGCTGTACTCGGGCGGTATATATTCAGGGGGACCGCTTTCCGAGTCATATACGGCAAATAATACCCCCGGAGGCATTGCGCCTCTGAGTCCGATCTTTTCTTTTGAGGCTCCTTTTTCAACCATTGCCTGAACTTCAAGCAGCAGCTTTTTGGAAAACGGTTCTTTTGCTTTGAGTTTTTCTTCAAGCAAGTTAAGGGCGAGAAAATAATTTCTCACTTCCTGTTCCGGTTTCAGAAAATGTTTATGTGCATCGCTTTCCATTGCCTCGTTTGCTTGTTCCTCTGTTAATGGATTTCCTTCAATTTTATTGGAGGCATACGAACTTTTCTTTTTGGAATTTTTTCTGAGCCTGTTTTTAGTAAGTTGAGGAACTTCAATCGTTTTAAAAGAAAAGCGGTTTTCATCAATAGCAGATATCTTTTTTAATATATCGTTTGTTAACGTAACCTTTATCATAACACCATCCCCTTGCGTTTACTAATTATATTATATCATAATGAAACGAAAAATTCCATTATTTTTACACTATTTTTACACTATTTTTCATTAAGAAACGAAACCAGATCAGAGGACATGTTCCTTGATCGACCGAAATCTCACGTAATCGGGACGTCGAGGCGCCGTCCCCTACGAAATAAGATGAAAACTACTGCTGTTATATAAATAAAAAATAGGCTCTGTGCAGTACGACCACGTTTTGGTGTGCCAACATAGAGCCGTTTATTTTTATAATATTTCTGTTTGTTCCCCTTTTCCCGTTTAAAAGTTTTAAAGGGGGTCAAAGGGGGAAACTTTTTCAAAAGTTTCCCCCTTAATACTCTTATTCAAATGATTTCAGGTACTTTTCGCAGGCTGCCTTTTTGATACAGAGGCAGAGTATCTCAACTGCCATCTGAAGCTCCTCGTTGTCGGGGAAGGTAGGCGCAATTCTGAGGTTTCTGTCTCTGGGGTCACGTCCGTAGGGGAAGGTTGCGCCTGCAGGAGTGAGGGACACGCCGTTTTTCATGGCCAGTCTGTAAACTCTTCTTGCAAGACCATCTTCAACGTTAAGGCTGATGAAGTAACCGCCCTTGGGCTCGTTCCATTCGGCAATACCGAGACCTTCAAGCTCACGCTTAAAGATACTTGTTACGATATCAAATTTGGGCTTGATTATCTGCGCGTGACGCTTCATGTGTGCATGAATGCCTTCCGCATTCTTGAAATACTTAACGTGACGCATCTGGTTTATCTTATCGTAACCGATGGTCTGTGTGCCGAGGATGGGCTTTATATGCTCAATGTTCTTTTCACTTGCCGCCATGATAGCAACACCGGAACCGGGGTAGGATATCTTGGAGGTTGAAGCAAAATAGAAGATCTGATCCTGTGTTCCGTACTTTTCAGCCGCCTTGAAGATGTTCATGAGCTCAACCTTTTCGTCGGTGAGTTCGTGCACACAATAAGCATTATCCCAGAAAATTCTGAAGTCGGGAGCCGCAGGGCGGAGAGCCGCGAACTGTTCAACTACTTCATCGGAATAGGTGATGCCCTCGGGATTGGAGAACTTGGGAACACACCATATACCCTTAACCGCAGGGCTGGAGCAGGCAATTTCGTTTACCGCATCCATATTGGGACCGTCGGGAGTCATTTCAACGGGAATGAGCTCAATACCGAGCTTCTGACAGATAGCAAAATGTCTGTCATATCCGGGGCTGGGACAGATAAACTTGATTCTACCCTGACGGCCCCAAGGCTCGTAACCGCCTGCAACACCGAAGAGCATTGCGCGGACGATAGTGTCAAACATAACATTCAGAGAGGAGTTGCCGAGAACCATGATGCGCTCGGGGGGAATATCAAGAAGGTCGGAGAAGAGCTTCTTTGTTTCGGGCAGACCGTCAAGAATACCGTAGTTTCTGCAGTCGAGACCGTTTTCGGAGAAGCAGTCCTCGCGGGTAGAGATAACGCTGAGCATATCTGTAGTCAGGTCAAGCTGAGCCTGACCGGGCTTACCTCTTGTAAGGTCAAGATGAAGATCTCGCGCTTCCCATTCTTTGAGAGCGGCATTGACTTCGTCATAATAGTTTAAAAGCTGTTCCTTAGAAAAGTTGCGAAGTTCCATTTTTTCATGTCCTTTCGACAATTTTTGAAATATTTTCTCTAAAAATTGCAAAAAATATTTGCTATCAGCAGATATTATACCATATATTGCCTCAAATTACAAGTGTTATATGGAATTCTTTCAAAATTATTCCGAGATGCAAAAAAGAAAGACCTCTCCCGAGGCCTTTCTTCAGCTCTTAAGCATACTTATTATATAATCTATACCGTAAAGCACCGCAAGATGTGCAGGATAATAAATATAGAAAAAGCTTTTGAGAGGCAGCTTTCCCCTCTCTCCGTTATAGAAAAGAACGATAAGAACGGAAAGGATGCAGAAATACTGCCTTCCCCCGAAATCAAGACTGATGAGAAGGCAGCCTATCGCCATGGCGAGAAGCTTCAGAACTCTGTTCGGCGCTATATAAATAAGAAACGGAAGGAAAATTCCGAAAACGCCGCCGTCAAAGCTTATTCTCACGGGGAGAAGTAGATTAAGACCGAAGAGGATGAACCAGACGCCAAAGGCGGCAGTGAAGATAACGAGAGCCGCCGCGGCAACGTTCTTCTTCATAAGGTTCGCCTTCACACTGTCCCAAGCCATGCAAAGTGAGACGGCTATGGAAAAGGTGATAAAGACGTTGAAGAAAAGATCCTTTTCAAAAATCACGTAAACGATTTGAAAAGCTGAGCCGAGAAGAAAAAGTCTCAAAAGATATTTTTTTCTGTTTCTTGTGTGGATACAGCCCTCGCTTATCATGTAGGCGAAAAGGGGCATTGAAAGTCTGCCTATTATGCGAAGTATTCTATACTGCGGAAAAAGAAGCATTCCCACGTGGTCAACCGTCATGAGTATCAGCGCGATAAGCTTTACCGCATTTGAAGAAAGAAATGCAAATGGAGGATTTTTCACTTTACTCTCCTTTTATCTCTGACTCTTCAAAACGTAATCGCTTTCGTACTCAACGCCCATATGATGTCTGTAATTATTGATGGTATCAAGAACAGTGTGCCACTTGTCGTCTGACTTTGCGCAGACCTGAATATATTCCTTGCCTGTTTCAACTACCTTTGCGGCGGTAACAAGACACTGACCTGCTTCGCCGGTATATCCCGTCTTACCTGCGAACATGCTTATCTTGTCGTCATACTCGTCCTCTCCGTGAATTCTTGAGAAGGTCGTGCTGTAAATGGTAATTCCGTCGGGATGGGCCTCTGTCTTAGAAGTCGTGTATTCGTATGTACCGAGAACCTTTCTCACAAGCTCATTTTCAAGGGCTGCCCTCATTATTACCGCCATATCGTGGCAAGTCGTGTAGTGGTTATCGTCGTGAAGCCCACTGGCATTAGCGAAGTGAGTGTTTTCAAGACCTAACTCTTCGCATTTTTTATTCATAAGCTTTGCAAACTCTTCCTCGCTTCCCGAAATGGTGATAGCGGCAGTGCCCGTTGCATCGGCTCCCGAGGGAAGGATAATTCCGTAAAGAACGTCTTCTACAGTTACCTTCTCATTGGGGAAAAAGCCTGCAACGGTTGCATTTGCTCTGTAAAGAGGGTCGATAATTTCCGCGGGAACGGTAAGAACCTCGGTGAGGTCTTCAAAATGCTCAGCCGTTATAAGAGCTGTCATAACCTTTGTCATTGATGCGGGGAAAATCTTTTCATCGCCGCCCTTTTCAGCAACGACGGTCCAGTTCTCAACGTCGATCAATATACAGTTCTGAGAATAGATGCCGTCAAGAGTTACCGTGTTCTCGGTTCTCGAAGCGTACACGGGAACAGGTTCGGGCTCGGGCTCTGGCTCTTCAACGATGGGTGTTGTTGCCTCGATGTCGGGTGTTTCGGGGTCGGGAAGTTGAGGAACCTTAACGGTTTTGGGCGACAAAATGATTATAAGGAAGAACACAACAAGCACGATGGCAAAAGCCGCAATAATTATCTGTGTACTGCGCTTTTTCGCATAAGGGTTATCGTAGGTTCTGATGCCGGGACGGGGAGCGTTTCTCCCCCCGCCATTGTAAGGTGCTCTTCCTCTGTTCGGGTATCCGCTCTGAGAACGGGGTGCATTTCCACGGGGAGCTTGTCCGCCGCCTTGACGGTACTGTCCGTTATATGCGCCGCTGTTTCCTCTTTGCTGAGTGGACGCGGGACGCGAGCTTCTGCCCGCGCCGTTATATTGATAATCACGGTTATTCATCTGTTTTTCTCCGTAAACGTATAAATACTTATCCTATTTTATCATTTTACCAAAAATCTTTGCCACTGTCACCCCTTGGGACGATTTTTTAAAATTTTAGTCAAGTATTT
Organism: Oscillospiraceae bacterium; assembly: GCA_015063695.1. GTDB lineage: Bacteria > Bacillota > Clostridia > Oscillospirales > CAG-272 > RUG14199. Next base: position 38,926 of record SVTQ01000004.1, read on the forward strand.
TTACACTTTGCACAAAGATAACAGTTTTGTCTTATAAATTATAACTAAGAGCTTTTTATGCGGCACCTGCGCACCTTATGACCCCCACGGTCGCATCATCAAATCGGCTGTCTGCCAGATGCTCTCTTGCAGTTCTCAGTATTTCCTTTGCCGCCTCTGGCGGAGCGGAGGAAAGCTTGCCTGACGTGCAGAGAATATCGTAAAGCCACGCGCTGTTTTCCTCATCACCCAGAATTCCGTCGGAAAGCATTATTACGTAGTCGCCCTCTTCAAGGGTAAACGCCACACTTCCCGCTCTCGCCTCCTTAAGTATGCCGACGGGAGTCGTGGTACATTCCATTCTGAAAAGCTTGTTCCCTCTAAGAACAAAGGAAGGCGCCGCGCCGCTTTTTATAAACTCCGCCTTACCCGTATAAGGGTCGGCAATAAACAGATCAACCGTTGAAAAACATTCTATCCTCCTTTCCGAGGTGAAATTATTAAGCAGCTTGAGAGCTGTTTCTACGGGACAGCCTGCCGTCAGCATTCTTTCAAGGAAAATGGTGCTTACTCTTGCGGTAAGCGCCGCCTCTCTGCCGCTTCCCATGCCGTCACAGATAAGCATACAGTATTTTCCGTCGGGAAGCGCAAAAGAACAGACCGCGTCCCCGTTCACCTCGGGCCCCCCTGCCCTTTCGCTGAAATGGCCGTACCTGAAGGCAAACTTTTTTCTGCTCTCCATATAGAGATTAAGTCTGTCATAATCAACGGACATTCTCGGCTCCGTCATAGGCGCGCTCACGCACTCCTCTGCAAGCCGTCGTATATCATCACTGCCGAGGGAAAGATCCTTTACCGTCAGCCCCCTCACCATGACACGGGGTCTCTCCCTGCCGTAAACACTTACCTTCTCTCCGACAATACCGTTTTTCTCAAAAACCTCCTTTACCTTCTCTGTAAGATCTTCATTTTTCTCCTCCTCGGGCTCTTTCCTGCACACAGTTTCCTTTATCAGAGCCGCAAGACTTCCGTAATCCTCGGCAATAACTGCAGTCTTATCCGTTTTGAGTGCCTCGGAATAAAATTTCCCATACTCTCGGTTAATACTATCTGCTATAAGGTCGATAGACGGGCATCCCTTTTTCATGGTGTCGGGAAAGGTGTCAATGGTGACCCTTCCTCTGAGCCTTAAAGACTCGGAAACATCCCTTATAAGCCTTCCGTCGTGAAAACTCTCTCTTGCGTGGCAGAGCTTCTTTTTGGAACAAGTGCCGCAACACTCACTGAAAGCGGCACTGCATATATCATCGCAGTCCAAGGATGTCGGAAGTCTGAGCCTTGCGGAAAGTCCGCCGAGAACTTTTGAAATATGGCTGAGAGCGGAGCTTATTTTTTTTATTTTTTCCGTGTCATCGTATCCGCTTTTTCTGAAGGCTATCTCTTCTCCCACAGGCTCCGCTTCTGCCTTGACAAAGAGCTCTACCTTTTCGGGAAGAAGTCTGAAATATGCAAGGGGATAAAAAATACCTGCCGCAAGGAGTATTTCGGGCATTGCGGTGGAAAAAGCGGCGATACCGTCAGCATAAAGTGCCCAGCTTATGCCGAGAGCGGCAGCAGAAACAGAAGCTATTCCAGGGGAAAAACAATAAAGCGCTCCGCAGGCTGCCGCCGCCACCGCATACATCGGCGCAAAAGCAGGCTCCATCGCCATTCCCGAAAACAATCCGAAAAGAATACCGTCCGAGATACCAAATCCCACAGAGACCCACATGGAGAGCAAGAATGCAAGCACTACTCCTACGTTCATTCCGCCGAAAGTAAAGGGGGAGACCGCGAGAAAAAATGCAAAGCCGAAAACCGCCGCACCTGCCTTCCGAAGTCCTACTGCCTGCTTTCCGTCGCTGACCGAGGAAAAGGCAAAAGTCAGAAGGGGTATGATTACCGCCGTAAAAACAGATGCAAATACATCATACCAGAGATTTCCCTCTATAAGTATCATGCCGAGGCCCACGGTAAGGGCTCCCCCAAGTGCGCAGAGCATTTTTACGCTTCCTGCCGTCGAAAAGGCATTTCTTGCCGCGCGCTTTATGCCCGTCCCCTTTGCAAGCGCAAAATATGTACCCTCGTCCAAAGGACTGTCGCGAACTGAACCCGAGAACCCTTTATAAACGGGAATATGGTAGGTCTTTACAAGCCCAAAGGTTCCAAGGGCGAGTCTGACAAAATATACGGAAAGCACTGCCGCCCCGTAAAGAAGAAGGCTTTCCTCCATAAAAAACAGTCCAAACAGCGCTCCGACAAGTGCCGCCGTTGCAGTTCCAAATCGGTTCATGGCACATATTAGGGCTATGCCGAAAGGGTAAACTCCTGCCATAAGCGGCACCGAGGACACAAGAAGCGAAAAGGAGAATACCGAGGACGTCACAAGTATTTCTTTTATCTTCCCCATATGTACGTTTTTTACGGTTTCAAGAAGCCTTGAGGTTTTATCAAAAAAATTCCTCACTCCTTCAAAGCGCTTTTGTCCCGACGGTTTCACCTCTATGCTCTCCGCAAAAGCTTTGTCGATCTTTCTATCCATTTTTGTTTTACCAGCCTTTCTTTTAACATTCTTTCGTGCACTTTACAGCAGGTATTCTACTACTTATATGAAGAAAGGCAGGTCGTTTTTCCTCTGCAGTTTTTTGGTGCCTCGGGCGACTTTTTGTGAAATCTGAGAAAAAAGAACTGAACAAAAAAATTTCCCGTGCGTTTCCCGTGGAAGTGTTTCGGGAAATAGTCGGGAAAGAAATTTATTGCGATAAGTTTTGTTGCGGGAAAAATCTTTCTCTTGACAAAGAGAGGATATTCCTTTATAATTGGCGTAAAGCAGATCGGACTGTCGCGTATCTTTGCGCCGAAAGGTATAGGTATGAGGAAAGTCCGGGCTTCACAGGGCAGGATAACGGATAACGTCCGCCGGAGGCGACTCCCGGGAAAGTGCAACAGAAATAGACCGCCTCGGTAAGGGGGCCTCAAATCAGCTTTGCTGATTTGGGGTTCTCAGAAGAGGTAAGGATGGAAAGGCGAGGTAAGAGCTCACCGGCATTGGTGGTAACACCGTGCAAATGTAAACCCTATCCGAAGCAACACCGCAAGTGAACGAGTTTTCTCATGTTTGCCCGACAGAGCTTCACAGGTGGCTGGAGGTGTACGGTAACGTGCATCCAAGACAGATGACAGTCGTGCCTTTGGCATACAAAACCCGGCTTACAGATCTGCTTTTCTCTTTGAATATTAAAACACCTCAGTGATCTCGCTCCCTCTCGGGAAGGCGTTTCGCTGAGGTGTTTTTCTCTTTGCGTTATTTCTTTATAATTCTCTTTATAAGCTTTACAACTTCTACAATGGGGATTATAAGGAAGCCGATGCCCACTGCAACGGCATAATGGGGAATACTTACGGTAGTAAAGCCGAAGGCATTTGCAATAAAAGGAACCTCCGTAACTGCCGCGGTGCTGACAAGAGCAAGGAGAGCCGCTCCGAGGAGCACCTTGTTCTGCTTTCTGACAGCAAAGATACTCTTTTCTCTTGAGCGCATATTGAAGCTATGGAAAATCTCAGCCATGGAAAGTGTAAGAAATGCCATTGTTGTACCCAGGTCACTGTTTACAAAGTGCACTGCACCAAGCTCGAAGTACACGCCTACAAAGTAGGAAATAAGAACGAGCGCCGCAACGGAAAGTCCCTGATAAACAACGTCAAAGCCCATACCCTCTGCAAAAATACCCGATTTGGAGCTTCGGGGAGCACGCTTCATAATTCCCGTCTCCGCCTCTTCCATACCGAGTGCCAGAGCAGGAAGGCTGTCTGTAATAAGGTTTATCCAGAGAAGATGGACGGGCTTCAAAATAACGAAACCAAGGAGAGTTGCAACAAATATCGCAATTACCTCGGAAACGTTTGAGCCGAGAAGGAACTGAATTGCCTTTCTGATATTGTCGTAAATTCTTCTGCCCTCTTCAACTGCGCCCACGATCGTCGCAAAGTTATCGTCGGCAAGAACCATATCGGCAACGTTTTTAGTAACGTCGGTACCCGTGATACCCATGCCCACACCGATGTCGGCAGATTTAATGGAAGGAGCATCGTTTACACCGTCGCCTGTCATAGCGGTGATATATCCTGCTTTTCTCCAGGCGTTTACTATTCTTGTTTTATGCTCAGGCTGAACTCTTGCGTAAACGGAAATGTTGGGACAGCGACGTTCAAATTCCTCGTCACTCATGGCGGAGAGCTGTGCTCCCGTCACCGCTTCTTTTTCGCCGTGAAGAATTCCAAGCTCCTTTGCAATGGCAACGGCAGTATCAACGTGGTCACCCGTTATCATGATAGGAGTAATTCCTGCGCTGACACATTCAACTATCGCCGCCTTTACCTCGGGACGGACGGGGTCTATCATTGCGGAGAGACCGACGAAGCACATTTCTCGCTCAACCTTCTCACTGACGTATTCGGAAGGCTCGCTGTCAAGCTTTACCATGGCGCATGCAAGAACACGCAGAGCTCTGTCTGCCATGCCTTTGTTTGCCTTCATTATCTCGGCTCTGTATTCCTCGGTCATGGGAACCGGTTTTCCGTTTTCGAGGCGGGAGGTACATCTGTCGATGATCATATCGGGCGCGCCTTTTGTAAACTGAAGAAGCTTTTCACCGGCTCTGCAGACGCAGGTCATCATTTTTCTGTCGGAGTCAAAGGGTATCTCACCCACACGGGGAAACTGTCCTTTCAGCTCGTATTTTTTGTTGCCAAGCTTATTTGCCCACTCCACAAGAGCCGCCTCTGTGGGCTCGCCCGTTACCGTGCCGTCTTCATTCAGCTCCGCATCACTGGAGAGTGCCATGGCGCGTGAAAGAAGCTTCTCATCCTCGGTAAAGGACTCAACTACGGTCATTTTGTTCTGAGTGAGCGTACCCGTTTTATCGGAACAGATTATCTGTGCGCATCCGAGGGTCTCAACCGCGGTCAGACGGCGGACGATAGCGCTTCTCTTTGACATATTGGAAACGCCGATGGAAAGAACAACGGTAACGACCGCCGCAAGCCCCTCGGGAATTGCCGCAACCGCAAGGGAAACGGCTACCATAAAGGAATCGAGGGCACCGTCAAGGGTGAAACCGCCCTGACGTATCATCTGAACTGCAAATATTACGACACAAATGCCGAGAACCACCCATGTGAGTATTTTTGAAAGGCTTGAGAGCTTCATCTGAAGGGGAGTTTTTCCCTCTTCGGTCTTTGCAAGAGCATCGGCTATCTTTCCCATTTCGGTATCCATTCCGCAAGCGGTAATAACCGCCACACCTCTGCCGTAAACGACGGTCGAGCCCATGTATACCATATTCGTTCTGTCGCCGAGAGGCACGTCAGCGCTGCTTTTGAGGTTTATTGCATCAATAAGCTTATTTACGGGAACGGATTCACCTGTCAGCGCGGATTCTTCTATTTTAAGTCCTGCGCTTTCAAGAAGTCTGCCGTCGGCAGGAACGCTGTCGCCTGCCTCAAGAAGAACGATATCACCAACTACAAGCTCCTCGCTTTTTATGGAAACTACCTTGCCGTCACGAAGTACCTTTGAGGTTGCCGCCGCCATTTCCTGCAGTGCTTCTATTGCCTTTTCCGCCTTGCTTTCCTGGTATACGCCGAGGATGGCATTGAAAAGCACGACCGCAAGAATAATTATAACGTCTGCAAAGCTTTCCTTTTCAATAACTGCGATAACTCCGCTGACAACTGCCGCCGCAATAAGAATAATTATCATAGGGTCGGCAAGCTGCTTTAAAAATCGAAGAAAAAAGGACTCCTTCTTCGCTTCTTTAAGCTTGTTTTTTCCGTTTTTCTCAAGACGCGCGGCAGCTTCCGCAGACGTTAGTCCTTCACGTCTGCTCTCTGTTTCTCTCAGAGCAATATCTGCGCTTTCGTTGTAAAATTTCATATATAAAGACTTCCTTTCAAGAAGAAGACCCGCAAACGGAAAGCCGTCCGCAAGTACGGTCATTTTATTAAAGACGGGTAAAGTATACCACCCCTCACAGCAATTGTCAATCAGTAGGAATGGTAAACTTTTCTTCAAAAATCGCGGAAAATAACCGTTTTCTTCCAAGTGATAAACCACTAACGGCAACACGCCCTTTTTTTCGCGAAATATTTAGTACAAAATAACGTTTACATCAAGCTTAAATTTTTCAGCGGTTTTTATCATGTTCGCGGTTCCGGGACTGGTGCCGTCCCAAAAGGCGAAGAGGACACCTGAAAAACCGTCGGCTGCGGCGGCTCGTGCCATTTCTTCGTTTCGTTTGGGACCTGCGGCTCTTCCGTATTTTTTCCAATCGGCAGGGTATCGAACAACGGGTATACCGTATTCTTCCGCATACTTTTCTCCGAGACTGTCTGCTCCCTTTGCTCCTCCGCTTATTATTTCTATACGTAAGCTCTCCTGTTCTATTTTCCAAGGAAGCTCTGTAGCTTTAACGTTCAACGTTCTTTCAAAATACTCATTCAGAGTTTTTTTGAGAAGCTCGTAATTATTAAAATCACGGCCTCCGGCTATAATTATTCTGTAATTCATATTTCATTCCTTTCTGATCCGTTTGAATTAATATTCTTACTATGACAAAATCTATCAACTCATATAGTTATTAAATCAACCACAAGTCAACACATAATTAGTATACTAATATAGAAGGAGGTGCTGAAATGGTCAACTTTGGAGACAGATTAAAAGCGTTGAGAACAGAGGCAGGCTTAACGCAAGCTGAACTTGCGGAAAAACTACATCTTACAAAATCCGTTGTGTCCTATTACGAATTGCAAGAAAGAACCCCGTCTCCCGAAATTCTTGTGCGCATCGCAAAGATATTTCATGTTACCACAAACTATTTGTTGGGTGTAGATAATAAAAAAATGATAGACGTTTCCGATCTGACCGAAGACGATCTGCACCTTTTATTACTCACTATTGAAACACTTCGTAAAAAGAATTCTTAATTGAGTAAATCCAATATAGCTATAAAACATACAAATCGCCAAAGAACATAATACTATAATTGATTTTAGCGGATTTTCCGCTAAATGTCAATGCTGAAAAACCACCTAAACTATAATAATACATAGTTTGATGTAGGTGGTGATTTTATTTTGTACAGGAGAATAAGAGAGCTTCGCGAGGACAGAGATCTAACTCAAAAGCAAATGGGAGAAATATTGTCCTGCAGTCAGAGAGTATACAGTAATTACGAACGCGGAGAACTTGATATCCCCACCGAAATTCTTATAAAGCTTGCCGATTTTCATATGGTTTCCGTTGATTATCTCTTGGGAAGAACAGATAAAAAACTTTAGTACAATTGAATTTTATCAACTCAAAGCTCTGAAAACAGAGCTTTTTTATTTTACATAGACACAATTGCTATTGATAATTATTCGGTTTTATGGTAAGATAGTAAGTAAGATAATAAGCAAGATAATACGCAAGATAGTAAGCAAGATAGTAAGCAAGATAGTAAGCAAGATAATACGCATGATGAGAAAATATGGAGGACATAAAAATGCCCGAATATATACCGCCGTATGAAATTACGGATAAAATTTTAAGTCTTGTTGCTTCCATTTCAGAAAAAATCGGAAGAATTACAGAACGAAGCAGTCTGAGTTCAAAACCTCACTTAAGAAAAAATAACAAGATCAAATCTATTTACTCTTCTCTTGCAATTGAGGCAAATTCTCTTTCCTTTGGAGAAGTAAAAGACGTTATAAGCGGAAAAACTGTTATTGGAAAAGAAAAAGAGATACAGGAAGTAAAAAATGCTTATGCCGCTTATGAGGAAGTATCAAAGCTTGACGTTTACAGCTTGAAAGAGCTGAAGCGTCTGCACGGTATCATGACTAAATATACCGTTAATATCAGCGGTGAGTTCAGGCGCGGAGAAGAGGGAGTCTTCAACGGAGACAAGTGCATTTTTATGGCTCCGCCCGCAAGATTTGTTCCCTCTCAAATGGAAGACCTTTTCAACTGGATGACAGAAAAAAAGGATACTGTACATCCGCTTATACTTTCCGCCGTTTTCCATTATGAATTTGTTTTTATTCATCCTTTTACCGACGGAAACGGAAGAATGGCCCGTTTGTGGCATACGGCGCTCCTTGCAAAATGGCAACCGATTTTTGAATATATTCCCATAGAAAGCCAGATTGAAAAATTCCAAAACGGTTATTATGATGCAATCGCAAAATGCCACAAAGAAAGCAGCAGTACATTTTTTATAGAGTTTATGCTTGAGCAGATATACACAATTCTTAATGAAGTTTCTGCCACCGTTACCTCTCCTTTCGATAATCTTTCCGAATACGTTACAAGGCTCCTTTCGGTGATGAAGTATGATAAAGCATATTCTGCAAATGAGATCCTCGCCTTGCTTGGACTAAAATCCAAAGAGACGTTAAGAAAGAATTATCTGACCCCCGCAATCAAAGATGGTCTGATAAGTATGAGCGAACCGGATAAGCCGAGAAGTAAAAACCAACGATATATTAAAACTCATAGTGCTGATTAACCAAAATTTAACTATAAATCGGACAGAAAGGAGAGCTGAAATGTTACCCGAAAAGGCTGAATTTATTATAAACAGACTGCGTGAAAACGGCTTTGAGGCTTACGCAGTGGGCGGCTGTGTGCGAGATATGCTTCGCGGCACCGTTCCCAATGATTTTGATATTACAACTTCTGCTCTTCCTCATGAAACAAAAGAGGTCTTTTCTGACCTTCACACCATTGATACGGGTATTTCTCACGGAACGGTAACCGTTATGGTTGACAATGAACCCTTTGAAGTCACAACTTTTCGATGTGACGGTGAATATCTTGATTCGCGCCACCCCGAGAGCGTAACTTTTACCATGAGCGTTGAAGACGATCTTTCAAGACGTGATTTTACGGTGAATTCCATGGCAATGGGAGCTGACGGAAAGATAATCGACCCTTTCGACGGAAAAAGCGACCTTGAAAACAAGATGATCCGTTGTACGGGAGAAGCCGAAAAACGTTTTTCCGAGGATGCCCTTCGCATCATGAGAGCCCTTCGCTTCTCTTCCGTTTTAGGATTTGAAATAGAAGAAGCGACTGCGGCGGCAATACACAAAAAGAAGGAGCTTCTTCTTAATATCTCCGTAGAGAGAATTTTTGAAGAACTTAAAAAGCTTCTTTGCGGAAAAGACGTTTTGAGAATTCTTATGGAATATTCCGACGTTATCTGCACGGTTATTCCCGATCTTTCGCCTTGCGTTGGATTTGACCAAAAGAATAAACACCACGTATATGATATTTACGAACACTCGGCAAGGGCAGTTGATGCCATTGAACCCGACAGCACTCTTCGTCTCACAATGCTTCTTCACGATGTGGGAAAACCCTCGGTCGTAAGCGAAGATGACAAAGGATTCAGACACTTTTTCGGACATCCCGAAATAAGCGCAAAAATGGCAGAAGATATTCTCGGCAGACTCCATGCCGACAACGCCGCAAAGGACACCGTAAGCCTTCTTTGCAGATGGCATGACAAAGACATCATCCCCGATGAAAAACACGTAAAAAGGCTGTTTATGCGTCTCTCCTATGAGCAGATCATCATGCTTTGTAAAGTGAGAATGGCAGATAATGCCGCCCAGAATCCCAAATTTCAAAAACGGGGCGAGGATGCCGTCAAAATAATGAAGCTTGCAGAAAGAATTATATTAGAAAAACAGTGCGTTACTCTTCGTGATCTGGCAGTCAACGGTAACGACATGAAAAAGTGCGGATACAACGGTACTGAGATCGGAAGGATTCTGAATCTTCTTCTTGAAAAAGTTATCGACGGAGAAATTGAAAACAAAAAAGAAATACTTCTTCTATTTGCAGAAAGAATTAACAATAATATCTGAAATAATAATCCCTGCTTTGTAAAGGAACTTATCTTCCGCGCAAAACAGGGATTTATTCTTGTTATTATATGAATTTATAAGATGTCTATATACTGTAAAAGGGAGTCTCCGAAGAGACTCCCTTTAGAGTTTTATTTAGCTTTTAAAATATCAACCAAGTTCGTCTGCTGTGATATCCTTGTTGATGAGCTGCATGAGGAGAGCCTGGTCTCTGTTGTTTACTCTGCCGTCACCGTTAAGGTCAGCATTTTCAATTATTACCTCATCTTCTGTAATATCCTTGTTGATGAGCTGCATGAAGAGAGCCTGGTCTCTGTTGTTTACTCTGCCGTCATCGTTAAGGTCACCGAGGAGAAGGTCGGGTTCGTCGATAATTTCTTTTTCAAGAATTACGCCGCAAACTGTACATCTTGTTACAAGATAACCGTCTTCTTCTGCGGGTTCGCCTGCTGTATGACCTGTTTCGGGAACGATAACTGCCTTGAGGTTAGTATTGAGGTTGCCTTCAGCATCAAGCCATGCATATCCGCAAGCTTCGCAGTACCAGTACTCAATGTTACCGGCATCTGTACATGTAGGAGCTACTGCTTCAACGTGTGTAAGCTCTGCGTGTGCTGCGGGAAGAATTACTGCCTTGAGGTTTGTATTGAGCGTGCAATCTGCGTCGAGCCATGCATATCCGCATACGTCGCAGTACCAGTGCTCAATGTTACCGTTTTCGAAGCATGTAGGAGCTACTTCTTCAACGTGAATGATGTTGTGCTTGCATTCATCATCGATCTTTTCTTCGGCAATAACTACACCTGCATTTTCAAATTCAACTGCAAGGTCGTTAAGGTCTGCATCAAACGTATCGTAAGGAAGATCGCAAATCAGAGCGATTTCATAGATACCTTCTGCTGCGCCTGCAAACGTAATTGTTACTGCAGTACCGTCGCCGTAGTAGTTTTCGAGTTCATTAGCTTCATAGTATACAACCAATGCTCTCTTGCCTTCTGTAGATATACCGTTTTCCTCGAAAACAGCAGAAATAACGGGAGAAGTTGCAGGATCCATGTTGTAGTCATCACCGAGTGTCATTTCGCCTTTTTCTGTAAAGATAACGTTACCGGATTCTACAGAAAGAATTTCGAGTGCATCATCAAATACAACGATGAATCTGGAGCCCCAGATACCGGGGTTGTTCTTGATGGAGATGTCTACGGTAAATTCTTCACCGGGAGCTGCTGTTACGTCGGAAGCAACGTACTGAAGTGCATCAGCTGCAGGAAGAGCGATCTCGAGAATTGTTTCGCCACATGCTGTACATGTGAGAACCTTAGCGTCGTCTGTGTATTCCCATTCGCCTGCTACGTGACCTGTTGCAGGAATGATCTCTTCGGAGATTGTTTCACCGCAAACTACACAGCTTACTGTGCTGGAACCGTCTTCTGTACATGTGGGAGCAACTTCAACGGGTTCGCCTGCGATGTGTGCACATGCGGGCTTTTCTGTTACGTTGAGAGCACCTGCTGCGAATTCGTAAGCGATTTCTTCTTTAGCATTGTTGAAGCAGTCTTCAGCGAGAGCTGCAACACCGATCTCGTATGCGCCGATTTCAGCTGCTGCGAATTCGAGAGTTACGAGTGTACCGTTACCGATAATATCAGCGAGTTCGTCTGCTTCAATGTAGATGCATACGAATTCCTTGCCTGCTGCGTCAACACCGCATTCAGCGAATGCTGCTTCTGCTGCTGCGAAGGAAGCGGGAGCCTGTTCGAATTCACCGATTGTGATTTCGGAGTCAGCTGCGATCTCACCGTTGTTTACGCCAACGAGTGTAAGAGCTGCATCGTAGTAAACGAAGATACGTGTTGCCCAGAAGCCGTCGTTACCTGTGAGGTATACGGGAACTGTAGCTGCGTTGCCTGTTACTACGCTTACGTTGTCAACTGTGATTGTAGGAACGTTAGCGATTTCCTTTTCGTTCAGCTTTTCACCGCAAACTGCGCAGTACTGAACCATCATATCGCCTTCGATTACCCATTCGCCTGCCTTATGGCCGGGAGCTGCGATAACCTTTGTTTCAACTTCGCCGCATGTGCCGCAAGTCTTTGTTTCGGAACCTGTTTCTGTACATGTGGGAGCTACTGTTACAACATCACCCCAAGCGTGGCCGGGAGCCTTTGTTGTCTTTGTTTCTGTCTTGCCGCAGAGACCGCAATTTCTTTCTTCGATCTTATCTGTTGTGCAGTCGCCTTCCTGAGTTGTTTTCCAATCGGACCATTCGTGTTCGCAAACTACTTCGCGAGCTACGATCTCACCGGAAACCTTTTCAAGAGAAACGTTTTCATAATCTGCATTGTATACGTTTTCAGCGGAGTAAGCTACGCCGATTTCGTATGCTACGTCAGCACCTGCAGGTACTGCGAATGTTGCGCCGAAGAGGATGCCGTCAGCTGTTACGTCATCGAGGTCAGCACTTTCAAGATAGATAGCTGTTACCTTCTTACCTGCTGCATCAACACCGCATTCATCGAATGCAACTACGCAGTCTGCAAGGTAATCGGGAGCCATGTTGAATACGGATTCATCGTATGTGATCTCAGCGAATACGTCGCCTGCTTCGATAGCTGTGAGCTCGAGAGCTTCATCATAGTATACGTATACGAGCATACCGTAGATGCCGGGGTTGTATTCTACAGAAACGTTAACAGTTGCTTCTGCTTCTGTTTCAGCTTCGATGGAGTCAACGATGATCTTGGAGATTTCTGTTGCGGGAATTGTTTCGGAAGCAACTACTTCGCCGCAAACTGTACAGCTCTTTGTTCTGAGACCTTCAGTTGTAGGACCGGGAGCTACTACTTCTACCCATTCACCGGATGTATGACCCTTAGCGGGAACGTCGATTGTTTCTGTGCTGCCGCATGCGGAACATGTTGCTGTTGCAATACCTGTTTCTGTACATGTGGGAGCCTTTGTTTCTACGTAATCACTCCAAGAGTGACCGAGAGCTGCGATAGGCTGTGTCTTTGTTGCGCCGCAGTTTGCACATGTTGCTGTTGCAACACCTGCTTCTGTACATGTGGGAGCCTTTGTTTCTACGTATTCTCCGTAGTCGTGACCGATAGGTGCAATAGAGGATGTCTTTGTTGCACCGCAGTTAGCGCACGTTGCTGTTGCAACACCTGCAACTGTACATGTGGGAGCCTTTGTTTCAACTGCTTCACCGTATGCGTGGCCGAGAGCAGCAACGGGTGCTGTGTTCATGAGCTTGCCGCAGTTTACGCAAGACTGAGTCTTTTCGCCTGCAGCTGTACATGTGGGAGCCTTTGTTTCTACCCATTCACCTGCAACGTGGTCGCAAGGATCAAGTGCGGGAATAATGATAGCACCGTCGTTTGTGTAGTATTCGAGAGCAACGCCTTCGTTGTTTACTGTGTAACCGTCGAGAGCGATGATACCGATTTCGAATTCGTATGTATCATTGTTGGGAAGATCGAATACGAGAGTTGCGAGCTCGCCGTCGCCCTTAACGTTTTCAAGGGAGAGGCTTTCTGTGTAGAACTTATAGCAAAGAACGCCGTCAGTGGAAACGCCTGCTACAGCAAATGCTGCTGCCGCTGCTGCGTCTGTTGCGGGATCTACGTTGTAGTAAGAATCGATGATCTTTTCGAAGAGTTCGCCTTCGATTACGCCGTTGAGGTCGAGAGCTGCGTCATAGTATACGTAGAAGCCCATGGACCAGATACCGTCGTTACCAACGAAAGTAACGGGAACCTTAACGCCTGCCGCACCCTGAGCTGCTTCAACTGTTGCGATCGTTACTGTAGGATCGGGAATAAGGGGTATAATTTCTGTGTCGATCGTTTCGCCGCATACTGCACACTTGAGTTCCTTAAGACCTGTTTCCTGTCTTGTAGCTTCCTTAGTTACTACCCATTCGCCTTCCTTATGGCCGAGAGCGGGGATAACTGTGTGGCTGAGTTCTTCGCCGCATACTGTACATGTTACGGATGTGTAACCGTCAACTGTACATGTAGCTGCTACTGTTGTTGTTGTGGACTTGTGTCCTGTTTTGGGAAGAGTTTCAACGATCTTTTCGCCGCATACTGTACATGTGTAAGACTTGGAACCGTCTTCTGTACATGTGGGCTGAATAGTTGTAACTGCGCCCTGCTTGTGACCGAGAGCAGGAACAACAGATGTCTTTGTTTCGCCGCATACTGTACATGTGAAGAGCTTTTCACCGGGTGTTGTACATGTAGCTGCTGTAATTGTCTTGCCTGCATCCCAAGAATGGCCGAGAGCTGCGATATCTTCAACTTCTACCTTGCCGCAGTTGGGACATGTTCTTTCTCTTGAACCCTTTTCGGTACATGTGGGAGCCTTTGTTTCTGCCCAATCACCGAACTTGTGGCCTTCACCGTTTTCAGCGAATACGTAACCGTAACCTGCTGTGAGAACATTGGAAGTTGCTGCTACTGCATTGGATGCAGAGTAACGGGAACCAACGTTATCAACGAAGAGTGTATATGTCTTACATTCGTAGCTGTAAGATGTGTTTACGTTGGAGGAGTTAGCTGTTGTGATATAGATATCACCGCCGCACTGGTTAGCGCCGCAAGCGTTGCCGGAGAATGCGCCGCCTGTGATAACGAGTGCCTTAGCGTTTGTGGAAGTTACAGCGATAGCACCGCCGAACTGACCTGCTGTGTTATTTGTAATGAAACCGCCGGAAACTGTGAGAGTACCGTTGCCGTCAACAAAGATACCGCCTGCACTGTACATCTGAGATGCGTTGCCGGAGATAGTACCGCCGGAAACTGTCATTGTACCGAGATTGTATACAGCACCGCCGCAAGACTTAGCTGTGTTACCGGAAATTTCGCCGCCTGTGATGTTGAGAACACCTGTATTGTAGATCGCGCCACCGAAGAAGATGGTGGGATCGCTCTTGTCTGTGTATGTAGCTGTATTGCCGGAGATAAGACCGCCGGAAATGTTAAGAGTACCCTGGTTGTAGAAACCGCCGCCGTTTCTTCTGGAGTTGTTATTGATAACGGAACCGTTTTCCATATTGAAGGTACCTGCAGCTGCGATGTGAACACCGCCTGCGCCGCCGCCCTGTTCGTTGGCAACGTTGTAGGAGATCTCGCCGCCGTACATATTGAATGTACCGCTTACTACGCCGATTGCACCGTTACGACCGTCGTTCTGACCGCCTTCGCCGCCGATAACGCCGCCGTACATATTAACAGTACCGCCTGCAACTGTGATAGCTGCGCCGAACTGAGTTGTAGCGGAACTGGAGTTGTGCATATGGATATTGGTAATAGAACCACCGTTGATGTTAAGTGTACCTACAACTGTGATACCGCCGCCGCTTACAGCTGCGTTACCTCTGTTTGTTGTAAGAAGCGCACCGTCATTGAAGTTAAGAATACCGCCGTCCTGGACAACGATCATTTCTGTTGCCAGCTGAGCTGTTTCATAACTTGTGCGGTTACCGTTCACTGTGATGTTTTCCAGTGTAAGTTCGCCGCCGTCTGCAACTACAAACATATAGGATTTGTAGCTTGCTGCTCTGAGGATGGAACTACCGTTTGTTGATGTGATAGTTGCCTTACCGCTTACGGTAATGGATGCTGTAAGCTCGATGTTGGCTGTTACGTCGATAACGTCAGCACCGCTTGCCAGCGCGCTCTGCAACTGTGCAAGAGTTGCTGCTTCAGCTGCTACCGCAGATGCCGTGAAAGGCACGGAAGCGAGAAGCATGCAAACTACAAGCAGAATAGCAAAGCTTTTCTTGAAAGTGTTTCTCATGTGCTTTCTCCTTTAAAAAAGAATAAAATTGAACCAATTGCAACACGGAAATTTCTCTTTGGAAATTGCGCCTTTCGGACAAATTCTTTAGTGACAATTTTCCATGGTAATCTTATCGTAATTATATAGTAATTGACTACCAATGTCAAGGGTTTACACAAAAAACACAATATAAAACGGGATTTTTTGTGTAATTGCACAAAAAAGACGTTTACTTTTTTAGCATTAAGTTTAACAGAAAATCGATTATTTAATAAACAGGCAGAAAAACAGCGACAAAACACCGCAAAAACCGATCTTTAATTTAAAAATACTTTACACTTCGAGAAAAATATGATATAATTTCAAAGTATGAAGATTGTTATGTTTTTCTGACAAAAACAGTTTCTTCAGCAAAAGGGCACTTGCGTAACGCGGCATTTTTGTTTTATATTCACGCTCCCTGAAAGGGGGCATTATGCATTCAGTTGCAGCCGCTCACGCTTTGCACATATATAATAAGGAAGAAAAATGATGAAAAACAAGAAGAAAAAAGACGTCAGAAGAGTAAAAACTCTCCCCCCGATGTCTGTTATCGTTCCTTTCATTATGAAGGACAGGGTAGGCAGTTCCAACCTTATGTACGACAAGATAAACACCGTGAAACTTGAAAGATACATAAAGGAAAAGCAGGTGTCGGAAGATATGAAAAACCTCTCGATGATGCACGTGCTTATCGCCGCCTACTGCAGACTTATTTCCCAGCGTCCCGCAATCAACAGATTTATAAGAGGACAGAGAGTTTATACAAGACGCAGTATTGAAGTTGCCCTTACAATAAAAAAAGAAATGACCCTCGAATCCCCCGACACCGTTGTAAAAGTTACTCTCCAGCCCGATGCAACAATATATGACGTTTACGAAGCTCTGAACAAAGAGATAGTGAATTACAGAGACAATCCCGGCGGAGACTTTGACAACACCGCAAAGTTTCTCAGCTATATTCCCGCACTCGTACTTCGCGGAGTGATATCTCTTCTCACTTTCCTTGACTATTTCAATCTTCTGCCCAAATTCCTTCAAAAGGTCAGCCCCTTCCACTGCTCCATGTTCATAACCTCAATGGGCTCCCTCGGCATTCCCGCGATCTACCATCATCTCTACGATTTCGGCACATGCCCTGCATTTATTGCTTTCGGAGCAAAGAGAAGACGTTACGAAGTAAATCCCGACGGCTCCGTATACAAGCATCAGTTCATGGACGTGAAATTTACTCTGGACGAGAGAATTTGTGACGGCTACTATTACGCAAAGGCTCTGAAGCTCTGGAAATCCTTCCTTAATGACCCGTGGTGTCTGGATGTTCCGCCCGAAAAGGTCGTTGAAGATATTGATTGAAAGATAAAAGGCTCCCTCCGGGGAGCTTTTTCAAATTGAAGCATCACAAATATCCGCTGTTGACTTTTTGGAGAATAAAAGGTATAATGTTTTTGATTATGTGTTCAAAGGAAGAAACGATGGAAGCTGTCCGAAAAAGCGGAAATACCGCCATCAAAAGAAAAAAATCAGACCGTACCGCAAGTCCTGCTGTTTCCGTTGTAGCGAAAAATGACGGTGAATTCTTTCTTTTTCTCTGTCCTTTAAACAAAAACAGTATTCAAAAAGTCTGCTTCAAAACTCCCGACAGATGTATCGGAAGAACAACAGAGGTCTCTCCCGTTTTTCTGAACATGCTTACTGAAGCGCAGAGAGGTATTTTCAGAAAAAACACTGTTCTCGGAACTGTATTTCTGACGGACGGCGACTCGGACGGATGTCTTATTCCCCTTGAAAAAGCATCCGATCTTCCTCTGCTTCGGGACAAAGAGCTTTACTTCGGAGTTGACAGAAGAAGCCTTGCGGCAAGGCTTACGGGAACAAGAATTCACTTTGAAAAAGCGCTGTTTATAGACGTCTCAGAAAGCAGAATGGAAGCCTTTTTCTGCATTGGAGAACAGGTTGTCTCAGTCTTTCCGATTGATGTTTCAAAAGAGAGCTTTTCTTCTGCGGAAATAGTATTATCACTGATTTCAGAGCCTTCGGAAATCCTGAATTTTTCAGAGAATTTTGCTCCCGACATTCTCTTTATTTCTATTCCGACTCCGACGGAAAAGGATATAAAACAAATTTCGTCCGTCTTTAACAAAAACGAAGAATGGAAAAACACAACCTTATTTTTCCGGCCGTCTGACGATGAAGAGCTTGCTCTGTTTGCGGCGAAAATTTTAGCGGACAAACAGCAAAAAGCCATGATAAAATGAATTAATGAGGAATTTTATATGAAAATAATAATGGCAGTTGACTACGGCGATGCGAGAACAGGCCTTGCAGTATGCGACAAGCTGGGAATGCTTGCAGTAGGCGCGGGATGCGTAAAATGCGAAGGCATGAAGAAGACCGTTGAAGCGGTTGCCGCGGAAGCCGCAAAAAGAAAAGCTGAAATAATAGTAGTGGGAAATCCCATAAACATGAACGGCACCGAAGGCCCCAGAAGCGAGAAGTGCCGTGCCTTCGCCGCCCTTCTCGGCGAGGCTTGCTCTCTCCCCGTGGAACTTTATGACGAAAGGCTTACCACAGTTTCAGCCCACCGTTTTCTCTCCGATGCCAACATCAGAGGAAAGAAGCGCAAGGACTCCGTTGACGAGCTTTCCGCAACCCTTATCCTGCAAGACTTTCTTGACCGAAACAGAAACAGAGAAGACCTTAAATAATTGTATTCCGACTTAAACATAATCTACCGCCAAAGGAGGTGTGAAAAACGAAAAAGGCAAAAAAGTTCATAAGACGTCAGCTTCTCAGAATTAAGAAGCCCTGGATAAGAACTATACTTTATCTTTGTATCGGAATAATTGTTCCCGAATATTTCACACCTGTTTTCCTCCTCCTTGCATTTGCTTCTGCTATGAGAGAAGCAAAATTCTCAAAAGACGGCGAAAAGGGAGGAGTTCACCTCGGTACGATGGCGGAGCCAATGGCACTGATCTTAATTTTCATGTGCATCGGGCTTACGTATTCAAGAAACATCCCTTCCACACTGGGCTCAATTCTTCTTTGGGTGTCCGTAATCCTCACCTATATGGCACTTGTAACGGTCATCACCAACAGACGAAGGCTTGAAATGACCGTTTTTGCCCTGACCGTTGCCGTTGCGGTAAACGGTATTATCGCCGGCGCACAGTTCCTCCTCGGAAGCACGCTCGGTTTTGAGCTTGACATGGCATTCTGGAAGGACTTTGACAATGCTTTCCTCGGGCTTTTCAACACGGGACTTACATATTATGACGGCGACCGTGCCGCCTCAACCTTCTGCAACCCCAACGTTTTCGCTCAGTCCATGGGTATGCTTCTGCCCTTCGGTCTTTATTTTGCCTGCAGCCACAGAAAGGATGCAAGGCACAATCTGTGCCGTGTTCTCGTACCCCTTGCCTTCTTCGGAACTCTGTTTTCCTTCTCAAGAGGCGTATATTTAGCGCTTATCATCATCCTTCTGATGTACGGCTTCTATCACATAAAGAAACTGCGCTTTATCCTTATTGCCGCAGTTATCGTAATACTTCTTATCCCCTCGTCGGTATATACGAGATTTTTGTCCCTCGACGGCATCAGTGAGTTCATCACGGGCGTTTTCAACGACTTCTCGGGAAAGGGTATAGACTACGAAGGCTCCCTCCTTGACTCAGCCATGAAATTTTTCGAATCCGCCCTCACCAAAGGCGCGGTGGAAGAATCGACCCGTCTGCGCTTTGATGCATGGATATCTACCATGCGCCTTATAATCAAAAATCCTCTTGAGGGCTACGGTGCAGGCTACCACAACATAAGACTTATCATCAACGAAGCGGGTATTCCCATTTTCCATACCCACAACTTCTACTTCCAGACCCTTATGGAAGGCGGTCTTATCCTCCTTCTTCTCTACGTCTGGATACATCTTTCCACTCTCCGCAAGGGAATTATGCTCATAAGACAGTCAAGCGCTCCCAAGATGGGACTCTCCATTGAGTGCTTCATTATCGGCTTTGCGGTCATGGGTCTTACAGACATTCCCACCCTTACGGCGAAAGGTATATTCTCCTTTGCCCTTGCCATCGGCATTACGGAAGCGGCGGCAAATCTTTATTATCAAAGACGTCCCCTTTCTCCGGGCGAAGCGTTCTTCACCGTCACAAGAATAGGAAAGCTTGTGGGGATGATCAAAAGCAAGTGTGCAAAAAACAAGGAAACAAAAGAAAAAAGCCTGATTGCTAAATAAGAAATCCAAAACATTCCTAAAACGTGAGGAAACAAGCCCCTCCCTCACCATAAAATTACATACAACACAAAAAGCACTTTGTAATTGCAAAAATGCATACACAAAGTGCTTTTTTTAATATCATATTCAATCAAATCTCGCAAGCTCATAGCCCATGGAACGGTAGTTGTCGATAAGACTTCCAAGTATCTCCGTATTGGTTGCGGAAACTGCGTGAAGAAGGATTATAGCTCCGGGATGAGCGGCTCCCGTAAGTCTTTCAAGTGCTGCTGCAGGTGCAGGCTGAGCGGCAGGATCCCAGTCCTTATATGCGTAGCTCCAAAAAAGGGACTTATATCCCATGCTCTGAAGAAGCGCCTGTGTTCTGTCACTTGAAGCACCTTCGGGGAAACGGAAAAGGGACATTGTGTAGCCGAAATTATCGTAGATATAATCGTGAAGTATTTTTACTTCATCATAGGCCTCCTCGAGTGTTTCGTTCGGAAGGGAACCGTGATAAGCGCTGTGATTTCCGAGAACGTGTCCTTCGTTTATCATTCGCCGGATTAAATCGGGATTGTTTTTTGCATAGTGGAGAGTTACAAAGAACACCGCCGAAACGCCCTTTGCTCTCAGGGTATCGAGAATTAGGGGAGTGTAGCCGTTTTCATAACCCTCATCGAAGGTCAGATACATCTTCATTGCGCCGTCGTTTACTATGTAGTAAGAACCGAAACCGCCGTAGGTATTCTGCGCGTAAAGAGCCCCCGTAGGTCTGTTCATTTCGTCAACGTTTACGCCCTGACCCCAGCCGCGGCGGGTGTTGTCGAGACTCATGAGGTAATTTATGGTATCCTCTCCGAGAGCTTCTACCACACGGTATTCGGGAACTACCACGGGAAGGGCTTCCGCTGTTGTTTCATAAGCGGTAGTCTGTATTACCTGCTGAGTTGCGGGTTCGGTAACAGGTTCGGTAACAGGCTCTGTCTCCGTTTCCGTTTCTGTTTCCGTTATCTCATGGAGCGTATCAGCATTTTCGGCTCCCTGAAGCTCCGCATCTTCCGAAAAAGTTTCAAAGGGCTCAACCTCGGGACCGGTATATTTGATATTCATTAGCGTCGCACCCAACACAAAAGCAGAGCCGAGAATGAGCACTGCCGCCGACGTCAGAGCGGCTGTCAGTATATATCTTTTTTTATCACTCATAATTCTCCCCCTCACGGGATAATTCATTTATGTATTTATCATAAATAATTTAGGCCGTATTGTCAAGTAGAAATACCCTTTGTTCGCATTTTTTAACTGTTCACTCTGTTTTTTTGCTTTTTTGACGGTTTCTTTCATTAGTATTATATAGGCAAATGAACATTTGTTCGGAAATTTTCAAAAAACTATTGACTTTAATATGTGTTTATATTATAATAAAAAAGTAATCTATAAATTATGTTATTAAGATAAGTATTAATATTATATAAGGAGCGGACACCAGATGGCAGCACCCAAAAAGAAAAAGAAAGATCCCGTAACTCCCATAGACGATAAATCAGCGAAGAAAAAGGCTCTTGAATCTGCAATTTCCCAGATCGAGCGCAGCTTCGGTAAAGGCACCGTCATTAAAATGGGCGAAAATGCAAATATGAACGTAAGCTCAGTTTCCACGGGCTCCATCGGTCTTGACGTGGCGCTGGGTATCGGCGGTCTTCCCAAAGGAAGAATTATTGAGATCTTCGGCCCTGAATCCTCAGGTAAAACAACAGTTGCTCTTCACGCAATTGCAGAGGTTCAGAAAGAAGGCGGCGAGGCGGCGTTTATTGACGCCGAACACGCTCTCGACCCCGTTTATGCAAAAAACCTCGGTGTCAATATTGACGAGCTCCTTGTTTCCCAGCCCGACAGCGGCGAGCAGGCTCTTGAGGTTTGCGAAGCTCTCGTTCGCTCGGGCGCAATCGATATAGTTGTAATCGACTCCGTTGCGGCTCTCGTTCCTCAGCAGGAGCTTGAAGGCGACATGGGCTCCTCCCACGTAGGCCTTCACGCAAGACTTATGTCTCAGGCTCTCCGTAAGCTCTCAGGCGTGATCTCCGACTCCAACTGTATCGTTATCTTCATCAACCAGCTCCGCGAAAAGGTGGGCGTTATGTACGGCAACCCCGAAACAACAACGGGCGGCCGCGCACTTAAGTTCTATGCTTCGGTTCGTATAGACGTAAGAAAGAGCGACGTTCTCAAGAACGGCTCCGATATCTACGGAAACAGAGTAAAGTGCAAGATCGTAAAGAACAAAGTTGCTCCTCCCTTCAAGGTTGCCGAATTTGATATTATCTACGGCAAGGGTATCTCCAAAACAGGAGAGATAATCGACATGGGTATTGAGCTGGGCATCATAGAAAAGAGCGGCTCATGGTTCTACTACGGCGGCGAAAGACTTGCTCAGGGTAAGGACAACGCAAAGAAGATGATCGAAGAAGACGAAAAGCTCATCACCGAGATCGAAGAAAAAATAAAGGCGGCAATGGCTGACGGCGCACAGCTCGACGCTAACGAATTTGAAGACGAGGACGGGGATGACGAAGAACTCGACATCCGCCTTCTCGACCTTGATATCGACGAATAATAAAATATGGTCAGGGGACTGTTTTGAACTGTCTTCATGACGGTATCTTTAAGGATACTGTTTTTGAAGAACGGTCATGCAGTCCCTATAGGTCTTTTTTTCGGGGTTATTAAAAATCTCCCAAAAAAGGAAAAAAGACACATTTTGCAAGAAAAATTAAGGAAAAGGAGGGGTTTCAGTCGTGAAATGCAAACAGATAGAATTTACAAATTTCCGAAATATGGACACGGCTGACATCTGCTTTTCCGACGGTATAAACGTGCTCTGGGGAAAAAATGCTCAGGGCAAAAGCAACATCCTCGAAGGGGTCTACTACTTTGCAAGAGGACGCTCCTTCAGAGGCGCAAAGGACAGAGAGATGATTCGCTTCGGCGAGGATTTTTCAAAGCTCCGAATGGAGTGCATAAGGGACGGCGCGACGTTTGGCACCGACCTTGAAATAATACTCCCCGCAGACCCCAAAGAAAGAAAAAAGGTCTTTCGGAACGAGGCCCCCGTCTCGGGAATTTCCGAGCTTATCGGCTCCTTCCGCGCAGTTCTTTTCTGCCCCGCCCACCTTTCCCTTGTCAGCGGAGGCCCTGTGGGACGGAGAACCTTTCTCGATATTGCCATCTCCCAGCTTTCAAGGGAGTATATGGCAAACCTCTCAAAATACAACAGACTTCTGACTCAGCGCACCGCCGCTCTCAAAAGCGCCGCCGCAGGCGAAAGATTTGCCCCTGCACTTTGGGAGACCTTCGCCGAACAGATGGCAGAGTGCGGCTCGAAGATCGCCGCCTTCCGCTACTCCTATATCTCCATGATGAGTGTTGAGATGGAACAGCTTTTTTCGGATATGACGGGCGGCAGTGAAAAGCCTGCCCTCACTTACGTTACTCATGCGGCAAAGCCCGAAACGGATACGTCGGCGGATATGGATGACGCACAGGATGCCGAGGGCGCAAAGGACAGAGGCGAAATGGAGACCTCAGATACCGTGGAGCTTGGCAAAGCGGAGCTTTCTCCCGAGCCGCTTTACACGGGACTTCTCGACAACTTAGATAAAGAAATAAAATACGGAGCCACCCTCAAGGGAATTCACAAGGACGATATCCGCATAAGGCTCAACGGTAAAGATGCTAAGATATATGCATCTCAGGGTCAGATGCGAAGCCTTGCCCTCTCCATGAAGCTCTCCGAGGGAAGTCTTGCCTACACGGCGGGAGGCGAAAAACCCGTTATTCTTCTTGACGACGTGCTCTCCGAGCTTGACAGTCACAGACAAAGCTTCGTTCTCGGCTCTCTTGCCGACAGACAAATAATAGTAACCTCCTGCGAGCCCTCTCTCTTTGAGTCGGCGGGAGACAACGTTTGTCTGTTCAGAGTGGATAACGGCAACGTCGAAAAAATGTAACTATTTTACCTGTGGAGTTCTGCCATGTACACAATAACCGCTTGCTCTGCGGCGCAGGGCAGGATAACTTTTAAAATAAGAAACGACGAGACGGGTGACAAACTCACCCTCACCGTAGGAAAAGAGTTTCTTCCGCCCTTCGCGGGTGCGGACAGCGAGGGAAAAGAGCTTTTGGAGGAAGAATTTTCCACGCTGTATGAAATGTCTCTTGTAACGGAAGCCGCATCGAAGGCGCTAAGTGTTCTCTCTTACGGCAACGTCAGCAGAAAGGGTCTTATTTTCAAGCTGACCTCAAAATACAAAATCGAAAAAGAATACGCCGAAGCGGCGGCAGACTATGCCGTGCGCCACCGTTACATCGACGAAAAGTCCCAGGCGGCTCATATAGCGGACAAGTGCGTTAAGATAAAAAAACAGGGCAAGAGAAAGATTGCCGCCTATCTTATATCCAAGGGCTACGAAAAAGAAGCAGTAAACGAGGCGATAAACTCCGTTTCCGACAGCGACTATGAAGCTGCCGCCGTTTCTGCTCTTTTTAAAAAGACAAGAACAATGCCCGAAACAAGAGAAGAAAAAATGAAGCTTGCCGCTTCTCTTATGCGGCAGGGGCACACAAAGGCTCATATCGAAAAAGCCTTTGAAGCGCTTGCAGACGAAAACGAATAAAAATCCAAAATAACACAGAGGTAACGCAAATGAAAGCAAAAATCGGATTTATCTCACTGGGATGCCCCAAAAATCTTGTTGACACCGAAGTTATGCTCCATCACGTAATGGAAGCAGGCTATGAAATAACCCCCGACGAAACAGAGGCGGACGTTGTTATAATCAACACCTGCGCCTTTATAGAGAGCGCAAAGAAGGAAGCCATTGAAAATATTCTTGACGTTGCGTGGCTCAAGGAAAACCGCGACCTCAAGGGTATCGTGGTAACAGGTTGTCTTCCCGAAAGATACAGAGAAGAAATTCTTTCCGAGATGCCCGAGGTCGATGCGGTCATCGGCTGCGGCGGTATTCATGAGATAGTTTCCGCCATTGAAAAGGTTCTCGGCGGAGAGAAGTATTCCTGCTTCCCCGAGCAGGAAAAGATAGACTTCAGCGGTGACAGAATCGTAACCACGGGAGATACTTTCGCTTACCTCAAGATATCCGAAGGATGCCGCAACCGCTGTACCTACTGCGCAATTCCCTCCATCAGAGGCAAATTCCGCTCACGTACCGAAGAGAGCATTCTTGCAGAAGCGCGCGACCTTGACGAAATGGGCATAAAAGAACTCGTTATAGTTGCTCAGGATACGACCTGCTGGGGTATCGACATTTACGGAGAATACAGACTTCCCGCGCTTCTCAGAAAGATCAGTGAGGAAACGTCTGTCCCCCGTATCCGTATCCTCTACTGCTATCCTGACAAGATAACCGATGAGCTTGTTGCCGAAATAAGGGACAACGACAAAATTGTAAAATATATCGACCTGCCCGTTCAACATATCTCCGACTCCATGCTGAAGGCTATGAACAGACACGGCGACAGCGAATGTATTAAAGACGCGATAGCAAGACTCCGCCGCGAGGTTCCCGGAATTATCATCCGTTCCACTGCAATCGTCGGCTTCCCCGGTGAAACAAAGGAAGACTTCGAAGAGCTTTGTCAGTTCATTTTAGATGCAAAGTTTGAACGCTTCGGCGCTTTCCCCTACTCAAGAGAAGAGGGAACTGCGGCATACGATATGGAAGATCAGATAGACGAGCAGGAAAAACAGGACAGATACGATATCCTCATGCGCCATCAGCTCTCAGTATGCGAAGAATTCAATGAAAAGATGGTGGGGCGCACCTTCTCCGTTCTCTGCGAGGATTTTGACCCCGTCAGCGAAGCATACGTGGGAAGAACCTATATGGATGCCCCCGATATCGACGGCAAGGTATTCTTTATGTCCCCCCGAGGTACAAAATTCTCTCCCGGTCAGATAGTTGACGTTAAGATAACCGAAGCTATGGACTACGACCTTGTGGGAGAAACCGTAATCTGATAAAAACAAAAGCTTTGGGATAAATGCCCGAGCGGTGCGTTAAAGGAGAAAAACAAATTGATAGCCCATATACTTTTCTCGTCAAGCAAGGGGAACTGTACTCTTGTGCGCCACGAAGGCACTCAGATACTTATTGACTGCGGAAAAAGCGCACGCGCCGTCTGCACTGCCATTAACGACGCAGGCGGAAACGCAGAAAAGATAGACGCGGTCTTTATAACCCATGAGCACAGCGACCACACCTCAGCTCTTGACGTGCTTTGTTCGAAAAAGGAATTCGATATACATACAACGAAAAAGAGCGCGCCGAAGCTTCTTTCAAAGGAGCGCGTTGCTCCCCACGTGGTGATTCACGAAACGGAATACGAGGTTACCGTCGGCACTCTCACCGTAAAAAGCTTTCCCCTTCCCCATGACAGCGCCGACCACGTCGGTTATATCATCACCGACACCGAGGGCGACGTTCTCGGAATTGCAACGGACATGGGGCACATCACAAAATGCGCCGAGGAAAACCTTTCCTCCTGCAAAAAAGTTATAATCGAAGCTAATCACGACCACGAAATGCTTATGGAAGGCCCCTATCCCGCCGACCTCAAAAGGAGAATTCTCTCAAAGAGAGGACATCTTTCAAATACGGACTGCTCACTTCTTGCCTGCACTCTGGCAAAGGCGGGATGTAAAGCATTTGTCCTCGCCCATATCTCCCCCGAGAACAACACACCCGAAATAGCTCACGCAGAGGTCAGATGCGCCCTTGACTCAGAAGGCTTTTCAGATCTGCCCCTGGAATGCGCTCTCCCCGATTTTCCCGTGAAAGTCGGATAACGTAAAAGAGAAAGATTTAAAATGCTGAAAATAGATATAATAACCTTAGGAAATTTATCGGAGCCTCACTGGAAGGCGGCATGCGACGAATATAAAAAAAGACTGTCGGGAATGGCGGTCGTCACGGAAACTCAGCTTAAAGAAGAAAAGCTGAAAAACGACCCCTCGAGGGGAGAGATCGAAAAAGCTCTCGATGCAGAGGCGGTCCGAATAATGGAAAAGATACCGAAAAAGGCATACGTTGTGCCCATGTGCATTGAGGGAAAGCAGTTTTCCTCGGAGGCACTTGCCGCAAAGCTTGACGGCGCCATGCTTTCGGGAAAAAGCAGTATATGCTTTATCATAGGCTCCTCTCACGGGCTCTCCCCAAAAATAAAAGCGCTTGCCGACCTAAAGCTCTCAATGTCCGAGCTTACCTTCCCCCACCAGCTGGCAAGGGTCATGCTTTACGAAACAGTCTACCGCTGTATGAATATTCTATCGGGCGGTAAGTACCACAAATAACTAAAAATTAAGAAAGGAACGCAGATGGGAAAGAAAAAACACAGCAAAAGCAAGAACAAAAAAAGCAATGAGAAAAATGCTCCTGCGAAAAAAGATACTGAAAAGCTGATATCGGACGACGCTCTGCGCTCCGAGGCAGAAAATAAAGAAACCACAAAACAGCCCGAAGCCGAAGCAAGAGCGGAAAATTCCGAAATAAAGGAAGCCGCAGAAACAAAAACGGCGAAGACAGCGGAAAAGGCAGACGAAAAAAAGAAACCCGCAAAAACAAAAAAAGCAAATCCCGTTTCATCCGAAAACGGAAAGGGCTTTGTAAAAACGCTTTTTGAAAAATACAAGGAGTGGCTTTACAAAGACCCGCCCGAAGAAGACAAAGGCGAAAAGGCTCCTAAAGTTTGGCCCGCCCTTATTCTTCCCGCTCTTGTTATTATATTCGGGCTTTACTACATCGGCGTATTTGATGTCGCCTTCATCCCCCGCCCCCAAAGCTGGGAGACGAATTTTGACCGTTTCCTGTCTATTGGGAAGCCCGAAGAGCCGAAGGAAGAAATCCCCGAAGACACCGAAACGGAGCCTTCCGACACGGAAAGTGCCGATATCGGACCTGACGTACAACAGAGTATCGACCTTAAAGACACCGTTACTGCCAACAGAAACGAGCAGAAGATAAACAATTACACCGTTTTCAAAACCGACGACGAGCTTATTTCCGAAGGCTACTATATCACCGACGGCACCTACGACAGCTACACCTGCGAGGTCGGCCTTATGACCTATGATTTCGAGCTTCCGAGAAGATTTTCCTACCGCGACATGACGGTGCGCGATTGGGTCATTACGGAATATGACGACGGAAGAATGCCCACTGTTGAAGACACAGAGGTAACAGAGGCTCGCCCTGCACTTTATCCCTACATGGGGTACATTATTTACGACGACGCGAACCAGGAGCTTTACCTTCTTGACTACAACGGCAAGGTACTGATGAGATACAACGAAAATTATATCCCTGCCTTTGCCAGAACCAAGGACGGAAAGCCTCTCTTCTACAACACTTACAGATATTATGCGGAAACACCCGTTTCTGTAACGGAAAACGAAGCGGGCGAAGAGGTCGTGACCGATGCCAAGGGTGTTTATCTTACGGGAAAGAACTATTTTACACTTTCCGCCGCAGGCACGTCCTTCGTAAAAACAGACTATATCGAGGAAAGAGACGGCAGAGGTCTTAACTTCGATTTTGAGGACTCATTCGGTCTTTCCGATGTGAAAATAAAGAGAGTGGGCGTTATGAGCCCCAAGTTCACCACCTTCCTTAACGGAAAAAGCGCCCTTGTCAACTTCATGAACTGGAACTATTTCCTTGAGGATGACCCGAATATCCCCGTACTTGAGGATATTATCGCAAAGGAAGCGGAATACAACGCTCTTCCCATAGAAGAAAAGCTGAAGCTTATCGAAGCAAAACAGACACCTTCCGACCTCTACGGACTTGACACCCTTCTTCCTTACAGTGCCGCTTATAATTACAACGAAAAATACGCGGTAGTTGAAACAAGTGACACGGGAGAAGACCCAAAATACGAAACAAAAGAGCTCAGAGTTATCAATAACCTGGGAGAGGTACAATTCGTTTCGAAGAAAGAGTACTATAACACCGAGCTGAAGGACTATTGCAGCGACAGATATCTTCCCCCCCTCTCAAAGGGCGAGGACAGCATAGGTCACCTTTACTTCGACCACGGCCTTCTCAGACTCCGTAAGGTGACCTTCGACCAGTTCCAGCTGGACGAGTTCGGAGTTCTCAGAGTAAACATGGACCGCGACGTGCTCGTATACCCCAACGGCCGCGAATTCCCCATCCCCGACGGATATACGCTGAAGGGCTATTCCGACGGAATAATGGTGCTTGAACGAAACGGGCTTTACGGCTACATGGATTATACGGGCCGTTGGATAGCTCAGCCTGAATACGAAATGGCAAAGCCCTTTTACTCGGGAGTGGGAGTTGTTACGAGAAACGGCATTTCCGCCGCCCTCGACGTAAACGGAAACTACGTTCTCCCCTTCAGATACACCTATATTTCCAACCGCTCCGACGGTATCATCACCGCCTTCTCGGAAACAAAGGGCTGGGAAGTATACGGTATATTTACAAAATGATGAGCGAATAATTCCGCAAACGTTGCATCGCAATATAATGCGACCGCTTCATCAACTGAATCCTTGGAGATATCTATGCAGAATACAAATAATTTTGATATAATCGTAGCAGGCGCGGGACACGCAGGCGTCGAAGCGGCGCTTGCCGCCGCAAGATGCGGTCTCAGATGCGCCCTGTTCACCATAGGCCTTGACGGAGTGGCAAATATGCCCTGCAATCCGTCCATCGGAGGCACGGGAAAAGGACATCTCGTTTTTGAAATAGATGCCCTCGGAGGAGAAATGGGTTATGCCGCCGACGGCGTTACCATTCAGTCCCGCACTCTCAATACGGGAAAAGGCGCGGCAGTTCAGTCCAAAAGAGTTCAGGCCGACCGTTTCCGCTATACTCAGAACATGAAAAAAACTCTGGAGAATACGGACAATCTTTTCCTTATCCAGGCTGAAATCACAAAGCTCCTCGTTGAAGAGGCGGCAGGCGAAAAAAGAGTCTGCGGAGTTTTTGCCGAGCCCGGTGGAGAGTACACTGCAAAGGCAGTTATCCTCTCGACGGGGACCTATCTCGGCGGCACCACCCACGTGGGAACGGTAAAAAGACGCAGCGGACCCGACGGAATGCTTCCAGCAGAAGGACTTACAGCATCCCTCATTGAACAGGGAATAGTAATGCAGAGATTTAAAACGGGAACGCCTCCCCGAATTCACCGCCGTTCCATTGATTTTGACCTTCTTGAAATCCAGCACGGCGAGGAATACATAACTCCCTTTTCAGTCAGAACCGACGAAGCGGCACTTAACAGCATCGAGCAGGTGCCCTGCCACGTAGTATATACAAACGATGCCACCCATCAGACCATTCTTGACAATATCCATCTGTCACCCCTGTTTTCGGGTCAGATACACGGAACGGGCCCCCGTTACTGCCCCAGTATTGAGGACAAGATAGTCCGTTTCAAGGAAAAGGAAAGACATCAGCTCTTTGTTGAACCCGTGGGCCTCGGTACGGACGAAATATACCTCCAGGGATTTTCGTCCTCTCTTCCTGCCGAGGTACAGTACAAGATGCTTCGCACAATGAAGGGATTTGAAAACGCGGAGATAATGCGTTTTGCCTACGCCATTGAGTATGACTGCATCGACCCCACACAGCTCTCACCCACCCTTGAATTCAAAAGCATAAAGGGTCTTTACGGCGCAGGTCAGTTCAACGGCTCGTCGGGATATGAGGAGGCGGCTTGTCAGGGACTTGTGGCTGGAATGAATGCCGCCCTTGCGGTAAGAGGCCTCTCCCCCGTCATTCTCCCAAGATATTCCTCATACATCGGAACTCTCATCGACGATCTCGTTACAAAGGGAACTGCCGAGCCTTACAGAATAATGACTTCGCGTTCAGAATTCCGCCTTATTCTCCGTCAAGACAACGCGGAGCACAGACTTGCAAACTACGGCCGTCACGCAGGACTTATAAGTGAGGAGAGATATAAGGAATACAAAGAGCGCAGAGCGTGTGTTGATGCGGAGATCGAAAGACTTAAAAGAACTACTCTTCCTCCGTCCGATGCGGTAAATAAGATACTGACCGATGCGGAAAGTACGCCTATTACAACAGGCGTTAAGGAAGCGGAGCTTATCCGCCGTCCTCAGATAAATTATGAAATGCTGAAAGAGGTCGACAGGGAAAGACCCGAACTTCCCCGAGGACTTCGACTTGCGGTGCAGACGGAAATTAAATACGAAGGCTACATCAAACGTCAGATAGACGAGGCGAAAAAGCAGGAAAAGCTTGAAAATAAGCGAATTCCCGAGGATATCGACTACTCACAGATAGGGGGGCTGCGCCTTGAAGCGGCAGAAAAGCTCTCAAAGATCCGCCCCGAATCCATTGGTCAGGCGACCCGTATCTCAGGGGTCAGCCCTGCGGATATCTCTGTACTGATAATTTATCTTAATATCAGATAAAGCTCACTCAAAAATTTATAAAACTTTAAGAAAAAACTCTGCAAAACAATGCAGAACATGTTATACTATAAATGTAAAACTCCATAAAGAAATTTTCATCGCTTAAAAAGCGGGAAAGGACATAAAAATGACAAGAGACAAGAACCAGAAGACACAGACCTTCTCTATCCGCGAAGAAAGAGAAATGACAATGAAGGAGATCCTCTACACAGTTTACGAAGCTCTCAGAGAAAAGGGCTACGATCCCCTCAGCCAGCTTGTAGGCTACATTATTTCCGAGGACCCCACCTACATCACAAACCACAAGAACGCAAGAAGCCTTATCCGCAAGCTTGACCGCGACGAGCTCATGGAAGAGCTTATCAGAAACTATCTGAAGATCTGATGTCCCTTATGGAAAAATCCGAAAGGAACCATTTGGCGCAGACTGCGCTCGGGAAAGACCTTCAGGTGACAAAACTTTGTCTCGGCTCCCTTACGGTAAGCCCCATGCAGGCGGCGCTTCCTATTGAGAGAGCCGCCGCGGTAATGGCATACGCTTTTGACCGAGGTATAAACTTTACCGACACCGCCCAGTACTATGAAAACTATCATATTCTGAGAGCGGCGCTTAAGAGATGCAAGGCCCCCGAAAAAGTCGTGATCTCCACCAAAACCTACGCTTGGTCACGTGAGCTTGCCGAGGCGGCGGTGGAGGAGGCGAGGCGCGCCCTTGACCGCGACGTTATTGACATTTTCATGCTCCACGAGCAGGAGTCTGTCGATACTCTCCGCGGTCATATGGAAGCCCTTGAATACCTTTTCGAATGTAAGAGCCGCGGTATCATCCGAGCAGTGGGCGCCTCCATGCACCATATTGCCGCAGTTGAAGGAGTAATAACCCTTACCGAAAGGGGAATTCCCTTTGACGTTATCCATCCCATATTCAATAAAAAGGGAATAGGAATAGCTGACGGCGAGATAGAGGAAATGGAAAAAGCGGTAAAAAAAGCCCATGACCTGGGTATCGGAACCTTTGCCATGAAGAGCCTTGGCGGCGGACACCTCTATTCCTCGGCGGAGGAGGCCTTTGACTTTGTTCTTTCAAAGGATTATATCGACTCCGTTGCCGTGGGCATGCAGTCCGAAGCGGAGATAGATGCCAATATCTCCTATTTTGAAAACGGAATTTTTCCTCCCGAAGCCAAAAAGGTTCTTGACGGAAAAAAACGAACTCTTCTTATCGAAGACTACTGCGAAGGATGCGGCTCATGCATTGAGAGATGCACCCAGAATGCACTCCGTCTCGAAGAGGGAAGAGCCAAAGTAAATATGAATAAGTGTGTCCTTTGCGGTTACTGTTCAAAGGCATGCCCCATGTTTGCTATTAAAGTTATCTAACGTCGTACCGGCAATATGAATAATTATTACGTTTATATCCTTTCGAATTGGAATGGCAATGTTCTTTATATCGGAGTTACAAACGACCTGAAGCGAAGACTTTACGAACATAAAAACAAGATTACCGAGGGATTTACACAAAAATATAATGTAAACAAATTAGTATATTTTGAAACCACTTCAGACGTAAACATTGCAATAAACAGGGAAAAACAACTCAAAGGATGGAAAAGAGAGAAAAAGAATCGTTTGATTGAAAGTGTAAATCCGAAATGGATTGATATTTCGGAAACTTGGGAATAACAGTTTAGCTAATAATGATAAACTGAGATACTAACCCGACGTGTCAAGATCCTTCGATTTCGCTAACGCTGCACTCAGGATGACATAAAGGATAACGCTGATTTATAGTGCTTACGTACACTATCATGTCATTCTGAAAAATTGAAGTAGCTTTGCACACACTATCCTCAACTATATATCAACGAGAAATGACCCCACTCTGTCATTCTGAGCGCAGTCGAAGAATCTTCGCACGTTCAGAACATCCGAAACGTTGTATCAACAGAATTTTCTAAGCTTATAATAAAACAGCCGTTTACAAAATATAAAAAACATAGTTGACATGATAATTACCGAACTTAAAACAGCAAGAAAAGTTAATACCTCTCCCCCCCTTGCCGTGGCGCTCGGTAATTTTGACGGTGTCCACATGGGTCACCGCCGTGTTATAGAAGCCGCCGTATCGACGGCAAAAGAATCGGGGGGGAAAATAAAGAGCGCCGTCTGGTGTTTTGCGGAAAACCCCAAAAATTCTACGGAGAATCTTACGACCTCTGAAGAAAAAACAGAAATTTTTGAAAGCCTCGGTGCAGACTACGTTATTTTCGAGGATTTTTCTTCGGTATGTGACCTTACTCCCGCAGAATTTGTTCTTGACTATCTGAAAGATCTGTCTGCCGTTTCCGTATTCTGCGGATTTAACTTCCGATTCGGAAAAAATGCAAAGGGAAATAAAGAAACGCTGATGTCTCTTTCCGAAGAAAGCGGGATCTCGGTATGCGCCCTTCCTGCCGTTACAAATGATGCGCTTCCCGTTTCTTCCACGCTCATCCGCGCTCTTATAAAAGAGGGCGATATGGAAAAAGCGGAGAAGCTTCTCTGCCGTCCTTTCTCCGTAACAGGCGAGGTCACCCACGGACGGCATCTCGGGAATACCTTGGGTTTTCCCACAATAAATCAGAATTTTGAAAGGGGAAAAGCCATTCCCCGTCACGGTGTTTATTTTACCGAGACGGAAATTGACGGAGATATCTTCCCCTCCGTTTCAAACGTAGGCGACAGACCCACCGTAAACGGAAAGCACGTGCGCCTCGAGACCCACGTTATAGACTTCGAAGGCGATCTTTACGGAAAGTGCGTCACCGTCAGCTTCAAAAAATTCTGCCGTCCCGAAAAGAAATTTGCATCCGAAGAAGAACTTCGATATGCAGTTCTTTCGGACGTAACTAATGCAAAAGCTTATTTTTCAAAGGAGGTGCCCTCAAATGAATAAAATATTCGGAAAAATTCTTTCCGTTCTTATGATACTGCTTATTATCCTTTCATCTGCGGCGCCTGCTTTGGCGATAGAAGATCCCACGGTTGAAAACGTAACAAGCGCTTACGTATACTGTCTCAACACCGGAGAGGTCCTTTATCAGTACAATCCCGAAGCGGAGCTTTTCACCACGTCCTCCACCAAAATGATGACGGCGATCGTTGCCATCGAAGCCCTTGAGGGCAGACTTGACGAAGAGGTGACCGTTACCTCCCGTATGCTCTCCGAGGTATCGGGCAACAGATTGGGACTTAAAGCGGGAGAGACCGTCACGGTGCGCGACCTTCTTCACATTCTCATTACCGGCGGTAACAACGACGGGGCATATTGCCTTGCCCACCTTGCGGCAGGCTCCGTTTCGGCTTTCGTTGACAAGATGAACGAAAAGGCGGCATCACTCGGTGCCTTCAACACTTTTTATACAAACCCCACGGGTATGCACGACGAACAGATGGTAACCACCATAGGTGACACTGCCATTATCGCCAAATATGCCTGGAGCCTACCCATCTTCGAGGAAGCATCCTCCACTCCCCGTTACGTTATGGAAGCCACCAATATGAGTGACTACCGCAATATTTACAACAGAAACTGCCTTATTTCCAAATACTACGACGCTTCCTATTACGACAAAAGATGCGCAGGCATCAACGCAGGAAGCACAAAGCAGGGCGGACACTGCGTTATCACCGTAGCAAGCGACGAAAAGCTCTCCTATCTGATAATCGCCATGGGCGGCGAGTCCACAGAAAACACCATCTATTCCTACACGGCGGTACATACTCTTATGGACTGGGCATTTTCTTCCTTCTCCATGGTGGACGTGCTCTTTGAAAAGCAGATGGTATACGAAATTCCCGTAAACCTTTCGGCGGCGGTGGATTTTGTTACCCTCGCCCCTTCCAAAACGGTTTCCGTTTTTCTTCCCACAGACGTTGACGTTGAAAAGGAAGTAAGCTACAGCTGGTCGACCTTTGAGGAGAGCCTTGACGCTCCCGTTACCGCAGGGCAGGTGGTAGGTCAGATAAGCGCCACTTACAAAGACGAGGTACTTGGCACCTGCGACCTTGTGGTGACCTCCGACGTTGAGCGAAGCGAATTTCTCTACAATCTCAACAAAATAGAAAATCTCACAAAAAGTAAAGGCTTTATTGCCACCATCGTTGCGGCGGTGCTTATTACTACGGGCGTAGTTTTCTTTAACGCTTACCGCAGAAAGAATACGGGATTTTTCTAAAAACGGGCAGATCTCAAAGCACACCTTGACAGATCTGTAAAAAAACGGATAAATCTTCCTTCCCGTATTTATTTTTTACCGCATATGTGGTAAAATGAGTATTTGGAAGTAATAATATAAGTAAAAAATATTCTCACATAAATAAAAGAGGTAGTCAAAATGAGTATTTCACTTAACAAAGAGAAAAGAATATCGGCGTAAAAGGTCCCGTTCTTACCATCGTTATGGACGGTGTCGGTATCGCAAAGGATACTGAGGGTAACGCGGTAAAGAGAGCTTATACCCCCACTCTCGATAAGCTTATGAAGGAATATCCCATGGTAACTCTCAAGGCTCACGGCACAGCTGTAGGTCTTCCTTCCGACGACGACATGGGTAACTCCGAGGTTGGCCACAACGCTCTCGGTTCAGGTCAGGTCTTCGCTCAGGGCGCAAAGCTCGTTTCCAACTCCATTGAAAGCGGCAAGATGTTCGCTTCCAAAGCATGGAACGAGATTACAGAAAACGCAAAGGGTCACACCCTCCATTTCCTCGGCCTCTTCTCCGACGGTAACGTTCACTCCCACATCGACCACCTTAAGGCGATGATAAAGGGCGCAAAGGACTGCGGCGTTTCCAAGGTAAGAGTTCACATCCTTCTTGACGGCCGTGACGTTGGTGAGACCTCCGCTCTCGAATACGTTGAACCCTTTGAAGAATATATCGCTTCTCTCAGAGATGCTGATTTTGACATCAAGATCGCTTCCGGCGGCGGTAGAATGAACATCACCATGGACCGTTACGAAGCTAACTGGGCAATGGTTGAAAAGGGCTGGCAGACTCACGTTCTCGGCGAGGGCAGATGCTTTGCAAGCGCAAAGGAAGCTATTGAGACCTACAGAGCCGAAACAAAGGCTATCGACCAGGACCTTCCTCCCTTCGTTATAGCTGAAAACGGCGCTCCCGTCGGTACAATTGAAGACGGAGACAGCGTTGTATTCTTCAACTTCCGCGGCGACCGTTCCATTGAGATCTCCAAGGCATTTGAAGGCGGCGCAGACTTCGACAAGTTTGACCGCGTAAGAGTTCCCTCCGTTGTTTACGCAGGTATGCTCGAATACGACGGCGACCTTCACATCCCGTCCCGTTACCTCGTTTCTCCCCCCGAAATCACCAATACAATGGGTGAATACCTCGTTTCCGCAGGTATCAAGCAGTTCGCGATCTCCGAAACACAAAAATACGGCCACGTAACCTACTTCTGGAACGGTAACAAGAGCGGCAAGTTCTCCGAAGAGCTTGAAACCTACGAAGAAATTCTCTCCGATATCGTTCCCTTCGAACAGCGTCCCTGGATGAAGTGCGCTGAGATCACAGACAGACTTATTGAAGAGCTGAGAAGCGGCAAGTATGAATGTCTGCGCGTTAACTTCCCCAACGGCGACATGGTAGGTCACACAGGAAACCTTGAAGCTACTATCTGCTCCATGGAAGCTCTCGACCTTCAGCTGGGTAGAATTCTTCCCGTTATCGACGAGCTGGGCGGCGTTGCTCTCATCACCGCTGACCACGGTAATGCTGACGAAATGTACGAAACAGACAAGAAGGGCGAAGTTAAGGCAGGCAAGGACGGCTCCTTCAAGGCTAAGACAAGCCATACTCTTAATCCCGTTCCCTTCATCATCTACGACAACCACTACAGCGCAAACTATGAAATCAAGGAAGACAACGGTCAGTTCGGCCTCTCCAACGTTGCCGCTACAGTTGTTAACTTCCTCGGCTACGACGCTCCCGAAATGTGGGACGAAAGCGTTATTAAGTAATAGTAACTGAATGATAGGATCATTGGGGGAAACTTTTGAAAAAGTTTCCCCCAAACCCCTTTCAAAACCTTTTAAAAGAGGAGTAATAATGAAAAACAAAAAATTAGCACCTCTTGATGTAATTTTACTTTTATGCGGGGCTTTGACTATTGTAAACTTTATTGTTTATCTTATAAAGCTCATAGTTGTTCCCGAACAGCCCATAGCTTACGTTCTCACAATTTCAATACTGGCAGGCGTAATTCTGCCTTTTGTCATTCGGAACAAGGCGAAAGAAAAGTTTCCTAAGATATATAAGGTAGGAAAAACACTGTATTCCTTCTGTCTGATTTTTTATGCTGTTACTTTCCTTTTCATGTGTTCAGTTATCTTCTTTGGAAAAATGACGGAAACGCCGCCCGAAGAGCTTCCCGAAAACACGGTTTTTGTTGTTTACGGCGCAAAGGTGAAGGGGACAGCGGAGAATTCTTATCCGGGGAAAAGTCTTGCCCTTCGTCTTGAAAAGGCGGCAGAGCTTCTTGAAAAAACGGAAGGCTCCGTATGCATTGTGGCAGGCGGTATGGGCCCCGACGAATTCAGACCCGAGGGAGAAGTCATGGCGGACTATCTTATTTCAAAAGGCATCGATGAAGAGCGAATTTTTGTTGATGCAAAATCCAAAAACACCATTGAAAACATTGAGAATGCCATAGATATAATAAATGAAGAAAATCTTGAAGACTACACCGTCTGCTGTGTTTCAACGGGATTTCACATTCCGAGAATAAAGCTTCTCTGCGGGAAGCTTGGACTTGATGCAAAACACTATTATTATGCGGAAAGTCCCAACTTCGGAACACTTTACCCAAGCCTTGTCCGCGAATATATGTCCTACGGAAAGCTTATCCTCACGGGACATTTATAATTCGGCGGAAAACGTTTTGATTTTTATACAAAAAACGAATTTACAAATTGTACAAACTTACAAAAATATAGCTTTATATATTTTTATGCCCTCTTCGTATTGAAAACGAAGAGGGCTTTTGATATACTACAATTGTAAAATATAAACTATTTTCTGACATAAACTCTCATGAAAGGAGCAGACCATGAAAAAAAGACTTTTGTCCCTTTTGATCGCTGTTTTAATTATCACATCCTCCCTTCCTCTTGCCGCCTTACCTGTTTACGCCGTGGAAGTTTCAGGAGATTGCTCGTCAACTATTAAGTGGCATTTTAATACCGAGACGGGGGTTCTTACCATCAGCGGAAGTGGAGCAATTCCCAACTATAAAAGTTACACTCAGCCGTGGGATAAGTATTCTTGGGATATAGAATCTGCAATAATCCAGGACGGAATAACTGCCATTGGCGAAATGACTTTCCATAATGTAAAAAACATGAACAGCATCACTCTTCCAGAAACACTCGAAAGCATAGGTCCTTGGGCATTTTATTACTGCACGGCTCTTGAAACCGTAAATCTGCCCAACTCTCTTACCACATTAAGTTACAGTGCTTTCAACTATTGCTCGTCCCTAAAAACTATCGACATTCCGGAAGGGATTACACAACTCGAAAGTTCTGTGTTTGCAAATTGCAGAAACATTGAAAGCGTAACTCTTCCAAGCAATCTAAAGCGTATAGGAGATTATTCTTTCAACTGGTGTTCAAAGCTGAAAAGCATAAATATTCCCGAAACAGTAACATCCATTGGCCAAGCGGCTTTTTATAAGTGCCCAATTACGGAGATAGAGCTCCCCAAAAATCTCAAAAGCTTAGGTAAATCTGCGTTTGAAAACTGTTATCATCTAAAAAAGATCTTCATTCCCCAGAACATTACGTCTATCCTTGAAAAAACCTTTTGTAATTGTTATGAATTGACGGAAGTGGGAAATTCTCAGAATATCAAAAGTATAGGAAAAGAAGCGTTTTATAGCTGTAAAAAGCTTACTGATTTTAAGTTTTCCGATCAGCTTTCAATGATTGATGAGGCAGCTTTTCAATTTAGTGGACTTAAAGTCCTGAATATTCCCGAAACTGCAACTATATCTACCATTTCCAAAAATGCTTTCAGTAGTACATCACTTACAAAAGTAGTTTTACCAAATAAAATCAACTCAATTTACACAGAAGCATTTTCTTACTGTAAGACTCTTGAAGAAGTAATTTTACCGAATTCCCTTACCACGCTGGGTGGAGAAGCCTTCTACGCTTGCAGTGCCCTAAAAAATATCACTCTCCCCGATTCTTTAAAAACAATATATGAAGGAGCTTTTGCAAGTTGTACCTCTCTTGAATTCATTGAAATTTCCGAGAATCTTACCCAATTAGCTCCAAAAACATTTAAAAACTGCAAATCTCTTATTTCAGTGGTTCTTCCCAAAGGAACAATCGATATTCACGAAACAACCTTTGAAGGATGCACTTCCATCATGGAGCTTTATTATCCCGGAACTCAGGAAGAATTTTACCAAAAGATTTGGTTTGAGGGTAATTTGGATGAGGAACTTGAAAATGCCTACGTCTTTTTCAACTACGTAAAACCCGGTTATCTTATGGCGGAGCTTGAGGACGGTACTTATACGTTCCTTTACGCTGTGAAAGATCTTGAAGAAATTTCCGTTCCCTCTACATACCTCGGAAAACCAGTAACTTCAATTTATGACATGGCAATGCACGAAAAAACAGCTCTTAAATCCGTAACGATTCCCGCATCCGTTAATTATATCGGTTTCGATGCTTTTACGGGCTGTACGTCCCTTGACAGCATAATATACGAAGGAGACGAATTACTCTGTCCTGCTGAAGGATACCTTGACGTTCTCATTCAGTTTAAAAAGCTGACTGCAACTGAAAATTCAAAAATTGAAGTTGATTTTTCCGAAGAAATCGACACCATTGAAATAATGGAAGTAAAAGCATGGAAAAACGGTATTTACTATTTCTATACAGAAGTAAATACCTTTGACACCATTTGGCTTTTGGACTCTAAGGGTAACGCTATATCAGGTGCTTACGGAGATAACATGACGAAAGAAAAGGGCGCGGCATCCTTTACGGCACAGTGCGAAGAAGGAAAGACCTATTATGCCGTTATACGCAGCATGAATCCGAAAGGAAATACCGACGTTGCCACAGTATTAAACGTTAATTATTCCTCAGGCATAAGCGGAGACGTCAACGGCGACGGTATCTTATCGACTAAAGACGTTCTTTTGATTCGTAAATATCTCGGCGGCGCAGAATCCAAAGAAAAATTAAGTATTCTTGTCTCCGATGTAACGACCGACGGTAAAATAACCACCGCTGACATTCTTGCCATAAGAAAGTATCTTGGCGGTGTTATCACCTCTCTTCCCATAAACTGATTATAAACGACATAAGACCCTTGAGATGCAAAACTGCATCTCAAGGGTCTTTTTCTTTTATAAAATAACCGTAAAGGTAATCGAATTCACTCCTGCCGAGGCAGAAATCTTTCCTTTATGGTTGTCCGTTATTGCCTTTGCGATGGAAAGGCCTATGCCGTAGCCGCCCGTTTTTCTTGAGCGGGAGCTGTCGGCTCTGTAAAATCTGTCGAAAAGCTTATCAAGAGTCTTTTTATCGGGCGGTGTACAGTCGTTTGTTACCTCAAGGCACACACTTTTTCCTTTTGGCTTCAGCGTAACTGTGACCCGTCCCTTTTCGCTGCAATATTTTACCGCGTTATCAAGAAGAATTTCAATAAGCTGGCGGATAGCGCCCTCATCGCCTTTATAGTAGATATCGGGAGTGATAAAAGGCTCTAAAATGATCTCTTTTGCCTTGGTAATGGGATAAAAAGCTCCTGCCGTTTCCATAACCGCATCGCTGACGGAAAACTTTTCGTGAGTCATTTTTTCAAATGACGTTTCCTCTGCCTTTGCAAGAAGAACAAGACGGCGCACAAGGGCGGAAAGTCTCTTCGTTTGATTTTGGATACTCTCTATCCACTCGCTGTCTCCCTGAGTGAGCTTTATTACCTCGGCATTTGCATCGATTATGGCAAGGGGAGTCTTTATCTCATGGCCCGCATTTGTAATAAACTGCTTCTGCACGTCAAGGGTCTCAAGAAACGGGTCTGCAACCTTTTTCGATAAGAGCCATACGATAAACGTCATGGCGCCTACAATAATAAGGGATATGCAGATGCTCATAAACTGGGCAAAATAGAGGGGTCTGAGAAGGGAAACACAGTTAAGAAAGATAATATCCGTAGTGCCGTCATTATTGTGGTGCTTTGTAAAGCGGAAATGCTGAAAATTCCCTTTTTCTCTGTGCTCTTTGAAGACCTTCCTTGCCATCATTTCGCCTTTTTGTTCGGACACATCGGAGATATGGGAAATATCCGCATCAACAACCGCGCCGTCACGGTCAAGCGTAACTATAAAAAATCTTGCCCCGAGGGCTGTATCCTCGGTAATAAGTGAACCGAAACCTATGTAACCCGGAAGACCGCTTACCTCGTCATAGTTCTCCTCAGAAGGAAGCTTATTCTGCTCAAAAACTGAAATATTTTCCGAAATAAATGCCAGCGTTCTGTCTGCGCTCTTATTATAATTGAACCTCAGACCGAGAGAGAGTGCAATACACATTACAACAAGAACGATACTTATTGCGGCTATTGAAATATAAGTTATTCTGTGTCTTAATTTTTCTACCATACCGAATTATCTTTAGTCGAGAGATAATGTATACCCCACACCTCTGGAGGCTTTTATTTGAATATCTGCACCTATGAACGAGAGCTTTTTGCGAAGATAAGAGATATACACCCAAACTACGTTTATTTCCGCCTCTGAGTCAAAGCCCCAGATCTTCTCCATAAACTGTTCCGTTGGAATAAGCCTGCCGGGGCCCGAGAGAAGCATTTCCATCATCTGAAATTCCTTATTACCGAGGCTCACTTCGTTGTCGCCGCAAGAGAGATTATACGTTGCTCTGTTGAGAGACACGTTACCGTAGGTGAGAACGCCCGGTGTAAAGTCTGTTTTTCTTCTTATCATGGCGCGAATTCGCGCAAGAAGCTCCTCTATCTGGAAGGGCTTTGAAAGGTAATCGTCGGCTCCTGCATCAAGACCTGCGATCTTATCCTCAAGCTCACCCTTTGCGGTGAGGAAAAGAACGGGCGTTGTTATTCCTTCCGCGCGGAGTCTGCGAAGGACCGTAAGTCCGTCCATACCGGGCATCATTATATCGAGAATTATTCCGTCATAGTTTCCAACGAGAGCATAGTCATAGGCATCGTTTCCGTTATATACTGCGTCAACTGAATAATTGTTGTGCTTAAGTATTGTGCAGAGTGCCTTTGAAAGCTCCATTTCGTCTTCAGCAAAAAGTAAACGCATAACGTCCTCCTTCTTTTTTCTGTCTATATTTTATATCTATTGTCGGACTGTGTCAACTTTATAGGAAAATTATATTCTTCAAACCTTAAATTTAAGTAAGCGGTGCGGTATCAGTAAAAAGTTGTCCTTGCTTTGGGAGAGTTTTTGAAGTATAATGTACATGGGTGAGTTTTTGCCCCATAATGAACAATAAATATAAGCGGGACGTCGAAGGTGCCGTCCCCTACCAAGGATACATTAATAAGAACATACGCATAAAGGATAAACATATAATGATACT
Organism: Oscillospiraceae bacterium; assembly: GCA_015063695.1. Taxonomy (GTDB): domain Bacteria; phylum Bacillota; class Clostridia; order Oscillospirales; family CAG-272; genus RUG14199. Next base: position 82,054 of record SVTQ01000004.1, read on the forward strand.
GATAATAGCGGAAAAACCAAGCCTTGCCAGAAACATCGTTTCTGCCATCGGAAAAATGAACCGCCGCGACGGTTTTTATGAAGGCAGCGGATATATCGTTTCCTGGGCATTCGGACATCTTTTTTCCCTTGCCGATATTGAACACTATAATCCCGCGCCCGAGGGTGCTTCGGGATGGACCATGGCAAACCTTCCCTGTTTTCCCGAAAAGTTCGATTTTGAGCTGAGAAAGGGAGCCGACAAAAAGGACGACAGCGGCGTAATAAAACAGTTCGGTATTCTGAAAAATCTCTGCAACAGACCTGACGTTGACACCATAGTAAACGCGGGAGACGCGGACCGCGAGGGTGAGATAATAGTCCGCCTTTGCGTTGACAATGCCCTCGAGGGCGGCAGTCAGAAATTACAGAAAAGACTATGGCTTCCCGACCAGACTCCCGAAACCGTCCGTCAGGCGCTCTCGGAAATGAAGGATGAAAGTCACTATGACAATCTTGCGGCAGAGGGCTTTTCAAGAACTTATATTGACTGGCTTTACGGCGTAAATCTGACGAGATACGCCTCCATCAAAACGGGAACTCTTCTCCGTGTGGGAAGGGTCATAATCCCCATAGTTAAAGCGATATACGACAGGGACATGGCGATAAAGAACTTTGTTCCCGACAAATATTTTGCCGTTACAAGCCGCGAGGAGACCGAGGGTCTTCCCATCGAGCTTGTTTCAAAAAAGAAATTTGACAAAAATCAGAAGGCGCAGGCGGAAAAGGAGTGCTCTCTTTACAATGCCGCAGGTGCGACAGTAAAGAACGTCAAGCGCAAAAAGACCGTAATTCCTCCCGGAAAGCTTTATTCTCTTTCAAAGCTTCAGAACGTTTTAGGTAAAAAATACAAGATGTCAATGGCGGACAGCCTTGATGCAGTACAGAAGCTTTATGAGGCAGGATATCTTACCTATCCTCGTACCAACTCGGAATATCTTGCCACTGCCGAAAAAGGCAAGGTCAAGAAAATTCTTGAGGGTTGCGAAAAGCTTGGTTATCCCGTAAAATTCAAGGACACCAAAACTGTTTTTGACGACAGTAAGATAGAGTCTCACTCTGCTATTACACCCACCTACAAGATACCCGACAAAAACAAGCTCACAGAGCGCGAAATGCAGGTATATTCTACCGTATTTCGCCGTTTTGTGGCGGTATTCTGCGCCGAGGACTGTGTAGCGGACAAGACCGAAATGACGGTTACGGTGGGTGATCTTGAGGAATTCGTTCTGAAGGGTACCGTTATTCTTGAAAAGGGCTGGATGAAATACGACAGCTCCGACAAGAAGGACAAGCTTCTTCCTCCTTTAAAGAAGGGAGATGCGGTAAACATTGATTTCAAGCCTACTGAAAAAGAGACCTCTCCTCCAAGGCATTACACCATTGAAACTCTCAACAACTATCTGAAAAATCCCTTCAGAGAAGAAAAAGCGGCGGCAAAAGCTGCAGAAAATGCCGATCCTGAGGATGCTGATGCAGTGGGAGTTGACGACAGCGAGGACTACAAGGCTGTTTTTGAAGGTCTTGAGCTTGGCACTGAGGCAACAAGAACGGGTATTATCGACAATGCCCGTAAAAGCGGATATATTCAGCTTAAAAAGGACGTTTACACCATTCTTCCCGGCGGTATTTTTCTCATAGAGTCCCTTCTTCAGATGGGAATTTCCATGGATAAGTACAAAACTGCGGAGCTTGGTAAAGCTCTTAAAAAGGTTTTCAGAGGAAATATGACTGTGGAAGAGAGCGTTTCCCTTGCCGTAAGTGAAATTTCCGAGGTATTCAGCACCAAAAACCTTCCTCCCGAGGAGGAGACGGACACGGGATGCTTCCTTGACACCGTCGGAGTTTGTCCCCTTTGCGGAAAGAAAGTAAAGCGGTACAAGTTCAGCTACGGCTGCAGCGGATATGCCGACGGCTGCAAATTTAACGTAAACACACGTATCTGTCAGCGCAATATTTCCGTTTCCAACGTTAAATTGCTTCTCGAAACGGGAAAAACTTCAAAAATTAAGGGCTTTATTTCCAAAAACGGAAAGCCCTTCGATGCTTTCCTCAAGCTTGAAAACGGAAAGGCTGTATTTAGCTTTGAGTAGGGAATGTCATGGGGGAACTTTGTAAAGTTCCCCCAAACCCCCTCAAACTTTTGAAAAGTTTGAGAGATTTGGGACAGATGTTTGTCATTTGTTCTGCAAAAATTTTGTGTACTCTTAAAAATAAAAGCGGAGATTTAGGATTTTCTATCTTAAATCTCCGTTTTATTGTGAATACAACAAGGTTCCGTGGCACCCGCCCGCAATTTTAATTGCGTATGGCGGGTCGGGTTCTTATTGTTATTTTGTTTTCTTTTCTTTTGCTTTATCAAGGACAGATGAAATAATTCCGGTTGCAACCTCCGGAATACCTTTGGGTGTTGTATCGGGGGCAATATTCATAAGGCGAACACCGTCCTTATCGATAACGAGGAAGGTGAGAGGGGTAACCGTTACGCTTCCGCCCACTCCCGTGGGGTTCTGTCTCTTTTTACGGGTATCGTCCGTAATATTTGCGCCGCCTCCCGCAAAACCTGCGGATATCTTTGAAACGGGAATTATGGTAGTTCCGTCAATTTCAATTTTATCGCCTATAACGGACTGACTTTCTATAGTCTCCTTAAGCTTTTCAAAGGTAAAGGAGAGAGCGTTTACAAGATTATTTACCGTACCCTTAGGCTGATTATTGATTTTCTTTTCGCTATCCATTATTTATTACCCTCTTTCATAACCGCATTTTTTGCTTCTTCCATAATTATTTTAAGAGCACATCTCAAAAGACTGAATACCGATGCGCCTACTACCAATTCAAAATCAACAGAAGGCTCTTCCGTTCCGAAAGAGCATCGCATATCTACTTCCGTTCCCTTTTCCCTTACCTTCATGAAGCTTTTAACAAGTCCGATGAAAGGGTAGACCGCAGCGCAGGCAACACCGTATGTCATGGCTTCTCTTGCAGGATCGCTGTCGGAAAAAACTGCTGAAACTTTAAGCTTTTCTACTCTTGAGCCGGGAAGAATTTCCCATATCTCGCGAAGAACGTTTGTTATAATTCTGATGCCTTCCGTAATACCTTCTGCGGTATCACCGCCCACAAAAAGCTCGCGGAGACCGAAAAGACCTTCAAATTTTGATGAGACCAAGGATTTTTTCTTTGTCTCGGCGGAAGACTTCTTTGTTTTTTTCTTTTCTTTTTTTGGTTTTCCGCTGTAAGTAGTAAACAGCGGAATGAAAACAAGCATAACTCTGAAGAAGTATTTGCCTTTTCCGTTAAGACTGATCTTTATACGGACGGGAAGTGCCAGAAGAAGAAACACAAGAAGGAGAAGCGCCCCGAGGACTATTCCGACTATCTTCAGTACAGACAAAATGTGCCACTTCCTTTCACCGTCTTTACGTATCCCGAAAAATACGGGAGAGAACAAACTATTATTCTCCTGCCTGACCCCATTTATTCCTCCCATTATAAAAGGCTGAAGGGAACGGCACCACAGATTAATTATATCAGCATGTTATTAAAAAGTCAAGGTTACAAAGAGCCGCAGCTAACAGCTTAACTCAAAGGTAAATTCTTTTCTTATTTCATCGGATCCTTTATTCTTTCTCGTTCCGTTGTCATCTATAAGCTTCATTCCAAGCTTTTCGGCAACGCGGCAGCTGGCATAATTTTCGCTGTCGCACTGTGCTATGAAACGGTGAACTTTGAAATCTTCCACTGCGTACTTTATAAGCACATTTGCGGCTTCCGTAACGAAGCCTTTGTTCTGATACTCTTTGTCTATCACCCAACCAAGCTCGCCCGTTTTTCCTTCGTCGAGAAAATACAGTGTCATACCGCCGATATGAGTACCATCAAAAATTACGGCAAATTCAAGAAAATCGGGATCTTCTCTCTGCCATTGCTTTTCGCATTCTGAAAGGTATTTTTTTGTTTCGTTTATGTTGTCGTGGGGGAGAAAAACCATAAGCTTTATGTTTTTCTTGTCAGAGGAGTATCTGAAGGTACTTTCAAGATATTCAAGGGAGATGGGAAAAAGTTCAAGTCTTTCTGTTTTTATTTTGAAATTGTGATTAATCATATTAAACACCTATGTGTAATAAGCAGCATGTTCATCCATTGCCGCTTAACTCAATCAATTCTTACACTCCGAAAGCTTACGCACGAATTCGGTTATTTCGTTACCAATACACGTTAGCTCTTCCAAGAATTCTTTGGCGGTCATGCGGGAGATACCAGAATGGACAGCGGAGAATTGCAAAAGCTTATCGTCTGTTACCATTCGTATGCTGTAATCCGGCCCCAACTCATACATCATCTTTTCAATGTATGTATCAGCTGTCTGATCTTCTTTGGTAAATACCACCTTGTAGCCATCGTGCATAAACTCCGAACCTTTGCCATCCTCAACGAGATAAGCATCAAAGACAAGCACAAGCTCGGTTTTTGTATAGGAAACGTAACTACTGAGTAAGTTCATCAGATCCTCACGAGCTTTTTCAAGGCTATAAACGGAGGTTTTTTTCAGATCGTCGTCGGCGAAGATAAGATTGTAACCGTCAATGATCACCATGTTTTTCTGTGAACGTATTATTTTTGACTTACGGGGCTTATCTTTCTTTTCGGGGTACATCCGTTTGGGTTCACTGTATCGCTTGCGTTTGATGGGGCCATAAGTGCGGAGCATTATTGCTTCAAGCTCTTCGTCGCTTATGCTGTATTTACGCGCCAGAGTGGAAGCTTTTGGTATTATTCTCTCACCTGCGGGAGACTCTTTTATGTCGACTTCGAGATGTTTGTAGTTGTCGACCTCACTCCAATGCACAGTAAAGCCTGCACCGTGTGCACAAAATACAGAATGGGGAGGATTATCGATGTCACCCTCGGGGTTGTAGCCTATGTCAGCTACGATATCTTCTTGATCGTGGCATGGCTCATAGCCGTCTGATGTGCAGAATAGTCTGCCTTCGCCATGTGTGTACGAAATTACTTCTCTTTGATAATCGTGAATAGTCGCAACAGGTGCTGTGCCGCATATTACGGTATTTTCTGTGTCTGTATTTTCAAGTTCAAAATTTGCAAAGCGCGCTTGCAGATCTGACATAGCTCTGCCCACAAGGGATGTCGGAACTTCAAGTCTGAACTTGTAATATGGCTCAAGCAGAGTGCATCCCGATTTCATAAGTCCGTGTCTCACCGCTCTGTACGTTGCTTCACGGAAGTCACCGCCCTCTGTATGCTTGAGATGCGCCTTCCCCGCTACAAGAGTGATCTTCGTATCGGTAAGCAGAGAACCCGTTAGAGTTCCGCGGTGGTCTTTTTCGTAAAGATGAGTCAGAATAAGTCTTTGCCAGTTAAGGTCAAGCATGTTATCAGGAAGGTTTGTGTCAAATATAAGTCCCGTGCCCTTAGGCTGAGGTTCAATAAGGAGCTGAACCTCAGCATAATGGCGTAAAGGTTCAAAATGACCGACACCGATAGCTTTTTCCGCAGCCTTTTCCTTATATAATATTTTTCCTGCGCCCAATGTGCAATCAATCCCAAATCGATCGCTTATAAGCCTTTTTATTAGCTCGGTCTGTACCTCGCCCATAAGACGCACTTCTATCTGTGAAAGTTCTTCGTTCCACAAGAGGCAAAGCGAAGGTTCTTCCTCCTCAAGTTCTTTAAGCTTCGGAAAAAATACCCTTGCATCACATTCAGTCGGAAGGTGAATAGCATAGGACAGTACAGGCTCAAGAAGGGGCTTGCCGTTGTCCTGCTCAAGTCCCAGACCCTGACCTACATAGGAAGAAGATAGTCCGATGACGGCGCAGATCTCACCTGCTGAAACCGTATCGGTCTGCTCAAATTTATCACCTGAGTAAAGTCTTATTTGGCTTACTTTTTCTGTAATACGAGTACCATCTTCCGAAAGATAGCTTATCTCATCGCGTACAGCAAGCGTGCCGCTCGTTATCTTCATATAA
>SVTQ01000005.1 GCA_015063695.1 Oscillospiraceae bacterium
AAGTCTCAATATCTCGAGTGATCCGCTCTATTACTTTTTTAAGAGCTTCATAAAATTATTTTAAATTCAAAAGAATTTTCGGAGCTTTGTTTCTTTTCGTCTTGTTGTTCAATTTTCAAGGAACATTCGCTCTCCCTCGGTGGGTGAGCTTGATTAGTATATCATAGCTGTCTTACTTTGTCAAGAGCTTTTCAAAACTTTTTTCAAAAACTTTTTCAACCAAGAACAGTTTTTAAAGTCGGTTTCTGTCTCTCTTTCGCGACAGCTTTGATATAATATCACATTACTTTCCGTTTGTCAACATATTTTTTTATTTTTTTCAAAATTATTTTTCACATATGAAATCTCCCCACAAATTACCTGTTATACCTCCATTTTTCCTGCCAACAATATTATTGACAGTACTATGGAGGTTATTCATGACCACAGTATTTTTACGTACCCTTATTATGTATTTTATTCTGCTTTTCACCATGCGCTTCATGGGAAAGCGTCAAGCGGGTCAGCTGGAGATATCGGAGCTTGCCATTACCTTTATGTTATCGGAGCTTGCAGTACTTCCCATCTCTGACACGGAGCTTCCGCTGCTCCACGCTCTTATGCCCATTGCGGTTCTCCTCACCTTCGAAATTCTTCTTTCATTTATTATATCAAGGAACTCCGCTCTCAAAAAGCTACTGATAGGAAAACCCAGCGTTATTATCAGAAAGGGAAAGCTTGACCAGAAGGAGCTCGCTTCTCTGCGAATGAGCTTTTCGGAGCTTATGGGAGAGATGCGCCTCAAGGGCATATCCTCCATTGACGAGGTTGAATACGCCATTGTTGAGGACAACGGCCAGCTTTCGGTATTCAAAAAAGAAAAATACGTACCTGCCACCAACGAAACACTTAACACAGAATACAACGAAAAAGGAATTGCACATTGTATAATAATTGAAGGAAAAGTATTCAAGGACAACCTTAAGCTTTCCGGAAAAAGTGAAAAATGGGTTGAAAAAGAGCTGACCCGGCGTCATCTTGATGCGAAGGATATTTTTCTAATGACCGTCGATGACAATGATGACGTATTTATTATATTGAAGAAAAACTGAAAAGAATCCCCCTTCGCCGGGGGATTCTTTTATTACAATATTACAGATTTGAGATCATACGTATTCCTTTTCATCGTCTGCAAGAAGGAGCTTCTTTCTGACGATGGTATGGTAAGCGCCGTTTTCTTCCGTTTCCACAGAAAATGCGTTATTTACGGCGGTCATGATATATTCGGGATTGAGGTAGTTTTCACTGTCCGTTCCCGTTATTGCATCAATAACAAGATTTCCGTTTTCAACCTTTGCTTTGATGGATCTTATCATTTTAGTAATATCGACTTCGCGGTCACCGCTCTTAGAGCGCTTTGTGAGAATTACGGGAGTTTTGAAGAGTTCTTCGATCTTGCCTGTTATACCGTCTTCAAGAGATGCGCCGAATACTTCAATTCTATTCTTTGCCCATTTGATCTCGCGGAACTTAGTCTTTGCGGTATACACTTCGATAATTCCAATTCCTTCGGGAACGTTTTCACGAAGTCTTTCGAGAATTTCTTTATCTGTGATATCCGTTGTCACCTTAATATCCGCAATTTCTCTTTCTCCGCCGCATCCGACGGAAAGGGGAGATGCAAAGGCAAGCTTGGGAATGGGATTGAAGCCCTCTGTGTACCAGACGGGAAGATGGCTCTTGACGAGAGCTCTCATCATGTTTCTCGCAAAATCAAGGTGAGAGATATAGGTCATGGGACCGTATTTAGAGAAGCGAATTCTGACAGAGCGCACTGCAGGAGCAGAGGTATCTCTCACTTCCCTTTTCTCTTCCGTGGTTTCGGGAGCTTTTATTTCCGTTACTTCTTCAGTTCCGGTATTTGAGCCGGGGCACCAACGGCAATACTCACTCTTTGCATTCTTTGTTATTCCGCATCCGGAGCAAGCTTCCTTGCAGGAAGGAGTTGTTGCCGCTTCTTCCGCCTTATGCTTTTCACGAAGGAGGAAGTCCTTGGAAACACCGCAGTCAATAACGTCCCAGGGAAGTATCTCCTCTTCTCCGATATTTCTGTTTGCATAGAAATAAGGGGAGAGACCGCAGTCTTCAATCACCTTTATCCATGCTGCATAGTCGAAGCATTCAGCCCATGCGCAGAATTTCATTCCGCGGTTATGAGCTTCAAGGAGGGCTTTACCGAGGCGTCTGTCACCTCTTGCGAAGACAGCCTCAAGGTGAGATATTTCCGCATCATGGTAATTATATCTTACCTTTTTATCGGTCTTTATCTTTTCAAGAAGGAACTGCTGCTTTTCTCGGAGAGTTTCCATGGTATTCTGACCTTCCCACTGGAAGGGAGTGTGCGGCTTGGGAATAAAGCATGCAACGCTGAGGGTTACCTGAGGCTGCTTCTTTTTATTTCTTTCGGGAGTTCTGTAATACTCCTCCACTACGTTTGAAGCGAGATGCTTAATTCCCTCGATATCCTCATAGGTCTCATGAGGAAGTCCGTTCATGAAGTAGAGCTTCACCTGAGATTTGCCCGAGGCGAAAGCAAGGTGGCATGCGCGGAGTATTTCTTCTTCGGTCACGTTCTTATTTATTACGTCACGAAGTCTCTGAGAACCTGCTTCGGGAGCAAAGGTGAGGGTGCTTGTACGGACACCGGAGATCTTATCAAGAAGCTCCTTTGTGAAGCTGTCCGCTCTGAGGGAAGGCAGGGAGAGATTTATCTTTTCATCGTTTGTCCACTCGAGAAGTCTGTCGGTCAGCTCATCCACCTTGGAATAGTCGCTGATGGAGAGAGAGGAAAGGGATATTTCTTCATATCCCGTATTCGCTGCATATTCCTTTGCAAGCTCGCAAAGAGCTACAGGGGACTTTTCACGCACAGGGCGCATAATAAAGCCTGCCTGACAGAAGCGGCATCCTCTGATACATCCGCGGAACACTTCGAGGGTCATTCTGTCATGGACTGTTTCAATAAGAGGAAGAACGTGGTCTGTGGGGAAGTAGGACTTATCAAGATCCCACACTATTCTCTTCTCTACCTTTTCGGGAACATTATCGCAGACGGGTGCAAATTTTGAAATAGTTCCGTCTTCGTTATATTCCACGTTATAGAGAGAAGGCACGTAGAAGCCTTTAAGCTCAGTTGCCGCGCGGTAAAGGAAATCTTTTCTTGTGAAGGTTCCGTTTCCCTTCATTTCAAGCCAGAGCTTTGAAAGCTCGGGGAGAGCTTCTTCGCCTTCACCGATGGAGAAGATATCCACGAAATCCGCAAGGGGCTCGGGATTATAGGTGCAATGTCCGCCCGCGATGACGATGGGACAGTTTTCGTCTCTTTCAGAAGAAAGGAGAGGAATCTTTGAAAGCGAGAGCATATTGAGAAGATTTGAATAGGAGAGCTCGTATGAAAGAGAGAAGCCTATCATATCAAACTCGGAAACGGCGTCTCCGCTTTCGAGGGCATAGAGAGGAATATCGCGTTTTCTCATTTCCTCTTCCATATCTATCCAGGGAGCAAAAACTCTTTCGCACCACACCTCGTCCATTTCATTGAGGACACCCGAGAGTATCTTTATGCCGAGGTTGGACATTCCTATTTCATAGGTATCGGGAAAGCACAGCGCCCATCTCATTTTCACCGTGCTCTTATCTTTGATTACACTTCCCGGCTCACCGCCTGTGTATCTGCCGGGTCTTTGTACTTTGGTTATAAAGCTTTTAATATCTTCACGCATAATGTAAGACGGGCGGGAGCTTTGCCCCGCCCGCTCCTTTCAGAATTGTTATCTGACAAGCATTTTTGTCGTTATTGCTACGGGTATCATCCAGAACAGATGATTGAGCAGTGTGAATACGGATCTTACAGAGGTCATGTTGCCCGTAAGAAGAACCACCGCAAGTATTACCACAGTAATTATTGTTGCAAGAAGTCCGATGAAGGAGGTGGTACGCTTAACTTCGAGCACCTTATCACAGTAAGTTACCGTGCGAAGGAGCGCGCCTGAGGAACCTCTTGCTACTATACCGCTGTCGGAACGCTCGGTTTCCATTGCAACCTCATCAAGGCTTGCATAACGGATAACTCGCATGGGATATTTATCCAGCTTAACGCGGCTCTTGATCATTTCTTCATCGATATTGGGGTCAAGTGTCTTTACGCAAACTGACATTCCGCTTCCCGCAAGCTGTTTTACTATGTACTCAAAGTCGGAATCGAGAGCGTAGAGAATGTTCATCTTTGCTACGGGCTTACCCTTGAATACCATGTACATAACGGAAACGTTTTCGTCGGTCTCTTCATCGTCACCCTTTATCTCATCGGGAATTTCGATGCCGAGAGTTTCAAGGTCGTATGCTCTGCCGAACATTATGGACTTACCGTCAACCTCCGTCTGAAGGTAACCGTCACCGATGCCTGTAAGGAGAACGTCCTCGGAATATCCCATTTCAAGAGTTGCAATTTCAAAGATGTCGGCAAGGGGGCCGCCTGTCTTTGCAAATACGCTTGCCGCATAGTAAAGAACCCTGTCAAAGCGGTAGTTATTATAAATCTTTATGTTCTGAACCTTTACGCCCACAGAGGGGAATACAAGCTTATCATCGAAAGAGATAACAGATGCTCCCGAATATTCTTCGAGGGAGTTTTCGCCGATGATTGTGCTGTCGTTTTCGTAAGATTCGAGGTTAGCCTTATAGAAGGGGAAAGAATAGCTGAGAAGCACTGTGAGAGGCACTGCGGCAACGAACGCTATGTAACCCATTTCAAGAGATTCAACAACTGTTCCCCTTATCATGCCAACGTACGTGCCGAAGAGAGCAGCAAGTGCAAGGGCAAGAATAAGGCACATAAAGATTATTGCGGAATTGGATCTATTCGCACTCTCGGTACGGAAGAAATAACAGTCGATGAAGTTTGTTTTTTCTATCTTGAGAACGTCGCCCATTTCCTCTTCGCTGTCACTGAATGCCGCAACTTCCATTGTTGCATCCTTGGGAGACAGTCTTCTGAGCGCAAACTTAGGCTTCTTTGAAGATATTACGTTGAAGCTGAATATCTCTCTTTTTACTGTCAGGTAAGAATAAATAAGTGTCATCACGGAGCAGAGTGCAACGGGAAGGTTGAACATTACGGGCTCTGCGGGAGGAGTTGCTGTCTGCGCGATCATTACGGAATATGCAAGGGAGAAGAGCGCTGTTACCGAAAGAATACTTTCCGGAGTGGGCTTTCCTTTAAAGAGTCTTGCAAAGCCGTAGAATATCTGGTCGTATGCAGGAGCAAGACACAGAAGCAGAAGCTGAAGGTCCACCATTGTGTAAACTACAGGGTAAACCGCAGGGTCAAGGAAGCTTGCAAACTGATATCCGATAACGGGAAGGTTTTCAAACACCAGAAGGAGTGCAGCAAAGACTATTGACAGACCCAGCTTTATCTTCAGTGAAACGTATTCCTTCTTATATTTTTCGGATATTTCCTTTGTCTGGGATGCATCCCTATATTCATTTTCTACCGTTCTGCGTTCTTTTTCATCGTGAGCTTCAACCTTTTCGTCAAAGGTTCTTGTCATACGTGAGACCTTCTTCTCACCGACCTGCTTTTTCAGCTCGTCTTCAAGTCCGAAGGCAACGAGGAGGTTAATATCCGTTTCCGTTGTTTGGCCGCTCTCGAGGTGGTCAAGAGAAGCGTGAACGAATTCGTCGTATTCATCCTCGTTTGTAATCTCACCGTATTTATCGGGAGTTTTATCGGAATAAGTTTTTTCTTCAGTTACAGGAGCTTCCTCTGCAGAAACTTCTTCAAAATCGGAAGTTGAATCAAAACCGCTGAGCGTTTCGATATCTTCAAAGCCTTCGATTCCGCCGAACTGAGGAGTATCGTCGGCCATCAGCTCTGCGATCAGATCTTCATCAATGATGAATTCCTCATCATCACCCGTTACAAAGATTCCCGAAGATTCAACTTCTTTTAAATCTTCCGCCTTTTCCTCGGATATTTCTGATGTATAAACCGGCTGAACAGGAACGGATTCCGAGCTTTCAAAGAGAGGCTCGTCTTCGGTTTCTTCAAAAAACTCTGCGGGAATCTCAGTTGCGTATTCCACTGCTTCTTCTACGTCTCCGACAAGGTCAAAGAGAGAAGCGTCCTCTTCTCCGCTGAAAAGGAAGGTATCATCTCCTTCCGTTTCTTCGGCATCGTGAACGTCATTCTCCAGATAAAATTCATTATCGGATTCTTTGCTTTCCGGGGCGTGAGATGCCGCCGCCTTTTCCTCATCGGGCAAATACTTATCGAGAAGCGCCTGAAGATCAAGCTCTTCGTCATTATATTCTGTTTTTTTCTGGTCCTTGTGGTCCATCGTGTCTGGTCCGTCCTTTCATCATTTTGTGTCAGGAGCGCTGCATTCTCGCCGCATGGCAAAGTATTACAGATGCCGCTGTTGACACATTCAGTGAATTAACTTTTCCGTACATGGGTATTGAAACCGTAAAATCGGATCTTTCTTTTATAAGTCTGCTGACTCCGAAGCCCTCGCTTCCCAGCACTATCGCTGCGGGAACCTTGAAATCCGCTTCGTAGTAAGGAGTTCCGCCTGCTTCAGCGGCAAATATCCAGAGCCCCGCCTTTTTGAGCTTTTCAACAGCATCCGCAAGATTTGATACCTTTGCGATAGCCATGTGCTCAATAGCGCCTGCAGATGCTTTTGTAACAATAGGGGTGAGCCCCACCGCTCTTCTCTTGGGAATTATAATTCCGTGAACGCCAGCACACTCTGCACATCTGATGACCGCGCCGAGGTTTTGAGGATCTTCAATGCCGTCTGCAATTACTATAAGGGGAGTTTCTCCTCTGTCCTTTGCTATCTGAAGGATAGAATCGATGTCCGTATACTGCTTTTCAGCCGCAAGTGCAACTACACCCTGATGGTGAGAGCCGCCTGCCAGCATATCAAGCTTTGCGTCGTTTACTTCGACGATGGGAATCTTCTTACTTACGGCCTCAGCCACGATAACGACGATCGAGCCTTCGCGGGCACCGCTCTTAACGTAAAGCTTATCAACGCTTCTGTCACTTCTGAGAAGCTCTCTGACTGCGTTTCTGCCGACAACCGCGCCGGGAACACCACCGTCTCTGCCGTCATTTTCATCGTTTCTGCGCTGACCCTTCTTGCCCTTCTTACCGCCGTGCTCGTTTTTCTTGCCACCGCGATCAGCATAAGGTTCAAAGGAATCGTAAGCATCGGCAGTCTCAGGGATTATGTCGTCACCGTCGTCATAGAGATCAACGGGGATATACTTGCTCTTAGAATTCTTCTGACTGTAAAATTCATCAACACTTTCAAACTTCTTCTTTTCGGGTCTCACGCTCTTATCATAAGAAGCTGAATTCTTCGCACCGGAATTATTTCCTGTGTGGTATTTCTTTTTATTGTAAGGTTTATTATTATTGGGTTTTCTGTTCTTCCCGTTTTGTTCCATGTATAGTTTTCCTTTACTGTTTCGCTGTAAAATCCAATAATACTGCAATTTTACTCTGCTTATTATAACATAATATTATTAAAAAGTATATAGTTTTAGATAATTTTCTTTATTTTTTATCGAGACAAAATCTTCCCGCTTTCCATACCATAATATTTTACCCCGATTATTTTTATTCTCACCACGGTTCTGCCTCTCCTTCGGCAAACAAAAAGGAGAGGTGAAGAACACCTCTCCGTATCAGTCGGAATATATTAATTATTCAGGCTTATTCTGCGCATTTCTCATTGCGTTGAAGCAATCTCTGCAGTAGATGGGTCTGTCGTTTGTAGGTTCAAAGTTGATTACAGCTTCGCCGCCGCACTGAGCGCATACTGTTGTAATCATTACCTTGCCTGCATTTTTACGGGCCATGCGGCACTTCTTGCACTTTTTGGGCTCGTTCTGATAACCCTGCTTTTCGTAGAATTCCTGTTCACCTACTGTAAACACGAACTCTTCACCGCATGAATTACATGTAATGGTCTTGTCTTCAAACATTTTGTACCTCGCTTAAAGTATAAAAAAATTAACTGCCCCGATCGGACTTAAACCGACACCTTTGATATCAACGCTCTACTTAAGCTACGAGGACGTATGGACGTATTGAAATCACTTTTTGTATATGGTCTTTATCTTTTCCTTACTGCGATACACCGCATTGTTGACAGATTTTTCATCCTTACCCAGTTCCGACGAGATCTCCGATGCACTGAGACCTTCGATGTATCTGGAAAAGACAGCATATTCATAAGTTGTGAGAGCCTTCGCCAGCACTTCCAGCACGGCAGACTTATCCTCTCTGAGGGGAGAATCCGCAAAGAAGGTTTCAAAGGTGTGCTCCCGACTAAGTCTTTCCACCGCTTCCCCTTCTTTTCTGTGTCTGCTGCGAACTTTTCTCAGCACAGATACGGCACAGTTTTCAAGACATCTTTTAGCAAACTTTCCAAAGGTGACCTTATCCTGCTCCGCATTAAAGCTTTTGCAAGCTCTGTACAGAGCGAGAGACAATTCCTGCTTTAAGTCTGTGTCTGAAAAATCTCCGAATTCTTTAAAGGACGGTCTGAACTTATGACAAACCGCCATAACAAGAGGATCAAACCTCTCTACGATTTCTTCAAAAGCATCATCACTGCCTTTTTTCACTTTTGTAATAAGTGATATAAGTTCTTTATCCTGCATATTTCTCCCGGGATGGCGCCCTTTTTCCACTGTTTTTACACAGTTCTTTTCTAAATTAGTATACCATATTTTACAAAAATGTCAATATATTTTTAAAATATATTTCCAAAATACTAAGTTGATTTCAAAACAATCCATTCTCTTGTAACAAATGCACAAGCCGCACATAAAAAACAGTGCGGCTTGTATAAATATAGATTAATTTTGCGATATCGCAAACTTTTTAGTTATTTACCTTGAAAAGTATAGATTAATTTACACAACAGAACAAAATCCACGGGAAACCGAGCGAATTATTGTTCAAAAAGATAATTTACGTCTCCGCTCATAAGGGCAACGATTCCGCGGAATATGACCTCGGGTCGTTCATCAAAATTCCCCATCATTCTGTCAAGCTGATAACGGCTGTCTGCGCGGACGGTAAGGTCCATGGCAAGACCGTCTTTATCGGATATCTTACAGTTAACCAGATATCTTTCCCCATCTTCGGTGTAGCT
Organism: Oscillospiraceae bacterium; assembly: GCA_015063695.1. Lineage (GTDB taxonomy): Bacteria > Bacillota > Clostridia > Oscillospirales > CAG-272 > RUG14199. The sequence continues at coordinate 9,219 of SVTQ01000005.1, forward strand.
TTTTTCAAAGGTTGCACCTCTCTTTTTAAGAGAAAGGTGACGCAGTGCGCTTCGGTAACTTCTTTCGCGTACGGATTCCATAAGACTGTCTGCAAGTCCTATGGCTACGGCATGTCCCTTCTCACTGACTTCATACAGCTTTCTGGGCTTCTTTGCCTCGTCCTCTTCCGTATACTGTATTTCGTATTCTTCCTCGACCCCGTCAAAAGGAGCAACATCGGGATCATCGAGAATACTGTTTGTTTTTTCGGGACCGTCTCCGTCGGGATATATCTCTCTTATATGACCTGCCTCCACAAGGGCGAAAAAGCACTCGGCAAAATCAAAAAAACTGACCACACTATCCTGCATCACGATAGAGCCTATACTGGGATAATCAAGGGGATAGCCTATTTTATCAAGAAGATACAAAATGAATATCTTTATTTCATTGGCATCTGTCAGCAGTGACCTCATATTTACTCCTTTCTGCAGTTTCGGCAAATGGCAAAAACTACTGATATTAAATGGGTATAAAAACCAAGAACCCGACCCTGCCTACGCATAACGCGAAAGGCGCGGACGGATACACAAAATCTCTGTTTACCTGCAACGGTCTTTTTAAACAAGACCGTTTAGTGAAGGATAACGGGAGGCGCGCCTCCCGTTATCCGTATATTCGGTTGTTAAAGTGACGATTATTCTACTTCGTTGAGGTAATCGTCAGCGTTTGTTGTTTCGCCTTCGGCAGTTTCGTTTTCAAGCTTATAGGACATGTAGTCCTTCATCATCATGCGCTTAAAGTCACGACCGAAGTATGTTGCATCCATATCACTGAGAACGTCAGAGAAGAGGAATGCATCCTGTTCGAAGAATATAGGCATAACAACTGCATCTTCGAGGAGCTTATCTTCTGCCTGGTGCAGGAGAGCCCCGATCTCAGCTTTATCTGCAGATGCATAAATGCTTTCAAAGATAGCATTGTATTCTTCGCTGTTGTATCCGTTTACGTGGCCGTACATGGGATAGTCTTCGGAATCCATTTCAACGCCGTTACCGGAGAACGCTGTTGCAAAAGGAGCAAGCGCACCATATGCTTCGGATGTGAGCATCTGAGCATCAACTGCCATTACGTCATAGTCACCCTTTGCATAAGCTGTTGCGAAATCATCAACTACGATAGTACTGTCGTTTGCATCATAGGAGTAGCTGAGAACTCTGATCTTAACTGTGAGACCAAGCTGTTCCCATACGCTCTTTACATATTCGGCAACTGCAAAATCAACCTCGTCATCTCTTACGGAAATAGTAAGTGTTCCGCCGTTTACGCCTGCCTTCTTAATAAGGGACTGCGCTCCTGCAAGGTCGGCAGTTGTAGAAATAGCAGCTCCGTCAGCGTCAGCAACGTCACGGAAGCTCTTACCCTTTTCCGCATCGTTTACAGTGAGAGGAATAAATCCTGTTGCGGGCTTAGCATACTTAACGATGTTTACGATCTCTTCTCTGTCGATTGCCATAGAGAGAGCACGTCTTACGTCAGCATTTGCAAGGAGCTCGTTGTTGAGGTTAAAGTAGTATGTATGAGTTGCACTGATATCGGTCGCGTTTGCGTAGTCTGCATATTCTTCTCTTGATTCAAGAGGAATCTCGCCGAGATAGAAGAGTTCGCCGCAAAGGAGAGCATCAAGCTGGTCGGCAAGTGTACCGATATCGTAGTGTGTGATAATTCTGTAAGGAATAACGTACTTATCGAGGGGATCGTTTTCCTCTGTGTTACGGTAGTAGTATGCGCTTCTTTCAAGACGCATTGTTTCGCCGTATGTAAGTTCCTTAACGTCGAAGGGACCGTTTGTGATCATTGTGGAAGCCTTCTTAGCCCAGTTAGCGTTTTCGGAAACGATATCTTCACGAAGGGGAACGAGGGCGGGGCTTGCAACAGTTCTGAAGAAGCTGTCAAGGTCGATCTTCTTTTCGAATTCTATCTCAAGAACGTAAGTTTCGATAGCGGATACACCAAAGTCGTCAATGGACATATCGCCCATCTTTACTTCGCGTGCATTCTTAATATCGTAAAGCATAGAAGCAGCTTCACACTTGAATTCGGGTTCAAGGATTCTCTTCCATGCAAATACAATGTCGTTTGCCTGAACAGGCCTTGAGTCACTCCACTTTGTATCTCTGAGTGTAATTTCAATTTTAAATCCGTCTGCATCATCCTGAGACACTACGTAGTCCTTCATAAGGGCCTTTTCCCAGTTTCCTTCGGAATCAAGACGTGTAAGACCTTCAAAAACCAAGGACAGTATCTTGGCACATGAAGCATCGGTAAAACCGAATGCGGGGTCATAGTTGTAAATCTCGTTGGTAAGGTATACATCGATCACAGCACCCTTATCGTCTTCTTCCAGCGTTGTGCAGGAAGTAAAGGTGCAAACAAGCATGATCATGCAGAGAACCAGCGCCAAAACTCTTTTCATAATTCGGGTATTCCTCCTTGTTTATGCCAAAGTATATTTCTTCAGCATATTCATAATCCACTTTATATATCACCTTTTAAATAATAAATCAATATGCTGTATTTAACCTATTTTTCGGTTTTCACACTTTCGTTGACATGCACAATAATAGCGCAGTCATATTATCAAAAATACACAATATTATTATAATATAAAACGACAATACATCTGCCTAAAAAATAAACCCTACTCCCTTCACGCAAATATCATTCACCGGGCTGAATAATTCCCCTCTTTTCGGCAAACGAATAAATAAAGCAAAGTGTTGCGGAGGAAAACAAAATGAAAGAAACAAATTGCAAACAAAAATACATCAGAACCGATCTCGCCTGCGAAAGCGGAAGGATCTCTCCCGACAAATACGAGAGCGCGGTATATTCTCGCCGAGAAGAAGGAGCGGTTGTAACGGAACGGCTTCACGTTCCCGACGAAAAAGCAGAAAAAGAAACGGGAAAACCCAAAGGTTCGTACACCACCGTATTTGCGCCCACGCTGAAAAATTATTATTTAAAGGATGACAGTGCGGGAGAAATTCTAAGCCGAGAAATAAAGGAAATGGCAGAAAAGCTTCTGGATCACGAGATCACGTCTTCGACAAGAGTTCTTATTGCAGGACTTGGAAACAGATTTATAACTGCCGACTCACTGGGACCGCTCACTGCTGACAAGATACACGCCACCCGCCACGCCAAGGGAGCACTTCCCGTTCTTGAGAAGCTTGGTTGCAGTGAAATATCAGTCATTCACACGGGAGTCATGGGACAGACGGGAATCGAAAGCGGCGAACTTATAAAAGGGACTGTGGGCAAGGTACGTCCCGAGCTTGTGATAGCCGTCGATGCGCTGGCAGCAAGAAGCCCTTCGCGACTTGCAACCACGGTTCAGCTATCCGACTCGGGCATATCCCCCGGCGCGGGCATCGGAAACAGAAGAAAGGCAATAAACGCTTCTTCCGTGGGATGTCCCGTCATCGCAATAGGTGTGCCCACCATAGTCGACTCCTCCACTCTCATCTATGATGCTCTCGAAAGAAGCGGAATTACAGATATATCCTCTCCTTTAAAAAAGATTCTCGACAATTCAAAAAGCTTCTTTGTTTCACTCAACGATTCCGACATGGTGATAGAATTCCTCTCAGACGTTATCTCCTTTGCCATCAACAAAGTTTTCGGAACTGAAAGTCTGTAATATACCGCACCGCATCGTCATATATTTGAGCAGAAGGATATTTCCTTTTTGTATTCAAAACAAAGGAGTATAAAGAAAGATGGACAACCCGATATTTGAAAACAACGTAAAGGATGAGGCAGCGGACTCTTCCCTGCCCGAGCCGAGAGAGCCTTTCGAAATACTTGAATATATGCAAGGCGGCGAGGTCATTCCTTACAAGCCTGACCCTTACGAAAAAACCACGTCCGACAATGAGGAGAAAAAGACGGAAGAGAGGTTTTTACTAAAGCTTACGGGGCGTATACTTGCTCTGTTTTTCTGTGCGATATCTCTTTTTATCCACTGCTCAGCCGCCGTATCAATTGCAGAGAAGATCAACACAAAAGACCTTGAACGCATTTTTATCAGTGAAGTTTTAGGATATTCGTTCTTGCTTTCCGATGCTGAAGAAAGCATAGAAGATACAAAAGAGGACACAGCAGATAATAGTATTGCGGACGTCACGGAACCGAGCGAAAGCGGAGAGCTTCCCGAAAGCTATCCTATAGAAAAAGCAGACCTCTCCGTTTCGGAAAAGAATGCTTTCTCTCTCAATAATCAGACCTATTTTTCAGTAAAAGCAAGTGAGCTTATGGAAAAGGGACACTCCGTCCCCGACCTTGACAGCATATACGGAGAATACGGAAAAAGCGCTCCTGCCGTGCTTATCATCCACACCCACGGAACAGAAGCATACTCCGAAAACACGGAAAGCTACACATCGGAAAGCCCCTTCCGAAGCGACGACATTTCAAAAAATGTAGTTGCAGTGGGAGACGTTATGGAAAAGGTCTTTCTCGATGCAGGAATTAACGTTATCCATGACAGAACTCTATACGATAAAAGCTCCTACCGCGATTCCTACAACAGAAGCCGCGCCGCAGTAGCGGAGCATCTTGAGAAAAATCCGTCCATCACTTATATTTTCGACGTTCACAGAGACGCGATAATAAGAGAGGACAAAACGGCGATCTGCCCCGTGGGTACATACAACGGAAAAGAGGTTGCTCAGGTGATGACCGTCGTGGGCACAGACCAGGACGGAGCAGACCACAAGGATTGGAGGCTTAATCTCGCCCTCGCACTCAGCGTACAAAAAGAGCTTGTAAGTGATGCCCCGGGCATTGCGCGAAGCATAAATCTCAGGACTTCCGCTTTTAACCAAGGACTTTCAAGGGGATATCTTCTCCTTGAGATAGGTTCCTGCACCAACACTCTCACGCAGGCAAAGAGAGGAGCAGTAATCAGTGCGGTCGCTCTGACCAAGGTTATAAAAAACGAAACTCATTCCACGGCTATTGAAGTTCTTATGGAGAAATACGCAAAATAACTTAATTTATCCGTAATATTGATTTTCCATACGGATTATGGTAAAATCAATAAAGCAGAAGTTCAAAGCGCCGAATATTCGGCGTTCCCGAAAGGACACGGATATGGAAAAGAAAGTTATAATAGGTATAGATATAGGCGGAAGCACCACCAAGATCGTTGGCTTTGATATAACAAACGGAGAAAAGAAGCTTATAACTCCTTTGTTTGTCCGCGCCACCGACCCCATCACCTCGGTCTTCGGAGCTTTCGGACGATTCACCTCGGAAAACGCCCTTGAGCTCTCAGATATTTCAAAGGTGATGATAACGGGCGCAGGTTCCTCCTTTTTGAAAAAGCCTCTTTACGGGCTTCCCTGCGAGATAATCTCAGAATTCAGAAGCATCGGTCTCGGGGGCCTTTACCTCAGCGGTTTCGAAAGATCGATCATAACAAGCATGGGTACCGGTACGGCTCTCGTTTATGCCGAAAAAGGAAAAGAGCCCGTTTACATGGGCGGCACGGGCATCGGCGGAGGTACTCTCATGGGACTTTCAAGACAGATGCTCGGCATGGACAATATTGAGCACATCGCAGACCTTGCAAAGGACGGCGACCTTGACAAAATCGACCTTAAAATCGACGACATCACAAGCAACGATATCGTCGGTGGGTTTTCCGACGTTATGACTGCATCAAACTTCGGCAACATCAGTGACCTCGCTACAAAAAGCGACATCGCCCTCGGCATCATGAACATGGTCTTTGAAACTGTCGGCATGATAAGCATTTTCGCGGCAAGGAATTACGGTCTTCGCGATATTGTAATTACGGGAAATCTGACGGGAACAGAGATGGCAAAAACTGCATTTGGGCTGTTCAACAGAATGTTTGACATGAATTTTGTTCTTCCCGAAAACTCACAGTTCGGAACTGTTATCGGTGCAGCTCTTGCAGGATGCGAAGAATAAATTACACACAAAGAGAACCCCAAGCCGTCTTACGACAGCTTGAGGACCCCTTTCCCAAGAGAACCCCAAGCCGACTTACGACAACTTGAGGACCCCTTGCCCAAGAGAACCCCAAGTCGTCTTGCGACAACTTGAGGACCCCTTGCCCAACAAAAAAGGCGGAAGCAATTTTAAAACTTCCGTCTTTTTTTGATGTTATGTCCGAACCGAAATATTCCAGAGCTCCGAATAAATACCGCCTGATGCAAGAAGCTCGGCGTGAGTTCCGCGCTCTTCTATACCGCGGTCGGTAATTACGAGTATTTCATCTGCGTTCTTAACGGTTGTAAGTCTGTGGGCAACAACTATGGTCGTTCTGCCTTTGCAAAGCTCTTCGAGGCTGTTCTGAATAAGAACTTCCGTTGCGTTATCAAGGGCACTTGTTGCCTCGTCAAGAATAAGAATGGGAGGGTTCTTAAGGAATACTCTCGCAATGGATACCCTCTGCTTCTGACCGCCCGAAAGCTTGATGCCCCGTTCACCTACAAGCGTATCGTATCCGTCGGGAAGGGTCATGATATAATCGTGAATATTGGCAAGCTTTGCCGCTCTTTCAACTTCTTCTCGGGATGCGCCCACAGAACCGTAGGCAATATTATCGTAAATGGTGGAATCGAAGAGGAACACGTCCTGCGACACGATACCGATGCTACGGCGCAGAGATGCTCTTGTCACAGAGGTAATATCCTTGCCGTCAATCTCAATACTTCCCTTTTCCACTTCGTAAAATCTTGGGATAAGGTTACAGATAGTAGTCTTCCCGCCGCCGGAAGGACCTACGAGAGCAAGTGTCTTTCCTTTTTTGAGGGTAAATGAAAGTCCGTCGAGAACAGTTTTACTGTCGGTATAGGAGAAGGATACGTCTTTGAATTCAACGGTTCCTTCAACCCCTCCCATATCAACTGCCCCTTCACTGTCCTCTTCGGGCTTTGTATCCATTATTTCAACGAATCGTTTAAAGCCGGTCATACCGTCCTGAAACATTTCCATGAAGCTGACAAGTCTTCTTATGGGATTTGTGAATATGCTGATATAGAGAATGAAAGCCGTGAAGTCTGCAAGGGTGATCTTATCAAACATGAAAAAGAGACCGCCTGCAACGTACATGGCAAGCATAAGGAAGTCAGTAATAAAAGAATTTCCCGAATGAAATTCCGCCATGGCTTTATATGCTTTTCTTCTTGCATTCACGAAATTGCCGTTTCCGACTTCAAACTGCTCTGTTTCATACTTTTCATTCGTATACGCTTTAGAAACTCTGATGCCTGAAATACTGTTTTCAAGACCTGCGTTTATCTCACCCACTCTTTTTCTGCTTTCGGTGAATGCCGCGCTCATTTTCTTTCTCTTACCCGAAGAGAAGATTATCATAACGGGAACACCTGCAAATATGATAAGGGTCAGCGGAAGATGAATTCTTGACATTACGATGAAAGAACCCACAAGCATTATGATAGAAAGAAAAAGGTCTTCGGGACCGTGGTGGGCAAGCTCGGAAACTTCCATAAGGTCGTTAACGATTCGGGACATTATAGTTCCCGTTTTAGCATCGTCAAAATACTTCATAGGAAGCTTCTGAAGATGAGTGAATATATCCCTTCTCATATCTGCTTGCATACCGACTCCCACAAGGTGACCGTAGTAGGCAACAAAATAGTTGAGCGCAAGCTTCAAAAGATATATACCAAGCATAATGACCGCCCACAGAATAAGGCTTTTTGCCATTTTTGCAGGGATAAATTCGTTTATCATTTTTCTTGTTATGACGGGATAGACAAGATCGCATACTGCCAGAAACAGCGCCGCCAGAAGGTCAAGAAAGAAGATAAGTTTATGGGGCTTATAATAATTTATAAATCTTTTAACCATATAATACCTCTTCTCACAGATATTATTTTACTAAGTAATTCTGTTTATTTCACAAACATTTTATCACAAACGCGACCGTTTTTCAATAGCCGATTTGTTAATTGAGAAGTCAAAAAAAGAGCTCCTTCAAATGAAGGAGCTCTTTTAAATCAAGTCTTAATTATTTTGCATTAAAGTTAAGTCCGAGGCCGTTTGCATAGTTTTCAGCTGTGGAGCCTGCGAGACCGATAAGTGTGCTTCCTTCGGAAATGGAGAAGCCTTCACCCTTTGCGAAGAAATAACCGTATGCGTACTTACCGATAAGAGTTGCCTTGGAAGGAATCTCAAGAGATGTGAGACTTTCGCAACGGCAGAATGCGTACTTACCAATGTTGGAAACAGAAGAAGGTACGTTTACGGATGTGAGAGCCTTACATTCATAGAAGCAGTCACTGCCTACAGATGTGAGACCTGCGGGAAGATCAATGCTCTTGAGAGAAGAACAACGGTAGAAGATACCCTTACCGAGGGATGTGAGTGTGGAAGGAAGGTCGATGGACTCAAGTCCTGTGCACTCATAGAACATATAGTTTGTAAGAGTTGTGATACCTTCGGGAATAGCAATCGTCTTGAGAGAAGAACATCTGCCGAAAGCTCTGGAAGCGAGCTTTGTTACAGCTGCGGGGATATCAAGAGCCTTGAGCGCGTAGCACTGATAGAAGGCTTCCTTTTCAATAGTTTCTATCGTAGAAGGAAGTTCGATGGTTTCGATGGATTCGCAACCGTAGAAGAGACCTTCGTTTACTACGTCGATACCTTCGGGAATTGCAATGGCTTTGAGAGCCTTGCAGTACTTGAATGCGTTTTCGCCGATGTAGTTAACTGTTGCGGGAATATCGAAATGGTCGATAAGGATACATCTTCTGAATGCGTTTGCACCGATGTGTTCAAGGCTTGCGGGAAGTTCAAAGTTTACGAGCTTGGGGTTATTGGAGAACGCAAATTCACCGATGGACGTAACTGCATCGTTCATATGAACGGTTGTAAGCTCGGGCATACATTCAAATGCGCTGTCACCGATAACCGTCATGCCTTCAGGAATTGTGAGTTCTGTAATCGCAGAGTACATGAACGCATACTTTCCTACTGTCTTTACAGAGGAAGGAATATCAAGGTCAGAAACCTGAGAGTCTCTGAAAGCTTCCTTACCGATATGCTCGACAGAATCGGGAATATTCATTTCATCTGCGTTCTTGAGAAGCGCGAATGCATAGTCGGGAATAGACTTGATTCCGTCTTCAACTTCGAGAACCATTATGTAATCGTAAACTGCGCTTGTTACGCAACTGATCCAGGGAAGTTCAAGTGCAGAGCCGTATTCGGGAAGGATACCGTCAGCTTCGCCTTCATAATCGGGATTGAAACCGATAGAAAGCGTGTTCTCTGTAATTCCGCCCCAGCCCTTGGTGTAGTCCCATTTGTAATAATACTCATCATTGGGACCAAACGTGCCGTCAACAACCTTTGCAGAAACAGCAAAAGGAAGAACGGATACGAGCATTACCGCACAAAGGATAATAGCTAAAAGTTTTTTCATGAGGATATACCCCTTTCAATATTTGCGTATTATAATCTAAACTAATTATAAAGGTTTCCCGTCATTTTGTCAATATCAAAACCAAAAGATTTGAAAAATTCAAGATTTATTCAAACTCAAACTCAACAAAAAACCTCCCGAAGGAGGTCTTTTGCCGACAAGTATTTTGAAAAATTTAATATTTTAAATTAATATCTGCGGCCGTAATCGGGCATACCGCCGTAAAGTCCTCCGCCTGTGTAACCATTGTTTCCGTTATTCATACCGTTACCGTATGCGGGAGCAGCAGGAGCAGGTTCTTCTCTGTCCTTCTTGAGCATTCCCATAAGCTCAGCGAAATCGGGATCTTCGTCTTCGCTGTCATCTTCATCATCGTCATCTTCGATAACGGACTTCTTAACGGGAGCCTTTACGGGTTCGGCCTTTGCTTTCTTAGCTTCTTCTTCAGCTTTGTTTTCAAAGCCGGTTGCGATGATGGTGATATCCATCTGGTCTTCAAGTGTAGGATCGAATACAACACCCCAGATAACGTTTGCGTCTTCATGAGCTTCGGAAGCTATCATGTTGGATGCAAGGTCAACTTCATCAATTCCGATATCGGGAGAAGCTGTGATGCTGATAAGGATACCCTTGGCACCGGAAATGGAAGTTTCGAGAAGGGGACTGGAGATAGCCGCCTTAGCTGCAAGCTCTGCCTTGTCCTTGCCTGTTGCAGAACCGATACCCATGTGAGCATAGCCTGCATCCTTCATTACTGCTGTTACGTCAGCAAAGTCAAGGTTGATGTATCCGGGAATATTGATAAGCTCGGAGATGCTCTGAACACCGTGCTTAAGTACGTCGTCAGCCGCTTCGAAAGCGTTCATCATTGTAATGGGTCTTTCGGAAACCTGCTTAAGTCTTTCATTGGGAATGATAACAAGAGAATCAACGTATTCTCTGAGGTTTGCGATACCTGCCTCAGCCTGAGTCATTCTTCTCTTACCCTCGAATGCGAAAGGCTTTGTTACGATACCTACTGTAAGGATGTTCATCTCACGCGCAATTCTCGCAACTACGGGAGCCGCACCTGTGCCTGTACCGCCGCCCATGCCTGCTGTAAGGAATATCATGTCAGCGCCTGCGATAGCATTCTTAATTTCGTCAATGCTTTCTTCCGCACTCTGAGCACCGATCTCGGGGTTAGCGCCTGCACCGTGACCCTTTGTGATCTTTTCACCGATCGGAATCTTGTTTGACGCATTGGAATGAACAAGGGGCATCTTATCAGTGTTGATCACGATAAAGTCAACACCTCTTACGTTAGATGCGATCATGTGGTTTACAGCATTTCCGCCGCCACCGCCGACACCGATAACTTTTATATTTACGCCACTGGAAATGTTATCATCAAGTTCAAATGCCATTTTAATTTCCTCCGTTTACTTTTACTCGTATTATTTTTACGCCGTGTTCCGCCTTCTCAAAGACGGATTTCGGGGATATCTGCTTTCTCTGAGCCCGAAAAACAACACTACACAATATATAATATACTTTTTTTATTATATTTGCAATAGGTATAAACAAATTTTTTTGATAATTTTCAGTAAAATTCAAGTTTATTTAATATTATATGCTTATTTTTGACATTTAATGGTAAAAATGCGGGATTTTCAGACTATTTTACACAAATGCCTTTTTAGACGGCCGTTAAAACCTTTTATTTTACTCAAATGACTAAATCATTCTTATAGTATAGAGAGTCATTTCCTCATCAATATATTGAAAAAAAGAACCCCGGCGTTAAATTAACGCTTTCGGGGTCCTTCTTCGCAGAGCCGCATCAAAAATCCTTCATATTAATATTATATTCAGTCGAGCTCAAGCTGATTATCGATGATAACACTTGTCTTTGCCGTATCGGCAAGGTCGATTATCGCCTTGTTTTCCGGATTGAAGATAGGATCTTCAAGAATGGCTTCCGCAAGCTTGAGTTTTACACCCAAGTCATCCTGAGAACCGAAATCAAGCTTATATCTGCCGAGGGCGACCATAACGGTTTTGAAATCGTCTGTCATGTCAATGGAAGTAAGCTTTCCTTTGAGAGGTGATTTTTCTATGAGAGATGCGGTATTTTCAAGATATCTCTGTGCTCTTGAAGAGGCAAGCTCGATTACAGAACCCGATACAGCGTAAGACACGTCTTGAAGCTTAAGCTTAATGAGTCCTGCCTCTTTTGCGGTATCCGCATCGGTTCTGCTCATTATGCGAAGTGAAGATGAGAGAGTGAACACTTCGCCGTGAATTTCCGCATAGAATGCGGGAATCTCTTCCTCCACGTTTATGAATACCTTATCGGGAATACGGCGTTCAAAATCCGCATTCTTTATTCCGGGGCAGTAGAAATAAATTCTGTCAGCCGCTTCTCTTGAGCTGAAGGAGAACAGATTTTCCTTTTCGTCAAGTCCGCAGGCACTTATAATATCCTCTGCGCTGTACGTGGAATTTCCTTCAATTATTATATTATTTGCCACGAAGAACAGCTTGTACACCGCAGTGAAAAGAATTACTACTGCAAAAAAGATTGCCGCCGTATTAATAAGCGCCGTTTTTATCTTCTGGGCTCTGACGTTCTTTCTGACAGCCGCTTTCCATTCTCTTCTGCGCCTGTCATACTCACGCTTGAACTGCGCTCTTCGGCCTGCTTTTGTGTGGTCGAAATAGTCGCTGCGTATACGCACGGGAGTTGTATTGATAACCTTGGTCTGTGTACGCTCGGTCTTTACGCTCTGCTTGTAGGAGGAATTATTCCAACTGCTGTTGCCCTTGGAATATCCCTCTTTTCGGCGTCTTGGGTTTTCGGGGCGTGAAGCTCTGCCCGTTTTTGCGTTATTCTGTTTATAAGGCACAACTTCACCTTCCTTCATTAATTATATAATAGTATATGCTTTATTTCTTTTTCTTCTCGATTATGTCAAGTATGTCATTAAAAATGAGCTTGTTTGCATCCTTTACGGAGAACGCTCCGATCTTTTCAGACATTTCGGTCCTTACTGCATCGCCCTTTTCACAAAGAAGCTCTTCGATCTTTCTTTCAAGGCGGTCATCGGTAAGCTCTTTTTCCTCAAACACAACTGCCGCGCCTGCATCAGCCAATACCTTTGCGTTTTTATACTGATGGTTGTCGGTCACGTTAGGAGAAGGGATGAACACAGCGCACTTTCCGCTCATGGAAAGCTCGGAAACTGTCATAGCACCCGCTCTGCAGATAATAAGGTCTGCCGCCGCCATCTGCACGGGCATATCGTAGATATATTCAACAAGCTTTATATTTTCACACTTGTCAAGACCTGCTTCTTTGAACATGGCAGTTGCAGTTTCGTGCTCAATGGAGCCTGTGGCGTGAAGGTGATAAACCTCGGGGTGCTTCGAAGTAAATTCCTTCATAAGTCTTATCACCGCTTCATTTACCTTCTGAGCACCGAGACTTCCGCCGTAGGAGAGAAGGAAGTATTTACAACCTTCGGGAATTGCCGCTTTCTTCTTTGCTTCCTCAAGAGATACTCCGGAGAAGGGAGCAAGAAGGGGATTTCCAACGTGGAGAAGCTTTTCCTTGCAGGAGAGGTTTTCCCCTGCCTTTTCAAAGTTAAGGTATATTCTGTCAACCTTTGAAGCCAGCATCTTTACTGCAACGCCGGGGATGGCGTTGGATTCATGAAGCACCGTAGGTATACCTCTGTCCGCCGCAGCTTTGATAACGGGCCAGCAAACGTATCCTCCCGTACCGATAACGATATCGGGCTTAAAGGAGGCAATAAGCTTCCCTGCCTTGGCAGGAGAGGTGAGAACGTAATATGCGGTTTTGAGGTTGGAAAGAGACAGACTTCTGCGAAGGCCTCTGATCTCTACGTGGTGAAGCTTATATCCTGCTCTCGGAACAAGCTTGTTTTCAATTCCTCTTGACGTTCCCACGTATTCGATAACACTGCCTTCAACATTCTGTTTTATTGTATTTGCAATGGCAAGGGCAGGATTTACGTGTCCGCCTGTACCGCCGCCTGTCATAAGAACTCTGAGTCCCATAATGTTCTCCCAAATTTTATATTACTGTTTTTATCTTTATCTCGGATATCAAGTCTGTTTTTCGTAAGAACGCCTTGAGACCGAGAGCACGATTCCCATTTCCGTCAGAAGAACAATAAGCGAGCTTCCGCCGTAGGAAAGGAAAGGAAGGGATATACCCGTATTCATAAAATTATCCGTTACAACAAGAAGATTGAGTATCACCTGAAGTCCTACCTGAGTCATTATACCGAATACCATAAGGGACGAAAAAGTATCGGGTGCTTTAAGAGCGATCTTATAGCCTCTGAGAAGCAGTGCCATGAAAAGCACGATTACAAGAACTGCGCCCACAAATCCCATTTCCTCGCACCAGATGGTGAAGATAAAGTCGTTCTGAGCTTCGGAAACGTAGCTGTTTTTCTGTCTGCTCTGCCCAAGCCCTATGCCGAGAAATCCTCCCGAGCCAATGGCGAGCGAGCCTTGGTAGGTCTGCCAGTTTTCGTCAAGGTTGTCTGCATTTGCATCAAAGAAGGTCTTGATTCTTCTCAGCGCATAAGGGTTCATAATAAGGTAGAAGACACCGCCGAGAGAACCTATGACCGAATAATACGCCGCGGTCATCCATACGGGTGCACCGCCGAGGAACATTACGACGATACCGATGGCAACAACTATAAAAAGACCCGAAAGGTGCTTTTCAAGGGCAATAAGTCCTGCATAGAACAGAACGAACACGCTGGGCCACATGACACCGTAGAAGAACTTTTCTTTTCTTTCCGTTGTGTCTTTGAAAAGATGACCGTATTTTTCACAGTACCACGCAAGTATTACGGGCAGTGAGAATTTTGCAAGCTCCGACGGCTGAAGTCTAAGGGAGCCCGTTATTTTTATCCATCTCTGAGCGCCGCCGCTCTCGGTGCCTATAATAAGCACCAGAAGAAGCAGCACTGCCACAAGCCCGTATATTACAAAAGAAAGCTTTCTTATGTATCTTGAAGGAACAAGTATGGCAACTCCCATACATGCGGCGCCGAATGCTACCCAGACAAGCTGTTTTCCCGCATAATAGAAGCCGTTTTCACCTTCGTTTATTGCAGTGGGATAGCTGGCACTGTAAACCATTATTATACCTATACTTATGATTACAAGAAGAAGAACGAGGAAAACCGTATCGGGGCCGCCCTTTACTCGGGTGATACCCTTTGACCATTCTCTGTCCTTTATTTTACTCTGCAGAGCCATCTCTTCGCGGACAGTGAGTCCCGACTGCTTCTGAGGGCTTCTTCCCGAAGCGGTCAATCTTTCGCCTCTCTCGTGCTGACGTCTCGCCGCTTCATGGGCGTTTTTACTGACGTAAGTCCTTCCACTGCCCTTGGCCGAAGGCTCACCGTGCACAATGCCTGCGTTTCCGCTTCTTCCGCTGTGGGCAGCTCTGTGTCCGTTTTTTTCGCTCATGGGAACTCCTTTCAATTTAAACTTTTAAGGAAAGCCGTTTTGGAAAAATCTTTATTTAAGTCCGAACCATGCAATGGCACAGCATAGAACGGTAATGCCCGTAAAGAGAGCAACGATGCCGATCTCACTGAAGCCGCTCTTTTCAAAATGGTGATGAATGGGAGCCATCTTGAAAAGTCTCTTTCCGTGGGTCAGCTTGAAGTAACCTACCTGAAGCATTACGGATGCGGTTTCGATTATGTATATAAGTCCGACTATCACTACGATAAGGGGATTGCCAAGCATAAATGCCGCACCTGCAACCACCGCACCGAGGAAGAGAGAGCCTGTATCACCCATAAATACTCTTGCGGGATAGAAGTTGTAAACGAGAAATCCGAGAACACCGCCTGCAGTCAGTGCGCCGAGCACTGCCAAAGGAATATTCTGCGCTTCTCCGCCGAGGTATGCAGCAAGAACAAAGAATACGGATACGGCAAAGGTAACGCTTGAAGCGAGACCGTCGATACCGTCGGTAAGGTTTACGCTGTTATCGATACCTACGAGAAGGAAAAGTCCGATCACGTAATATGCAAATTTAAGTTCAAGCTCAACACCGATGAAAGGAATATAGAGCGCCGTGGAGATATGGCAGAAGAAGTGAAGTCCTGCAAGGTAGAGAGCCGCCGCCGCTATCTGAAGAGCAAACTTCTGCTTTGCGGAAAGTCCTTCGTTCTGCTTTTTTCTGAGCTTTGCAAGGTCGTCAATAAAACCGATCATTGCGCAAATTACGCCGTAAGCAACAGTAAGAATAAGGGGAACTACTGTCTCAAAGCCGCTTTTTATGCCGAGATAAACGGATGCCGCGATGCAGGAGATAACTATTGCTATGATAAAGGAGAGACCGCCCATTGTGGGGGTTCCCTCTTTGCTTTTATGCCATCTGGGACCGATCTCAAGGATCGGCTGACCCATCTTCTTACTTTTGAGAACGGGAATAAGCTTTTTGAGAATGAGCACTGTAAGTACAAAGGGTACAAGTGCAGAAAGCAGAGTCAGAAGAATATCCGTCATATTTTTATATTCCTTTCGGAGTTCTGATTTTTATTTTTTGCATCCGTTTTTGTAGGATGCCTTGAGGGCATCAAGAACTTTTTCCGCGGCAACTCCGCGGCTTGCCTTTACGAGGAGAATGTCACCGGGTTCTATTGCCTTTTTTACCATTTCGGCCATGACCTCAGGTTTTCCGATATCGGAGCAAACGTATACGTGTTCAGCTCTGACACCTTTCTTGATAGCAGCTTCGGCAACACAGTCAGCCATTGTGCCGTAGCAGAACAGCTTTTGAATCTTCATCTGAGCCGCATACTGACCGAGCTGGTCATGGAGAAGTCTGCTTGATTCTCCAAGCTCAAGCATATCACCGAGAAGGGCACAGGGGTTCACTCCATCCTTCTGAGCCTTTGAAACAAGCACTTCAATTGCCGCTCTCATTGACTCGGGACTTGCATTGTAGCAGTCTTCGATAACTGTTATATCTCCAACGGGATATATCTTTTGACGCATATCGGTGCTGACAAAAGAGAGAAGGCCGCGTCTTATGGAATTCTCGCTCATACCGAGAAGCATACCGATCTTAAAAGCGCACAGCGCGTTATAAATATTATGACGTCCAAGGGTGGGAATCTCAACGTTTACGTAGGCGTTACCGTCACCGAGAATATCGAAGATCATGCCGTCCGTGTTCTGTCTTGCGTTGATTGCTTTATAGTCGGCAGTTTTGCTGTAAAGACCGAGATAGCATACTTCGGGGGCTACAAAAGCATTCTTATCTGCAAGAAGAGGCTCGTCACCGTTGAGAAGAAGAACTCCGTTTTCATTCATACCTTCGGCGATCTCAAGCTTTGCCTCGCAAATATTCTCACGACTGCCGAGGTTTGCTATATGGGAGGTTCCTATATTTGTGATGATACCGAAGCGAGGCTTTGCAAGCTTTGTCATAAAGCTTATTTCCCCTCTGTCCGACATGCCCATTTCAAGAACTGCGACCTCACACTCGGGCTCAATTGAGAAGAGGGTCATGGGAAGACCTATCTCGTTATTGTGATTACCCTCTGTCTTCATTGTATTGAAGCTTTCCGAGCAGACTGCCGCTACAAAGTCCTTTGTGGTCGTTTTACCTACACTGCCCGTAACTCCGATCACAACTGCACTGCTGAAGTCTCTGTAATATCCCGAAAGGATGCCGAGGGCGTTTACCGTGTCCTCAACGATCACTGCACAGAAATCACCCGCGCTCTTTGCCTCTTCGGGAACGTATGATGCAAGGATAACGGATGCCCCCTTTGCGACTACGTCTGCAATATATTTATGTCCGTCGGTGCGCTCTCCCTTGATGGCGCAGAAAAGGCTGTCCTCCTCTGCATCTCTTGAATCGTATACTACGGAAGAAACGTTCTTTGTTCCTCCGTTTCCGTACACCTCGAGGACTCCGCCTGTTACCTTTGCTGTTTCTTCCGCTGTGAGAGTTTTAAGTGTCAACTTAGCTTTCATCTTATCCTCCGTTCACATCAGTTGTTTTCAAGGTTTCTTCGAAAGGTGTTCTTTACAGTTTCCAAGCGGAAAGAAAGACCACATTTCTAATATCATAATATTATAACATATATATTTCAAAATTGCTATATGTAAAGTAACAATTTTATATTTTTTCATTTGTTTTAAAACAATATTTATTTTTAATACTTCAAAGAGTTCCGAATTTATTGAAGACGGCGTTTTTTATTATTTCTCTCTCGGGAAAAGGGTGTCTTCCGTTTTTGTCTATTATGTACTCCTCGTGGCCTTTACCAAGGACAAGAATGACGTCACCCGCCGAGCTTTGGTACACTGCGCTTTCAAGAGCTTCTTTTCTGTCCCCTATAACGCAGATCTTCTTTTTGTCTTTTATGCCGTCAAGGATATCTCTTCTTATTTCGGAGGGTTCCTCCCCTCTCGGGTTATCATCGGTAATTATAACGCGGTGGGCATATTTTTCGGCAATCGCTCCCATCACGGGTCTTTTTCCCTTGTCACGTTCCCCGCCGCATCCGAAGACTACAGTAAGCTTCGAGAGCTCCCTCGTGAGCTGTCTTGTTTCCGAAAGCACTCTTTCAAAGGAATCGGGAGTATGTGCATAATCGATTATTACTCTCGGCACGTCGTGCCCGAAGCAGACAGTTTCAAATCTTCCCGAAATGCCGCGAAACTCAGCCACCGCATTTGCAATGATATGAGGTTCAATTCCTCCGTACAGTGCCGCCGCAGAGGAAAGGAGCGTGTTATACAGAGCGTTTTTGCCCACAGTCACAGACATTACGGGAAAGACGGTCTCCCTGCAGCAAAACATATATTCTATGCCGTAAAATCCGTGATCTCTGTACATTGCCGCCGTTGCCCACACCCGTCTGTCAGCCGCTGTTTCGGGGGTTGCGGAAACCGCAAGGGCACGTGGAAATTCATCACATAATCTCTTCCCGTAATGGTCATCGTAATTTACGAGAAAGCTTTTTGATTTTTTCGCAAGAAGGCTTTTTGCTCTGTAATAATTCTCCATTGAGCCGTGAAAGTCAAGATGCTCGGGAGTGAGATTTGTGAAAAGCCCCAGATCGATATGCATACCGTCAAGCTTTGAGTGTGCAAGGGCATGGGACGAGGCTTCCATAATTACGGTGTCACATCCTGCATCTTTGATTTTACGAAGATACCCGTACAGCTTTTCGGGGTCGGGGGTAGTCATGTTGTCCTCTCCGCAGTCAAGCTCCTCTCCGCCTCCCCGTTTGTAAACCGTACCCAACATCCCCGTTTTTCTGCCGGCTCTGCCATATATATACTCAAGCAAGGCGCAAACCGTGGTTTTTCCGTTTGTCCCCGTTACGGCTATAATTTTCATATCCCTGTCGGGGTTTCCGTAAAAATTTGAACAGACCTTTGCCGCGGCACTCCTCACATTTTCAACTCTGATAACGGGGATCTTTGAAAAAGAAATCTCTCCTTCGCATAAAACGCAGGATGCCCCTTTTTCTGCCGCCTCCGCGATATAATCTCTTCCGTCCGCCTTTGACCCTTTAAGGGCTGCAAACAAAGCTCCCTTCGTTACTTTTTTTGAATTGAAGCAAACGGAAGAAACGTCCGTCGTTTCGTTATAATCCCCCTTTGCCCCGCATCCCTCAAGTAATTTTCCAAGTATCATAATTCCTCCGCAAAAAACAAATTTTCTTTTGAGTTCCTTTGATTTTCACGGTCTTTTTTATTTTTCGTCAGAGTATATTTGAGCCGCAAGCTGGCATCAGCTTGCGGCTCCTTTTACTTCCTTTTTGTTATTGGCATCAGCCGTCAGAGCTGATTGCGTGACGCATTTCAACTGTTACAAGAGTACCTCTTGGTACCACTTCGCCTGCCGCAGGATACTGTGTTGAAACGGTGGCGGTTGCGCCGTTGGTTGCTCCGACTATGCTTACGTTGAGTCCGAGATTTGTGAGAATTCTGTTTGCCGCCTCCGCAGTTTTACCTACAAGGTCGGGGACAGTGATATCTGCTTTGGGAGCTTCGCTTCCCGTATAGAGGTAAACAATACCGTCCTGCTTGGAAATGGAACTGCCGCCTTCAGGTATCTGGGACACTACGGTGGGGCCGTCACCCATTATCTTATAGCTTATCTCTCTCCACTCAAGATCGGCTATCGCATTATCTCTTGCCGAACCAACATAATTAGGTACGCTTATTTCAGCGGTCTTCATCTCTTCCGCGGTATAAACGGGTTCATAGCCCATATAAGGAAGAATGAAGGAGAGAAGGTTTGAGACGTAGGGAGCCGCAACAACACTTCCGTATACACTGCCGTTTGACGGTTCGTCAACTACGATGAGCACTGCGACCTGAGGGTCGTCTGCAGGTGCAAATGCCACGCAGGAACCTACTCTGAGAGATTTTTCGCCGTTGGCATCAAGCTTATCTCGCTTTTCGGATGTACCTGTTTTAGCCGCTACCTTATATCCTTTTACGTATGCGTTTCTCGCACCGCCGTCACCCGAAACACCTTCTTCAAGGATCTGAGCGATGGTGTTACAGGTCTCTTCGCTTACTATATGTCTTTTAACGTCGGTCTCGTAAGTTTCGATTACGTTTCCGTCATCGTCAACGATCTCTTTAAGTACGTGAGGAGTTACAAGATACCCCCCGTTCGCAACGGATGAAATTGCCGTTATCTGCTGAAGAGGTGTGGTCTTGAAGGTCTGACCGAAGGAATATACCGCAAGTGATGCGTTTGTAAAGTCCTTGAAGCTGTGATACATTGCAGATGCTTCGTTGGGAAGGTCAATTCCTGTGAGGGACGTATAACCAAACTGTTCGAAGTAGTTGTAGAACTTTGTCTGACCCAATCTGAGACCGAGGGTCATGAGCACGGGGTTGCAGGACTGCTGAAGTCCTACCGCAAAGGATACCTGACCGTGACCCGTTCTCTTATGGCAGTGAATGGGTTTCGGATATCCTTCGATGGTCATTGAACCGCCGCAGTAAAAGCCTTCGTCAACTCTTACCACTTTTTCTTCAAGAGCCATGGCGGTCGTCATGATCTTGAAGGTTGAACCGGGTTCATAGGTTTCCGTTATCGCCTTATTTTTCCACGCGGTGAACAGCATAAGCTGTTTTTCCTGGGTCTCATACTCCTCTGTTCCCGGAGTGAGTTTGGAAAGCTTTGCAAGCGCATTTGCATCAAGGGCTGAATGAAGAGCATCGAAGTTCTCGGCACTTATGGTTCGGGGATCGTTAAGGTCGAAGGAGGGGTAGGTCCCCATTCCGAGAATACCGCCCGTGTTTACGTCCATTACGATTCCCGTAACTCTGCACGCCGCTTTATGGTCTTTAAGTGCATTTTCAAGCTGGTTTTCAAGCTCGTACTGTATATACATATCAAGAGTGGAAACAAGGTTATAACCGTCCTTCTCTTCCACGTAAGTCTCGTATTCAAAGGGCATATCCTGATGATGAGCATCCTGAGCTGTAATATATCTGCCCTTGGAGCCTTCCATAAGGTTATTGTAATACTGCTCCATACCGTAGGCTCCTCTGCCGTCCACGTCGGTAAATCCGATCACGTGAGAAGCGAGTGAATCATAGGGGTAATATCGGATGGAGGTTGCTACGAGATAAAGCTGAAGCTTAAGCTCGTATTTATCAATAAATTCTCTTATTGCGTCGGCGGTGTCTTCGTCAACAAGTCTTGCGACGACCTCGTAACGTCTTCCCACCTTCTTTGTTTTCTCCATGACTTCGTCGTATTCAACGTCTTCTATAAGTCCCGAGAGAAATCCTGCGATAAGTCTGTCCATGGTGAGGTCTTTTTCAAGAACACCGTCAAAATTCTGCCATTCGAAAACAGGCTGTTCGTTTTCCTTTTCTTCACCTTTGCTTCTAAGAGAGATCAGAAAATCAACTATTTTTTCTATAAATCCGTCTTCCTCGACTTCTTCCTCACCCTTTGCATTCGGGTCGGTTATATCGAGGATATCCTGGGGAGAGATTACAACCATATATCTTGTTGCGTTTGTTGCAATTACGTTTCCGTTGGTATCGTGTATATCTCCTCTTTCGGGATTTACTTCTATTTCCGTGGTCATCTGCTCAAGAACAAGGTTCTGGTAGTATTCGTGGTCGATGACCTGCATTTTAAACAAGGATATTATTATAAACAGTGCAAATGCAAAGAACACAGCAAGCAGAAAATAAGCTTTTTTATGGGTTGCTCTGTCCATTCTCATGTTAAACCCTGCCATTTGAACTCTCCTTTGTCAGTTATAATATTTATATGCCGTAGGACTTAAAAAATTACAAAAAGTGGTGACTTACCGTTCACCACTTTTTTGCCGAAGACGGTCCGTTTTCGGGAAATCAGTCAATATACTCAAGAACTCTTTCCCAGTTGCCGCCCATAGCGGAAAGAAGTGTTGAGAAAAGTCCTTCCGTTTCTCCTTCGCCGTTGTCTGCGGAGATAACTTCTATTCTTTCTCCGTCGGCTATGGATACGTATTTTGTTTCAACGTAGTCACTCTTTACCATGCCGATAACGTTGGTTGCGTAGTCTTCGATCTCTCTGATATCGTCGCGGACTGCGAGAAGGCCTTCAAGATGTTCTCTTTCAGCCATAAGTGTCTGCTTTTCAGCCTTAAGTTCGTCAACTCTCGCGTTCAGCTGAGCGTATGATGAATATGTAAAGAGCACTGTCATAAGCATTACCGTGCAGAGAATAACGGAAACGATAAGGCTCTTTGACACGGGAAGTGTCTTAACTCTTTTTTCGCCTGTTTCATTTTCGTCCTTTTCGGTGAATGCGTGCCACATATCAACAAGAGAGAGCCTTGCTTTCGCTGTATGGGTCTTCTTCTCGATTGCCGCATCCTCACGGTATGCGCGGTCATATGAGGGGCGTCTGCGTGACTGAGCACCAATGTCACGCTGAGCACTCATAGCTGCCCATGATCTTACACGCTGTGCTCTGGCAAAAGCATAGCCGTAATTTCCGTCGGATACAAAATTCTCGAAAGAAGGCTCGCGCGCCGCTTTTTTGGCGCTTGTAAAACCGGGAATCTGCTTAACGGCATTGGATCTTGCATCTCTTGCCATTCCCGATCTTCTTCTGTTTTCTGCAGTTGCCTGCGCTTTCTTACGGGAGATATCTTCTGTTATATTTTTTGCATTTGTGCAAGCCGCGTCAACACGGTTTCTGTACTTTGCTGTAAGTCTTGTGCAAAGTTCTTCGTTTGTCATATTCTGATAGGTCATTTGACTATCTCCCTTCTGAAATCTGTTTATGGACAAGTAATTTACTTAATTTATTAAGTCGCTTTGCAAAAAAATCTTCCTTAATTAATAAGGCAACGGGAGAGCGTCCGTTTTTCCCGTTTATCAGATCTTTTCGACTCCTCTGACCTTTGCGCTTCTTGAACGGGGGTTTACCGCAAGTTCATCGTCCTTCGGGGCGAGAGGCTTTTTGGTCAGTATTTTTACGGAAGGCTTCTTTCCGCAGACGCAAACGGGAAAATCTCTGGGACATTCACAGGGATTAGCCATTTTAACGAAGGTCTGCTTTGCAATTCTGTCCTCTCCCGAATGGAAGGTTATAACTGCTGCTCTTCCGCCCACGTTAAGTCTTGAAATTGCTTCTTCGAGAGAAGGCTCTATAACTTCAAGCTCTCCGTTTACTTCAATTCTTATTGCCTGAAAGGTTCTCTTGGCAGGATGCTGAGCTTCCTTTTTTCTTGAAGCCGCGGGAATCGACGATGCGATTATATTTGCAAGCTCAAGAGTTGTTTCGATAGGCTTTTCTGCCCTTTTCTTTTCGATATTGGAAGCGATAAATGCGGCAAATCTCTCTTCGCCGTAATCGCTTATGATTCTTCTGAGCTCGTCCTTTGAGTATCCGTTCACCACGTCCGCTGCGGTAATTCCACAGGAGGTATTCATTCTCATATCAAGGGGAGCATCGTGCATATAGGAAAATCCGCGCTCAGGCTCATCAAGCTGATAGGAGGAGACACCGAGGTCCCACATTACGCCGTCTATCTTTTCGATGCCGAGCATATCGAGCACTGCGCCTATATTTCTGAAATTTGATTTTACTACCGTACATTTATCACCGAAGGGTTTCAGTCTTTCGGTACATGCGGCGATTGCCGCATCGTCCTGGTCGAGACTTATAAGCCTTGAGCCTTCGGGAAGAAGCTTTGCTATTTCATAGGAGTGTCCGCCGCCGCCTGCCGTACAGTCAACGTATATTCCGCCGCGCTCGGGCTGAAGGATCTCAAGACACTCTCTTACCATTACGGACACGTGGGAAAATTCCATTGTTTCCTCACAGTCTGTAAGCGGAGAGCTTTGCAGCTGCCGCCGCGGGATCAAAGCCTCTGTTATATGCTTCCCATTTATCGGGAGCCCATATTTCAGCGCGTTTTCCGCATCCTACGATAACTGCGCCGTCCTTAAGACCTGCATATTCCATATAAGAAGCGGGAATAAGAATTCTTCCCTGAGAGTCAACCTGAACGTCCGTCGTACATCCGAAGAAGTAACGGAGGAGGTCTCTGTCATCTGTTTCGGAAACAGCTTCAAGAAGTCTGTCTCTGTATGCTTCCCAGTCTTCAACGGTCATGATGTAAAGATTCATGTCAACGCCCATACACAGATAAAGTGAAGAGCCCAGCTTTTCGCGATATTTTGCAGGGATAAACATTCTGCCCTTGCCGTCTATGGTGTGTTCGTACTGATTTGTAAACATCAAGCGGGCCTCCTTTCTCTGTTTTTCAGCAGACATCTGCATAAAATCTTAACTCTTTTTATGGTTTTTGAGCTGTATTTCACTCATTTTGCACCGTTTTGATGCATTTCACTTTAATTTTACACCACTTTGATTGTTTTTTGGTGTTCTAAGAGTTGTGTTTTAATTATACTACACCTATATAAAAAAATCAATAGCTTAGAGCAATATTTTTTACAAAAACAGAAAAAATATATAAAAGTTTTTTGCATTTCCCTATAATCTCCGTCAAAAATACCCTTGTTTTTTACAAATATTGTAAAACAGTGCCTTTCCCTCTGTTTTCACGCTTGTTTTCTTTTAAAAATGTCGTTTTACACATTTGCAAAATTGACACTTTTTGCTACGGTTTTACAAAAAGTTAACATCTTTCGCGGCGCATCGGGCGGGGAAATAGCAAAAAAATACCCTCGGGCGAATTTCCCGAGGGTAAATATTCAATTCATCCAAACTGCACGGATGATTTTCTCAAAGTGCACACATAATGGTTCAGGCATCCTTTCTGATTGTTCTGCACTTTACGTTTTCGTTCTTTCCGATAGCTTCTCTATGCACTTTTACTTTTTCAAAAGAAGCTCTTCGATCTCTTCGGGTACTGCTCCCTTCACGTCCATTCCGTATCTTATAAGTCCGCGGACGTAGCTTGAGCTGATATGGTCAAGAGAAGGGTCGGAATAAAGGAGTACCGTTTCAACGGAAGGACAAAGTGCCTTTGTCTGAAGGGCAAGGGTCTTTTCGTATTCGAAATCAACGGTATTACGGACACCCTTTACTATGTGATAAACACCCTCCTTGAGGCAGTATTCAAAAAGGGGTCTTTCCCATGCCACGCATACGATCCGCTTGTCTTCGGTACTATATTTTGCAGTTGCCGTTTTTGCCATATTTACGCGTTCAGAAGCGTCAATAAGGCATTTTTTATCGGGGTTTACGGCAACAAGCACGTGCACCTCATCAAAGAGAGAAAGAGCTCTTTTTATGATGTCGGTATGACCTAACGTGATAGGATCAAAGGTTCCTGCAAACACACATTTTTTCATGTTTCACACTCCTTCCAAAAGGGTAAGTCTCGTTCTGCCGTAGCGGGCTGTTTTTCTTATAACGAACTCTGACATAAGAGCCTCGTCTCCGCAGAAAACGTCACGGAGAACTGCCGTTTCATCATCCTCGCGAGGCGCTTTTTTTCTCTTCTGTCTTTCTTCGGGAATAGTATCCGTTTCGCAGGCGATAATACCGCCTTCCGCCAGAAGAGAGCCCTCGGAAATAAGGCGAAGCGCATTTACCATTGCATCGGTATTATAAGGCGGGTCAAGGAAGATAATATGAAAATCTTCCTTTCCCGCGGCACCTTCGAGATAGGTCTCATAGTCATATACCGCCGCGCGGCATCTGTCCTTCAGCTTTGTTTTCGCGGCATTTTTCAGAACGATATTAACAGCATCTCTTGAATTATCAACAAATACTGCAGAAGATGCTCCTCTGCTAAGAGCTTCAAGCCCAAGCTGACCGCTTCCTGCGAAAAGGTCGAGCACGCGTCTTCCTTCCATATCAAACTGAAGCATGGAAAACATAGCTTCCTTCACTCTGTCGGCGGTAGGTCTCGTTGCCTCGCCTTCAAGGGTCTCAAGATTTATTCCTCTTGCGCTTCCCGTAATTATTCTCATGATCTCACCTCTCGAATGGGGTTATTCTCTTGCATCACTGCCGTGAAAATACTCATAGATATTTTCAGCATCGCGACGGCTTACCTTCTCCGTTTTTTCAAGCTCCGAAACACTTGCATTCTTTATACTGTCAAGTGTTCCGAGGGTCATAAGAAGTCTTTTTGCCTTTTCGGGGCCTATGCCCTTTATCTTTTCAAGCTCAGAAGTTTTAAGGGCCTTAAGCTTTGCCGCCGTCATTCTGCCGACGGTGTATCTGTGCACCTCTTCCTGGAGCTTATATATAAACTGGAATAGGGTCATATCCTTGGCAATGCTTATCTCTCTGCCGTCGCCCACAAGGGTTCTCGTTTTATGGTGGCTGTCTTTTACCATACCGAAAACGGGTATTTCAAGCCCCATGGCATCCACCACCTGACGTACCACCGAAACGTGGTTTTCGCCGCCGTCAAGAAGAATAAGGTCGGGCATGACGGAAAAGGACTTATCGTCCCCCGAAAGCTCCGAAAGTCTTCTGGAGATAGCCTCGCGCATGGAGGCGTAGTCATCGGCAGTCTCCGTACTCTTTATACGGAAATATCTGTAATCACTTTTTTTGAACACACCGTCGGCGGCAACTATCATGCCTGCGGTAATATGCTCGTCCCCGAGGTTTGATATATCATAGCACTCAATTCTCTCGGGAAATACTTCAAGATGCAGAGCTTCTGCAAGAGCGCCCAGCACCCTCTCGTTGGCATCTGCACGTCTGCGGCGGCTTTCTGCATGACGTCTCGCATCGTTTTCCGCCATGGTGCAAACGTGGCGAAGCTCACCTCTCACGGGAGTTTTGATAGTTACCCTTCTGCCCGCTCTGCGGCTGAGGTATTCTCCCACAAGCTCCCTTTCGCTTTCGGGCATTTCAAAGGAAATGAGGATCTCCTTCGGTATATATTCCCTGCCCATATAAAGATTGACGATAAAGGCGGAAAGAGGAAATTCAAAGCTCTCGGTATTTTCCTCTTCAAGCTCTTCCCCCCCGTTTTCGACAACGCTTCCGTCAACCTCATTTCTTGTTATATAGCCCGTTATTTCATCGGCACCGAAGATAAACTGCTCGCTGTCGGAGATTATGCCGTCGCGTATATAGAATACTGCGGCACACTGGCTTCCCTCGGAGCTTGCGACGGCAATTACGTCGTACTCGCTGTCGGGAGCGAGCGAAGTTACCTTTCTTCTCGTTTCAAGCTTTGAAAGGGCTGTTATGCTGTCACGGCAACGGGCAGCTTCTTCGAAGCGTTCCTCCGACGCCGCTTTATACATTCTCTCTTCAAGGCTGTTTTTTGCCTCTTTCGTGTTACCCCTGAGTATCTGAACGGCACAGGAAATAATCTCTCCGTATTCCGCTGCATCAACATCCCCCGCGCACACTCCGCAGCAGCGGCCTATCTGTCTGTAAACACAGGGGCGTACCTTTCCGATATCCTTCGGGAAGGAATGCTTGCAGGACGGAATTCCGAGAATTTTCTCAAGGGTGGATATAACTTCAAAGATAACGCCTGCTCCCGAATAAGGGCCGAAATACTTACCGTCTGACGTTCTTTTCCTCGTCATTACAATTCTCGGGAACTCTCCGTCGGTCACCTTGATATAAGGGTAGGATTTTGAGTCCTTCAGAAGAATATTATACTTGGGAGTGTACTTCTTTATAAGGTCGTTTTCAAGGATAAGGGCATCCATTTCCGTATTACACACGATAAAACGGAAGTTGTTTACGTTTGATGCCATTTTAGCGGTCTTTATGTCATGAGAGCCGTGGAAATACTGACTTACTCTGTCGCGAAGAGAGCGGGATTTACCCACGTAAATGACCTCGCCGTGTTTATTCTCCATGATATAGACTCCGGGAAGTCTCGGAAGGGATGCCGCCTTTGAACGCAGAAAGCCTATATCGTTTATCACTATGGTATTCTTCATTGTTTCTGCGCTCCTTTCAATATGTAATGTACAAAGACAAAAAGCCGCCCAACAGGACGGCTAATAAGCTATGCGGTCAGTCTTCAAGTTCCTTATCGATAAGGTTTACAAGCGCTTCCATTGCTTCTTCTTCATCGGGACCGTCAGCAACGAGAGTTATCTCCATGCCCTTTACGATACCAAGAGAAAGTACGCCCAGTAAGCTCTTAGCGTTTACTCTGCGGTCTTCTCTTTCAACGGACAGTGCGCTTTTGAAAGAATTTGCTTTCTGGATAAAGAATGTTGCAGGTCTTGCGTGGAGCCCAACACTGTTTTTTATTGTTATATCACGTGTTATCATTATTATTCTCCTGTTAGAAAACTGTAACGGCATACGCCTCTTAATTAAGTAAAATAAGTATACCAAATTTTATGTTCAAAATCAATAGTTTTTTAACTTTTTGACATTATTGCCGTTTCCTGCCCCTTAATTTGCCAAAACATTGTTTATTTTACACATCTTAATTTGTTTTATTTACCGCAAAATATATAATAATATAATTATAGCTAAAATAATGGTTGAAATACTTCGAAGTTTATGGTAAAATATTTTAATAACTATGCCTTGTATTACACGGCAATTCATTTAACACCCTTTCCGAAAGGAGATCTGAAATGAACATCTGGCACGATATAGACAGCAGCTTCATTACGCCCGACAATTTCACCGCAGTTATTGAAATTTCAAAGGGCAGCAGAAATAAATATGAAATAGACAAGTCAACGGGGCTTCTGCGCCTTGACAGAATTCTTCACACGGCGACCCACTATCCCGCAAACTACGGTTTTATTCCCCGTACCTTTGCAGATGACGGAGACCCCCTTGACGTCCTCGTTCTTTGCTCTGAGCCCATTGCACCCATGACACTTGTGCAGTGCTACCCCATCGGCGTTATCAAAATGAAGGATGGCGGAAAGCTTGACGAAAAGATCATCGGCATTCCTTTCACCGCCCCCATTTATAATTACTATAAGAATTCAAACGACCTTCCCGCTCACGTTTTCGAAGAAATAAGACATTTCTTCTCCGTTTACAAGCAGCTTGAGGACAAGCAGACCGAGGTTGACGACCTTTTTGACAAGAATGAGGCTGTTTCTATCATATCCAAGGCGATAAATGATTATAACGAAAAGTTCGGCTTCGGTTTCATGAATAAATAAGGAGAGATCTCTATGTTTATTGATAAAATAAAAATATACGTCAAAGCAGGAAACGGCGGTAACGGCTGTGTTTCCTTCAGACGTGAAAAGTACGTTGCCAAGGGCGGTCCCGACGGAGGCGACGGCGGAAACGGCGGTAACGTCGTATTCAGAATAGACGAAGGCTCCAACACCCTTCTTGCCTTCAGATACAAGAGAAAATTTATTGCCGAAAACGGCGGCCCCGGTGAGGGCGGCAAGTGCCACGGCAAAAACGGCTCCGATATTATCGTTAAAGTTCCTGCAGGTACTCTTATAAGAGATGCCGAAACGGGACGAATTATCAAGGATATGTCCGACTGCGAGGAGTACATACTCTGCAAGGGCGGCAAGGGCGGTTTCGGCAACAAGCATTTCGCAACTCCCACAAGACAGGTTCCCAACTTCGCAAAGGCAGGTATTCCCGGCGAAGAAAAGGAGATCGTCCTTGAGCTTAAGATGATTGCGGACGTTGGACTTGTAGGTCTTCCCTCCGCAGGTAAGTCCTCCCTTCTTGCCTCCGTTTCCGAAGCGAGACCCAAGATCGCCGAATATCATTTCACAACTCTTGAACCCAATCTGGGCGTTGTAAGAACGGGCGAAGAGGGCGGCTTCGTTATGGCGGATATTCCCGGTCTTATTGAAGGTGCATCTGACGGCGCAGGCCTTGGCCACGCATTCCTCCGTCACGTTGACCGTTGCCGACTTCTCATTCACGTCGTTGACATCGCAGGCACCGAAGGCCGCGATCCTCTCGACGATTTCCATACCATCGACGAAGAGCTAAAAAAATTCTCCGAGGAGCTTTACTCCCGTCCCAGAATAGTTGCGGCAAATAAGATGGATATGCTTCCCGACGAGGAAGCTCCCGAGATAAAGCGTTTCCTTGAGGCTATGGAAGAGAGAGATTACCCCGTTGTATTCATTTCCGCGGCTACAATGCAGAACACAAAGAAGCTGATGAAGCTGACGGAAGAAAAGCTTTCAAAGCTTCCTCCCGTTACTATCTACGAAGCAGAAGAAGCACCCGCCCTCGAAAACTTCGAGGATGCTTCCCCTGAAGCAACCGTTATTACCCGCGACAGCACGGGAGCATACGTTGTTGAAGGCAAGTGGATCGAGCTTCTCTGCGGAAGAATTAACCTCGGCGACAGAGAGTCCCTTATGTACTTTGAAACACAGCTCAACAAAAACGGCATTATTGATATGCTCCGTGAAAAAGGCTGTCAAGAAGGCGACACCGTCAAGATGTTCGAATTCGAATTCGATTTTGTTGAATAACTTTCACGTAAAAGAACCCCGAAAAATCGGGGTTCTTTTCATGTAATAAAGGCGGTCAGTTTATACCGTGCAAAACGACCGCCGTTATTCGTATTACTGAGTACGGGAGGAGCAAGCCCCTCCCCTACCTGATTGTTTGAAAGTTTTGAAGGGGTGTGGGGAAACTTTTTCAAAAGTTTCCCTGCATTTCATCAAAGGCCTACTTTATTTCTTTCGATATGTTCGAGTTCAGATTCGTTTACCGTGTATGTTCTTCCTGCGATGGGCATAAGCTTCTGGGAAATTACGTCGATAATGCCGTCTGCCTGAGGGAAGAAGTACTTTTCGAATTCGTAAGCGGGAGTGATCCAGTTACGGGAACCGAAAACTACGGGCGGAGCATCGAGATAATCGAATGCCATTTCAGTAATATTGGAAGCCATATCACGCATTACGGAGTTTCTGTCGCAAGCGTCGCCGACGATAATGATCTTACCTGTCTTCTTAACGCTTTCGATAACCTTTTCATAGTTGAAGGGAACGATGGAGCGAGCGTCGATAACTTCTGCGCTGATGCCGTATTCAGACTCAAGCTTCTTAGCCGCATCAAGAGCACGGTAAAGAACTGCACCGATCGTAAGGATAGTAACGTCCTTACCTTCGCGCTTAACGTCGGGTTCGCCGAACTTAACTGTATAGCTTTCAGCAGGAACGCCGCCTTCATGGAACTGCTCGCCGATATCGTAAATTCTCTGAGATTCAAAGAAGATAACGGGGTCAGTGCCATTGAGAGCTTCTGCCATAAGACCCTTTGCATCGTAAGGTGTTGCAGGGAAGCAAACCTTGAGGCCGGGGATATGAGAACAGAGTGCCGTCCAGTCCTGAGAGTGCTGTGCGCCGTACTTGGAACCAACGGAAACACGAACTACTACGGGCATCTTGAGGATACCCGCACTCATGGACTGCCACTTGGAGAGCTGGTTGAATATTTCGTCGCCTGCACAGCCGATAAAGTCAGCGTACATAAGCTCAACGATAGCACGGCCGCCTGCCATAGCATAACCTACTGCAGAACCGACGATAGCCGCTTCGGAAATGGGAGAGTTGAAGAAACGGTGGTAAGGCAGAGCTTCTGTAAGTCCGCGGTAAACTGCGAACGCGCCGCCCCAGTCACGGTTATCTTCGCCGTATGCGATAGTTGTGGGGTCTTCATAGAACTTGTCGAGAATAGCTTCAAAGAGACCGTCACGGAGACCGAACTGCTTGATCTTGGGAATCATTTCGCCCTTTTCGTCGTAAGCAAAGCGTGCCTTTGTTGCAAGCTGCTTAACTCTGGGGTTTTCTTCCTTGGGCATGAGAACTTCGGGTTCTCTTTCAGTGTCCATGCTGGGTGTGAGTGTATTGGAGAACATGATGGAGGAGATCATGTCGGGAGTCTTGTCAAGATCCATTCTGGGAGAGATGGTTTCATCTACTGCCATTTCACAGATCTTTGTTACTCTCTTAATGATATCTTCTTCGATCGCATCGAATTCAGCAGCTGTTGCTACCTTGCCCTTGATCATCTTAGCACGGTATGCCGCGATGGGACATGCGTTCTTCCATTCTTCGATCTCCTCTGCTGTTCTGTATGTGGAGGAGTCGGAAGGAGAGTGACCGCTTACACGGTATGTTGCAACTTCGAGAAGTGCAGGACCTTCGCCCTTGAGGAGAAGCTCCTTCTTTCTTGTTGTTGCGTCGATAACTGCGAGAGGATCGTAGCCGTTGACCTTTTCAGCGTGCATCATTTCGGGAGAGAAGCCTGCGCCGAGACGAGCCGCGATATCGAAGCCCATGGTCTCGCCCTTTGTCTGGCCGCCCATGCCGTAGAAGTTGTTGAATACGTTGAAGAGGATAGGCATACCGGAATCATCATACTTGCCGTCCATGCCCCAGAGCTTTCTGATCTGGTCCATGTTAGCCATGTTGAGAGCTTCAAGAACGGGACCGCGTCCGAGAGCACCGTCACCGGAGTTAGCGATTACGATACCCTTCTTGTGGCAGCTTCTCTTATAGAGAGCGGCACCGAGAGCTACGGGAGCAGCTCCGCCAACGATGGCGTTGTTGGGGAAGATACCGAAAGGAATGAAGAATGCGTGCATGGAGCCGCCGAGACCTCTGTTGAAGCCTGTTGTGCGAGCGAAAATTTCAGCGAGAGCGCCGTAAAGAAGGAAGTCGATAGCGAGATCCTTTACGTCACCCTTCTTGTTTTCCTTACCTTCAACTACGGAGAGGATGTTACCGCCGAGGAATTCCTTCATGATATCGTAAAGCTCTGTTTCGTCGAGCTTGTTGATGGAGGAAAGACCCTTTGCGAGAATTTCGCCGTGGCTGCGGTGAGAACCGAAGGTGTAGTCATTGATATCGAGGCAGTAAGCCTGACCTACTGCAGAAGCTTCCTGACCGATGGAGAGGTGAGCGGGGCCGGGGTTGTTATATGCAACGCCGTTGTATACGCTCTTTACCTTTATCTCGTTGAGCATTGTTTCAAACTCACGGATAATTCTCATGTCACGGTAGATGCGGAGAAAATCGTCCTTTGTATAGATCTTCTTTTCTTCAGCGAGAGTTTTGCTGTACTGACAAAGGGGAATCTTATCAAATTCGATAAAACCTTTTTCAAAAGCCACTTCGGGGCTTATATATTGACTCTTAGGCATAATTTATTTCCTTCTTTCTGTATTTTTAGTCTATCATGAACATTCCCTCACGGATAACTTCGCATACCGTGGGATGGGGGAATACTATCTTTCTTACGTCGGAAACTCTGTCCTGACGGGCAACCATTGCCGCCGCGCCGTAGATGATTTCGGAAGCGTAAGAGCCTATCATGTGTACACCGATAATAGTCTTGTGTTCGTCGTCAACTACTATCTTAACGATACCGTCGCCGCCTTCGTTTTCAGCGATATATCTGCCGCTGTAACGGAGGCTGATTGTATGTTCGGTTGCTTTGATGCCGACCTTAGCCGCGCTCTCAGCAGTTTCACCTACACAGCCGACCTCGGGCTTTGTATAGATAACTGCGGGGATAGCACGGTAATCAACAGCGTCCTTGATGCCGAGCATGGAGTTAACAGCCGCTTCACCTTCACGGTAAGCTGTGTGAGCGAGCATACTCTTGCCGTTAACGTCACCTGCCGCCCATACGCCGGGAACGCTTGTACGTCCCGTTTCATCTGTAACGACAGAACCGCGGTTGGTGAGAACACCGAGTGTTTCAAGACCGATATCCTTTGTTCTTGCGCGTCTGCCCGTACTTACAAGTACAAGCTCGCAGTTTACCTTTTCGGTCTTATCACCTATCTTATATTCAACGAAACCGTCGCCGTACTTACCGCCGACATTGCAAACTGCCGCGCCGAGAATAAACTTAACGCCCTTCTTTGCATAGTTGTTCTGAAGAATATTTGAGATATCGCGATCTGTGGGACCTGCTATCTTATCCATCATTTCGATTACGGAAACCTCGGAGCCGAGAGTGTTGAAATAGGATGCCATTTCAAGACCGATAACGCCGCCGCCGATAACTGCGATGGTCTTCGGAACTTCACGAAGGTCAAGAATTTCGCGGTTTGTTACTGCGAGACCGCCTTCAACTGCTTCTCGAAGGCCGGGAATGGGAGGCACTGCCGCTTCGCTGCCTGTGCAGATAAGAAGCTTTGCGCCTTCATATTTTTCGCCTGCACATTCAACGGTGAAGCCGCCTGCGCTCTTGCCTGCGATCTTTGCAGTGCCTTCAATGACCTTAACACCTGCGCCTCTCATTTTTGCGCCGACACCTGAAACAAGAGTCTTTACGACCTTGTTCTTTCTGTCGATAACTGCGTTATGGTCTATCTTTGCGCCTTCCACGGATACGCCGAAGGCTTCGCCGTGAATTGCCGCTTCATATATCTTTGCGGAATTGAGAAGGGTCTTTGTGGGTATACAGCCTTCGTTGAGGCATACACCGCCGAGAGCTCTCTCTTCAAAGAGGGCTACCTTCATTCCTGCGTGAGCGGCACGTTCTGCGGCATTATATCCGCCGGGGCCGCCGCCGAGTACAATAAGATCAAAAATTGCCATCTTTCAAGCTCCTCACTGTGCAAGAAGAATATCGAAGTTTTCGAGAGCTGTAGCAAGGTCCTTAAGGAATCTTGCCGCAGGTGCTCCGTCGATAGCTCTGTGGTCAAAGGTGAGGGAGAGTCCCATTGCGGAATATACGCTTCCGTCAGCCTTCAGTCTCTGTGTAATTGCACATACACCGAGGATAGCTACCTGAGGAGGATTGATAACGGGAGTGAAGCTTTCAATTCCGAGAGAGCCGAGGTTTGTAATTGTGAACGTACCGCCTGACATTTCGTCGGGAGTGAGTGTTCCCTCTCTTGCCTTGCCTGCCGCTTCTTTATTAGCCTTTGAGATCTCAGCGAGGCTGAGTGTATCTGCGCCGAAGATAGTGGGAACGAGAAGTCCGCGTTCCGTATCTACTGCGAGACCGATATTTGCGTGCTTATACTTTCTGATAACGTCATCCTTCAGAGTTGCGTTAACGTCGGGGTGCTTCAGAAGTGTACGGCTTACTGCAAAGAATACCATATCGTTGAGGGATATCTTGGGAAGACCGAGAGCCTCTGCGCCAGCCTTGAGGGATGCGCGGTATGCCATAAGCTTTGTTGCATCAAAGCTTGCATTAAGTGTAAGCTGAGCCATTTCGGAAAGGGATGCGTGCATAGAACGGGAAATAGCACGGCGAACTCCGGACATGGGAACCTCTTCACATTCAGCGAAATTAACCGCTGCAGCTGCTACGGGAGCTGCGGGAGCTACTGCTTCGGGAGCTTCTTCGGGTACTTCAACAGCTTCGCCTCTGAGGAATGCTTCAACAGCCGCCGACGAAGCTCTGTAGCCTGCATCAAGCGCGAGATTGATATCTCTTTCGATAATTCTGCCATGAGGGCCTGTGGGAACTACCTTAGTCATATCAACGCCTGTCTTGAGAGAGAGCGCCTTTGCTCTGGGAGAGATCTTAACTCTTTCGCCCTTTACAACTTCGCCTGTTGCAACGGGTGCCGCTACGACCTCTTCCTTCTTTTCTTCGGCTTTTACTTCGGGAGCTGCTTCTTCTGCCGCACCGCCGGGAATGAGTGCTGAGATATCCTCGCCCTCTTCACCAATGATGCAAACGGGATCAAGACAGGGTACAACGTCTCCTTCCGCCGCAAACACTTCAAGAATTGTTCCTGAATAGAGGGAAGGTTCGTCAAATGCGGACTTATCCGTTTCGTAAGAATAGATAATGTCGCCTTCTGCTACCTTGTCTCCCTTTTTCTTGTGCCAAGCCGTGATGATACAGCTTTCAACACTCTGCCCCTGACGGGGCATGATTACAAGATTTGCCAAATTTATTCATTCCTTTCATTAAATTATTCAAAGTTTAAGTATTTATAAATTGGGCAAAAGCCCAAATTACCGTATGTTACGCGGAAACGTCGATAATCCTCGTTCCGCTTTCCTTTGCTTTCCTTTCAAGCTCTTCGGGGAGCTTTCCGTCAGTTACAAGAACGTCAACGTCCTCCATACCGCAGAAGGTAAAGGGGAGCATCTTGTCCACCTTGGTCTTGTCCATCAGCATCACCACAAGACGGGCTTTTTTAGCCACCGTGGACTTCAGCTCGCACTCGCTGTAATTACCGCAGGTGAAGCTGCCCGAAAGGGAGAGCCCCGAGGGACAAAGAAATGCAACGTCGATATTCATATCGGAAATAAACTTCATAGCGTACATTCCCGACACGGAGAAATTGTCACGGTCAACTCTTCCGCCGACTATGTTTACCACGTGCACTCCCGTTTTACAAAGCTCGAGGGCTATTGACGGGCTTGTGGTGGTGAAGGTCAGCCTTTCGGAAGGGAGAAAATAAGAAAGTCTTCCCACCGTTGAGCCTGAGTCCACAAATATGGAACGCCCCGGTTCGAGATATCGTGCCGCCGCCTTTGCTATCTTCGTTTTTTCCTCAACACGGGAGTTCATTCGGCTGGCGATGGACTCCTCCGTGGTGTCACCGATAAACTTTACGCTTCTCGCTCCCCCTCTGACCTTTATAGCCGCACCTATCTTTTCGAAATACTCGATATCGCGCCTAATGGTCATGTCGGAAACGCTCGGGAACATCGAGCAAAGCTCCGCCAGTGAAACGAAGGGTTTTTCAGACAAAAGCACCCTTATTTTTTCACGTCTTTCCTCTGTCATAACCCCACTCCTCTCTGCATTTAACACTATGTTATATAAAATGTTAACTTTATATATTCTTATGTTAATTTTAACATATTTCATCATTTCTGTCAATGAAAAGAGCGTAGTTTTCAGAGCATATTTTAACTTTTAACACATTGTACACGAAGCGAAAAGGGCATAAAAAAACGCCCGAAAAATTCGGGCATTTTTAACTCTATTTCATCATGGGAATTACTGCGGGAATATCCCCTGCTCCCATCACAAGCACCAGTTCATTTTCACCTGCTGTCTGTGCCACGTAAGCGGCAAGGTCGGAGAAATCTTCGAAGCAGAGAGCCTTTTTACCCTTCTCTCTTATCTTTTCTGCCATAAGCTCAGAGGAGACACCGAGAGTGTCTGTCTCACGTGCGGAATAGATGTGAGAAAGGATTATCTCATCGCAACTGCTTTCGGCAAGAACGGAAACAAAATCATCAAAGAGCTCTTTTGTTCTTGAATAAGTATGGGACTGGAATACGCAGTACACCTTGGAATACTCCATCTTCTCAACCGCCGAAAGAGTTGTGGCAATTTCAGTGGGATGATGAGCGTAGTCGTTGTAGATGTCGGCACCCTTTACGGTCTTGCCCGAATATTCCATTCGTCTTGCGGCTCCCGCATACTCGGAAAGTCCCTTCCCGATATCCTCGGGGGCAATTCCCATAAGGTGTGCTACCGCCGCAGTTGCAACGGCATCGCAAACGCTGTGATTACCGAATACTTTCAGCTCTGCGTGGCAAAGGAATTCTCCTTTATGATAAACGTCGAACACACCGCGGCCTTTGTTGAAGGTAATATTCTCTGCGCTGTAGTCTGCATCCTTACATTCAACTCCGAAGGTAACGAGTCTGCCCTTATAGTCTTTAACCGCTCTCATTACGTTTTCGTCACATAAGTTGACAACCGCAATTCCGTTTTCTCCCGTCTTGGCGGCAAACTTTGCATAAGACTCTTCGATCTGCTCCATGGAGTGGAAATAGTCCACGTGGTCCATTTCGATGTTAAGAATGACCGCGAGAGTGGGATAGAAATCGAGGAAGGAGTCCATGTACTCACAGGCTTCGAAGATAAAGAATTCCTCAGAGCCTATTCTGTGGGCCTTCCCCGTGTCCGCCATTACGGCACCGCAATTAACGGTTGGGTCAGTCCCTGCATAAGCGAACACCTTTTCGAGCATAGAGGTAGTTGTACTCTTGCCGTGCATACCCGAAACACCGATACTGTTCTTATATCCGCTCATAAGATAACCGAGATAATCAGCTCTTGAGATACGGGGTATCCCCCTCTCTCCTGCCGCCTTGTACTCGGGATTATCTGCCGAGATAGCAACCGTATAAACAAGCACGTCAACGCCGTCAATGTGAGAAACGTCGTTTTCATAGTAAACGGTTATGCCTTCTGCCTCAAGATCAGCCGTTGCCTTTGAGGGAGTTCTGTCATATCCCGTTACGTTATGTCCGCGGAGCTTCGAAATATATGCAAGGGAGCACATACTTACTCCGCCGATGCCTGCAAAAAAGAGGTTTTTCTTCCCTTTCATAAGCTCTGCTATATGTTCAGCTCCGAAATGAGTGTTTGGAAGTGCCATATCACACCGCCCTTTCGTACATTCATGGATGAAATTATTACTACTTACTAAAACTTTATTCCCTCTTATTATATAATATTGTGAAAAAAATCGCAATAGGCAACGGAAATTTATTTTTTTTTGCACATTGTTAAAATTAAATTCATTTTTTCAAAGTATACTAATTTTGGAAAGATTTTATACCCTACGGAGGACCCAAAATGAAAATTACAGACATCAGAATCAGAAAGCTTTTTAACGAAGAAGGACCCATGAAGGCTATCGCTTCCGTTACTTTCAATGAATGTCTCGCAGTACATGACATTAAGGTCATTTACGCAAGAGAAAGATACTTTATCGTAATGCCCAGCAGAAAGAACGCTGACGGCACATACCGTGATATCGTTCATCCCATCAACGCTGATTTCAGAAACGCTCTCGAAGCTGCTGTTCTTGATGCTTATGAAAGAGCAATGGCTGAAGCAGAAGCTATGGAAGCTGCTGAAGCAATCGAAGCTGCTGATGCTGAATAATAACCGATAACATATAGAATTTAAGGAGCCTTTAAGGCTCCTTTATTTTTATACAATTTCTTCTGCGGCACGCACAATACACTGCCCGAGCTTTGCATAGCCTGCGCCGTTCAGATGGGCTCTGTCGGCAAACATGGGGTAGGGGGCGACGTATTCCTTTTCGGGATCATAGTCGGGGCGAAGCTCCGTTTCTGAATTGGTGTAGATGTGCCAGTTATCCTTCCCTATTCCGCTGGCATGCCACGCATCGCAGAAAGGAAGTCCGTTTTCTCTTGCAATATCCGAAATAAGCGCCGACATGGTTTCAAGACTTCTTCCCGTGCCTCTCGGCCAGTCCTCGTATCCGTCACGGTCGACCCAGTCGTATTTACCCACACAGTGAGGCGCAACAAGCATCACTGTGCAGTTTTCGTTTTTAGCTTCAGCAAGAAGCTCACGGAGCCTTTTAAGGACAAAAGCGAACTTTCCGCGAAGAGTATTGTTTTCGGGGAACATATCTCCCCTCTCGCCGTATTCCATGTGTCTTTCGTTATAGGCTCCGAGAAATATAATGAGGTCAACACCCTTTACTTCTTCCACAGAAAGGGGGCCGAAGCTTCCGTTTGTTCCCGTGAAGGGATCATATTTAAAATCGGGGCTGTCTGCAACTTCCTTGCCCTCCGTCATATCGATAATACCTATGCCGCCATGGGCATGGGTCTTTATATTGCACCCCGTAAGACGGGCAAATTCCGCCTGCCACCTTCCGTCGGAGGTGATACTGTCACCAATGGCAAGAACGTTTTTATTTTTCCATTTTTTAAAGGTCATATTTTCCATAACCGCTCACTTTTCAACTAACTATTTATGACGTTACAAATTGACGGAATAATCCTTTTTAAATCCGTGTCCTCCGAATATCTGCCACTTGCCAACGCCGAGGCGCTGAAGAACAGCCTTTCTTTCAGCCGCGCAA
Organism: Oscillospiraceae bacterium; assembly: GCA_015063695.1. Lineage (GTDB taxonomy): Bacteria > Bacillota > Clostridia > Oscillospirales > CAG-272 > RUG14199. The sequence continues at coordinate 48,955 of SVTQ01000005.1, forward strand.
AGCTTGGGGTCAGTATCAACGGAGGTCATCAGAATGGGAGCATACTGATTGTAGTCCGCCTGCGCCGCCGTAAGACCCTGCATATTGATATAGATATCTCCCGTAAACGCGATGTTCCTTCCGTAGTCGATAAGAACTATCTCACCGGGGATATGGCCGCCCTTTCCTTCGTAAACCTCAAAATGAAGCTCTTCAAAATCAAAAAATCCTATCTGAGTAAGAGGCTCTCTCAGCTCCCGGACATCATTCCACATGGCTGTGATCTTAGACGGATCTGTGGGTCTGTATGAGGTCAACTTTTTACAGATATTGATATAGGGCTTATGAAGGGGATTTTTCTCTCTGTATCCGTCAAGTCCATGATATTCATCCTCGAGACATCTTGCGGATCTATGGCTTGTTATGACCTCGTCAAACAGGTCAAGAAGTCCGCAGTGGTCAAGGTCTGCATGAGTAACAAGAACTGTCTTCTTAACATTATCGAAATCGGGAATAAGGCTTCTCAGCACCTTAAGCATTTCCTCGCGGTAACAAGCATATCCGCTGTCTACAAACAAATATTTGCCGTTGCTTTTGATAATTACCGTGTTGCTTCCGCAGGGAGGCTCAATGAGAGTTATCTCCGTATTGTCGGTCACTTTATGGGTGCTTATTCTCGGCATAAAGGCACTTCCCGTTGAGGCACCGAGAAGCTCCGCAAATTTGCTTATGCTGTCAAAGGTTCTGTAAGGGGAAAGTCCCTGCTCGTCAAGTGTCTGCATTGCAAGATTAACGTGAACGAGAAGCTCGCGGCGCACGTCCTCGGGAAGTCCCATCGTTTTGGAAAGTCCCAGAACGTAGGCATTATAAAAGATACTGTTGTCGAAAACCTTTTCGGAGCTGTTATAATCAATAACGCGAACCTTGCAGATCTTTTCCGCTTCGCTCAGAAACAGCGATATCTTATCAAAATCATCGACACACAGACCCATTTTGAAATACTGATAATCTGTTCCGTTTTCCTGGGAGCTGATATAGGAAATATTGAAATTGAAATCATTGATAAGTGTAAGAATATTTTCAACACTGCCGGGAACGTCTTTAAGACGGAATTCAATGAGAACGATGCTCGTTTTATTAAAATTGCTCTGAAGATATCCTATCTTTTCAAGCTCGATATCCGCCTTGGCAAGCTTCTCCTCAGTTCCTTCCGCATCAATAAAGAGAGTATGAGAGTCAACTGCTTTGTTATAGTTTACACGGGTGATGTTTATTCCAAGGGCAGAAAAGCATTTACTTGCTTTAAGAAACGCACCGATATGATTTGGCATTGATGTTACGTATGTTTTCTTCATTAATATATCACCTCGTTTGTGTTTTCAAAGACATCTGCGCTTTATACGTTACACCTGTCTGCATTTTACTATGGCTTCGGTCACGTCCTTCAGAACAAGCTCACCGTTTTGGTTATAAACGTCGAAGGATATCTCCACAAGTCCGTTTCTTTCATTCCTTCTCACCGTGTTTGTAACCGTTGCTTTTCCCGTAAGAACGTCGTCGGCATAAACAGGTCTCAGCCATTCGATCTTTGTTGATTTTCCCGCAAGAAGCTCTTCTCCGAAGAAATCCACCTCAAGATATTTTGCCCATACGGACATAAAAGACATTACCCCCGGTGCAATAAGCTTTCCAAAGATAGTGGTCTTTGCATATTCCTCATCGGTATGGAGAGGAACGTTATCGTAGTCATGAGCAAAGTCAAGCATTTTTTCTTTTTTTATAACAGCGGGAGCGGTCTCCACCGACATCCCGAGCTTTATGTCATCAAAAAACATTTTTTCACCTTAGTATAATTATTTACTTTTTAAAGTATATCACAAAACCGAATGCTTGTATATAGTAAAATCAGTATTTGTTTTAGTTTAAAACCCCCTTCATATCTTTTCTCATCTTTCTTCTGACACGGTTGATATGCCGTTCAAAGTCGCCGTTATCTATAAGCTCCGCGAGAACGTACTGCATGAAGGTTGGAACGGTGCAGGAATAGAACCCGAGCTTTTCTTCGTAAACACCGACAAGATGCTTCGGCAGAACCATGTATCCGATACGAAGGGACGGAGAGATAGTTTTTGAAAAGGTATTCAGATATATAACATTGTCAGAATCGGAAAGCGCAAAAAGTGTTTCCGTTGGTTTGGTAAGCACCGAGAATTCGGACTCATAATCATCCTCAATAATGTAACGTCCGTTTTCGTTTGCCCAACGCACGTATTCATGGCGTTTGGATGCCGTTGCCGTAACTCCGCTGGGATAGCTTCGATACGGAGTAGTATGCAGAACGTCGGCATTTGTTGAAGAAAGAGCACTGCTGTTTATTCCGGCAGACGTTAATGGCAGACGTTCATATTCTATTTCGGTCGCTCTATACACCTGCTCTATCTTCTTATACGACGGGGACTCAATTGCAAATATCTTATTTCTTCCGAGAAGCTCTATGATTAGTCCGTAAAGATATTCCGAGCCGGAGCCTATAACGAGCTGTTCGACGTCAACGTTTATTCCGCGGTTTCTCGCAAGATATCGTCTTATCGCTTCCCGAAGCTCTGTGCAACCGATATTAGGTGATTTTTCAAGAAAAATATCTCCGTGCTCCGTCAGAACCTTCCGCATGGTTTTACTTAAAACGGAAAGGGGGAAATCGGGATATGAAGGTACTGAATGGTGTACGTTATGATAGACAGGAGCGGTTCTGACGGAAGCCGCAAAGCCGTCATCCTTCCGAAAGGTCACTATATACCCGACACGCTCCTTTGCTTCCGCATAGCCTTCATCGCAAAGGAGCGCATACGTGTGCTCTACCGTTACCGTACTGAGACCGGTTTCTTCCGCAAGGCTTCTTTTTGAGGGGAGTTTGCTGTTATAGGCGTATATCCCGTTTACTATATCCTCTCTCAGCTGACTGTAAAGCTGAAGATATACGGGCCTTTTTTCTTTATCTATAATATATTTCATCTGGTTATATAAATTTCCTTGAAATTGGTGATTGTTATATACTCAGATATATTATACACTATGACGTAGCCAATGTAAAGGAGACAGACATAAAATGAGTTCAAAAATAAAAAATACCGTCATGGCGGCGCTTATGGCTGCTCTCGCATGCGTTGCAACGATGATCGTTAAAATTCCGTCACCGTTGAACGGATATATAAATCTCGGAGACTGCATCGTTTTAACTGCAGGATGGATGCTTCCCTCGGGATATGCTTTCCTCGCAGCAGGTCTCGGCTCTGCCCTTGCAGATCTGTTCTCGGGTTACGTCACCTATGCTCCCGCAACCTTTATTATCAAAGGGATCATGGCTCTTATCGCCTTTGGATGCTTTAAGCTTATGAACAAAAAAACAGGCAAGCTTCCGTCAAGACTTATCGGCGGCGTACTTGCTGAGATCACGATGATACTCGGGTACTTCGTATTCGAAGGCTTTCTGTACGGATTCGGCCCGTCACTCGTAAATATACCCGCAAATGCCGTTCAGGGTGCTTTGGGTATCATTGTCGGTATTGTTTTGATTAAGATATTTGAAAAAGCGGGGTTTGGGGCGAAGGAAGAGTAAGACTTTAAAGGCTGACATGCCCTTCTTTTCCTAACATGACTGACATAAAAAAAGCCATCCGATATGCGAATGGCTTTTTGTGTAAAGACGAATTCAGGTAAAAGTAATCAAGAAAAAAGCAAGATCACTTCAGCTCATACCGCCATTCGTCGTTTTCTTTATAATAAAAAAATTCACTTAAACTATCGTCCATGAAAACCTTGATCATATCAATCATATCCAAAGAAAGACGCTCGCCCATTGATAACAAATCATCAAGGCGCATCCAAAACACATCTCCTTCTTCAGACGACCTTATCTCACCGCTAAATCTATCGGTTTTATAAAACAATGCTAAATACCGAGAGCCATCATCATTCACCCAACCTTTTGTTCCGCACAGAATCGGTGATGAAATAGTTAGACCGGTTTCTTCTTTAACCTCTCTGATTACCGCATCCGTTAACGATTCATTCATCTCAACATGTCCGCCGGGAAAACAAAGTCCTTTGTACTCATCATCAACTTTATCCTGAATTAATACAAGATCACCTTTATATACTAAACACATATTGACGATTTCCGTCTTTTGTGCTCTATCCATTTTTGTTCTCCTTTTCGGCGTTGAGATTATTCTTTGCTTTATTATGACCTGGATTCGTGAAAAATTCAAGAAAGGTTAGAATTTGTTCTCAAAAACAATCCTAAAAACCTTATTTATTCTATTTCTCCAGTATTTTTTCTTTCAATGTTTTGCAACTTGCTATCAACATACGTCTAATACGCCCACAAAGATTTCTATAAAATTTATATGTTTTTTCATCAATACAACTCGTATTAAACAATAATTGCAACCAACCTTCTGTTTCACTGCATTCTTTGAGAGCAATTTCAAATTTTGAAAGCATATCGGCTTTGCTTTGACCGTAATTGGCTTCACGTATATTTGCATAAACACTGCTTGAGCTTTTGCGGAGTTGAAATAGAGAGTTAGATGGTGCTTTTATCTTTTGACAAAGCAATTCCATATCAGTTGCAAGCTGTTCTGAATAATCCAACAAGTAGTTTTTAATCACTTGATCACTCCCCTTCAGAAAGCATTATATTATACTTTCATTAAAAAATCAAGGCGAAGCCTTGTATATCATCCGCAACTTGTTGCGGTATATCATCAATGCGAAGCATTGCATATCATCAAGCTGCAGGAAAATACACGCTGACGCGTGATGAGATACAAGGGCGGCTTTTCGCCCTTGATGATATACACCACGCTTCGCGCGGCGATGATATGCCAAGCCTGCGGCTTGGATAAAAAATACACCAAGGCATACGCCTTGGTGTATTTTTGGCAGGGGCAGAAGGACTTGAACCCACGACACCCAGTTTTGGAGACTGGTGTTCTACCAACTGAACTATACCCCTATATCGACTTTGCTATTGTACCATATTATTTTGTATTTTGCAAGTCTTTTTTTGATTTTTTTCAGATTTATTTGAAAAACATAAAATACGGTGTTTTTTCTTCTGTTTTTACCCGTTCAAAAGTCTTTGAAGGGAGTTTGAGGGAAACTTTCTTCAGAAAGTTTCCCTCATAAAAATCACAGAGTCTTTTCAAGATTTTCTCTGATTGCCGAGAAGAATTCGGAGGTTTTAACTGCTTTTGCTTCAAAGCCATCGGGGGTGAGGTTAACAAGGTCCTTTGTCATGATACCCGAGGAAAGGGTCGTCATACAAGCCGCCTCCAGCTTATCCGCGAAGGAAACAAGCTCCGCTATTCCGTCAAGTTCGCCTCTCTTACGGAGAGCACCGGTCCAGGCATAAATAAGAGCCATGGGGTTTGCAGTGGGCTCTTCGCCTTTAAGGTATCTGTAATAGTGACGTGTTACGGTACCGTGAGCCGCTTCGTATTCAAAGCAGCCGTCGGGAGATACTAAAACACTTGTCATCATAGCAAGAGAACCGAAGGCGGTGGAGACCATATCGCTCATTACGTCGCCGTCATAATTTTTCAGCGCCCAGATAAAGCCGCCCTCGCTTCTGATAACACGTGCAACTGCATCGTCGATGAGGGTATAGAAATACTCGATGCCTGCCGCTTCAAAGGCTTCCTTATAGAATTCATTATATATCTCTTCAAAAATAAGCTTGAAGGTCTGGTCGTACTGCTTGGAGATAGTATCCTTTGTGGAGAACCAGAGATCCTGTTTTGTGTCAAGGGCAAACTTGAAGCAAGCGTGAGCGAAGTCCTTTATGGATGAGTCCTTGTTGAACTGACCTTGAAGAACACCTGCACCGTCGTAATCGCAAATGGTTTCACAGAAGCTCTCACCGTTTTCGCCTTCAAAGACAAGCTTTGCAACGCCCTTGCCGGGAACGCGGAATTCAGTTGCCTTGTAAACATCGCCGTATGCGTGACGGGCGATGGTGATAGACTTTTTCCAGGAGCGGACGGAGGGGATGATAAAATCGGTCATGATGGGAGCACGAAAAACAGTACCGTTGAGAATGTTACGGATGGTGCCGTTGGGGCTCTTCCACATTTCGGTGAGGTTATATTCTTCAACTCTCTGCTTATTGGGCGTGATGGTCGCACACTTTACGCCGACACCGTACTTCTTATTGGCATAAGCCGCATCGTAGGTAACCTTATCCTTTGTTGCCTCTCTGTTCTGAAGGGAGAGGTCATAGTATTCGCATTTGAGGTCAATGAAGGGAGAGAGAAGCTCGTCCTTGATCATTTTCCAGAGAATACGGGTCATTTCGTCCCCGTCCATTTCGACGAGGGGAGTTATCATTTTAATTTTTTCCATGTTATGCCTCTCAGTTATCTTTAGTGTAAGGGAGGAGACCACCTGCAAGGAGCATACCGCACTGGCGGGAGGAGAAGTCGCCTGCAAGGGGAATTCTTATATTTTTTGTTACGTCGTAAAGCTCGAATTTTCCTGTTTCAAGGGAGCCCTTTGCATTTTCAATTACAAGCTCGTCATCCTGCTCTACCTTGTCATAGTCGTCTGCATTTACGAATGTGAGGGGGAGAATACCTGCGTTAATAAGGTTTGCCGCGTGAATACGCGCAAAGCTCTTGGCAACTACTGCGCGCACTCCGAGATAAAGGGGAACCAGCGCCGCATGCTCACGGGAGGAGCCCTGACCGTAGTTTGAGCCGCCCACTATCACAGTATTTCCTGCCGCCTTTGCTCTTTCAGGGAAGCTCTCGTCGCAAACTGCGAAGCAGAACTTTGAAAGGTGAGGAATGTTGGAACGGTAAGGGAGTATCTTTGCGCCTGCAGGCATGATATGGTCAGTTGTGATATTATCGCCAACCTTGAGAGTAAGCTTTGCGCTTATCTTGTCGGGCAGGGGCTCTGTTTCGGGGAATTCCTTGATGTTGGGGCCTCTTATGATCGGAATATTTGCCGCGTTTTCAGCGGAAGCGGGCATTAGCACTGCACTGTCGTCTACCTTGAAAGCTTCGGGCATTTCGATCTCGGGATAGTCGCCGAGCTCAGAGGGATCTGTAATATAGCCTGTGAGGGCGGATGCCGCCGCAACCTCGGGAGAAACGAGGTATACACCTGCGTCTCTTGTTCCGCTTCTGCCTTCAAAGTTGCGGTTGAAGGTACGAAGTGAAACACCTGCGGAGTTGGGAGAGAAGCCCATGCCGATACAGGGGCCGCAGGCACATTCAAGAACTCTTGCACCCGAGGCTAAAATATCGGAGAGTGCGCCGCAGTCCGCAAGCATGGAAAGAACCTGCTTTGAACCGGGGGAGACGGACATGCTTACGCTGTCTGCAATCTTTTTACCCTTCAGAATAGCCGCAACGCGGAGCATATCGCGAAGGGATGAATTCGTACATGAGCCTACACATACCTGGTCAACCTTAATTTCCGAGAGCTCGGATGCGCTCTTGATATTGTCGGGAGAATGGGGACATGCAAGCATGGGACGGAGGGATGAAAGGTCGATATCAATGATGCGGTCGTAAACTGCATCCGCATCGCTTTCGAGAGGAACGTAGTCCGCTTCCCTGCCCTGAGCTTTGAGGAATTCTCTTGTTATCTCGTCGGAGGGGAAGATCGAGGTCGTTGCGCCGAGCTCGGTTCCCATATTTGTAATGGTCGCTCTTTCGGGAACGCTGAGGGTCTTTATTCCCTCTCCGCCCCATTCGATGATAGCTCCCACACCGCCCTTAACGGACAGAATACGGAGTATCTCAAGGCTTACGTCCTTTGCGCTGACCCAAGGAGAGAGCTTGCCTGTAAGGTTTACCTTATACATCTTGGGCATTGTGATATAGTACGCGCCGCCGCCCATGGCAACCGCAACGTCCATGCCGCCTGCGCCCATGGCAAGCATACCGATACCGCCGCCTGTGGGGGTATGGCTGTCGGAGCCTATAAGAGTTTTACCGGGAATGCCAAAGCGTTCAAGATGAACCTGGTGGCAAATGCCGTTACCGGGGCGGGAAAAACGGATGCCGTATTTCTTCGCCACGGACTGGATATACAGATGGTCGTCTGCATTTTCAAAGCCCGACTGCAGTGTGTTATGGTCTATGTAAGCAACGGAAAGCTCGGTCTTTACGCGAGGCAGGCCTATCGCTTCAAACTCGATATATGCCATGGTGCCCGTTGCATCCTGAGTAAGTGTCTGGTCTATTCTGAGGGCAATTTCAGTCCCTCTTATCATTTCACCTTCAACAAGGTGGTTTTTTATTATTTTCTCGGCTATTGTAAGTCCCATCTTAGTTTATCCCCCTCTTTTTGATACTGTCTCTTGCATTCTCAACGTGCTCAATGACAAGCTTCTCAACGAGCTTTGCGTCACGGGCGATAAGTGCTTCAAGAATTGCCCTGTGCTCCGCAAGAGTCTTTTCGGCTCTGCTTGTATGAGAAACGGAAGCTTTGCGGTACTTTACCACTTTTCTGTGAAGAGCTTCAAGGGTATCCGCAAGGGGAGCACATCCGCACAATCCGTAAAGCTTTTTATGGAACTCGCTGTCCTCGTTTTTGATATTGTCTGCGTTTTTCTTTATAGTATAAAACTCCTGTAGGTCAAGTATATGACGGAGCTCTTCTATATCCTTTTCGGTTGCCTTTTCCGCCACCATCGCCGCAGCCATTCCTTCAAGGCGGAGGCGCATTTCGTATATTGTTTCAATATCCTCGTAAGAAATACCGACAACAACTGCGCCGCGGGGGCCCATTTCGATGATATGCTCCTGTTCAAGACGGCGGAGCGCCTCTCTTATGGGGGTTCTGCTGACACCGAGCTTTTCGGAAAGCTTCAGCTCTGTGAGAACTTCCCCTCTTTCGTATTCACCGCTGAGAATTTCTCTCTCCAATTTTTCGAAAACCTGATCGGCTATTGATACGCTTTTTGTTATCATTGTTATCTCCTTATTTACGGGCAAATCTGTCGCCTGCAAGCTCTTTTATCTTATCCTCGATCTCGCCTGCGGAAATAGAGGAAACTCTTCCTTCCTCATATTCCTTATCGACCCATTCCTTGAGACGGGCAACGAGAGGGTCTCTCTTATCAACTGCGGCTTCTCCCGTCAGTCCGTAGTTGCCGTTTATCCAGTAAGCGATACCTGCAAGTCCTGAGGTCTTGCTTATCATTACGGATGCAGGACGGTTCAAAAGCTTTTCAGTATTGAAGATGTTATATATCTCCTCGTCCTTAAGAAGACCGTCTGCATGAATTCCCGCTCTTGTCATGTTGAAATTCTTGCCTGCATAGGGGGTCATGGGAGGGATATCATAGCCTATCTCGTTTTTGAAGTAGTCTGCAATTTCGGTAATTGCCGTGGTATCCATTCCGTCAAGTGAGCCTCTGAACGCAGCGTACTCAAATACCATGGCTTCGAGGGGAATGTTGCCCGTTCTCTCGCCTATACCGAGAAGCGAGCAGTTTACGGCGCATGCACCGAAGAGCCATGCGGCGGAGGCGTTGGCAACGGCTTTATAGAAGTCGTTATGTCCGTGCCATTCAAGGTATTCGCTCTTTACGTCGGAGTAGTGCTGAAGACCGTAGATGATACCGGGAACGCTTCGGGGAAGGGCAACCTCACTGTAAGGAATACCGTAACCCATTGTGTCACAGGCTCTTATCTTTACGGGGATGCCTGCATCCTTTGACATCTTCATGATCTCGTTTACAAAAGGAACAACAAAACCGTAGAAGTCAGCTCTTGTGATATCCTCAAGGTGGCATCTGGGAACTACTCCTGCTTCAAAAGCATCTGCGATAACTCCGAGGTAGTGGTTCATTACCTCGCTGCGGGTCATTTTCATTTTCTTGAAGATATGGTAGTCACTGCAGCTTACGAGAATTCCCGTTTCCTTTATGCCCATATCGTGAACCATTTTGAAGTCCTCTTTATTTGCTCTTATCCACGTTGTAATTTCAGGGAATCGAAGTCCCAGCTCCTGGCACTTTTCAACGGCTTCTCTGTCCTTTTTACTGTAAATAAAGAATTCTGTCTGTCTGATAATTCCGTAGGGGCCGCCGAGCTTTGAAAGGAGCTTATAGATATCAACTATCTGCTTTACCGTGTAAGGTTCAACAGACTGCTGACCGTCGCGGAGAGAGGTATCTGTTATCCATATCTCCTCGGGCATACCCGTAGGAACTCTGCGGTGGTTAAAGGGAATTTTCGGAACCTCGTCGTATGTATATATTTCTCTGTACAGATTAGGCTCAGCTACGTCCTGAAGGGAATATTGATAGCTTCTCTGTTCCAGAAGGTTAGTCTTATTGGATATTTCAAGCATGTTTCATTTCTCCTTGTGTTATTGTATACAATTATACCACTATGCGCATTGGTTGTCAATACATATATTCATATATTATAGAGTGCAAGGTGATTTGTGAGGATTTTTCATTATTATATATAAGTAGTTTTTTCATCAATTATTAAACGGACAGTCGAGGACGCCTGTCCCTACGAATAAATTCAACGTTCGTTATCCGTGAGATATAATCCACCAAAAAAAACGTTCCCTCTATCGTTGTAGGGACAGGCGTCCTCGACTGTCCGTTCATATTCATAAATCCTCCAAAAGCGCAAAAAAGGGAGGCATTTCTGCCTCCCTTTTAATCAGGTTCAGACTTTACGTCCTATTATGCATTTGCCGAATTAGAATTCAACTGTGCTTCTCTTTCTTCTGTAAACTACAACACCTGTACCGAGAGCGAGAACTACGAGAAGTGCTGCGCTTACCCAGATTACAGTGTCGCCTGTTGCAGCAGAAACTGTTGTAACTGTAGCCTTGATTGTTACGATAGACTTAACGTCTTCAGCTTCGAGACCGTCAACCTTGGGAGCAACGATAACTCTGAGAAGAGTTGCGCCTGCTTCAACGTTCTTGAGAACTGCAAGGTCCTTGATCTTTATAACAGCGTTGCCGTTACCGTCGTCTGTGATCTCAACTGCCTTTTCGTCGATAGTATCAACGCCCTTGAAAGAAACCTTTGCTGCATCGTAAGAAACTGTGAAGGAAACTGCCTTTACGTTAGCCGCCTTAAATGCTTCAGTATTGGGAACTGCAAGAGCAAAGGAACCGTCAGCGAGCTTTTCAACTGTTGTGTCAACATCAACAACTTCATCCTTTTCAACAGGAGGAACGTATCCGCCGTTATCATTGTCACTCTGGTCCTTATCAATGATTTTACCCTTGGAGAAGTCAACGAAGTTATAGAACTGAACGTTGTCCATCATGATCTGAGCGTTCATTCTTCTGAAGATCGCAATAGTCTTTTCAATTGAACCGTAGTCAAAGTACTTATACTTGAGGTTGAATACAGGCTGTGCCTCCGATGATACCATATCGCCGTCCATTGCGGGGTCAAAGTAGAAGCGGAGTACGCATGTTTCGTTATCATACTGGAATACCCAGTGATGCCACTCGTTGAGAGTGAGCTCTGCGTTTGCCTGAGCAACGATCTCAGAGGGGTCGGTCGTATTAACGATCTTGAACTTGCTATCGTCGAAGAAGTAACCGCACTGATAGTCGATGGCACTTGTGCCGCCGAACCAGTTGGCAAGATAGGAAGAATAGCCGTTTTCAAAAGTAACAAGGTCTGTTACCATCATATCGAATTCAAATGTGAAGGAAGGACCCTTGTTACCTGTTGCTTCCCAACGTGCATCTGCACCGTCGGGGAGTTCACCGTCTGTGGAGAGGTAGTTGTGTGTGTTGTGTGTGGGTTCTGTGGGATTAGCCACGGGATCCCATTCGTCAAGGTCACGGTCAGTAACCTTATCCCATTTTACTACCCAGTTGCCGTCGTCAAGCTGAACTCTTTCACCATTGGAAACAGTACCAAAGGTATTCATATCATCTTCATTGTCGTATGTAAGGATTACGGGATCCTTCTTTTCTGTATCATAATCCTTTACAATAGGAGTAGGTTCAGGACCGCCTACTGTATACTTAGCATAACCTGCATTGTATGAAGGATCTTCACTTACCTTATCACCGGAAAGGATAACTGCGTTGGAGCCTGCACATGTCTTATAGTTTTCATCTGTGTGCTGGATACCTACGATACCGGAACCCCATGTAAGGAGAGCGTTCCAGTGGTTGCCGCCGGAAGCACCGTCAGCGTTGAGAACAACTGCGGACATACCGTATTCGACACCGATAGCGCCGCCGGGGCCCTGCTTGTTGCCCTGCTTGTCAGTACCGTCTTTAAGCGCATATTTGTAATAGTTGTGCTGACGTCCGGGATTATTGTAGTCAATATAAGACCAGGGAATAGCAACTTCGTATGTTGTGATACCGTTCTGTGTATCGGAAGTGTAGGAAGAGCCTGCTGTTGCAATTGCCATATCAACAAGACCCATGGACTGTGTATATGCATTGTTTGCAAGCATACCCTTGTTTACGTCTATTGTGTTGTTCCAAGCTTCCTTGTAACCGCCTGCATTGAGACAGTAACCGAAGAGAAGGTCGCAAACATTAGCGGAACCCCAAGGCTTACGGTCGGTAGAGTCAAGAGCGGGGTCAAATTCGAAACCGCCGTTGACAGCATTTGCTCCTTCGGGGTCGATTCTTACCTGAAGAGCATCGCCGTCCCATGTTTCGCCTCTGCCGTTACGGAGAGAATGACCGTCGGGATCGTTTACCTTAGCGCCGATGTAGAAGTAGTTCTCGTCCCAGGAGAGCCAAAGCATATAGCTCATGGAAAGAGTAGCTGCGTCATAACCGCCGCCGTTGGCTGTTGCGAAAAATCTGTTGGGAGTGGGACTTTGTCCGCCTACTGTCTGAGCATCGCTCTGTTCAGCAAGAACCAGAGGAGCGCCCCATTCAGCTTCTGAAATGTAGCCGTCGATCGTAGGCTTCACGTCAAAATACTTTGCTTCAACTTCGTCAACGTTAAATGCATCAACAGCCTGTGCAGGGATTGCGCCTGCAACAACTGCGAAAAGCATTACAGAGACGAGAGCAAGTGAAAGAAGTTTTTTCATGTTGTGTCTCCTTGTTGAATATACAGCTTTTAGCTGTGTTCTTATTTTTTTGACCGTCCCTTAGCAAAGGGCAGTCTTACATAATAAGTATATCAAATAAAAGGGCGCATGTCAATCTGTAAAACAGATTTTTTGCGCCCTTTTGGTTAATTATTTGTTAACTCGGCTATTTAATATATATTATTAGCCTTCGATCTCCTCTTCGTCTGCACAAAGAGCTGCACCGCACTTGGGGCAGATGATATCAGAGGGGTCTACGCTGTCGTCAAAACAGATAGTCTCACCGCATTCGGAGCAGATAGCGCAAAGCATATCGTCGTCACAGCAGTCGCATCCGCAGTCACAGTCATAATCGTCGTCGCAGCAACAGTCACAGTCGTCAAAATCTTCGTCGTCAAGATCATAGAGGAGCTCTTCAACTTCGCCGAGATCTTCATCAAGTTCTTCTACGTAATCTTCGAGTTCAGCGAGGTCGTCATCGATCTCGTCAACTGTTTCAACTACTTCTTCAAGCAGGTCGATCATAGCATTGATAAGCTTAACTTCAGCCTTTTCGCCGTCGAGGTCAAGACCTGCAGCAAGACCCTTGAGGTATGCAAATTTTTCTGTAATGTTCATATTTTTATCCACCTTTCAGGTAATATTTATTATTGTACCCGCCCGGAGGGGCGGGTAAACAAACTTTTTCGGACTTATGCTCTTTCGAGATATTCGCCTGTTCTTGTGTCGATACGGATCTTTTCGCCCTGAGCTATGAAGAGGGGAACTCTGATAACTGCGCCTGTTTCAACAGTTGCGTTCTTTGTTGCGCCCTGAGCTGTATCACCCTTAACACCGGGTTCTGTGTCAGCAACCTCAAGTTCAACGAACATGGGAGGTTCAACTGCAAATACGTTGCCCTTGTAGCTCTTTACCGTGCAGAGCATTTCTTCCTTAACGAACTTGAAGTTCTCGGAAAGCTTGTCAGCGTTGAGGGGGAGCTGTTCGTATGTTTCCATATCCATGAAATAGTAAAGCTCGCCGTCGCTGTAAAGATACTGCATTTCCTTGCGGTCAACACGTGCATCTTCATACTTATCTGTAGGGCTGAATGTCTTTTCAATAACTGCGCCTGTGATTACGTTACGAAGCTTTGTACGAACGAAAGCCGCACCCTTACCGGGCTTAACGTGCTGGAATTCGATTACCTGCATTACGTTACCGTCCATGTCAAAAGTAACGCCGTTTTTAAAGTTACCTGCTACTACCATATAGATCATCCTTTTCCCGAAAGGCAAAGGCGCCCTTCGTATAAATTATTTATAAAATTACACTCTATTTTATACCATATCTCTGGATATTTCAAGGGGGTAACGGTATTTTTTTAAACTTTAATTGTTAAATTACACAAAAATCTCTTAAAAAAGGTTATTAACGTCAAATCTTTCGGAGCATTTGGGGCATACCACGGTGTGTTTACCCTTCTTTCTCGGAAGTCTTATTACCGCCTTACATTTCGTACATTTCTTATATACGTGAGTTTTTCTGTCCTTGATTTTGCCCTTCTGAAGTCTGAAGAAAGCTTTTACTTTGTTCCAGAAAGACATAAATCTGCCGTTTTCCTTGCTCCTTGCGTATATATTCTTTGAGAAAAACCTGAAGAATAAAAATACGATCGCCGCTGTTGAAAGTGCCGTGAGCACAACACGGGGTATTCCTCCGAAAAATCTTCCTGTAACGGAAAGCACAAAATAACTGATGAACAGGCACCAGCCGAGGCCGTCAATACCTGCCGAAGCACCGTATCTTCCGTACATAAATCTGATAAATTTCTGTTTTAACATTTTTTCACCATTTCTAAAGGGCTCTGAGAAAAGAGCCGTTTTTTATTTTCATATTATATATCGAAACTTAATTTTAGTCAAGTAAGGTATTGCGAAAGGTGTTTATTTGTGATAAAATATACGGTAACGAAAAATGCCTTTTATTCTGAAAGGAGAATTCCGTGCTTTTCGAAAAAACACTTATGCCCGATTTCTTCTTCGGGGCTTTCGGAGAAGTTACGGTGGAATTTCTGATTTCAAATGGTTTTTCTGCCGTTATAAGCGATATTGACAACACTCTTGTACCTTACGAGATACACTCACCCACGGAAGAGGTGAAAAAGTGGCTTTCTTCCCTTGAGGCGGCAGGCATTTCAGTTGCTTTCGTTTCAAACAACCACGAGGACAGAGTAACCGAATTTAACCGCGATCTGTCGTGTCCTGCTTACTGGGACGTAAAGAAGCCCTCGGCAAAATATCTTCATATTGCAATGAAGGCGCTTGGTTCAGATCCCGAGAACACTCTTTTTCTCGGAGATCAGCTTCTCACCGATGCCTGGGCAGCTCACAATGCAGGCCTGAAGGCGGCAATAGTTCCGCCTATAAGGGACAAAAAGAACCTTTTCTTTAAAACAAAGAGGCTTATCGAAAAGCCTTACATAAAAAAGTTTCTGAAACTTAAGGGATAATTCTTCCCTATTTATTACTAAAATACACTCTACGGGAGCTTATAATGACAAGACTTGAAAAGATAAAAAGAGAAATGACAGCGGCGGGATATGATGCCCTCTACGTTACGTCACCCGAAAACCACCTTTACGCCTGCGGATTCAATAATCCCGACGGACAGGTGCTTATCACGAAGGGCAAGTCCTACGTTTTCGCGGACTTCAGATACACCGAGGCGGCAAAGCGCGAATGCTTCGAGGGCTTTGAAATTATTATGCCCGAAACAGCAACGGTAAATCTTCTCGGCGACCTTCTTGAAGAAAACGGATGCAAAACAGTCGGCTTTGAAGAAAACAACGTAAGCTATCATGATTACACCGTAGCCGCAGAAAAGCTCAGCGGATATACTCTCGTCCCTGCGGCGATAGTTTTTGAAAAGCTGAGGATCACAAAGACACGCGATGAAGTTGACAAAGTGATAAAAGCACAAAGAATTGCAGAGACGGCTCTTGAAGCACTTATTCCCCGTATCAATTATGACATGACTGAAATTGAAGTCGCCGCAGAGCTTGAATACCTTATGAAGCGCGGCGGTGCCCACGGCTTCAGCTTTGAGACCATTGCAGTTTCGGGCGGTAATTCCTCAAGCCCCCACGGTGTTCCCCGTAACGTAAAGCTTGAAAAGGGATTTCTCACCATCGACTTCGGCGCACTCATTGACGGTTACCACTCCGACATGACCCGTACCTTCGTTATCGGCAAGGCTGACGAGGATATGAAGCGTCTTTACAACACTGTTCTTGATGCACAGCTCGCCGTTCTTGAGGTTATTTCAGAGGGATGCTCCAATATGGAAATGGACAAAATCGCCCGCGATATCATTTACGGTGCAGGCTACGAGGGGTGCTTCGGTCACAGTCTCGGTCACGGCGTAGGTCTTCTTATCCATGAGGCCCCCAACCTTTCTCCCAAGTCCCCTTCCGACATGGTGCTTCACGAGGGCGAGATAGTTACGGTTGAGCCCGGCATCTATGTTGAAGGAAAATACGGATGCCGAATTGAAGATATGGTTTACATCACCAAAGGCGGAGCTGAAAATCTGACAAAGTTCAGAAAAGAGCTTATTGAGATTTAAAAACCAAATCGATTGATGAACTTTTACAAAGTTTGATCTCCTCATCCACCGCTATGCGGTCCCCCTTCTCCGCTGGAGAAGGCAACAAGGACGTTGCGAAAATCGCAACGTCCTTTCAGACCGAAGACAAACTTGGTATAACGCAGATGCTAGAAGAAAAGCTTCTTCAAAACAATTATTTCTTGATGAAATCATCTGACATGGAAAAGGCGGGCAAAATGCCCACCACATCTGCTTTTGGCGAGTTTTTCCCTCTACCATAGGCAACTATGCCTACGAGGAAAAAATCGCCAAATCTACCTGCGTTTCTCTCAGTCTGATCCAGAGTGCAGACTTTGTCTGCACTCTGAAAGGACGTTGCGAAAATCGCAACGTCCTTTTTATCTTTCAAGAAGTACTTCGGAAAGCCTCAATATTTCGGGGTCGTCAAGGGTATTTTCAAGGCTTACGTAGCCGTCGTTTTCCTCGGAGAGAAGTCCCAAAGCTTCAAGTCTGCGCCTTGTTTCAAGTGCGGCACCGCGGCCGCCGTCATATATGCGCTTTGCTCCGGTGACTTTGGAGATAGCATCCGTGACGAAAGGAAAATGAGTGCATCCGAGAACCACGGATTCAATGTTTTTTTCTTTATAAGGTTCAAAAAGCTCTGCAAGGTAACCTTCAAGCTCTTCGCCTTCAAATACACCCTTTTCAACAAATTCGACTATCTTCGGAGCGCCGACGGTTATTATCTCGGTATTTTCCTTATATCTGTCATAAAGAATTCTGAATTTTTCCTCGGAGAGAGTTACAGGTGTTGCCATTACCGCAACAGCTCCGCCTTCACAGTTTTCAACCGCAGGCTTCAGAGCCGGCTCAAGTCCTATTATGGGAAGCTCTGCGTATTTTTCACGCAGGTATTTTACCGCCACCCCCGTCGCCGTGTTACAGGCGATAACAAGGGCTTTTATTCTTCGCTCTAAAAGGGCTTTGACGGAATTCTCCGTCAGCATGAGTATTTCTTCGGGACCCTTTACTCCGTAGGGAGCATTGGCAGAATCACCGATATATATATACTTTTCGTTTGGCATGGCAAGAAGAAGTTCTTTAAGAACTGATATTCCGCCAAGTCCCGAGTCTATTACTCCTATGGGAAGTTCTCTTTTTTCCACCGTGTATTCCTTCACTGTTTATCTGTCTTTAAAGTTTACTTTTTCTTTTTTGTGCTTTTTCCTTTAGAAGGTGCTTTTCTTTTTTCAGGTGCCTTATGCTTTTTCTTCTTTGCAACGGAAAAACCGAAGCTTCCTATCTTTCTTCCGAGCTCATAGTACGCTCCGTGGGCAAACGCCGCAAGGTGCGCTCTTTCAAGGTGAAGCTTTCCGCTTTTGTCTATAAGCGCCTCATCAACGTCCATGCAGAGAATATCCGCGAGGAACATATCGTGGGAGCCCATGGGGATCATATCGGTTACTCTGCATTCGAGAGAAAGAGGGCTCTCCCCGATAATGGGACATTCTATCTGCGATGCCTTCTCTTTTGTAAGTCCGCTCTTTGCAAACTTATCGATCTTTCTTCCCGTATGAATTCCGAGATAATCAGCGTTTCTCACCATATCTACCGTTGTGAGGTTTATGGCAAACTCTCTTTTTTCCTTGAGGATCTCATAGGAATATCTTTCGGGTCTTACGGAAATATAGGTCTTGGGCGGAATGGTGTTCACGATTCCCGTCCAACCTATGGTGATTATATTCGCTTCTTCAAAGGTTCCGACCGTCACCATTACGGGCGGAATAGGGCCGAGAAGCGTGCCGCCCTTCCATGTTACTTTACTCATAATTTATCTATAATATGTACTTTAAAAATAGAAATAATTGTTTTTGAAAAATCCTTTCAGATATCCGTTATTGAATACGGAATATGCAATGAGAGCACCGCCGATACCAAGAATGATATCGTCCGTTTCAAAGGAGCCTATTCCGAACATTCCCTGGGCAAGCTCCACGAAAACAACGAGGAATACCATGAAGGGAAGGAAAGAATCAAGCTTTCTCATTGAGGGCGATACCGCAGGCACGAAAAATGCAAAAGGACTGTACAGGAAAAGATTTCCGAAAACGTTAACAAACAACGACATGTGGTGCACCTTGCCCAGAGCAAATCCTTTTATGGCTCTTGTGAGAGAGCTGAAGGGGATAAGATTGGGAAGAGCATCTTCAAGCCAATATTTGTTATACTGAAATACAAAGCCCGTGCGGTTCCCCACCACTTTTGCAAGAAGAAGCGCGCTGAGAAAAACGACAATATAAAAAACAAACATAAAGAGCACTGCACCTCTTACAAGGTGTTTTTTTACGTGCTCATTCACCTCGGTCACGCTTCTGAGAAGTGCCGCCGCTGTGGGAAATACAAAGGAGCCTGTGATGAGAAGAAAAAAGTATCTCAGTCTCAGGGATACGGCAGGCAAGACGATCACCGCTATAACCGACAGGGCGCACAAAACGGCTGCAAGGCAACAAAGCCATGACAGAGCTACTATAAGTTTGTCCTTACTTTTCATCCTGATCCTCCTTGATCTTTTTATGCAAAAACGCCTTGGTTTATATTTTTCTGCAAATGCAGAATTTCACCTGTACCGTAACTTCAAGGGATGAAAGAGAAGAAAGCTTCTCCTTATCCTTTTCGCTTGTTCTGTAATAGAAAGGGGTCATTTCAAAAAGATTTAAAATTTCCGCGTTTGTTCCCACGGTGATTTTATATGTGAGGAGCTTTTCGTCAGCCTTTTCAAAGCCTTCCGGAATTTTTATTTCTCCCGAGGCTCTTCTCGGCTCGTCATAGAGCGCGGCTCTCAGTTCATAAAGATGGTCAGCACCCGATGCGGCGATTATAAGATAACCGCCTTTCTTAAGAACTCTCATATTCTCTTCACCTGCGACGGGTGCAAACATGCTGACCACAAAGTCCATACTTTCGTCTGCAAGAGGGAGTGAAAAAATGTTTCCTGCGGCAAAGAAGGCTTCCGAATTCTCCGCACCCTCCGTCTTTCTGTCATAGGCGAGCTTTTCGCGGCGGCTTCTTTTGGAAGCGGCGGCGGCTCCGTGCTTCGAAGCGTCAAAGCCCACTGCTGTTATGGATACACCGTTTTCGGCAGATGTCTTAACGGTGTTACAGGTATGAAAACCCTCTCCGCATCCGCTGTCGGCAAGGAAGACCCTTGAAAGCCCCTCAGCCTTTGCGATGTCGGCAACCATGGTTCCCACTGCCTTTGAAATTTCGGTATAATAACCTTTACTCAGAAATTCGACTCTTGCCGAAATCATACCCTTATCGTCACCCGTATGGGCATTCTTACCCTTTCCCGGAGGAAGAAGGTTCACGTAGCCCGAGGACGCAACGTCAAAGCAGTGAGGCTTTTCGCCGAGGCAGACGAAGGTGTTTCCTTTTTGCTCAAGCTCCGAGGCACAAAGGGGGCACGCAAGCACTTCAAATATAGATGTTCTGAATTCTTCCATAACAGCTCCTTATTCCACAAAGGCAACAAGCTTTGCGTGAAGAGCGTATCTGCCGGGGCCGTTTACTCCGCCGTTGGTGCAGGTGGAGAGAGTGATGATGGTGTCACCCGACTTCACTTTTTCATCACAAGGAACTTCACTGTTGCCTGCTACTCTTTCGGCAAACTCTAAAAATTCGGTTTCATTTTCAAAGCTTGTCTGAATATAGTTATAGTCGCTGAGAGTTTCGTAAACCGAGAAGGGCTTGTATATATAAGCTCCGTCAAAGGTATATATGTAGATATAGCTGTTTGCAAAGAACTCGGGGTCAAAGAACTTGGTCACATCATGGAACATGGAGCCGTTGACGACGTTATGTCCGTAAATAAGTGAATTGTAGTTCTCGGTGAGAACGGGAGAACATTCTCCCACAAGGTAAATGGAGCCAACTGCAAGGTATTCACCCGTATAGGCATGGGTAAGATAGTACTCGTCATATCCGGTACTACTTCTCATAAGGGGATAGTTTATCCTGGAATTCTCAACGTATATCCAACCTGTAACCTCATCGTTAAGCTGTCTGAGAGAGCTGAGGCTTGCTTTAATGGGGGCAAGGTCAAGGTTATATTCATTGCCCGAGACGGAAATATCCTCTCCGCCGTACATAGCCTCGATTCTCTCATAAGGGGTCATCACGTTTGCATCCCCCTTCGCTTCCGTTGAAGCGTCGTTCAGAGTTATGGGCTTTATAAGGTCGGATGCTTCGCCGTATATTTCGTTACCTCTCTTTTTGTCCGAAAGGTTATTTATGATGAGCACGAGAGCTACCACAAATACTATGGCGCAGATACCGATAATTGAAAACTGGATAATGTCGGAAAGCTTTTTGTTCTTTCCTTTGAACTTTCTTTCTGTAAGCACGGGAATATCCTCCGCTTTCAGCTCTTCGAGAGAACGTTCAAAATCACCGCCCGAGTTTTTTCCGCGCAAGGGTATATCGGCACGTCTTTTATCTGCCATGACAGTTCTCTCCTCTCTTCTTTATAGTTATCTATCTTATATTATATATTATTTTTCGTTCCAATTCAAGAGGAATATTATGTTATTTTCCTTTTCACGCCAAATACACAAAAAATTAAAGAATAAATCGGTTGCATAGTTATTTGAATTATGTTATTATATATAGTATGTTAAAGCTTTGAAAGGACCTGCCATGTCAAGTATATTCGACCTTTTTAAGAAAATAGAAAAAAGCGGAGCCTCTGCTCCTGCCGGCCCCTGCGAATATATCATCGCAGGTCTCGGAAATCCGGGAAAGGATTATGAGGACACACGTCACAATGCGGGATTTATGGCAATGGACGGGCTATGCAGAAGTCTCGGCGTTTCCTGCTCCACCCTCAAGTTCAAGTCCATGACGGGAAACGCTGTTATCGCAGGGAAGAAGGTTCTTCTTATGAAGCCTCAGACCTACATGAACAATTCGGGCGAGGCTGTTCGCGATGCCGCCGCATTCTTCAAAATCCCCCCCGAAAAGATAATTATAATTTATGACGATATAAATTTTGACCCCGGTGTCATCCGTATCAGAGAAAAAGGCTCAGACGGCGGTCACAACGGGATCAAGAGCATCATATATCAGCTCGCCTCCGATAAATTCCCGAGAATTCGTCTGGGTGTGGGAAAGAAGCCCCGTCCCGACTATGACCTTGTTGCATGGGTCATGGGAGCTATCAGAGGAGAGGAGCTTGAAAGCTTTGAAAAAGCCCTTAAGGATATTCCCGATATCTGCCGCATGATGGTCGAAGGCGACGTGCAGAAGGCCATGGGCGCTTACAACGGAAAGAGATAACTCTATGAACGTAAAGCTTCTCTCAGAACTTATGAAAAGCTGCCGTGAGTTTGAAGGCTTTGCAAAGGCTCTGGCCCTTCCCTACGGAAAGAATTCCTTTCGTCCCTGCCTTGCTCAGGGACTTTCGGAGGGCGCGTTTCAGCTTTTCATTCTCACCCTTGCCATGGATAAGAAAGAACGGCTCCTTATCATCTGTCCCGAGGAAAAGGAAGCCTCAAGGCTTCGAGCATTCCTCTCGGAATTCGGCATAAGGGCTCTCTTCTATCCTGCAAGAGATTTTACCATGAATAACATCACAGCCTCCCATGAGCTTCAGCATGAGAGGCTTTCGGTGCTTTCCGCCCTTCTCGGAGAAGGGGAAGCGGTAGTTTGTACAACTGCTGAAGCAGTCCTTCAGGCGACTATTCCGCCAGACATTATGATCTCCCACACGGCGGAGATCGAAATCGGAAAAGACCTTATTCTCGAGGATTTCTCAGCCCTCCTTCTCAAGGCGGGGTACGTGAGAGTAAACCAGGTCGAGAGCATGGGTCAGTTTGCCGTCAGAGGCGGAATTATTGACGTTTTCCCTCCCGGGGATGCTCCCGTCAGAGTTGAGCTTTTCGGCGACGAGGTCGACAGGCTCGGATATTTCGATATTATCTCTCAGAGAGTTTTTGAAGAAGCTGAGACGGTACTTGTCACTCCCGTCCGTGAAATAATCATGGGTGACGAAGAAAAAAACGCAGTGCGAGAAACGGTCGCCCGTCATATAGCAAAAATGAAAAAGAGCGGAAAGCTTCATCCACACACCGAGGAGATACTGAGAAAAGAGCTTTCCGACCTTGACAATTCTTCAATCACGGATTTCACGGATAAATATATTTCTCTCATTTACAAAGATAACTCCTCCGACCTTCTGTCATACTTCAAGGGGATTATCGGCATCCACGACACTGTAAACTGCAGTGAAAGGCTTGATGCCTGCGAAGCTCTTCTTAGGGAGACCGTAACCGACCTCATGGAGAGAGGCGAGCTCTGTCCCGTTGGGAACGAATTCCCGTGGCTCGGAGGCTGGAGCCGCGTTATAGCAAAGGCATACGAGATGCCTTCCTTCTTTGCGGACGTTTTCTCAAGATCCTATAATGATATAAAGCTCGGGCAGATATTTGATTTTCCGTCCCAAAGCAAGCTTCCCTTCGCGTCTGATGCTTCTTCCCTCATTGAGGAGCTGAGACCTTACGTTGAAGGGGACTACATGACAGTTGTATTCTGTGACGGCGAGCCCGAAGAAAAAGCTCTGTTCAAGATACTTTTCGAGGCAGGATTTTCTCCCGTTTATGCAGACGAGAAAAACGGGGTCTCCCCCGTTTACGAAAAGGACGGCATCGGCGGAATATTCCCCGCAGCAAAGAAAGCCGTCCGTCCCGTTGCACTTCTGAACGGAAGTTTCCCCGAAGGCTTTGACTTCACAAAAGGCCGCTTTGCGTTCTTCGATTTTTCATCGGACAAGCTTTCGACAAAACGCTCGGCTAAGCTCTCGGCGAAAAGGAAGAGACCCAAGAACGCCGTTGCCATAATGAGCTACCACGACCTCACCGAGGGCGACTTCGTCGTTCACGACGTTTACGGTATAGGTCTATATGAAGGCATTGAAAATCTGACTATAGACGGCGTTTCACGCGACTACGTCAACATCCGCTATGCAGGCACGGAAAAACTGTTCCTTCCCGTTGACCAACTTGACATGGTCTCAAAATACATCGGCTCCACCGATGACGGCGCAGGGGTCAAGCTCTCAAAAATGGGCGGCTCCGATTGGAACAGAAGCAAGGCGAAGGCAAAAAGCGCCGCCAAGGATATGGCAAAGGAGCTTATCGAGCTTTACGCAAAGAGACGGCGCACCAAGGGTATTGCCTTTGAGCCCGACGACAGCTTCTCAAGACAGTTTGCCGATGCTTTCGAATATGAGGAAACGGACAGTCAGACGACTGCCATCACCGACCTGACAAGGGACATGGAGCGTCCCTACCCCATGGACAGAATGGTCTGCGGCGACGTTGGCTACGGCAAGACCGAGGTTGCAATGAGAGCGGCATTCAAGGCAGTCCTCAGCGGTTATCAGGTGGCGATCCTCGTTCCCACAACAATTCTCGCATATCAGCACTATCAGACCATAATCTCCCGTTTCAGAGGCTTCCCCGTTTCCGTTGACATGCTCTCCCGTTTCCGCACCCAGAAGCAGAGAGAGGCATCGATCCGTAAACTGAAGCGCGGAGAAACCGATATTATCGTCGGTACTCACAGGCTTATTTCAAAGGATATTGAATTTAAGAAGCTTGGCCTTATCATAATAGATGAAGAACAGCGCTTCGGCGTTGCACAGAAGGAGAAGCTTAAACAGCTCTGCACCAATGCAGACGTTTTGACCCTCACCGCAACTCCCATTCCCAGAACCCTCAACATGGCAATGGGCGGAATACTTGATATGAGTATTCTTGACGACGTTCCCGGGCTCCGCTCCCCCGTTCAGACCTACGTTCTTGAGCACGATGACGGCATACTCACCGAGGCCATTCGCCGCGAGCTGAGACGCGGAGGTCAGGTATTCTATCTTCACAACAGAATAGACTCCATTTATCAGGTTGCGGACAAGATAGGTAAGGCTCTGCCCGATGCGCGAATTGCCGTCGGACACGGTAAGCTAAGCCGCGAGGAGATAGAGGATATATGGTCTGCCCTTGTCAAGGGAGATATCGACATCCTCGTTTCCACCACCATTATTGAAACGGGCATTGACGTTCCCAACGCCAACACCCTTATTATTGACAACGCGGACAGATACGGTCTTTCACAGCTTCATCAGATACGAGGCCGCGTGGGCCGCTCTTCAAGAAAAGCTTACGCTTACTTCACATATCCCAAGGCAAAGATACTGAGCGAGGTTGCCGAAAAAAGACTTCGCGCCGTCAAGGAATACGCCTCCTTCGGAGCAGGCTTCAAAATTGCCATGAGAGATATGGAGATACGCGGCGCAGGAAATCTACTCGGTGCCGAACAGCACGGACACCTTGAGAGCGTAGGGTACGATATGTATCTCAAGCTTCTAAATGAAGCTGTCCTTGAGGAAACGGGAAAAACTCCCGAGCCTCCCCGCGAATGCTCCGTCACCTTCAAAGCGGATGCTTTCATTTCCAAGAGCTATATTCCCGACTCGGGTCAGCGAATGGAAATGTACAAGAAGATAGCAAGAATTTCGGACGAGGACGACTATGACGATATTATCGACGAATTCTGCGACCGCTTCGGAGATATTCCCTCCCCCACTCTCGCCCTCTGCAGTATCGCGCTGATACGTGCCTTCGGTCTCTCCTGCTACGTTAAAAAGATAGAGCACAAGGGAAACGAGCTTTTCGTTTATCCCGAAAAGCCCGCCCCCTTCTTCTTTACGGAGGTCGTTGCCGCGTTCCCCAAAAATGCAGTTAAGCTCATCATAACGGGAGTGTGCGCTTTCTGCTTCAGAGTACCCACGGGCACAAAGATAATTCCCTTCGCCCGGGATACTATGAAGAAGGTTAAAGAGGTCTATGAAAAAGTAAACGCGCCCGAAGATACCGAAAAAAACGAAGCAGAATAAATTCATACAAAAAGAGGAAACAAACATGACGAAAGCACTCAGGTTTTTATGTCTGATAATTGCAGCCCTCACCCTTTTCTCTCTTGCCTCCTGCAAGAAGAAAACGGGAGTGCCTGCACTCACTCTTGAAAACTCCGTCGTTACGGAAAACATGTACAACTATTGGCTTTGCAGCTACAAGGCAAACTTTCTCGCAAGCTACGAGGACGTAAAGGACACTGAAGAATTCTGGCAGAGCGAGCTTTACGACGGCTCGACCGCCGAAGAATTTCTCGAAGAGCTTGTTCTTGAATCCGTTGAGATGGACCTTGTTGCAATGCACCTTTTTGACAAGTTCGGACTCTCCATCACTAATGAAGACAGAAAGGCGGCGGAAAATATCGTTGCCGACCTTTGCGAGTACACGGGCGGCGGAAAGAACGATTTCAACAGAGCCGTTTCCGTTTACGGTGTTAACTATGATATGCTTGTGAATATCTACCTTGAAGAATTCAAGTCCACCTACGTTTACGACTACGTGTTTGAAAACAACGTTCTCGTCGTTGACGACGAAGTAAAGCAAGCCTATCTTGAGGACAACTATGCAAGAGTGCGCCACATCTATATAAACGATGCCTACGACAGCGAAAAATCATACTACGACTCCGACGGCAATTTCGTCATGGAGCCCTATGACGATGCGAAACAAGCTGAAAAGGATGCAAAGGTTGCCGCAGCTAAGACTGCCCTTGACACAGGAGCTGATTTTGATACCGTTTACAAGGAATATTCCGAGGAGACGGCTTATGAAAAGGGATATTATCTGAACGTTTCCACAACGGGCCTTCCCTCCGAGCTTATCACCAATGCTTATAAAATAGACGTTGGCGAGACCATGACTTTTGAAACGCAGTACGGTACTCACATAATCAAGAGACTGGAAATGGATAAAGCCCCCTACAACGACAAGGCAAACGAGGACTTCTTTGAAGACTTTACCGACAGTGTTTACGAGAACACTTATATGGAATACGTCCGCTCCTACTTTGATGAAATAACGGTAGATGAAGAAATTCTTGCGAAGTATCCCGTAAAGGATGCTCTCCCAAATTATTCGTTCCAATATTAAGAAAACGCCCTGAATGTCAGCATTCGGGGCGTTTTGGTTTATTTGGTTATTCGTTTTCGTCTGAACCGTCGTTTTTGTCTTCACGGGGAGGGTCGAAGCCGAAGGGAGAATTCTTCCTTGCTTCTTCAAGCTTTTTAGCTTCTTCCTCTTTCTTTCTCTCTTCCTCGCGGCGGCGCTCGTTTTCTTCAATTACCGCACGGCGGCGTTCATTTTCCTCAGCTGAACGGCGGCGCTTTTCAGCAACCATTTCGTCAAGCTCCTCGAAGGTGGTGTCTTCCTCCATAACCTTCTTGAACTGCTCTCCGTCCATTACCTCGTTCTTCACAAGGTACTCTGCAATAAAGGTCATCTTATCCATATTTTCGGAAAGGGTCCTCTTCGCGTTTTCGTATGCTTCGGAAATAATTCTGTGAATTTCGCTGTCTATCTTGGAGGCAATTTCCTCGGAGTAGTTTCTGCCGTTTGAGAAATCTCTGCCAAGGAATACCTCGCTCTGTCCCTGTCCGAACTTGATGGGACCGAGCTCCTCGCTCATACCGAGCTGAGTTACCATCTTATGAGCAATTTCGGTCGCTCTTTCAATATCGTTGGAAGCGCCGCCCGAAATATCCTCGAACACAAGCTCTTCTGCGGCACGTCCGCCGAGAAGCATCGCTATTCTCTGCTTCAGCTCGTTTTTATATACACTGTACTTATCCTCTTCGGGAAGGCTCAGTGTATAACCGAGAGCTCTGCCGCTGGGGATAATGGAGATGGTGTGTACGGGGTCCAGATCGGGAAGAACGTGAGAGATAATTGCGTGACCTGCTTCATGGAAGGCGGTCTTTTTCTTTTCGTTCTCCTTTATCTTCATGGACTTCTTCTGAGGTCCTGCGATAAGCTTTGTACGGGCTTCCTCTATTTCATACATACCGATAAGGGACTTATCCTTGCGGGCTGCAAGAAGAGCCGCTTCGTTAAGCAGGTTTGCAAGGTCAGCGCCCGTAAAGCCTGCAGTTGTCTTTGCTATAGTCTCAAAGGAAACGTCGTCCTCAAAGTGCTTGTTTCTTGCGTGGACCTTCAGAATTTCTTCACGGCCCTTGATGTCGGGATAGCCGACGGTTATCTGTCTGTCAAAACGGCCGGGTCTGAGAAGGGCGGGGTCAAGAATATCGGGGCGGTTCGTTGCCGCCATTACTATAATGCCTTCGTTGGAGCCGAAGCCGTCCATTTCAACGAGAAGCTGGTTGAGGGTCTGTTCTCTTTCATCGTGGCCGCCGCCGAGACCTGCGCCTCTGTGACGTCCCACAGCGTCGATCTCATCGATGAAGATGATTGCCGCAGGTGTTTTCTTAGCTGTTTCAAAAAGGTCGCGGACTCTGGATGCGCCGACACCGACGTACATTTCAACAAAGTCGGAACCGGAGATAGAGTAGAAAGGAACTCCCGCTTCACCTGCAACGGCTTTGGCAAGAAGGGTCTTACCTGTACCGGGAGGGCCCATGAGCAGTACGCCATGGGGTATCTTTGCGCCGAGCTTTGTGAACTTCGCGGGGTCCTTCAGAAATTCAACTATCTCCTCAAGCTCCGCCTTTTCTTCTTCAGCTCCCGCAACGTCTGTGAAATAAACCTTTTTTGTTTCATTTGCGCCGAGCTTTGCTTTAGCTCTTCCGAAGGAATTTATCTTGGAGCCCTTGCCGCCCGTTGCCTGGTTCATCATATACCACCAGAGGAAAATGAACACGCCGATTATCAGAACGTAAGGAAGATATCCCACCCATACGGGAATTTCCGTAGGTGCAGGCATATCGTAATCTTCAATTATTCCCGCCTTGTTCTGTTCGAGAATAAGCTCCCCAAGGTCAAAGTAGAAAAGGTCGAGACTGCGCAGACGGTACTCCACAAGCTTATCTTCGCCCTCGGTTCCGTCTTCATTTACGGTTCTCACCTGCATAAGAAGATTGTTCTTCTTATCTATCTCAAACTTACGCACGTCCTCGTTCTGGAAGTAGGTAACAACGTCGCCGTAAGAGGGATTTTCGGGAGCTTTATCGTTCCAAATAACGGCGCAAGCCGCAAGAACGATGCCGAAAATCACTAAGTATATCAAAGTGCTCTTAAAAAATTTCTTCATCAATACCTCCGTATTATTGTCAGTTATTCTCGTACACCTTGCGGCTGAGAATTCCCACGTAAGGAAGGGTTCTGTACTGTTCGTTATAGTCAAGGCCGTAACCAACCACGAATTCATCGGGAATTTCCTTGCCCACGTAGTCGGGAACAAAGTCACGGAGCGAAGGATCACGTCTTGAGGGCTTGTCAAGAAGCGTACAGGTCTTAACGTCTGCCGCTCCGTTTATTCTGAGGTAATCGGTAAGATAGGAAAGCGTTCTTCCGCTGTCGATAATATCCTCAATGATGATTACGGCGGACTCAGAAAGGTCTGCGCGGTGAAGGTCAAGAATTATATTAATTTTTCTTGTACTCTGGGTACCCGAATAGGAAGAGACCTTCATGAAATCTATTTCCACGGGAAGCTTTATCTTCTTCATGAGGTCAGCCATGAATACCACACTACCCTTGAGTATACCCAATATAATTATCTTGCCGTCATAATCGGCAAAATCTCTGTCAATTTCAGCGGCAAGTCGGGTCGTTGCCTCGTCTATTTCTTTGGGGGACATGAGAATGCCGTCCATATCGTCCATCTTATAATACTTTTCCATAGCCTGCTCCTTATTTTTCAGAATAGTAACAGATAGTCAGTTTTTTTCCTTCGCCTTTGTAAACACATCCGTCACGGGGAGGAAAACCGGGGATCCAGAGTATTCCCTCTTCGTCACAGATAATGGGAAGCGCGTCTCTCTTCTCTCGGGGTATCTTTTTATCGCAGAAAAGCTTTTTAACCTTTCTGTGATGGCCGCCTATAAAATAGACGTCCGACTCCCGTCTGTTTCTCACAAAAACAGTTCCTTTTATTTTATCATTATTTAAAGATATATTTATTAACGAAGTGTAAACATTATCAGATGATTGAAGATTTGCCTTATTTTCTTCAGTGATTTCTGCCTTTTTAACACTGCTTTCGTCATTTTTCGCGTCGGGCACTATTTCTATACCATCCGCACTTAAAATAAAGCCTAAATCGCCAAAACAATTTATTCCCTCTTTAAGCTCCTTGCGGAAAGGAGGTATGCCCTCTCTTTGTTTATCGTTTTCAAAAAAGAACCTGATATCTTCGCCAAGGGACACCGTTATCTTTTCGGGAAGGTGAAGCTCGCCCCTCTTTCCCTTAGTTATCATATCGGCAATGTCTGCGATATGAACAGAAGAAAGACTACCGTTTGACACTTCCGAATAGAGCTTTGAGAGCACTCTTGAAAGAATTGACGGGTGGGCGTTTCTGAGCGCGGGAAGGGGCATCTCACCGTTTTCTCTTTTGCAGTCAAGCAGGTCTGAAACCACAGCCTCAAAATAGTCCTCGTCACGGCGCACAGCCTCGGAAAGTCTTGAAAAAGCCTTTTCGACGGAAGGGTTTATCGCTCTCAGCTCAGTTACCACGTTATGTCTTATTCTGTTTCTTGTATAATCATTTTCGGCATTTGTAGAGTCAAACACGAAATCTACGTTATTTTCCTCTAAATACTTTCGTATTTCAAGGGAGGAAAGGCAGAGGATCGGTCTTATATATTTTCCGTCCCGAATGGGAGGAATTCCGCAAAGGCCCGATGCCGAGCTTCCCCTTGTTATATTGAATATAACGGTTTCTACGTTATCGTCGGAATTATGAGCGGTAGCAATAAGAATTTTTTCTTCGGGAACGGACAACTCTTTTGCAAGTGATTTTCTGCATTTGCCAAACAGAGTATATCGAATATCTCTCGCGCATTCCTCTATTCCCTTTTTTTCCTGCTTTGAGACAGAATAGACATCCACCTTCTCAGACACGAAACGTATGCCGTGTCCGGTACAAAAGCTCTCGCAGAAAGACTCGTCGCGATCAGCCTCTTCGCCTCTCAGCATGTGATTGAGGTGAACGGCAAGGAGAAGCTTTTCTTCGGGAAGAGTTTCCTTCAGGTATGAAAGGAGAAACAGCGAGTCGGCACCGCCGGAAAAGCCTACGATCACGGCAGGACTGTCATCAATTAGGGAGGCTATCCCCGTTTTGAGGCAGTATTCTTTTACTCTCGAAAAAAGTTCTTTTTTCACAAACGTTCTCCTTTCCGAATAATTCATTTATCTCTATTTTGCTCATTTCTTTCTATGTAGCAAAAAACAACAGCCCATAAAACAAGTACGGCCATTGAAGCGAGCAGCGCCTCAAGCATTTCGGGCACGTCTGAAAACCTTGGTACAAGCTTCTTTGAAAAATCGGTGCTTCCGTTTTCAAAAACTGCTGAGGTAAGAAGAAGCAGGTGACCCAAAAGGAAAAAATACATAAGCTTCCACCATTTAACATATTTGTTTTTCATCCTATCCCCTCCTTAAGACATTTGTCAAATACATTATATAAAGAAGAGATGGCGGGGTCAATGATAAAATATTTGAAATACTTGAAAAACAAGGCAGCCTTTTCATTTTTTAGAAGCTTACATTATATTATATCTATAAACATCTTCAATGTCAAGAATAGATGTAGGCGTGTTGACTTATTCACAAAAAAAATGTATAATAAACGAAGAAAGATAAAAATCAAGAAGATTCTTTCTAAATCCGAACTGAAGGAGGAACAATGAAAAGCATATTAAGAACAGCGGTCATCACAGCGATAATTTTCGCTCTTATAGTGCCCGCTTTGTCACCTGTTTTCGATTATACCCATGATTGCCACATTGATCATTGTTTCACCTGCGTTCAAATAAAAGCGGCAACCGAGCTTTTCAAAAATCTTACAGGCGCGGGAATTATTTTCCTTCACCTCGGCATCCTCTGCCTTCAGCTATCCGAAACTATATCGGATACGAAAGGACAAAACAAAAAACAGTATACGTTAACGGAGCTGAGAGTAAAGCTTAATAATTGATATCATTTTAACCAAGCAAAAAACTGAAGTTTGCCGCTTACTTAAGTATTATCGGAGGTTAAAATGATAACTGTACATAACGTAATTAAAAAATTTGATGAGGACACTGTCCTCAGATACAAGGATCTCACCTTTGAAACGGGTAGCTCCTACGTGCTTCTAGGCTCTTCGGGATGCGGAAAATCAACGCTCCTCAACATGATGGCAGGAGTTATTTCTCCAGACAGCGGAATCATTTCCTTTGACGGTAAGAATATGAGCTCTCTTTCACAGCGAGAAAAAGATAAATTCCGCGTGGAAAAGATCGGATTTATCTTCCAGGACTTCAAGCTCATTGAAGAAATGACCGTTGAAGACAACATAAACATATTAAAACTGGAGGGCGTTTCCACAGAAAAGACCGATGAAGTTCTTTCAAATCTCGGAATTCTTTCAAAAAAGAAAAGAAAAGTAAAGCAGCTCTCGGGCGGCGAAAGACAAAGAGTTGCCATAGCCCGCGCTTTTGTTAAACAGCCTGAAATAATCCTTGCCGATGAACCTACGGGAAATCTCAATTATGCTATAGGCAAAGAAGTTGTCCGTCAGATGCTTGAAATAGCCAAGGGTAAAACTTTGATTGCAGTCACACACGATGACAGACTTGCGGAATACTTTGACTGTATAATCGATATGAACGACGTTACCTGCCACTGTACTGCAGAGGAGGTGAACGAAAATGCTTAAATTCACTTTGAAAAATATGATGACCAAAAAGGTCAAGATTTTCCTTATCGTTCTCTCCATAATTATTTCCTCATCGGTAGGAATTCTCGCTTACAATATTGCCGAACAGGTAAGAAGCGGTATCGTTAACACAGCCGCCTACTACGACATTATAATAGGTCCTGCAGGAAGCTCCACTCAGCTTGCCATGAACACAATGTTCTTTACTGACACCCCCCTCGGAACAATTTCTTACGAATACGTCGAAGAACTTGAAGCCGACGACAGGACAAACACCGTTATTCCCTTTGCCATGGGCGACAGCTATAACAGCGCAAGAATTATCGGAACAAAGCCTGCCTTTCTCGAAGGAAAGGAACTGGCTGAGGGCGAAATGTTCCATGAGACCTTTGACGCAGTAGTCGGCTCGGCAGTTGCGAAAACATACGGTATTTCCGTAGGAGACAAGCTTGTTACATCCCACGGACTTTCAGAATCGGGTTCCTCCCATGAGTCAACTCCTCTCACCGTAACGGGTATTCTCGAAACAACGAAGACCGCCTATGACAATGCGGTATTTACCGACATTGAAACGGTTTGGTCAGTTCATGACCACGAAGAAGATGAGCACGAAGAACATGATGAAGAGCATAACGACGAGCACGCAGAAGATACCTCCGAAAACGAAGCTCCCTCTCACGGCCACATTATAACAGACAGCTCAGAGGAAAAGAATGAGGAGGAAGAACACACCCACGAAAGCGGAACGGTATGTGCAATTCTTGTAAAGTCCAAAAGCTTCTCTGACTACTATGAAATTACAGAAGAATACGGAAAGGATTCTTCCCTGCTTGTTATAAATCCGTCCACGGTACTCCGCGAGGTTCTCGATAACGTTGACCTCAGTAAACAGATAGTTTACATACTCTGTATCATTATCCTCATAATGAACGTCTTTGTAATATCTACAATTACCCTTTTGAATATGTATGATTCTCAGAAGGAAATTGCCCTTATGAGACTTATCGGCATCAGCACGGGCAAGGTAAACCTTATGTTCCTTATTCAGAATGCCATTATCGGTCTTGCTTCCACGGCGCTTGCCTTCGGAGCTTCAAGACTTTGCATAATGCTTATAAGCAAATTCGTATCCTCAATGGGAATAGTTCTTGATGCAAGAGCGGTATATCCTCTTGAATGGGTAATTATGGCAGTTGTATTTATCATAAGCGTACTTCCAACGCTTATATGTACAGCACATATCTCAAAAAAAGATATTATAAGAAACTGAGGTTTACGGAATGAAAAGACTTATTTCTTTACTTTTATGTGTAATTTTAAGTTTAACTCTGTTTTGCGCCTGCGAAAAGAATGAGGGCACTTCTTCATCCGGAAAAGAAGAAACTGTTTCAACTCCTAAAAAAGAGGGCACGACGAGGCTCACCTTTGCAGAGTCCATTGATATTGAGACCATAAACTCGCTCAACGGATGCGATGTAGTAATAACGGGCTATATGGCGACTCTCTCTCCCGTTTCGGGAAAATATATGTATCTTATGAATTTGCCCTATCAAAGCTGTCCCTACTGTGTGCCCAACACAAATCAGCTTTCAAACACAATAGCTGTCTACGCTCCCGAAGGAAAAACCTTTGAATTTACCGACAGCCCCATTGAAATAAAAGGCAAGCTTGAAACGGGCGATTTCAGCGACGAATACGGATATACATACAGTTACCGTATTATAGATGCTACGTATACAACGGTAAGCTCGGAAAATGCTTCGGAAAAGCTTGTTCTTTGGCAAAGCATCTCTGATGAGGGGCTCTCTGAAGATATCTACGCAATGTTCGACTATATTGCTTTTATGAGCAATTGGACAGAATACACCGCAAAATTTGAAGGCGGAGAGGCTTATCTCTATCCCGCTGACGTAGCATACTTCCAGGAAAATCAATTTACAACGGAAAGCTCAGATACTTATTTTGCAGACCTTAAAGCTCGGGCAGAATCTTTTGAAAGCGATAAAACTGCAGAGCTTGTAAACATTATCGAAAGCGCCGAAAAGCTCGTTGAAAGGGCACAGAAGCAGCTTGACACGGCAAACTACACCTATGACCCAAGCACAGACAAATATACTCTGACCTATGCGGAAGAAATGAATGCCGAAGCACAAAGTCTTTACAGAGCCTACGCACAGTGGCTTGAGTATTTCTCGCTTTCAAACGCAGACTAAATAGAACCCCAAACATTCCTTACGGAATATTTGAGGGCCCCTTTTCAAAGAAGATTTCCCCAAACCGACATATGCGGGTTGGGGAAATCTAATTTGATTTCAAATTAAAAAACTTCATTTTCTTGTTGACAATATAAATAAAATATGATATTATAATGAAGCACGCAACAATCCGTGCTTCATAACACTCGGAGGGTTATCGAAGTGGGGACGTTTGCGAGCGCTGCCTGTGGCAGATACAGCGAGCAATAAGGAGTGGCAGCGGTCGAAATTTGGTGAGCTTTACGCGAACTGCAAATTTCGGGCACCGCAACAGGACATAATGAGGCGGAGCCGAAGTTATGACCGACCAGTTTCCCGAATTCATAACTTCCATACTTTACAACTTAATATTGTTTCACTCGGAGGGTTATCGAAGTGGTCATAACGAGGCGGTCTTGAAAACCGTTTGTCTTCACGGACACGTGGGTTCGAATCCCACACCCTCCGCCAGAAAAACCGACAAGTTTCGACTTGTCGGTTTTTCAACTAAGTGCGCCTTTCGGCGCGTGAAGTTTGCTCCGCAAGTGAAGTTGTCCTGCGGACAGTGAAGTTTCTGCGGAAGTGAGTGGCGCACTTAACTTCATTTTATGCGCAAGCATAATACTTCATTATGCCGTAAGGCATAACTTCACTTCGGCGTTAGCCGATACTTCACTGAAAACTGCAAGAGTTCGAATTCATACGCAAAAACGGTAAAAATATCTTTTTCGTAGCCCATAGACAAAAACCGACAGGTTTCGACCTGTCGATTTTTTATCCATTGCGAAAGCAATGGCATATCATCACGCTTTAGCGTGTATATCATCAAGGGCGGCAATGCCGCCCTTGTATATCATCACACCGTTGGTGTGCATAAACCATCTTTCGCAACTTTAAACAAAGCCGTGTTCATTGTTAACAGAAAACCTCCGGGGCAGAAAATGTCTCGGAGGAAAGCAAAGATGTCTGTGTTGGAATATCCTTTCTTAAATTTTTATTATGTAAATTTTCTTTTGCTTTTTAGATAAGTGTCAGCTTGCGAGGAAATCTTCCACTACATCCATCAGATGAACGGTGGAGAGTTCCAAGCGGTTACACAGACAAACAAGTTCGCAAAGAGCTTGTTTATTGGGTGTAACGTCATGGACGGAAGCTACAACAGTTGCAGTGCCATCCTCTGCGGAATCTGCATAAGCGGCGATGCCGTAGGAAATACGTGAAGAACTGCCCAGATTATAGATTTCCTCAGTAACTCCGTATATTATGTTCATCATATTGGTAGAAGCTCCTTTTCCTTATACTTTGTCGCTTTTCTCACAGAATTTTGCAAAAAACTTTTGGGATTCTCCTGCATATCCAAGAGCAGTATAGCAGTAGGCATACTGCAATTGCTTCTGCCGGTTTCGATATCCGAATACGAACTCTCACTCATATACAGCTTTTCCCCCATTTCTTTTTGAGTGAGACCAAAACGGTCTCTTGTTTGAATTGCGAGGATACGCAGATCCTCGCCAAAAGCATTCATTAGTTCTTGTCGCATAAAAATGCCTCACCAACACAGACAAAAGAAAATTTAGCATTTCAATTTATCGGTTGGAATCGGGCGCACCTATGTTTCGACAGAAAGCGGTAAAAAAAGCCAAAAAACTTTCATTCTTTGGCTTTAAGATATATTTAATTTCAATCAGTATCCCAAGGTAAGATACGTTCTATTCTGTACAGTCTTGTAAAGTATTCTTCTACGTTCAACCCATTTGCCGCGACAGTAGCGGCAAGAGAATAGATAACTGCACTCGCTTCGGCTCCATTGACACTGTTTGTAAACAACCGGTTCTTTCGCCCTACTACAAACAATCGAACAGCATTCTCTGCTCCGAAAAGCCGTGCATATCCTTCTGCCTTAATATGTTTTATTTCAAATGTTTATTTTCATTAAAAAGTTTTATGCTGCAAGCATTTTTTTGATTGCAAAAGAATCTTTTGCATTGAACTTGCCGTCACCGTTTACGTCAAGTGTATGGTCAGCAAGATTTGAAGAATCAAGTGATCCTACAAGATACCGTTTCATAAGAAGAGAGTCGCGGGCATTTATTTCCGTATCTGCATTAAGGTCACCTTCCATAGCGCCGATTTTTAAGCTACGGTATATGGCGCTGTTTGAATAAAAAACAACTTCTGTCTTCCACTTTTCCTCTGTTCCGTAATAGTATACGTTAAAATTCTTATTGAGGGGTAATGCACCGATTACCTCTGTATTAATATATATAACGCTATCGGGAATAATACACTTTTCTAATATCTGTTCACAACCGTAAAGTGCTCTATTTGCAATAAGACAGGTGCCTTCTTTAACTGCATATACAGTAGACTGCATTTCTTGCGGCTTCGAGGCAATGAGATAATTGTCGATATAAAGAACTCCGTTATCCCAATTAGACTTATCTGCATAGTACGCAGTATCTGCAAAAGCATTTACTTCAATATACTCAACTCCGTTTTCAATTGATATATCGGAAAGATTTGTGCAGCCTTTGAATGCATCTGAACCAATAAAATCAACCGTTGAAGGAATATATATTGTTTTGAGCCCCGTAATATCACGGAATGCCCAATTTGTAAGATTCTGGATTCCTGCAGGAACATTTATTGTTTCAAGAGATGCGCAGTTTGAAAATGCCTGATCACCTATATATGTTACAGAATCGGGAAGTTCAATATTGTTTAGATTTGTACAATCATAGAAAGCTCTGTAATCTATTGTGGTAAGGTTTTCATTAAGTTTTACGCTTTTAAGAGCAGAACATTTATAGAAAGCACTACTACCAATAGGGACGTTGTTAGGTATCAGAGTTTTCTGAAATAAAAACGTCCCTATATATATTATATAAAAAGAAAGTAGGGAGAACACTTCTTTATGAACTGTCTCCCTAACGTGTGGTATTTCTTTTCGGGCATAGCCCTAATACTACTGACTTCGCACAAGGCGCTTTTTATTGGCCTGACAGCCATGCATTTGTTACGTAAACCCAAGCCTTCCTCCGGGAGGGACCGGGGGCCTCAAATGTTTGGGGTTCTCAGGAAGGTGGCACGCGAAACGTGACGGAAGGAACTTTAGATCTACACTAACTTTATCGTAACGCACTCTCCCTCACCCGACTCCGTCGGGAGCTCCCTCACGGAGGGAGCCTTTGACACCGGCACTTTCTCGCTCTATATTTCGTTTGCTTTTTCTCACCGTCAATAGCCTTTTTTGAACCACGCGAATATTGCAATAGTAAAATAAAGGTAGACACATAAAAAACCACTATGTATCTACCTTTTTGTTATGATATAATAAAAGAAAAAAGGAGGAAAGAAATGAAAAAGGGGCAAAAGAAGCGGATATGGACAAAAG
>SVTQ01000006.1 GCA_015063695.1 Oscillospiraceae bacterium
GCCCGCCTTTTGCATGTTAGTTATACTTCATCTCGAAATGTGTGTCACATCTAATTTTTGCACACACATCTGCGTTATACCGAGTTTGTCTTCAGTCTGAACGGATGCCTCGGCATCCGTTTCGTGTTTTACATTATCATATGTCAGCTTCGTCGGCATATCTGCTACCGTAAGTGAAGATAAATTCCTTACGTGCCGCAAGGTTTTCGCCGAGAAGGGTGTCGAATATCTGCTCGGTTGCCGCCGCGTCCGCTTTGTTGACTCTGACAAGTCTGCGGGTCTCGGGGCTCATTGTGGTCTGAGACATCATTTTGGGCTCGTTTTCGCCAAGACCCTTTGAACGTTGAATGGTGTATTTTTTGCCTTCAAGCTTTGAAAGGATGGCGTTCTTTTCGGGCTCGTCGTAGGCGAAGAAGACGTCGTCCTTGCAGGTTATTTCGTAGAGGGGAGTTTCGGCGATATAAACTCTTCCTTCGTCAATGAGGGTGGGAAGAAGTCTGTAGAACATGGTCAGAAGAAGAGTTCTTATCTGAAATCCGTCTTCGTCGGCATCGGTACAGATAATTATCTTTGACCAGCGCAGAGCGGCAAGGTCAAAGGGGGCCATGTTGCCTTTTACTTTCTTTTCGCTTATCTCAACACCGCAACCGATAACCCTCAGAAGGTCAAGGATAATTTCGTTTTTGAAAATCTTGTCGTAGGAGGATTTGAGACAGTTAAGGGTCTTACCTCTTACGGGGATAATCGCCTGGAATTCGGGGTCGCGGGCAAGCTTTACACTGCCCATCGCGGAGTCACCCTCAACGATGTAAAGCTCACGTCTTGTTATATCGCGTGTACGGCATGCAACGAATTTTTCAACGCCCATGACGGAGCCGCCGGGGGTTGCTAGCGCCTTTTTAACGTCAATTCGTGTCTTTTCCGCTTTTTCGCGGGAACGCTTGTTGACAAGTACCTGATTTAAAAATCTTTCGCCGTCGGCAGGATTTTCGATAAAGTAGAATTCAAGCTGTTCCTTAAAGAAGGAAGCCATGGCTTCCGCAATAAAGACATTGGTTATCGCCTTTTTCGTCTGGTTGGCATAGGACGTTTTTGTGGAGAAGCTGTTTGAAATGAAAACAAGACAGTCCTCGATGTCCGCAAACTTTATCTTGCTTTCGTTCTTGTTGTATTTTCCAACCTGTCTCAGTCTCTTGTCAACTGCATGAAGAAATGCCTTCTTCACCGCATCGTCGGGTGAGCCGCCGTGTTCGAGGAAGCTGGAGTTGTGGAAGTATCTGAGGGCGTTTACCTTAGCGGAAATACACCACGTGAATTCACCCTTGAGGCGGTAATCCTGAAGGTCTTCGCGGTCGCGACCCGAGGTTTCAAAAGACCAGTAAACGGGAGACGTGAGGGTGTCCTCGCCGGTCATTTCCGTGATGTAGTCCTTGATGCCGTTTTCGTAGAAAAACTCAATGGTCTCAAAGGAACCGTCCTCTTTTTCAAACTTCAGAATAAACTTTATTCCGCCGTTGGAGGCGCTCTGTGTCTTGTTTACTTCAATGAAGTAGTCGCGGGGGATCGCAGTGTCTGTAAATACCGTGAGGTCGGGCTTCCAGCGCTGGACGGTACCGTGCTTTTTGTCCTTCTTTTCAATGGGACGGCTTATAAGCTCGCCAACGGGCTCGCCGCGCTCGAAGTTCATCTCGGAAACGGTAACGCCGTTGGAAGAAATGACCTTGAAATATTCGGAGGAACACTGCGTAGCACAGGCACCGAGACCGTTGAGGCCGAGAGAGAATACGTACGCTCCCTCTCCGTCGTTGTTGTTCATTTTGCCGCCTGCGTACATTTCGCAGTATATCAGCTCCCAGTTGTAACGCTGTTCCGCTTCGTTGTAGCCCAGAGGAATTCCTCGTCCGTCGTCCTCGACCTGAATGGAGCCGTCAAGGAAAACAGTTGTGGTAATAGTGTTTCCGTAGCCCTCGCGAGCCTCGTCGACGGAGTTTGAAAGTATTTCAAAAAAGGCGTGCTGACAGGCATCAAGGCCGTCTGAGCCGAGAATAACGGCAGGGCGCAGACGAATCTTGTCAGCACCCTTCAGCGCCTTTATGGAACTGTCGTCATACTGGGGGATCTTATCTTTTTTTGCCATTTTTATATCCTTAGATCTTTGTGTGTTTTGTCAATTATCCGTTTGAAAATTTGTATCTTTTGACGGACGTTTTGTCTTCTTTCGAAGACAAACTCTGCCTTATTTCAGCTTCTGTTCACCACTGGATTTTCCGTCAAGAGTAACGAGATAATTTGTTTTGTAAACGGAGTTTACAGTGCCTGAGGAGTCGTCTTCAAGGTAAACGATAAAGTTGTAGCAGTAGAGGTCGCGGTTCTTAACGAGACCTTGGTATTCAACTCTGTATTTGAAGCCTGTTTCTTCGTCAGTTTCGCCGTGTTTTGTGATATAGGTTTCAGCCGCAAGGAGAGTTGTGGTGTTAGCTTCTTCGAGAGCGTCGTAAATGATGCCGTTGGTGGAAACATAAACGGGCTTTATGCCACCTTCTTCAGCTTCGCTGTCCGCTTCAGTATCAGAGTCAGCGGAAGTGTCGTCTTCTGCTTCCTTTTCGGGATATTCAACCTCAAAGATATAGTATTCCGTGCCGTTACTCTGGGCAATTATGGCGCCTGTTTTGGTAACGGTGGGAGCTTCTTTGGGCTCTTCACCCTCTTCTGTTTCGGTAGATTCGTCGGTAACTCCGAGAGATTCGATAAGCTGTTCGTAAGCTTCTTCTTCGGTTAAGCGTATCTCTTCGTTTGTTGTGTCCTCTTCCTTTGTTTCGGAAAACTCCGTTTCAACGTTTGAGCTGTCATTATTAACAGTTGTGTCGGGAGCCGCTGTATCGGCAGGCTCTATTTTTCTGATGAGGGCGCATGAGCAAAGACTGAGCGTCATGCAAAGTGCGAGAATAAGTGCAAATAATCTTTTCATTTTTATTTACCTCCGTAAATACAGGGTCGGCAAAGCCGTCCGTTATTTCATTTTGAAAAGTCTGAAGCCTGCTTCGCTTGAGAGGGTATCCATATTATAAAGCAAAACTGCTTTTTCTATGTTTTCTTCTTCCATAAGCTTCGTGAGAGAGCCTGAAAAATATCTGAGGTCGATTATAACAAGGTCGTATTCGCGTGCAAAGAAGGGAGCTGTGCTGTGGGCAAAGCTATCCTTGACTATAAGAAGCTTTTCTCTTTCTTCGGTTTTGCTTAAAACGTTGACTCTTGCGGCATTTCCGCCGATGAAAGCGGAATATTTGTCCTTGGTCTCAAGCTTTTCGCGTTTGTAAAGTCCGTCAAAGCTTTCAACTCCGGGAATTTCGCAGACGAGGTCTTCATCCCCGTCATATCTGAAGAATTCAAGAGTGTCGGGGTCTGCCCATCTTATTCCCGAGGATGACCATGTGGTGCCGTAAAACTTTTCGCTTACCGTTTCAACTTCAAACTCTTCGGGAGAGTATACGGGAAGGTCAGCTTTTACGGCAATTTCGTTGTACGCATAGAGCGCACCGAGGGTCGTCCAGTGGTGGTCGGTCTTGTAGCATATTTGCTCGCCGCTTTCGGCGCGGTGGCGAAGAGGGGTCATAAGGTCAACGAAGGAAAGGGAGTATTCCGAGCAGATATTGTGAAGTGTATTCCACGTTTTGTCGGACATATCGCTTCCGTAAAGGCCGCTTGCCTTTGACGGTGCAACGTCCATGGTTCGCCCTGCAAAGGCGGCTGTGACTTCATAGCCTTTTTCTTCGGCGTTGGTTATGAAGGTGTTTATACAGTCGAGATTGTTTTTGAGGATATCTTCGTCTACGGAGTCAAATCTTGTGATAAGATATCCGTCTTCGCCCATCATAACGCCGTTGTTTTCACCCTTGAGAAGGGCTGTCTCCCATGCCGCTTTCATTCCGACGAAGAAGTTTCTTGCAGGGAACTGGTCAGCCATGTAGGAGCCGAATTCTTCCGTGAAGGTGCCGTCAACAAGTCTTTCCCACGTAAATACAGGGAATTTCTGAAGGGAGCGGTTTTCATCCTCGGAGGCATCCTTGTCGGGAAGTATCCAGAAAAGTGCTCCGAATATGAAGATAAATGCAAAGAATGCGGAGATCATAGCAGTATCAAGTGAGCGTGTCTTTTCGCTGAGGCGGTGCTCAAGCTCAAGATACGTCTTCTGCTCGTCGTCTGCATTTATAAGTTTTCGGTTATTTGTGTTTTTATTTTCTGACATATTCTTTCACCCCCTTAAAATCTGAAGTAAAGGAAGGGGTTATAGGAGGAGTTTACAAGGTATGCCGTACACAGCACAAGGACGGAAAGTCCGAGAGCGGCAAATACCCATCTCCATGCCGCCGACTTTTCGAAAAGTCGGTAGTAAAGCTTTTTGGGGAAGGGAGTGGAGGCAATAACGAGGATAGCGAGGAGCACAAGGTTTGAAACAAGGGTGAGGTTCACCGCTCCGTTTGTGAAGGTTCCGCCTCCGAACATTATTTTGAGGTGAGATATACCAGCAGAGAGGTCTTCGAATACGAAGAGCCACCATCCGAAAAGGATGAGAATAAGGGAATAGATGCGCTTTATAAAGGTGGGCGCATACTGCATTTTCTTAAGAAGGAATGCTTTTTCCACAACGAGGATAAGGCAGTAGTAAAGCCCCCACAGAATGTAGTTCCATGAAGCTCCGTGCCAGAGTCCCGTCAGGAACCATACGGTCAGTATGTTGAAATATGTACGGGCGTTGCCGCGTCTGTTACCGCCCATGGGAATGTAGACGTATTCTCTGAACCAGGTGCCGAGAGAAATATGCCATCTTCTCCAGAAATCGGTGATGCTTTCGGACATGTATGGATAGTAAAAATTCTCGCGGAATGTAAAGCCCATCATCTTTCCGAGACCTATAGCCATATCGGAATAACCGGAGAAGTCAAAGTATATCTGGAATGAGAAGAAAATGATGCCGAGCCATGCTCCGAGGGCCGTGTCGGTGCCCTTGAGGGAGTCCCATACCGCGCCTGCTGAGTTTGCAAGGAGAACCTTTTTGGCAAAACCGCAGATAAAAGTTCGCACGCCCGAGGCAAGCATAATTCTGTTGTGGGGGCGGCTTCTCAGCTGATCGTCAATGTCCTGATATCTTACGATGGGGCCTGCGATAAGCTGGGGAAAAAGGGTAACGTATGCGCCGAAGTTCACCATGTTTTTCTGTGCCTTCGCGTTGCCCATATAGATGTCAATGGTGTAGGACATGGTCTGGAAGGTATAGAAGGAGATACCGATGGGAAGGGGCAGACCGAGAAGTCCTATATCAAGACCGAAAATTGCGTTGATATTTTGAATTATAAAATCGCTGTACTTGAAGAAGCAAAGAAGGGAAAGGTTGATGACCGCCGATGCGATAACGTGAAATTTCGCT
The DNA here is from genome assembly GCA_015063695.1 of Oscillospiraceae bacterium. Taxonomy (GTDB): domain Bacteria; phylum Bacillota; class Clostridia; order Oscillospirales; family CAG-272; genus RUG14199. Next base: position 5,426 of record SVTQ01000006.1, read on the forward strand.
TTTTTTCTGTTGCCTTTTTCAAGGCTTTTTTCCACCTTCCGGCCGTGATAGTAGTCAACGACGGTGGAAAACAGCATGAGAACGATGTAAATGGGCTCTCCCCAGCCGTAGAACAGAAGGCTTACCACAAGAAGAACGGCGTTTCGCAGCTTCAGCGGAACGGTGAAGTAGATAAGCATGGAAACGGCAAAGAAGAGGAAAAGAAATTCAAGGGATGAAAAGACCATTTATTCCTCCGGGAGCTCTATTTTCTCAAGATCGGCAGGTTTAATTCTGCCGTGTACTCTTTCGTGGTACGCAATATTTGTTCTTACAAGATGAAGGATGTGATTATTGAGGTTTTTGCCTTCGCTGTTTGCAACGAACATGAGCTTTTTGTAGACGTCGGGATCAAGTCTTACCTCGAAGGATACTTTATTCTTCATTATGCAACTCTCCTTGGTTTTGTCTTTTTTATGGGATGAAAAGAAATCTTAATCTGTTTTGAGGGAATTGAAAGTATGAATATGGTGGTGATGATACATGCCATTCCTGCGTAATCCCAGCCTACAAGGGGGGTACCGATAATCATATTATAAAGTGCCGCCGTAACAGGCTCGATACTTGCTATCATGCTGGCTTTTGAAGGGCCGATGTCGGCACCGCCCTGCATATAGAGAGTGTAACCGACAGCAGTTCCCACGATGGATACGCCGAGCCAGGCAAGAAGCGCTTTAAAATCGATGGATACTTCATATTGCCAGGGACGCACGATGAACAGCTCCACAAGGCCGCCGCAGAACATACCGATGCCAGCAACGGTGATACTGCCGTATTTGGGTGCAATTCTTGTGGGAAGAACGGAGAAAAACACCATGCCTACCGCAGTCAGAAGCCCCCATATAAGCGCAGGCTTTGAGATCTGCAAGCTATGTATGTTCCCGTGAGTGGAAATAAGAAATACTCCGCCGACAGCAAGGAAGATGGAGACAGCTTCGCCGATAGTGGGAAGTCGTAAATGCCTTATGCACACGAGGACGATAATAAATATGGGACCAAGATACTGAAGCACCGTGGCCGTAGCGGAATCCGATGCGTTTATAGCCTGGAGGAAAGCATACTGCGCAAGCATCATGCCGAAAACTCCGTAAGCGGCGGTGATAAGCATATCCTTGGGGGTGCGAAGGAGCTGCTTTACCGCCGAAAAGTTCTTTATGCAGGCAATAACTGTAAGGACAAAGCCCGATGCAAGTATTCTGGTAGAGGCGACCCAATCCGGCGGAAAGCCTCTTACGTTCAGAAGATACTGTCCGCAAGCGCCCGAGGTGGCCCACAGAAGTGCCGCAACTATTACGAGAAGGGTACCTCTTGTGGTAGTTCTTCTTACGATACGGCGGGTAAGCCGTTCTTGAGTATGTAGCTTTTTTCTTTTAATCATTTCCTTTAAAATTCCCGAAAAAGAATGTATGTGCGGATATGGGAAACACGGCTCGGTGCCGCTCTCCCGTGAAAAAGCAAACTATGATCACAGCTCGAAAAGCTTTATGGGTTTTACGGCGGAGCCGCCTTCAAAGTCCATGACCTTTCCGAGTGCTATGAAATTGTTTTTGTGACGCAGCCTTACGATGGTGCCCTCTTCAAAATCGGTGCCTAGCTTTTTCTGATAAAGCTCGGTGCCGCCTTTGATAAGCTTTGTGTAGAAATCGTTTATCTGAATTTTGGGAAGGTCTTCGAAAAGGCTTTCCGTAGGTCTCGGAAGCTTCAGCCTTTCCTCAAACTCCATTTCGGAGAGCTCTTCAATGGTGATGCTCTGACTGAGATCGAAGGGGCCCGAACGTGTACGGCAAAGGCTTTTCATAACGCCGCCGCAACCGAGTGCCGCACCGATATCGGCACAGAGAGTTCTTATATAAGTGCCCTTGGAGCAGTGAACGTAAAGACGGTAAGTGTCATCGGTCATCTTTTCGCATTTCAGCGAGTAAACGGTGACCGGGCGCGCCTCGCGCTTCACTTCTTCCCCTTCTCTTGCAAGGTCGCAGAGCTTTCTGCCGTCAACCTTTATGGCACTGTACATGGGAGGCACCTGCATTATGTCCCCCGTAAAGCTTTCACAGACCTTGAGAACCTCCTCCTCCGAGGGGATATTTTCACACTCGGTGAGGATCTCTCCCGTTATATCCTGTGTGTCGGTGGTGATACCGAGCCTTAGCTCCGCGGTGTAGCACTTGTCCTCCGCAAGAAGGAAGTCTGCCGCCTTTACCGCTCTTCCCAGAAGAATGGGAAGAACGCCCGTTGCCAGGGGGTCAAGCGTTCCCGTGTGGCCGACCTTGGGCATATCGTATAGCTTTCTTAAAATTGATACTATCTTGTGGGATGTGACGCCCTCATGCTTGTTGACGATGAGAACTCCCGTTACTGTTGCAGGCTTGTTTCTGCTCATTTGTTTACCCCGTTTTCAAAAATTCCAAAAGTGGGAGCGGGTGATTTTTTGTATTCCTCCACAGCCGCGCCGAAGGCTCTCATTGCAGTTTTTACAGCCGCTTCGGGAGTGGGAGCGCGAAGGGTTCCGCCTGCGGCGCGCACGTGTCCGCCGCCGCCGAATTTTTCGCAGATAGCGGCAACGTCAATAGGTGCGTTTGACCTTGCGGATATACGGAAAGCGAGGGGATCGCTTCTTCTCTGTTTCAGTGCGACCGCCACAAGTACTCCCTTGATCTTTTTGGGAATGTCAACGGCTCCCGAAAGCTCGTTTTCGCGGTAGCCGCCTTTTTCCATCATGTCGGTGGTGACACAGCAGATGGCAAGGGAGCCTTCGCAGGAGAACTGAATGTTCTTGGAAAGAACGCTGTTTATTTCTACTTCGCGTGAAGTTACGGTGTCGTGGAGAATTCTTGATATCTCTTCCGTCTGCATACCGCCTGCCTCAGCGATCTCTTCAGCGAGCATAGCCGCAATTCGGAAGGTCTCGCTGGTGGTGTTGCTGAACTTGAAGCTTCCCGTGTCGGAGGAGAGCGCCGCAAAGAGACAGCGGCATACCCCTGCATCGCGGGGAATGTTTCCTTGTTTGACAAGTATTTCGTAAAGCTTGTAAATAAGCTCGCCTGCCGCCGCCGCATTTCCGTCAAGGAAGTAGGGCGCATAGGGCTCGCCCGAAGCGTGGTGGTCTATCATAAGGTGGCATCTCTCAATGAGGAAAGCGAGATTTCCCATCTGAGAGGGAGCCGCAGTGTCAACGGTGACGATAAGCTCAAAGCAGTTTTCGTCGCCCTGAACGTAGGTGATGTCCTCTGTGCCCGTGATAAATTCAAGGTAAGGAGGAGCGGGAGAATCGCAGGCAACTCTCGCTTTTTTGCCCATAAGCTCGAAAATCCGTTTGAGGGCAAAGGAGGATCCCACTGCATCCCCGTCGGGATTTCTGTGACATATTATAAGTGCGCTTTCGGCATCGGAGATGGTCTTTGCAACCGCCTGTGCCGTAAGACGGGTAAATGTTGCAGTGTCGCTCATTCTTCGGATACCTCGTCTTCTTTGTCGGAGAAGGTGAGACCGCTCAGTATCTCCGCGATCTTTATTCCGTGCTCAACGGAGCTGTCGTAAACGAAGCTTATTTCGGGAGTTGCGCGGAGATTAAGTCTCTTTGCAAGCTGACCTCTCACAAAGCCTGCGGCGCGCTTCAGGCCCTTGGCAAGCTCTTTGTCCTCGCCCGTTATGCAGGAATAGTAGATCTTTGCGTACTTTAGGTCGGGGGTCACGTCAGCGGCGGTTATTGTGATCATTGCACCGGATACTGCGTGGTCCTTAACTTCTCTGATTATCTGAGATATCTCCTTTACAACGGAGTCGTTTATTCTGTCCTGTCTGTATTTTGCCATTGTGAGTTAACCTTTCGATGTTTTTGTCCTTCGCATTTTTTGATGCGGCGGATCTATGTGTCAGCCTTCCGACTGTTGCTTTTTTCAGTGCGCCGAGGGGCTTGAGATGATTTCAAAACCTGCGGCAAAAGGTAGTTTTTGATGAGTTTTTATGGAAGACCATACCAACTCATCCTACAGTATAACACAGTTTTTCGAAAAAATAAATACTTAATATAAAAAATAAATTGAACTTTTAATATTATTGTGTTATACTTATCATGTACAACTGTACCTAAAATCAAAACAGTAAGGCAAAAAAGCATTTTTGAGAGCGAAAAGATCACGAAATGCTGCCTTTTCAGAACATACGAAATATATCGGAACGCAGGTGAAAATACATGATAAAAATTCTTCATACAGGGGATATACATCTCGACAGTCCCTTCTCAAGACTTGATACGGCGCGCGCAGAGATAAGAAGAAATGAGCTTCGCGCGGCATTTACCTCAATGATGACTTACGTGAGGGTAAACCACATCGATATTCTCCTTATCGCAGGTGACCTTTTCGACAGCGACTTTGTCACCCGTGAGACAATAGGTATCATCCTTCGTGAGTTCGAAAGATGTCAGGCAGAGGTGTTTATTGCCGCAGGCAACCATGACCCCATCACTCCCGACTCGGTCTATGCGAAAGAGGGGATATTCCCCGAAAACGTACATATTTTCAAAAGCGACGAGCTTGAAAAGTTCTCTCTTGACGAGCTTGGCGTTGACGTTTACGGATATAGCTTTACCTCCGACAGAATGTACCATACTCCCTTCGAGGGAAAACACGTTGAGGATGAAGACCGTTTTAATATTCTTCTTGCTCACGGCGATACAAGAAGTTCCTCTTCCGTATACTGTCCCGTAACGGAGAGCCTTATCTGCGACTTCGGCGCAGATTACACAGCTCTCGGACATATCCATAATGCCGCTCCCATAAAGGAAAAAGACGGATGCGTGTACGGTTATTGCGGATGCCTTGAGGGCAGGGATTTCGGCGAGACCGGAGTCAAGGGAGCAGTGCTTATCGAAGCCGATAAAAGCGATGGAAAAACAGGACTCAGCGTAAAGAAGATACGCTTTTCAAGAAGACGTTACGAGTGCGAAAACCTTGACGTTGAAGGCGCTGAAACTCAGTCTGAGATCGCGGAAAAAATAAGACAGTTCATATCCGACAGAGGATACGGAGAAGAGACGCTTCTCTCTCTTACTCTGAAGGGCAGAGTTTCCGCATCCCTTGTTATAAACACGGATATTCTCGCATCACAGATCGAAGGACTTTTCTTCTTCGAGCTTTCCGACGGAACGGTGCCCGGTGAAGACGCGTCGGAGCTTGAAGGGGATATAACCATAAAAGGACAGTTTTACAGAGAGCTTCTTCCCATGCTTGAAAGTGAAAACGAGGAAGAAAAACAGATAGCTCAGGCGGCACTGCGTTACGGTCTCTCCGCACTTGACGGAGAAAACGTGGTGGATTTTTAACAGAATGAAGGGAGGATTTAAAGTTGATTATTGAAAGAATACATATAAAATCTTTTGGCACACTTATAAACCGCACCTTCGAGCCTTCCGGAGGGCTCACCGTTTTCGAAGGAGAAAACGAGAGCGGTAAAAGTACCGTTGCCATGTTCATAAAATTCATGCTCTACGGACTTTCCGCAAAGGCTCCCGCAGGAAGCGCGGTGTCCGAAAGAGTAAAATATATCTCCTGGAGCACAGGCGTTGCGGCAGGGGATATGACCTTCGTTTCGGGCGGTGCAAGATACCGTATCGAAAGAACCCTCACTCAGTCTGTCAGCGCATCGGGCAGAGAGCAGTTCAGCGAGCTTGTTAAGGTTTTTGAAGATGAAAGCGGAGAAGCATTGAAGCTTTCCTCAAATCCCGGAGAGCATTTCTTCGGCGTTTCCGAAAAGGTGTTCATGCAGAGTGCCTTTGTGAAGGGTGTTGACAGCGCGAAGGTGGATGGCTCCACTCTTAAGGTGGCTCTCGAAAACCTTCTTACGTCGGGTGTCGGCGAGATAAATACCAAAAAAGCTCTTGAAAAACTGGACAGCGCGAGAAAACTTCTCAAGCATAAAAACGGTCTCGGCGGAAAGATAGTAGAGCTTTCTGCAGAAAGAAAGGAGCTCACGGAGCTTCTTGAAAAAAGCCGTGACGTTTCAAAGGAGATAGTTGACCTTGAGGGCACTCTTGCGGACGTCAGTGTAAAGGCGGCAAGACGAGAAGAAGAAGCGGCTGAGCTCTCCGCTCTTTGTAAGGCTTACGAGGCGGTGAGAATAGGCAAGCGTGTCAAGGATATAGAAAGATGCGAGGATAATATTGCCTTCCTCAAAAAAGAACTTGAAACCCTCGACCCTTCCGTTGACAGAATGCTTCTTGCAAAGGTCGACCTTTGCGAAACAACAGTGCGTGAAACGGAAAAGGATATAGCAACCCTTAACGAGAAAAAAGGACAGCTGGAGCTTAAGTGCGAAGGGCGTGACCTTACGGAGCCCGAAGACGAGGCAACAGTGATGAAAAGGGCGAGAAAGCTGAAGGGAAACAGCTTCTTCTGGCTTTCTGCCGCGTGCTCCTTCTTTGCGGTTTCCGTCGTGGTGGGAGCGGCATTCCTTATCTTCGGCAGAGTTCTTCTCTCGGTGATGGGTAAATGGTTTGTTCCTGCGGTGGTATTTATGGGTCTTTTCCTTGCTGCGGCAATCGCAGGAGTATTCCTTTACAGAAGCAAGAACAAAGCTTATAATGATTTCCTTAATGAATGGGAAGCTGACGATATCTACACTCTCGAGAATGCTGTAATCGCAAAAAGAGAGAGATTTCGTTATACAAAGAAGCTCCTTGAGGGTATACAGAGAATTGATACCGTCCTTGACGAAGCCGTTGCAAAGCATGACAAGGAAATAGACAACGGTGTGGCATACGGTGCCATCTTCGGAATAGAGAATAAGGATAATATTTTCGATACCCTCGCCATGGTACGCTCTGCTGCAGAAGACGTGTGCGTAAGACGCGACACCATGAGCGCAAAGCTTGAAAGCGAAAAGGGTAAGCTCTCCGCCCTTCTTGAAGAAGTAAGTGAGGAGGAGAGAGCAGGGGCAAAGGACCGTGAAAGAGAAGCTCTTGAGTCCCTTGACCGCGAAAAGATACTTGAAATGACAAAGGAACAGTATGCCGAAGCTCAGAGAGAGCTGAATTTTGCCGCAAGTCAGGCAAGGGCTCTCCGAGTAAGAGAAGCGGATGTGGATAAACGTCTTGCGGCACTGCGCGCGGCAGGTGAGTCCCCCGCGGAGCTTGCAGGCAGAGTTTCCTGTATAGATGCAAAGATAGCGGAGCTGAATTTCAGATATAAGGCTCTGGTGACCGCATACAATGCCCTTGAAGCGGCAGGAGAAAAAATGAGAGGCGATGTTATTCCCGAAATTGCGGAGAAGGCATCCCGTATCATGAAGAACGTTACCCTTGGTAAATATGAAGCTCTCACGTCGGGAGAAGATCTTGATCTGTCCTTCAATTCTTCGGGAGAAAAGAGAACTGTTGAATTTCTCTCCGAAGGAACAAAGGACGCGGCATATATCAGCCTGCGTATCGCCCTTGTGCAGACTATGTTCGGCGATGATCTGCCGCCCATGATATTTGACGACTCTTTTGCCCGTCTTGACAAAGCAAGACTTTCGGGCATCATGTCAATTCTTTCTTCCGATAAGGTACCTCAGGCACTGGTGTTTACCTGCCGTGACCTTGAGAAGAACGCGGCAGCGGATAAAGCAAAAATTATTGAAATGTAAAGATGTGAATATTTGATGTTTTTCATCGAAAACACCCGTTAAAGTGAATTGTATTACGGGTGAAAAGAAACGGCTTGTGTGTTTTCACCAAGCGGATGAAAACAATCAAACTAAAGAGAATTACATCGGGAGTCTAAAAATGTTTGACAGAGAATATTTGAAGAGGGTGGGCTTTGCGGTTGCAGGTGCAATCCTCGGTATAGCCGTCGCCTTTTATATCGGATATCACATATGGCATAAGGTAACCTCCTTTGTTGAATTTGAACCTGCAATTCCCCATACCGTAACTGTAACGAGTGAGGGCGAGGGGTACATTTTCAGAGATGAAACAGTGCTTTCGACGGAGGAAACGGGAAGCTTTATTCCTACCCTCAGTGATGGTGAGCGAGTCGGCTCTTTCGCTGAAGTTGCGAGAATATATTCGGGCACAAGCGCGGAAACGGGAACCAGAATAGACGAGATAAACGCTCAGCTTGAAGTGCTTTCCTCGGTCGTTTATGCGGATAATCTTACCACAAAAGACGTGACCAAGCTTGACGGAGATATATACGCTTTGATGGCTGAGATCAGCAGATGTGTTTCAAACGGAAAGTACGGAGAAGCATCGGCAAGACGCTCGGAGCTTTTAACGCTTATCAATAAGCGCACCGCGGCATCGGGTGAGACCCACGATTTCAGAGATCAGATAGATGCACTTCAAAAAGAAAAGGCGGAGCTTTCCGCAAAATTCGGAACCTTGAAGCAAACGGTGTATGCTCCCGTTTCGGGATGGTATTACAGTAAGGTGGACGGTTGCGAAAACATCTTTACCTCGAAAAATATTGAAACACTTACCTACGAAAGCTTCAAGGAATATACTCGTACAGTTCCCGAAGCAGTTACAAACAGCGCAGGTAAGATAGTTACCGATTGCCGTTGGTATTTTGTGTGTGAAATGACAAAGGACAAGCTGAAGGAAAAAGCGGAGGGTGCTTATTATACTCTCTATTTCCCCTATAACGGCGGAGAAAAGCTGACCATGAAGCTCCACAGCGTAAGTCTCGGTGAGGACGGCATGGGAATTGCGGTGTTCACTACCGATAAATGTCCCGTTGGCTTTGATTTTGCAAGAGTTCAGAGCTATGAGATTCTCGAAGAGGAATACACCGGCTTCAAGGTTCCTCAGAGTGCCGTCAGAATCGTTGACGGACAGATGGGTGTGTACGTGCTGACGGGAGAAATAGTTCATTTCAGAAGAATTGAAGTTATTCATCAGCACGAGAATTATTACCTCGTTACAATGAGCCATAAGGAGCCCGAACCTGAGGAGACCGAAGCGGAAACTACCGCCGAAGAAGGAGCCGCAACGGAAGCTCCCGAGGAAACGACGGTCCCCCTTGAAACAGAAACGGATACGTCAGAGGAGACAGCGGAGCCTGAAAAGTATTATTCCTGGCTTGAGCTCAATGAGAATATCATCACAAGCGGTAAGGGACTTCGCGACGGAAGAATTATTACAAATCTCAACTGACGGAAAAATACAACACAGAACGAAAGGAAGGACAGAAAACCGTGGAACAAGAAAGAGCCTTGCTTATCGAAAACAATATCAAAGAAATCGTGGAGAGAGTTGAGGCGGCAAAGGCGGCAAGACCCATGGGCGGAGACGTAAAAATACTTCTTGCCACAAAAACGGTTTGCCCCGAGGATATACTCTATGCCGCCGAAAGAACGGGCGGTGTTATCGGGGAAAACCGCGTGCCCGAGCTCCTTTCAAAATACGAAGAAATAAAGGACGTTGGCGAGGTCCATTTTATAGGACACCTGCAGACCAATAAGGTAAAGAGCGTGGTGGGTAAAGTAGACCTTATCGAGAGCCTTGACAGCCTTCGTCTTGCGGCAGAGATAGACCGCGTTTCGGGAAATCTCGGAATAGTGTCGGACGTACTTGTGGAAATAAACATCGGAGAAGAGGAGGCAAAGGGCGGAATTATGCCGTCCGAAGCCGAAGATTTCTTTGAAAAGATCTCGGTGTTTAAAAACATAAGACCCGTGGGAATAATGACTATGGCACCCAAATGCGAGGAAAAATCAGAGTACAGAAGATATTTTAGGAAAACTTATGAGATATTCCTTGACATTTCAAAAAAATATCTTTATAATATAATAGAGCCTGTATTATCAATGGGCATGAGCGACAGTTACGAGGAAGCGATTCTTGAAGGCGCAAATCTCATAAGAGTGGGAAGCGCGGTTTTCGGACAGCGCACTTACGTAACAAGCGAAAGTAAATAATAATAAAATTCTCATAAACAAGCTTGGAGGAATTGAAATGGCAGCACTTGGATTTTTTGACGGTTTCAAAAAGAAACCCGCAACAGACGAACCCTATAACGACGGATACGACGATTACTACGGCGAATTCGATGCATACGAAGCAGATGCAGCAGACGATATGGGCGCATCCGCAGGAGCATCTGCAGGCGCATCCGCAGGTATGGGTGCAATGGGAACAATGGGCGCAGGAATGGGCGGCATCAGCCTTTCCGGTTCTTCTATCGAAATGAAGGTTCTCAAACCCAAGTCTTTCGAAAACGTTCCCCAGATCGCAGACCATCTTCTCAACAAGAGAACTGTAGTTCTCAACCTTGAAGATGCAGATCCCGATACATCCCGACGCATCATCGACTTCCTTTTCGGAGTAGCTTACTCCATCAACGGAAGTCTTAAGAAAATAGCTACAAAAGCTTATGTAGTAACTCCCAATAACGTGGACGTAGACGAGGCTAAGCTTACTTCCAAGAAGAAGAAACAGCCCGAACCCGAAGAGGAAGAAGAAACAACAACTTCCGCATTCGACGCTGACCTCTAAAAAACGCAAAGCCGCGAGCTATGCCTTCAGAAAGGGTGTAGCTCCGGCGTTTTTTTGTCGAAATTTGTTTTTACAGTTTTAAGGAGAAATGAATTGACCTTTTTCATTTACGTTTTTTACCGTTTCTTTACAATAATATTTGAAATAGTAACGATCGCAATGCTCATAAGAGCTATAACAAGCTGGTTCCCCGCGGTCAACCGCAATTCAAGATTTATGCAGCTTGTGTACGTTGTCACGGAGTTCTTCATAGCTCCCGTGAGAGCAGTCCTTTGGAAAATTCCCTTCGTGAGAAGCTGTCCTCTGGACCTTTCCTTCCTTGCTACCTATATACTCTTGAACATGGCGCAGGGGCTTGTTTATTCCGCATGGATCGCAGTAGCATATTAAAATCGAAAAAATCTCATACTCTTTTATAAAAGGCAGAATATATGAGTTCAAAAGATAAATTCACAGTCCGTGACGAAGCGATGTTCAGAGGACATGTGTCCGACCTTGTGACCGCTTCCGAATACACGGTAAAAACAAGCGGCTTTCTCAGCCCTCTCGAGCAGAGAATAGCCTTTGATACCGCAAAAAGTCTCGGCGCAGAGCAGAGATGCTTTTTCTGGGGCGGAGCTCCCGAAGCGGAAAGAAGAATTCTTGTGATGATTCCCGATTGGATGACTCCCGAGGAGCCTGTTTTGTGCGGGTCATTTGATGAAGAAAGAGAGGATATCCTCCGTGATATCATTCTCTCGGGTGCCGACGGCGGTGATATAAGCGGTGCAGTGTGCGCAGTTGAAATATCCTCCGAGGGCTTTCGTGACCTTGAGCATAAGGACTATATGGGCGCAATTCTCGGTCTCGGTATAAAAAGAGAGCTTCTTGGCGATATCGTTACTTCCGAGGCGGCTCCTGCCATTGCTTTTCTTCTGAAAAGCGCAGTGCCCTTTGTGGAAGAAAACCTTGAAAAAGCAGGAAGGGAAGGCGTAAAGGTAGAAATAGCCGAGCTTCCCGAGGGATACAGAATTCCCAGAGAATTTGAAGTGATCAGCGATACGGTCATGTCGCTGAGACTTGACGGACTTGTAAAGTCACTTTGCAAAGTATCCAGAGAAGATGCCGCATCCCTTGTGGAAAAGGGCGAGGTAACTCTCAATTATATAGTCGAAACAGAAAAAGACGCACCCGTTTCAAAGGGTGACGTTATCTCCGTGCGCGGCCACGGAAAGTTTATATACGATGGAGACCGCGGAGTAAATCGCCGCGGAAGAATTCGTTTTGACGCAAGAAAGTATATCTGAGAAAAAATTTCACCGCCTGAGGCAAGGCGGACCCATATAACTGTTTGCACTGCGCTGAGTTTTTCGCGGGCAAACCATGGAGGTATTATGGACGATAAAAAATTTGAGCTTGAGGAAAAAAACCTTGTTGAGTTTAAGACAACATTTAAAGGCTACAGTATTCCCGAAGTAAATGAATATATTGCGGCCCAGAGAGCCGAGCTTGAGGATATCCGTTCCGAAAACGCAGAGCTTTACAGAAAAATAGAGAAGCTTACCCGCCGTCTTGAAAAGCTGAAGACGGAAGAGGCAGAAAGAAACAAGCAGCTTGACAGCACCAGGGCTGAGGCTGACAGAATAATCAGAGAAGCAAAGAAAAAAGCGGCTCAGGAGCTTCTGCGCGCGGGAAGACAGCGCTCACGTATGGTTGCCGAAATGACCGAGCAGGTTGACGAGCAGAAACGTCTTTATCAAGCAACGAAGATAGAGGCGGCAAAATTCCGAAGCGCGCTCTTCGCTCTTTACAGAGACCATATCGAGCTTATCAACGCCATGTCTGAAGCATCGGGAGCTTTTGACGAGGACAGCACGTCGGGTATTACCGAAGAGGACCTTAAGAATATGGAAAAGCTTCTGGAAACAGAAGTGGAAGAATCTGAATACGAATCGGTGGATCAGTCTGCCTTTGCGCCTTCGGACGGACAGACACTTCTTGTTGAAGCTTTTTCCGATACCGCTTCCATAACTATCCCTCCGTCTTCAAGAGCAAAAGGCAAGAAGTCGGATAAAAAAGCGAAAAACGCAAAAATCGAGGAATTCGTAAAGGATTTTGAGAAGGAAGCCCTTGAAGAATCTGTTCCCGTTGAAGATTTTTTTAAGTCCGACCTTGAAAACGTCGAAGCTGAAGAAGCTCCCTCCGAATTCGCAGAAACTTTTGAAGAAGAGACAGCGGTATCTGAAGCTTTCGACAGTGACGCTGAGGGAGAGCTCTATACGGAAGCAACCTTTGATGACGAGGACGAGCTTTTAGAAGAAAGTGCGGATGCGCTAAATGCAGACCCTGCCTTCGTTATCACCGAGGAAGATCTTGACGAGTTTACAAATCCGGACGGCAGAGAAATGGAATATGACAGTCCCGTGTCCGTTGACAGCGTGTTCAGAAAGAGCGCTTATGATGACAGGGATTTCGAAAAGCTTTACGGCGAGACACCAACCGAAGCGGAAGAACCCGAGGTGCCCGCAGAACCGGAAGCTTTCGAAGAAGAAGTAAAGCCCAGAACTAAAAACGGCTACGGATTTAAGGTGAACATGGAAAAGAGAGTCGATCCCGAGGACGACAGTAACGAATTTTATATGGAAAACGATGCTGAATTTGACCCTGCCGCAACGGACGGAGTACCTACGGGAACGGTAGGAGCCTTCGGTGTCACTTCCAAAGCGCCTTCAACGGAGCGCCGTTGGAGAGTTAAAAAGAGTAAAAGCCTGACTGACGAATTTGACGTAATAAAGGCTGAAGAGGAATAATTGATGGCTGAAAAAATAAAAGCGCTGAAGAAAAAACTTCTCGCTAAAACAAAAGTAAAGACCATGACCCTGATTGAGCTGAAGCTTGTCTATATCATAACTGTTGCCTTTGTATACATAGGTGACCTTATGACAAAAAAGATGGCTGTATATCTCCACGAGACCGGAAAGGACGGCTTTGAGATAATACCCGGATTTCTTGAATTTTGCTATTCCGAAAACAGCGGTATGGCTGCGGGAATGTTCAGCGAAAAAAGATTGCTTTTCATCGTTCCGTCGATAACTCTTATGTCGCTGATAGTTTTATATCTTATTTTCGACAACGGATGGAATCCCGGGATCGGGATTGCCGCATCCATGGCACTTGGAGGCGGACTTGGAAATATGATGGAACGTCTTGGGGCTGCCGGATTTGTGGTGGACTCTATCTACGTTGTGCCCTTCAACTTTTTCCCTTTTGACTGTGTTTTCAACATAGCTGACGTATTTATATGTATCGCCGGAGGACTTTTCATTTATGAGGTTATTAAAATTACAGTTTACGACGAAAAAAAGAAGCTTTTCGGAGAAGCGGAGAATACCCATGTGGATATGCCCCGTTGGATAGAATTTCTTCTTAAGGACAACGATAAAAAGAAAAAAGCCGAAAAGTTTGAAGATAATAATGACAGTGAGGCGGAGCATTTATGATATCCGAAACGTTAATTGTAAAAGCAGAAAGCGAAAACATCGGCACGCGTGCCGATGTTTTCATATCGGAGACGGCCGATATGACAAGAAGCGCCGCGGGCAAGCTCCTGCAGGACGGTGCAGTTGTCTGCGGAGGAAAGCAGATAGCAAAAAACTATAAAATAAGAAAAGACGACGTTCTTGAGATAACCCTTCCCGAACTTCGCGAGTGCGATGCGAAACCAGAGGATATTCCTCTTGACGTAAGGTATGAGGATGAAGATGTGATCGTTGTGAATAAACCTTGCGGAATGGTTGTTCATCCCGCCCCGGGTCACGAAAACGGAACCCTTGTTTCCGCCCTTCTTTATCACTGCAAGGACAGTCTTTCCACTGTCGGCGGAGTTTTCAGGCAGGGCATCGTCCACCGTATAGACCGCGACACAACGGGACTTATTGCGGCGGCGAAGAACGATAACGCACACCTCTCTTTGTCCGAACAGCTGAAAGACCATACCATGCACCGCGAATACCTTGCCCTTCTCGTGGGACGGCTTCCCGAGGAAACGGGAACGGTCAATAAGCCAATAGCAAGACACCCAACCGACAGAAAGAAGATGGCGGTAGGCGTTAAAAACGGAAAAGAAGCGGTGACCCATTGGAGGGTTCTTGGCGAGGCAGGAGGATTTACTCTTGCAAAAATGAAGCTTGAAACGGGGCGCACCCATCAGATAAGAGTACATATGGCATCCATCGGACATCCCGTTCTGGGAGACCCCGTATACGGCGGCGATAAAACACTTTTCCAAAAACAGCACAAAGCTATTTTCGAAGGACAGCTTCTTCATGCGGAAACTCTTAAATTCATTCATCCGAGGACAGGAGAACTTACGGCAGTAACCTGTCCGCCTCCCGAGAACTTTATGAGAGCCCTTGAGCTTCTCGGGCTTGACGAGCTTGTAAAGTAAAAATCAATCCTCGGCTTTTTCCGATAACAGGAAAAAGTCGGGGGATTTTTGTTTTATAATGACTGAGAGCAGATCTTTCAGGCAATAATTTTCTTGCGTCAGAAAGAATTATCACATGACGGGAAAGGGAAAATATAATGGTTAAAGGATGTCAGAGAAAAACCATACACATAAGAGATACGGGAAGCAAATATTATGAAGAGGCATATCTTATATTGCGTCCCGGTGCACTTGAGGGAGAGAGGGAGTCTGTCGAGATGATAGACGAGGCAATGCGGATAGTCGGGGAAAGCTTTCCTTTTGAAGGGCATGTGAAGGGAAGAGGATGCTCCCTTCGCTCCGTTGCGATCTTTGCGTCGGGAAGTGCTGTGGGGGCTGTTATTACATGCGCCGCTTGGCTTATTATGAATATCGGCTTCTGAATCGCAAGATCGTTTTGTTTTTGCCGTTTATTAAATCAGCTGCTGTCAAAACCCTTGACAAGGAAGTCTTTCGGGTTTATAATTACAATAGCTACGTATCGGTCATATAATCCTTAGGGGATTATAGAATATATTAATCAGCCCGTAAAACTCAAAAACAGAAATAGCACAGGATCTGACTTGACGAAGTCCGCCGCCCTCGGACGCCCCGTTTGCAGTCAGCTCCTTTATCTGCATTTTCCCTGAAATAAGGGGGAAGTGTACCTTTTTCTGTTTTCCGTGGGTTTTTATGCGTACATACAATTTGTGTCTCCGTACAGGAGAGCATTGAAACATTTGCACAGGAAAGGAATACAAAATTGAAAAATAAATCAAAACTTAAAATAATGCTTTTGGGCGGACTTTGCGAGATAGGCAAAAACCTCACCGTTATTGAATACGGCGACGATATCCTTGTGATCGACTGCGGTCTTGCTTTCCCCAATGAAGATATGTTGGGAATTGACCTTGTTATCCCCGATATAACCTATCTTGAAAAAAATCAGGATAAGATAAGAGGTATTCTTTTGACCCACGGCCATGAAGACCATATCGGTGCCATCCCCTACGTACTGCGCACAATAAATCCTCCTATCTACGGAACAAAGCTTACTCTCGGCATTCTTGAGAATAAGCTTGCCGAGCATAAGCTTGAAAATCATGCAAGACTTGTTAACGTAAGCAACGGAACAAAGCTGAAGCTCGGCGTTTTCGAAGCGGAGTTCATAAGAGTAAACCACTCTATTGCGGATGCCTGCTGTATCGCAGTGCGTACTCCCGTCGGCGTTGTTCTCCATACGGGCGACTTCAAGCTTGACGTTTCTCCCATCGGCGGAGAAATGATGGATCTTACCAGAATTGGTGAGTACGGCAGAGAGGGTGTCCTCTGTATGCTTTGCGAGTCCACTAACGTTGAGCGTCCGGGCTTTACTCCCTCGGAGCGTAAGGTAGGCTCTTCCCTCGACCAAATATTCCGTTCAAATGCGGATAAGCGAGTCATAGTTGCCACCTTCTCCTCCAACGTTCACAGAGTTCAGCAGATAATCGACGTCAGTGTCCGTTACGGCAGAAAGGTTGCCATAACGGGACGAAGCATGATAAACGTTATCGGCGCGGCGGTAAGGCTCGGGTATATGAACGTGCCCTCCGATACGCTTATTGATATTTCAGAAATAAACAGATACCCCGCAAACCTTATTACCATTGTTACAACAGGTTCTCAGGGTGAGCCCATGAGTGCACTTTACAGAATGGCGTTTTCCGACCACAGCATGGTTTCCCTTACTTCGAATGACCTTGTGGTTCTGTCTTCTCACGCTATCCCCGGAAACGAGGTGCTGGTAGGCAGAATAGTAAACGAGATGTACAAGAGAGGGGTTAACGTGTACCACGATGAAGCGGAGGTTCACGTTTCGGGCCACGCATGTCAGGAAGAGCTTAAGCTGATGCACGCTCTTGTAAAGCCTAAGTATTTTATTCCCGTTCACGGCGAATACAGACACCTTATGCAGCATAAGGAGCTTGCCGAATTCATGGGAATGAAGGCTTCCGATATTTTCGTTATGAACATCGGCGAGGTGGTTGAATTCGACGAGGATCAGACTGCAAAGAGAGCAGGAAACGTTCCCTCGGGCCACGTTCTTATTGACGGATACGGCGTAGGTGACGTCGGAAACATCGTTCTCCGTGACCGCCGCCATCTGTCCGAGGACGGTATAATCGTTGTGGTTGCAACGGTCGACGAGGTAATGGGCGAGGTAGTATGCGGTCCCGATATCATATCCCGCGGATTTGTATACGTAAGAGAATCCGAGGAGCTTATGGAAGAGGTAAGGCTTCTTGCCGAGACCGTATTCAGAGAAACCGTTGAGGACGGAGTCTTTGAGTGGAACCAGATAAAGAACAACGTGAGAGACACTCTTACAAAGTATATTTACAGCAAGACAAAGAGAAAGCCCATGATACTGCCCGTTATTATGAATGTGTGAGGAATAAAATGGTAAAGCACGTAATTTTATGGAAGCTTAAAGAAGATATTGAAGACAGTGCAAAGGTGAAGAGCGAGGCTAAGGAAAATCTTGAGGCTCTTGTGGGTAAGGTGCCCGGGCTTCTTGAGCTTAATCTCATAATCGAAGGTCTTGAAACTTCAAACTGCGATATGATGCTCGATTCCACTCTTGAGAGCTTTGAGGCTCTGAAGGCTTATGCAGTTCATCCCGACCACGTGGCGGCGGCAGACGGTTACGTCAGACCCTTTACCGCAACCCGTCTCTGCATGGATTACGAGGTAGAATGAAAAACGGAAATTGATCCCTTCGGGGATTAATTTCATTTAATACGGAAATAATCAGAAAAAGACAAAAAGAAAGACAAAAAATGCTGAGAGATATTATTACAGACAAAAGAGCCCTTTTTCCTGCAGGTTGCCATACGGAGCTTCGCGCGCAGATAAACAGAAGCCGCAGTGTTACAATACTTTCGGGAAATCTTACGGGCAATTCAAGAGTTGAGGTTTCGGGTGTTGGCGCCCGTGTGTACAAAAACGGTGTGTGGGGATTTTCCTCTGCGGCTGCTCTTAATGACGAAGCCGCACGGGACGTGCTTGCCGCCGCCGCTGACAATGCCTCTTTTATGGACAGCCATATAAAAGCGGGAAAGGGTCCCCTTCCTTTTCCTTCCGAAGGAAATTTGCCCCTTAACAGAATAATTGAAGAAATTCCTCAGGAGGTGTATATAGAATATCTGCGCCGCCTTGACGAATACGCAGAAAAGAACTGTAAGAGCCTTGTTTCCCGCTCTGTTTCCGTGCGCGAGGACTCTATGGAAAAAATGCTTCTCGTCAGTGACGGTATGAGCGCTCACACCGCCGCTCCCAGAAGCTACGTTTATATTTTTATGACCGCGGAAACACCCGACGGAACTCCCGTTGACCTCTTTGCGCCAATCGGCGGAAGCGGTATCTTCACGGAGAATTTCAAGTTCCCCGAAGAGCTTTTCGGAGAGGTTGATAACCTCTATAAGAAGCTTCTTGAAAAGAGATGCGGAGTGTGGGCAGAAGCAGGTGAAAAGACCGTTATTCTCGGCGCAGAGCTTGCAGGTATGCTTGCTCACGAAGCGGTGGGACATACGGTTGAAGCCGACCTTGTGGCAGGCGGAAGCGTTGCTTCACACATGCTTGGAAAGAGAGTCGGAAGTGAGCTTGTAAACCTTACGGACTTTGCTTTCGAAGCCCTCGGCGCACCTGCGCCTCTTCCCGTTTGCGTTGACGATGAGGGAACAAAAGCTGTTGACGACGTTATAATCAAGGATGGGATCCTCGTTGGCTATATCAACGACAGAGAGAGTGCCGAAAAGTACGGAATGGAGCCTACGGGTAACGCGAGAGCTTATTCCTTCTCGGACGAGCCCCTTATAAGAATGAGAAATACTGCAATTCTTCCCGGAGAGTCTTCCCTTGAGGAAATGATCTCCACCGTAAAGGACGGATATTACCTTATAGACACCAATAACGGACAGGCGGACACCACGGGCGAGTTCATGTTCGGTATAAGCATGGGCTATGAAATAAAGGACGGAAAGCTTGGGCGCGCTATCCTTGACACCACCCTCTCGGGTGTTGCTTTTGAAATGCTGAAGACCGTTGATATGGTATCACGTAACATGCATTGGGCAAGCTCGGGTTTTTGCGGTAAGAAACAGCCTATGCCCGTGGGAATGGGCGGCCCCGAGATAAGATGCCGCGCCATGATAGGAGGAAGATGATATGGAAAGCAGAATAAACGAGCTTCTCTCCGTTACGGAAAAGGGACTTTCGCACCTTAAAGCGCTTGGTGCAGATACGGCAAGAGTTACCGCCTCCCTTTCAGTTACCCATGAATTTAACGTAGATTCGGGCAAATTCAGCCTTTTCCGCACATTATTTGACCGCTCCCTCGGAATGATGGCAATAAAAGAAGGTAAAAAAGGCGTTTATGCCACAAATAAGACCGATGATGCGGATATTGTAAGTGCGGCAGAGCAGTGTATCGCTGTAGCCGAGAGCGCAACTCCCGATGATGCGTGGGCGCTTGCTCCCGACAGCGGTCACATAAAGTTCCACGAGGAAAATACGGGCGCAGACCTTGACAGACTGTTTGAGCGAAGCGTTGAGCTTGTAGAAACAATAAAGAAAAATCATCCTACGATAATTATTGAACAGATGATAGTTACCCATGGAGAAAAAGAAGGGGTCTACCGTAACACGATGGGCGCTCTTTATGAAACAAAAGAGGGCTTTTACGGAGTTGACCTTATGTTCTCCGCCCACGACGGGGAAAACTGCTCCTCCTTCTTTGGCGTCGGAGTAACTACCGAAGACCTTGATACCCCCTTCTATGAGCTGGGCTCCATAAAGCGTGACCTTGCAAGCGTGGAAAAGCAGGTGGTGACCCGTCCCGTTGACGGTAAATTTACAGGAACTATTCTTTTGACTCCCGATGCCTTTGCAGGATTTATGGGTAGCATTATCGGAAACTTTGCGGGGGACAGAAGCGTGCTCGAAAAAACAAGTATTTGGCTTGATAAGGTGGGGGAAAAGGTTGCAGACGAAAGACTTACCGTTTCCTTCCCCGTACAGACGGAGGGAATAGTAGGCAGAGATAACTATACTGCCGAGGGCTTCCTTTGCGAGGATTTCACAATCATTGATAAAGGGGTTCTCACTGCCTTCCCCCTTTCTCTCTACGTTGCCAATAAAACGGGACGTAGTCCCGTTAAAAACAGCCTTGACTGTATGGTAATAACTCCCGGAGAAAAGTCCTTCGAGGAGATCGTGAAGGGTATAGATAAGGGTCTTTTTGTCGGTAGATTTTCGGGCGGCGCTCCGGGGGTTTCCGGCGAGTTTTCAGGGGTTGCCAAGAACAGCTTCCTTATTGAAAACGGAGAAATAACAACTGCCGTCAGCGAAACGATGATATCGGGCAATATGGCGGAAATGATAAATAACCTTGTTGAGCTTTCCTCTGACGTGATTGCCGACGGAACCTCACTTCTTCCCTATGCCTCCTTTTCGGGCATTACGATTTCAGGAAAAACTTCTGAATTTGAAGAATAAGAGCCGAATTATTCAAAAAGGTGCTGTAAAAAAACTTGTCAGTTTTTTTACAGCACCTTTAGTGTTATAGTTATGCTTTAATCTCGTACTTCTTGCTGAATTCTTCAAAGGTCTCATCGAATTCTTCGTTGCCGTGCTTGACCTTCTGGAGATACTTGTGAGTATCGAAGGAGTTATGAGCAAGCTCAATAACCGTAACGGCGATATTGGAGCAGTGGTCTGAAATTCTTTCGCAGTTGTTTATAAGGTCGGAAAGAATGAAGCCCATTTCAATGGTACAGATACCTGCCTGAAGTCTCTTGATATGACCTGTCTTAACGATAGCAACAAGCTCGTCGATCACCTGCTCGAGAGGTTCAACTCTTGTAGCGAGAGCCACGTCATTGTTCTTGTATGCCATGAAGGTGATATCAAGAATCTCATTGAGAGCCTCCATAAGAACTTTAAGCTCTTGTGTTGCGTTTTCGGAGAAGCTCAGCTTTTTGTCGCGAAGCTCTTCTGCAACCTTGAGAATATTTACTGCGTGGTCGCCGAGACGTTCAAAGTCACCGATAACGTGGAGCATCTTTGAAACTCTGTTGGTGTCCGCATCACTCATAGAGCGAGAAGAAAGCTGAACGAGGTAAGTTCCGAGGCGGTCCTCATACTTGTCCAGCATATCCTCGAAATCGAGAACGTTCTTTGCTTCCTTGTCGTCGTATTTATGTACAAGGTCGAAGGAAAGACCGATGGACTTCTGAGCGATATCAGCCATTTTGTAGGTTATATCGTTTGCTTCCGCAATCGCAACGGAGGGAGTTGCGAGAAGTCTGTCGTCCAGCATGGAGTGCTCTATGTTTTCTCCGTCCTTTTCCTTCATGATGATGTTGGCAAGCTTTTCAAGGGCTCCTCTGAAGGGGAAGAGAATAAACGTTGTGAATATATTGAAGATGGTGTGTACAATGGTAATTCCGATAACGGGAATGGGAGTTGCTGCAAAGTTTTCTACGTGGAAAAGTGCTTCGAACACTCCAAATGCGTTGAGGAGATAGAAGAGTGCAAGACAAAGAATTGTTCCGATAACGTTAAAGGAGATGTGTACGACGGCAACCTTCTTTGCATTTTTGTTAACACCGATACTGGAAATAAGGGCCGTAACGCAAGTACCGATATTCTGACCCATGATGATGGGAATAGCCATGCCGTAGGAAACTGCGCCTGTGCTTGCAAGACCGATAAGAACACCGACGGAAGCTGCGGAACTCTGAATAATTCCCGTGAATGCAGCGCCTACGAGAACTGCAAGGAAGGGATTCTGGAACATCAGCATAACGTCAGCAAAGCCTTCCATTTCAGCAAGAGGCTTCATGGAATCACTCATAAGACTCATACCGAGCATAAGTACAGCAAAACCGACAAGTATCTTACCGATATCCTTGAATTTTGCCTTTTTGGACATCATGATAAGAACAGCGCCTACAAGAGCAAAAATGAGAGAGAAGTTGTCGGGCTTCATCATCTTCAGCCATACAACATCGGACTCAATGCCTACAAGGGCAAGAAGCCATGTGGTGAGAGTTGTACCGATGTTGGAGCCCATGATAACGCCGATGGTCTGACCGAATTTCATAATGCCGGAGTTTACAAGACCTACAAGCATTACGGTCATAGCAGATGAAGACTGAATAGCGATAGTTATACCTGCGCCCAGAGCCATACTTACAAGGGGCTTTGACGTTGCCTTCTTGAGCATCTGCTCAAGTTTACCGCCTGCCATTTTTTCAAGGCCGGATGACATAACGGTCATGCCGTAAAGGAAAAATGCAAGGCCGCCCATAAGTGTGATTATTGAAAAAATATCAAATGTTGCCACGGTTCCTCCTGATCTTTTTGATCGCAAATCGTGTATTTGTTTGGTAAGTTTGTTTTTGAAAAAAGAGTGGCAGAAGCCTTCACTTTTGCCACTCTAAAGGGTCACTTTGTTAACGAAGGCTATATTTATAACCGAGTGTTAAATGTCAAATGACTCAAATTCTTTATTTGCTCATTGCAACGGGGATAACCTTGTCAAGGTTCTTTTCGTTTGCATATACCCAGTAAATGCCTGCAAACTCTGTGAAGTCAGCGGAGTAAGCTTCGTTTCTGAGAGTTGTGTCAGCGGCAGCTTCCCATGCTTCAACGCCGTCGCCTGCGAGGTATACAAGGTATGTGCCCTTGTCGCTTTCGGAGTAAATCTTCTTAACGCCGCCTACTGCTGCATCTTCAGCATAGAGGCCGTCAGCAAAGGGAACGTCCTTTGTGAGGTTTTCTTCAAGGTGAGCATGTCCTGCTTCGGAGTACTTTTCAACCATTTCGAGGAAAGCTTCTTCACCCTTGCCTGCAGCTTCCCATTCAGCTATGATCTCATCAGCTTTAGCTGCGGAGCCTGCGCCTGCGTTTGCGGAATCTGTGGAGGGATAGGTTGTGTCAGAGAGGAAGAGGTATGCACCGTTCTTTGTAACGTATGTGTCTTTATACTCAGGAGTAAGGAGCATGTAAACTGTGTATGTGCCTGTTGTGTCACTGGCATCAACGTAAGTTTCGCCTGCTGCAGCGGATGCGGCCCATTTCTTGAGATCGTCGCCTGTAAGGGAGTTTGTGAGAGCTCCTTCTGTCTTGTATGTGTCAACCTTAGCCTGAATTTCGTCAGCGTTAACTTCTTCGCCTTCCTTCAGCTCAGCCTTAGCCTCTTCAGTGAGGGCATTTGTGATATAAGCGTTGAAATCTTCAGCGGATGCAACAGCTGCGAGTGTGTCAGCCTTTGTCTTCATTTCGGCTTTGGATTCTTCCTTAACCTTGCCGTCATCACCCTTTTCCGCTGTGAATGCATACTTGAGGTAGTCTATCTTGAGGTAATTTTCGGGATGAGCTTCGTAGTCAGCAGCATAGTCGTCAGCTGTGAATTCGTAGCTTTCGCCGAGCTCTTCGGAGTACTTGGAAGCGAGCTGTGCAAGAACGAGAGCGTCCTTCATGTCGGAAAGCTTAACAGCTGTGCCGAAGATAAGCTTAACGTAGGAGTTAGCATCGTAGCCGTACTGCTTTGCGCCCTCTTTGTAGTCGTTGATAAGCTCGTCGATTTCATGCATATCGTGTTCATCAAGCTCAACGCCGTTTGCCTTTGCAGCTTCTGCAAGGATAAGGTACTGCTGAACCTGGCTTTCTGTCTGTGTCATGAAGTAGTCATACCATGATGTCTGACCGTCAATTGAGGTCTGGCTCTTAAGGTCCTTGGAAGTATCAAGACCGAAAGAGGAGAGACTGCTTCCGTACTGACCTGCGAAGTTCTGGTATACAGAGTTGAAGTAGTATGTCATCATTGCATTGTTTACGCTGAAGTTTTCAGAGGAAACAACTGTTGTGCATCTGTCAATGATACCGCTTGTGATAACTGTCTTGTAGCCGAAAAGACCAATAGCAACAGCGAACAGAAGAATAACACTTACGAGAATGATAGTGTTACTGAGGTTTGCCTTTTTCTTTGCTTTAGCGGCAGCGGCTCTTCTTTCTGCCTTCTGAACCTTATGTTCAGCTTTGATTTCGTTTTTGGTTTTTGCATCTTTTGCCATGATTGCAAATCCGCCTTTCAAATTTGTGTTCTTAAAATTTTACAAACAATATTGTAAGGGCCGACCGCAAAGCGGTTCGGCAAAAAGGTCAGGGTAGACCTCGACCTTTACATTATATCACAAGGAAGAATAAATTTCTACCCCTATTTCAATATTTTTTATATTTTCTTTATTTTTATTATATTATAAGCATAGTATTATATGTTGAGGTAAAATCGTGTTAGTCCTGAAGGTTGCGTTTGCACCACTCAAACAGGTCGGAAAAAGCTTTTTCAAAATCATAATCGCTGTTTTCAGAAAGCTCCGTTGCCGTTTCAAGGATTTTTTTGTCCTCATTTTCCAGATGCTCTGCAATAACGGCTTTTGTGGGATAGAATACACCGTCTTTCAGATAATAAATACTTTGAAGTATAAAGAAAACGCCTTTATAGGTAAAAGGAAGGGTCTCCACATTGCTTTTTTTGTCGGAGTGAATATAGCGGTGGCAAAGTTCGTGATATATGTTTCCAACGCTCTGTTTTATAAAGTTTTTTACGTCTTCTTTGGAATATTCGGGAACAAAGTTCGAAAGCTTCCCGAAAAAATCTTTGGTGCCATGAATAAAATTACACATTTCGAGGGGATTCCAGTTTGCCATATCACTTCTGCCGCAGATAAATCCGCAAGCTTTATCCGAAAAAGGAAGGCGGTTTATAATTGATTTGTAAGTTTCAAGATCTTTTACCGTCAGATTATCAAGAATTACGACAACGTCAATGTCGCTCTTTTCCGTAGCTTCTCCTCGCAGATGACTTCCCTGAAGCCCGAGGAATAAAAATCTTTCCCCGAATTCTGTTTTCAGAGCTTCTGTTAAATCTTTTATGTAGGTGTCTATTTTGAACATTTTGTATCTCTCTTGCGGTTTTGATTATTTTTGATATTTGTTTTCTAAATCTTCGAAATTGCCTTTAAAATGGAAACAGTCTCCGTCTTTGTTGTGATAAACAAGACCAAGATGCTCAAGGATATTTTGTGATTTCAAATTGTTTTTATGGGCGTATGCTTCTACTGTTTTTGTGTTTTCGGGAAGCTTCGGTAAAAGCCACGTGTACAGAAGTCGAAAAACCCCGCTTTGGTGGTATTTCTTTTCTATTTGAATTTCTTCCATCATAAAGGTTCCGCCTGTAACGTAATACATGAAAAAGCCGATAAGTTCATCTTCATTGAAGATAAGAGCCATTTGACGTGCATCTTTTGACATTGCGGGATAAACTGCACAGTACCATTCCGAAAAGGCTTCTTCGTATGTTTTGCCGTCGGGAGCAATGGCCTCCATGTTTGCGCGGAGTATTTTAAAGCAATCGGGAAGATATTCTTCCACTCGGCTTTTGTCGGCGAATTTGAAATGAAAAGTCATGGGGGCTCCTTTCGAAAGAGATATCGAAATGTTATCTCGAGAGTTATCAACGTCGTAAGACGTGTATATCATCAAGGCGATAGCCTTGCATATCATCAAAGCAATGCTTTGTATATCATCACTTGCGAAAGCTTTAGATACACGCCAAGGTGTGATGAGATACAACAGCGGCAATGCCGCTGTTGATGATATGCACGCTGTGCGTGATGATATGCCACCTGCTTCGCAAGTGGATAAAAAATCCCATTCTCTTTCGAGAATGGGATTTTTGGCGCGCCCTGCAGGATTCGAACCTGCGGCCTACCGGTTCGTAGCCGGGCACTCTATCCACTGAGCTAAGGGCGCATTTTCATTTTTAGCTTAGTTATCATATCACAAAAGTTTTGCTTTGTCAATAGAAAAAACGATTTTTCTTTTTATTTTTTCAGATTGGGAATTGTTTTCTTTGTGACGGATGCCAAAAAAATCAACAGACCGCCGATTTCGGCGGTCTGTTTCATCCTTATATTATTTATACGGTGTAGTTATCGAAGTAACCCTGAACCCAAACGATGGGAGTACCCTTGTCGCCGCTTCCGCTTGTAAGGTCACAGAGAGAGCCGATAAGGTCTGTAAGACGGCGGGGAGTTGTACCCTCGGATGCCATGTTGCCTACAAGGTCAGCGTCCTTGGACTTGATGCGCTCGGAAATAGCAGCCTTCAGTTCGTCACCGGAAAGGTCAGCGAAATCGTTGTCAGCGAGATACTTGAGCTTGAGCTCGTTGGGCTGACCGATAAGTCCGTCCGTGTGAGCAGGAGAAACAACGGGGTCAGCAAGCTCCCAGATCTTGCCTACGGGGTCCTTGAATGCACCGTCGCCGTAAACCATAACTTCAACCTTTTTGCCTGTTTCTTCGGCGATGATCTTCTGAATTTCGGCAACGACTGCATCGCAGTCGCGGGGGAAGAGCTTAACTGTTTCTTCCGTAGCTTTATTTGTACCGTAGAGACCGTATTCCGCATTGTATCCGGAGCCGTCAACGCTTTCGGAAAGAATGTTGTCAAGACCGTAAACGATCTCAGCGCCTGCGGCTTTCAGAAGTCTCTTTGTTCTTACTCTTGTATGGATATCGCAAACCAGAACGTTCTTTGTGAAGTTAAGGATCGCACGGGGGTCATTTGCCAGAACGATCTCGGCCTCGCAGCCGCAATCTTCGATAAGACCCTTGTAGTATTCAATGTAATCAACACCTGTGAAGCGGTGCTTTACGATGCCGAACAGCTCGCGGAATTTAGCTTCTGTGAGAACGTCTGTCCAGGGGTTAACGCCTGCTTCGTCAAGTGCATCGAGGTCGATAAGGTGGTTGCCCACTTCGTCAGAGGGGTAGCTGAGCATAAGAACTATCTTCTTCGCGCCCTTTGCAATACCTCTGAGGCATATAGCAAAACGGTTACGGCTGAGAATGGGGAAGAGAACACCAACGGTTCCGTCGGGATATTTTGCCTTGATGTCAGCGGCGATCTGATCTACGTTTGCGTAGTTACCCTGAGCGCGTGCAACAACTGCTTCGGTAACTGCAACGATGTCACGATCTCTGATTTCAAGGTTTTCGCTCTTTGCCGCGTCAAGAACGCTGTGAGCAACTATTTTGGCAATATCGTCGCCTTCTCTTATGATGGGCGCACGAACACCTCTCGAAACTGTGCCGATAAGTCTTTCCATGTTTTTACCGTCCCTTTTATGAATATATATACATTCTTATAAATTTGCAGGAAGCCCTACCTTATTATTATATATCATAGCATACCCTTTAGTCAATGATATATGTTATATATTTTTTTTAATATGAGAATAAATTTTCTACGATTTAACAAAAAACTGTTCTTTGCGGAGGTAGAATCAATGATGTAATAATGAAAAATGGGATGTAAAAAGATTGTAATTTTTACATCCCATTTTCGCTCTTTTTAATGTCAGACAGAGCCAAAAACGCAGTTAAGATCTAAGTGCTTTCTTCAGCTTCACGCTGTCTTGTGCATTGATATCGCCGTTACCGTCGATGTCCATGCCCTTCTCGGAAACCTTGTCCGGATCGACAGCGCCTGCCAAATATTTTTTTAATAACGCGGAATCTTTGGCAGTTAGTTCACCGTCGCTGTTTACGTCTCCGTCTATGCCGCTGAAATAGTTGATTATAATTACAACCGAAGTCTCCGCGGTGTGGAGTGTTCTTGTAACGATATAAACGGTTTCGTCGGCATCAGCCTCAATGTCAATACTTGCTATTGACGTAGTAGCACCTTCTGTTGAAGCGATTATTTCGCCTTCGGAGTTTACCGCCCATGCTTCCAATGTGCTGTCGCCCTCAAGAATTACGGTGTAGATACCGCTTTCCCACGCTGTGAATGAGTAAACGCTCTTGTCTTCCGTGTTTGCTGTGAGTTCTATAATATCTCTGCCGTTTTCGGTAAAGATCTTCTTGCTGAGGGTCTCAAGCTTTGCAGTGTCTGTCTCGGGCCATTCTTCAACGTCGTCTTCATAAACTTCGCCTATGAAGTAGTAACAAGCGAACATCCACGCATCGTCTTTTGTAAAACCGAGCCAGCCTTCTTCGGTGTACCAGCCTTTGTAGGTGCCTACTTCTTTGTAAATTTCCATAAGGTCTTCGGTAAGAGGATACAGACCCGTTTTGCTGTCTGCACAGTCAAGGTATTCGGAGAAAGCTTCGCAGTAATCAACGTAATGGTCGGTTTTGCCTTCGTCGTTGAAAACGGCAATTTTTAGCTGACCGTAGTCAAGTGCTGCCGCAAGGCTCATCTGTTCATCGTTGAGGTCGACGAAAATGCGGGGACCTGTCGCTTCGTTGAGGCGGTAGAGACCGTCGGGGCCGAGAACGGGAGCATCGACTTTTTCATCCTGCGCGTTTACGTTGACAAGTGCTGCCGCATCTTCTTCAAATACAAACGCTTCGGGAGTTGTCGTGTTTTCGTATACGATGACGGGGATTGTTATGATCTCAATAGGTTCATATTCAACAGTGATCGTGGCAGCTTGCCCCTGTGTGAGTACGGCAACCCAGATCCTCTGACCTACGGATTTGCACTCCCATGTAACTGAAGTTTCGGTAACTGTTGTTTCGGATGGGGGAGTGGTTATCCACATGCCGTTGTTGCTGACGATACCAAGAAGCTTATCTGAAGAAATAGTATATTTGCCTGTTTCTGCGGGGCTAAAGGTATAAACTGTATAGTCGTATGCACATGCTTCGTATTCTGCTGTGCAGATAAGTCCTTCAACGTCAGCCTGAAGGGCAGCGCCTTTTGCGTAATTAACGTCTGCCGCAAAAACGGACACGGGAAGAAGGAGCATCACCACCGCTATCAGAATAGCAAGGGCTTTGAGGGTCAAATTTTTCATGTTTACCTCCGTTTTTATAGTTTTATTTTCTGGTCACAAAAAACTTCATATTTATAATGTTTATAATGGTTTGTTGGAAGAACAAAAGACGAAATCGGTATTCGGTACCGTTTGGCCCGTCTTACAGCTTTGAAATGACATCAAAAAGCTCTTTCCAACCGCCGTGAGGGAATTCGTTTATATCTCGTCCGGTTCTGTTTACGAGACAGTTCGTCAGAAGAAAATACTTCATGCCGAGAGCTTTCGAGGGCAGCATATCGTCAAGGGTGTCGTTGCCGATCATCATGCACTCTGAGGGGCAAATAATGCATTTTTTAAATATTTCGCGGTAATAACCCGGCTCCGGTTTACAGAAAGAGGAGTTTTCCCAGGCGGTAATATGTTCGAAATCCTCGGGGACGAGTCCTGCCCAGCGTATTCTGTCATAGGTTGCGACAGACGGAAAAGCGGGATTTGTTGCAAGGATAAGCCTCAGCCCTTTTTCTTTTGCAAGTTCTATTGCCTTTTTTGCTTCGGGGGCATATCCGCAAACTTTTTTGAGCTTTTCAAAATCGTTTTTGTAAAAAGCTTCGAATAGGCTCTCGGGAGCTTCGTCTTTCCCCGGTTTTTCTTTATAAAGCATCGCGAAAAGTTCCTCGTTTGTACAACTGCCGTCGTTTTTCATCATGCCGAAGACAGCTTGCTTTACGGCATTAATGTATTTATCGGCATCGGGTTTTCTTTTCGTGAGATATTCTGCAATGAGTCTGAAATATTCAATTATAAATTCATCCTGATCAAGAGGAAGAAGTGTTCCGTCAAGATCAAAAAGCAGAGTTGTTGTTTTCATGTTTTTAATTTAGGGTATACAACTTTAGTTTAAATTGTAAACTATTATCATAAGATTAAGTTTAAATTACAGTTATTTTTATATAAAAACCGTTTCATGTTATTCGAAGTAGTCGGACACTTCTTTGAGAAGTTTCATTACGGGAAGATTTTGGGGACACATTTCTTCGCACTTTCCGCATTCGAGACAGTCGGAAATCTTTCCGTGAATTTTTGAGAGGTTGTGATAGTATCCTTCCTGAGCGGTGAATTTCTTGTCCTCAAGCTCTTGTTTATCTGCATTATAAAGCGAGAAGTAGGAAGGGATAGGAATATCGGCGAGGCATGTGGCGATGCAGTATTCACATCCTGTGCAGGGAATTGCAATGTCGGAATTGATTATTCTGACTGCCTTTTCGATAATACTCAGTTCATTTTCATTTAAAGGCTCAAAGTCTTCCATGTAACCCATATTGTCCTGAAGCTGAGTCATGTTGCTCATGCCCGAGAGGACACATTCAACGTTTTCAAGACTTGCCGCAAAACGGATAGCCCAAGAGGAAACGGAAGCATCAGGGTTGTATCCCTTGAAAGCTCTTTTTACGCCTTCGGGAACCTTTGCGAGAGTTCCGCCTTTGACGGGCTCCATAACGACAACGGGAATGTTGTGCTTAAGTGCCACCTCGTAGCATTTACGGGACTGAATTCCGTCGCTTTCCCAGTCAAGGTAGTTTATCTGCAGTTGAACGAAATCGAAGAAGGGGTTTTCTGTCAGCACTTTATCGAGGAAATCCGCGGTATCGTGGAAGGAAAAGCCTATCTTTTTGGCAAGCCCTTTTTCCTTTAAATTCTGTATCCAATTGAAGCAGTCGTATTTTTTGAATATTTCGTAGCCCGCAACACCGATATCGTGGAGAAGATAGCGGTCGAAATAAGTAACACCTGTTTTTTCAAGCTGTTCATTAAAAATTCTCTCAACGTCTCCCTCGGATTTAAGGTATCCGTGGTGGAGCTTGGTTGCAAGAATATACGTATCTCTGTCATGGCGGGAGGTGAGGAATTCCTTTACTGCGCCTTCGCACTTATATCCGCAGTACATCCATGCAGTGTCAAAATAGGTGAAGCCTCTTGCGATAAAGGCATCTACCATTTTTTTGCATTCTTCAATATCGATTTCCTTGGTTTCGGGAATATCGGGGAGGCGCATAAGACCGAAGCCCAGCTTTTTCATTAGTTTAGTCACCGACTTTCTTTTGGCACACTTTACAACTACCGTGCCATCATATGATCTTGTAATATAATATATTGTACAATTATTTTTGCTCTTTGTCAATATTTTTGACAATATCGCTTTAATGTGTTAAAATGTTAAAAAGCGTTTTTGAAGGAGATATGTTAATGATAGCGGTAGTATGTGTTGACGATAAGATGGGAATGACCTTTCTGGGTCGTCGTCTCAGTAGGGACAGTATGCTTCGTGCGCGCCTTATAGAGCTCTGCGGCGGTGCTTGTCTCCGCATGAATTCTTACAGTAAAGGTCAGTTTGAGGAAGAATATTCGATTTTCGTATCGGAAAGCTTTCTTGAGGAAGCAGAAACCGGTGATTTCTGTTTTGTGGAAAATTGCGACATTACTCCCTTTGAAGAAAAGATTGAAAAAGTACTTCTTTATAAGTGGAACAGACACTATCCCTCTGATGTAAAATTTACTTTTCCTCTTGAAGAAAAGGGTTTTGTTCTTAAAAACGTTTACGAATTCGAGGGCTCCTCTCACGAGAAGATAACAGAAGAAATATGGGAGCGTTGATATAAAAAGGAGTTTCGCGTTTTCGCGAAACTCCTTTTTATATAGTTTTAACTTTTGTTATTTTACAATTTGTCTTTTTCTTTTGTGTACTATCGCAGTTGCTCCGAGGACAGAAGCAGCAAGGAGAATAACAAAGAGTGTTATGCTGTCTCCCGTCTGATAATTCTTGTTTTCTGTTTTGTTTTCTGTCTGATACGAAGCTTCGTTTTTGTCTGGTTTCAGCTCTTCTTTTTCAACTGCATTTTCAGTCGATTCTTCTTTTATTGTTGGAACGCCGGGAGCCGCGCCGTAAGAAAGATCTATGTCAACGAAAGAGTCGCTCTGGCCATAGTTTCCAGGAGGGGGTGATGCTGGAGGGGGGGATACGGGAGGCGGTGATAAGGGTGCACCGTTTTCGCTTTCGTTCAGCTTAGGAATATCGCGAAATTCTTCGTAATTACACTTTATACAATAAGTTCTTTCCTTTCCGTTGTCGGAATATGTGGGTTCAAGGACAGTCTCTTTTTTGAGCTCGTGACCTTCGGCGGGAATACCGTCTTCCTTGATTCTCGAAAAATCGCATCTTGAACATTTCGTGATCGAGTCGCCGTCTTCCGTGCAGGTAGGCTCTTTATAGACTTCTGTTTTGAATTTATGTCCGAGAGCGGATATTTTGTTTCCTGTGGATACTTCGCCGCAAACCTTACAGGTGTACGTGGTGAATCCGGAGGCGGTGCACGTAGGTTCTGTTACAACTTCCTCATTGTCGTGTCCGAGGGCGGGAACTATTTCTCTCTTGTATGTTTTGTCACAAACGGAGCAGTAATACTGTGTGTAGCCTTCATTTACGCAGTCAGGGGAAATAAGGTCTCTCTTTTCAAGTTCATGGAAGCATCCGACAACAGTAAGTTTGCCTTGGATAATTTCAAAGGGGACGTCTTCAAAGTCTATGTTGCAAAGGTTGCTTTTTTTCATGTAGAAAGCAATGTCATAAACACCTTCAGACAAAGCAGAAGTATTAAGGCTGAAGGAGACGACAATTCCGTTGTTTGTGTTATTTTCCGTAGTGCTGCTGTTTTCAGCATATACTGTAGTCGCCAGCATGCCTTTCGTGGAGGCATCCCATTCTTTGAATGCCGATGAAACGACAGAGCTGTTTGAAGCTGGTTTGTCGCGTTGACCGGGATCGTCCAAAGGATTTCCAAGCGCAAATTCGCTTTCGGTGAAGACTGTTCCGAAATCAAATGCCGCAAGAGACATATCATCATCGTATGCGATGAAGGCCACAATTGCATAGATGCCCGGATTGTTTTCAATGGAAAGGGTGAAGTCCGCCTTTTCCGCACCTTCGAAGACGGTAGCATCGGAAACCCTAAAGATCATTATGTCCGACGGGGAAGCATCTGCGGCAAAAACCGTTGTGGTGAAGATCATACTTGTGAGTATGACCGCTGCAAGGATCAGTACCAAAGTTTTGCTTTTCATATCTGTCTCTCCTTATTATGATAAAATTAGTATTGCTTTTGGATAATTGGAGCGTGTCGATTAGATTTGAGATTTGGCAATGGTTTTCTTCATTTATATTCTATCACAATAAAACAAAAATTTCAATCAATCCGGCCAAAATTTGTGCAATACCTCAAATGATTTTCGAAATTAATGTTTTTCTTCCGTTTGAGTGTGCGCGAGCATATTTTCTTTCGGTGGCGGCATACTATATTTTGTGTTTGTCAAAAATAATCCTTTTATGTAAATATACATTTTTTATTTAGTCAAAAGAGCTTGCTGCGAATATAGTTTGTGCTTAAAAATTGTTTGGAAAACCCTTCAAACCATTGATTTCAAAGGAGTTTCGAGGAAGTTTTGAGTATGCTTTCAAAGGGAATTTAATGAAAAAACATGCATCAAGATATAGGAAGGTTCAAAAAATAATCACCTATATGTTGTGGTTTTTGTTAAATTCCCCCTTGACAGAACGGAAAGTGCATGATATAATCAGTGTACACTCCGCAAATGCGCGGCAAAATACCGGCGGTGTTTTCGAGGTATTTTCGGAAAAGTATCAAAAAGCTTATTTTAAAAGCGGAAAACGCCCATTCGGACAGAAAAGCAAAAACACAATATATAGATAGGGAGAAAAATTATGTACCAGGTAAAAAAGAGAGACGGTCAGGTAGTAGAATTTGACCTCAAAAAGATATCCGATGCAATAACCCTTGCTTTCGATGCTCAGGAAAAGCAGGTTCATCCCCAGATCATTGATTTTCTTGCCCTCAAGGTAACAGCTGACTTTGAAGCAAAGATCAAGGAAGGCCTCATCGCAGTTGAAGATATTCAGGACAGCGTTGAAGCCGTTCTCGTTCAGGCAGGCTATGCCGACGTTGCAAAAGCTTACATTCTTTACAGAAGACAGAGAGAAAAGCTCCGTAACGTTAAGTCCACCATCGTTGACTACAAGGAGATCGTTGATAATTATGTAAAGATCAACGACTGGAGAGTTAAGGAAAACTCCACGGTTACATATTCCGTAGGCGGTCTTATCCTTTCCAACTCCGGTGCTATCACAGCTAACTACTGGCTTTCCGAAATTTATGATGATGAAATTTCCAATGCCCACAGAAATGCTGACATCCACCTTCACGACCTTTCCATGCTCACAGGCTACTGTGCAGGTTGGTCCCTCAAGCAGCTTATCACAGAAGGCCTCGGCGGCGTAACAGGTAAGATCACATCTGCTCCCGCAAAGCATCTCGCGACCCTCTGCAACCAGATGGTAAACTTCCTCGGTATCATGCAGAATGAATGGGCAGGAGCTCAGGCGTTCTCCTCCTTCGACACATACCTCGCTCCCTTCGTTAAGTACGACAACCTTGACTACGAGCAGGTTAAGAAGTGCATCGAGTCCTTCGTATACGGTGTAAACACACCCTCCAGATGGGGTACACAGGCTCCCTTCTCCAACATCACTCTTGACTGGACGGTTCCTGCTGACCTTGCAGATGCTCCTGCAATCATCGGCGGCAAGGAAATGGACTTCACATACGGTGACTGTAAGAAGGAAATGGATATGGTAAACAAGGCGTTTATCGAGATCATGATCGAGGGTGACGCCAACGGCCGCGGCTTCCAGTATCCTATTCCCACATATTCCATCACACGCGACTTTGACTGGTCCGAAACAGAGAACAACAAGCTTCTCTTCGAAATGACCTCCAAGTACGGCACACCTTACTTCTCCAACTACGTGAACTCCGACATGGAGCCCAGCGATGTTCGTTCCATGTGCTGCAGACTCCGTCTTGACCTTCGTGAGCTCAGAAAGAAGTCCGGCGGCTTCTTCGGTTCCGGTGAGTCCACAGGTTCCGTTGGCGTTGTAACCATCAACATGCCCAGAATTGCATACCTTGCAGAGGACGAAAAGGACTTCTATGAACGTCTTGACAGACTTATGGACCTCTCCGCTCGCTCCCTCAAGATAAAGAGAACAGTTATCACAAAGCTTCTTGACGAAGGTCTCTATCCTTATACAAAGAGATACCTCGGCACATTCAATAACCACTTCTCAACTATCGGTCTTATCGGTATGAATGAAGTAGGTCTCAACGCTAAGTGGCTGCGTGCTGACATGACAGACAAGGCAACTCAGAAGTTCACACAGGATGTTCTCAATCACATGAGAGAACGCCTTTCCGACTATCAGGAAATGTACGGCGACCTCTACAACCTCGAAGCAACACCTGCTGAAAGTACAACATACCGTCTTGCAAAGCACGACGTTAAGA
Organism: Oscillospiraceae bacterium; assembly: GCA_015063695.1. Lineage (GTDB taxonomy): Bacteria > Bacillota > Clostridia > Oscillospirales > CAG-272 > RUG14199. The sequence goes on from SVTQ01000006.1 coordinate 40,669, forward strand.
GATTCCCCGATATCATCACAGCTTCCGGCGATGAGGGTACACCTTATTACACCAATTCCTCTCACCTTCCCGTTGGCTTCACGGAAGATATCTTTGCGGCTCTCGATATCCAGGATGAGCTTCAGACACTCTATACATCCGGTACAGTATTCCACGCATTCCTCGGTGAAAAGCTTCCCGACTGGAAGGCAGCTGCAAACCTTGTACGTACCATCGCTGAAAACTACAGACTTCCTTATTACACCATGTCTCCCACATATTCCGTATGTAAGAACCACGGATATATTGCAGGCGAACAGTACACATGTGATAAGTGCGGTTCCAACACAGAAGTCTACAGCCGTATTACAGGTTACTACCGTCCCGTTCAGAACTGGAACGACGGTAAGCTCCAGGAATTCGCTGACAGACGTGAATACAACCTTGCAAACTCCACTCTCACTCACGAAGGTGTAAAGCCCATCGAAGAAGCAGAAGAAGCATGTGCATGCGCTGAGAACGCAGTTGAAGCTGTTATCCTTTTTGCAACAAAGACTTGTCCCAAGTGCAAAGTAGCTGCAGCCCTTCTCGAAAAGGCAGGCATCTCCTACGAAAAGCTCTACGTTGAAGATAACGAAGACCTTGCTCGCTTCTATGACCTTAAGCAGGCTCCCACAGTTGTTGTAATAACAGGCGGTGACGCAGTATCTTACTCAGGTCTCGAAGGCGTAAAAGAATATCTTTCCGTTTCCGTGAGAGACTAATTACACATATACCGCAGAAATGTGCTTTCTTTCCCCGAGGCCTCCCGAGAGGGAAGTCTCGGGGAGCTCTTTTGAGCGGCCGATGTAATTCACTATAATTTTATAGTTCGCTCCGCCATCGTTTTTTGGTGAAAAGTATTTTTGTTTTTGTATATTTCTTTATCAATAAGGAGAAAAACATGTTCTATGATATTATTGTTGTAGGCGCAGGTCCTGCAGGACTTACAGCCGCTCTTTACGCTCTTCGCGCCGATAAAAAAGTGCTTGTGATCGAAAAAAGCACTCCCGGCGGTCAGATAACTTATTCCCCCAAGGTTGAAAACTATCCCGGTTTTATGGAAATGAGCGGCAACGAATTTGCCGATCTTCTTCTTGACCAGATAATGGCGCAGGGAGCTGACTTTGAGCTTGGAAAGGTAATCGAAATCAAGAACGGTGACGTTAAGACAGTCGTTACCGAGGACGGAGAATTCACCGCAAAGGCAGTTATCATCGCAACAGGTGTAAAGCACAGAATGCTTGGCCTCGAGGGCGAAAACGAGCTTGTGGGCCGCGGTATTTCCTTCTGCGCAGTTTGCGACGGCGCTTTCTACAAGGACAAGACCGTTGCTGTTATCGGCGGCGGAAACTCCGCTCTTCAGGAGGCGATACTCCTTTCCGACACCGCGAAAAAGGTCTACGTAGTTCAGAACCTTGAAAAGCTGACGGGTGAAGCAAAGCTTCAGTCAATTATTGAAAAGAAAGAAAACATTGAGGTTATCCTCGGAACAGTTGTAAATTCCCTTGAAACAGAAAATGGTGAGCTTGTTGCTATTGAACTTCTCGGCGGCGGAAAACGTTCACGCCTTGAAACAGACGGAATGTTCATTGCGATCGGTCTTATCCCCGAAAACAAGCCCTTTGAGTCTCTTGCAAAGCTCAACGACTATGGTTATTTTGACTCCGACGAGTCCTGCACCACCGCAACGGAAGGTATATTCGTTGCAGGTGACTGCCGCTCAAAGCGTATCCGTCAGATAACAACTGCAACGGCTGACGGCGCAGTTGCCGCCCTCGCCGCTTGCGAATGGCTTGATTAGTTAGATTTGCGTTAGGATCTGCGGGGGAACTTTGGAAAGTTCCCCCACACCTCTTCAAACTTTTGAACGGGGCGTAGATTATGAAAACCAGTTTGTACGTTGCAAGGCGAAAACTCAATACTTGCTTGAAAAGAAACTGAAATATTTTTTTAGGTTTCAATGTGTTTCTTCCAAATTAAAAAGGCACTGTGTCGGCAGAGAGATCTGTCGGCGCAGTGTCTTTTTTGTGTATAAAAAATAGGCTCATACGGTACAACAAAGTTTTGTTATACGAGCGGGGAGCCGTAAAGTTAACTTAATAAAAACGGTAAATAGACTTTTTTTAAAAAGTCTTTGAGGGGTGTGGGGAACTTTCTTCAGAAAGTCCCCCACGGTTTTACTTAAAGAACTATTCTTACCTCGTGAGCGGTTCCGTCAGCGGGGTCGGGGATGATGTGTCCGCATTCAGCGCCGTCAAAATAGTACTTTGTTGTGTCACCAACGCGGCAGAAGCCTTCGGGCTTTGTAACGCTTACGTTGAAGGTCGTACCGTTTCTCTTGATGCGGAACTTGATGTCCGTCATGCTTTCAGGAAGAATGGGACTGAATGTGAGGCCGCCGTCTGCGTAGCCGATTCCGAGGAATTCAAATACGGAGAGGGAGAGCCAGCTTGCAGTACCGGAGAGCATGGGGCCGATGCCTTCGAGAGTTTCGCTGTTGTTGTACTGAGTACAGAAACGGGGATTGCCCTTGAAGATGTAGGGATTATCCATAGTCTTGAAGGGGAACACACGGTCGAGCATCCAGAAAGCGAGGGAAGCCAGCTCGGAAGCAAGCTTTTCGTCCTTTACCTTTTTGGCAGCCTTAAACATAGCCGCCGTGGACATCATGGTTGCGTGCTTGAACACAGCGCCGTTTTCACGGTCGCCGTGGAAGTAGTGGTCGGATGCGGTTGTAGAGGATATCTTGCCGAGATCACAGGGAGAAGAGAGCATAAGACCTGCTTCCGTCTTAACGTGAGCCTTGAGGGGGATCATCATAGCGGCGATCTGTTCCTCCGTTGCACTGTCAGCAAGGATAGACCAGCTGAAGGAGTTGAGGAAGTATGTGCCGTCTGCATTTTCGTCAAGGGAGAGACCGTCGCCCTTGGCACCTACGTATGTATAAGGTATTGCAGGGTTGTTGATGAGACAACGTGCGAAGAAATCTTCCTTCCAAGCGTGAGCCTGGATGTTTGCCTGAAGTTTTTCGGACATTTCGCGGAGAGCCTTTGCCGCTTCGTGCTTGCCTGCCATGTCAGCCATTTCGGCAAGATTATCTTCAGCAACTTTGAGAAGGAATGCGTTCATTACGGATTCGCAGAAGTGGTTTTCGAAGGGTACGCCCCATTCCTGTCCCTTTTCTTCAAGCTGCTTTTTGTAGAGCTCGAACTTTTCGGGAGCGCTGATGCTGTCCTCGTCAAGCTTGAGACAGTCGTTCCAGTCTGCGTGGTCGAGAACGGGAAGTCCGTGCTTACCAACGGAGATCTTTGCGCTGTATTCGATAGCCGCCATCATCGTTTCAAAAACAGTACGTGTCTTGTCGCTGCCTGCGATGGGGTATTCTTCGTCAAGGAAAGCGATATCGCCTGTGTGGCAAACGTATCTGTAAACTGCCTGCATGAGCCAGAGCTGGTCGTCGGAGCAGTCGCCTGCGCCGTTACCCCACCAATAGAAGTTGTGGTTTGCAAAGCCGTATTCGTAAACGTTCTTTACCCATTCGCTTATCATGGTCTTTGCAAGATCAGCATTGCCCATAGCGGACAGATAGTAGAGAGAGGGATACATGTCCTGGATCTCACGGAAGCCTATCTGTCTGAAGGACTTCTGTGTCCATGCGAAGGAACGTGAAAGGAAGGACTGATAGAATACCTGGAAGGGGAGGTTGTTGTTTACGTATGCGTTGAGGTCGCCATCAGCAGTTTCGATCTGAAGGTAAGAAGAGTAGTCCTTGTAGAACTTTTTAACGTCTTCAAGAGCCGCTTCTGTTGCTGCGTGATCGGAGAACTTGTCGAAGAGAACCTTAACGTTTCCGTCAAGCTTGCCCTCGGAGTCTTCTCCGTCGTGGGTGTAGCCTGCGAAGCTGTCAACTACTGCGCTCTCGCCTGCTTCGATATGAAGTGTCTTTGCCATAGCGAAGAAGGGAGCGGATTTTCTCTGAGGATGTGAAGAAAGTCTTGCAACGTTCTGAGGCTTTTCGAGGGTGCCGTTGCCTATGAATTCGGAGTAGCTTACGCAGTATTCGTCCATGGGCTCGCCGCCTGCGATAACAGCGGCAAATCTTCTGTGGCGTCTGCCGTATGCGGGGTGCATGGAGGGAGAAACTGCAAGAACGCGGTCTCCGTCGCGAACTGCGGAGGACTCGTGGATAACGTTTACGTAAACGATGTCGTTTGCGAGAGCCTGAGCATCCATGATGCCGAACATACCGGTGAGAACTATTCTGATGTCACGCGCTCTGTCCGTGAGGTTTTCGATCTTTACTGTCTGAGCTTCAACAGCATCAGCCATGCCCTCGTACTGGGGAAGGATGAAGATGGTGCGTGTTATCTTAAGACCGCACTCTGTTTCGTATTCGATAACGGAGTGGTTGGGCTTGTGCGTACAAACAGCGCTCTTAACGTTTGTCTTTACGTCAGCAGAATAGAATATCTGTTCGTTGTTTTCTGTGATGTAGAACTGACGGTTTACGGGTTCGCCCGCTTCGTCTGCGTTCATAACTGTTCTGGAGGCGAGGACCTGAGTGTCAGCGCCCGCTCTGAAAGCACCTCTGCCGAAAGCGTCAAGGGCAGCCTTGGGAGTTGTGAGCATGGGAGTTTCAAAGCCTATTCTGCAGCCGAGAAGAAGGTTAACGGCAAAGTGTGTGCCGACAACGTCGCCCTTAAGGTCGATAATATGTTCGCCCTTTTCGTTGAGTGTGCCCACGCCGTTTACTGCGGCATTTACCGCTGCTTTGATAACGGCATCAACGTCTGCGGGAACAGCTATGCCGCCCTCACAAACGGTTTCTCCGTAAACGAAGTGTACGTCGCTGTTTTTGCTGTCAACATAGTCAAGGAAAGTCTTGTTACCCATGAGTGCATGGCAGATGGGAACGTAGATGGGAAGGCTCGAAATGCCTACAACGCGGCTTCTGTCCGCAAGAAGATACTCTGCGTCAACGTTTCCCTTTGTATCAGGGAAAAGCTCGCAAAGTCTTTCGGTGGCGGAGACATATGCGTCTCTGGATTTTTCATTCTGGAAATACATAGCAGTAATCCTTTCGCTGTTATATATTTAATTTTTAATAAACAAAGCTATCTTTTAAAGTATAACACACGGAAACGGAAAGTACAATAGAAACAGAGGAGAAAAGAAAAAATATCTCATGTTTTATTCTCTGCCGTTTATTCTTTTGGAAATGGAGCTGTTTTTGTAATAAACGTCCTCCGTGACGTCTTTACCGAACCATGAAGGCGGCTCGAAGGAAAGGGCTTCTTCGACCGTCGGAAATTCAATTTCCAGGGCGAAAAGTCCTTCGTTTTCTCCCGTGTAAACGTCGTATTCGGCGGTGTAGTCTCCTAAAGGAATTCTGTACCGCGTTTTCTCAACGGGCTTTTCGGTGCATCCTTCAAGAAGGCGTTTCGCCTCTTCTTTCGCAAGCTCTCTTTCTTTTTCCTCGCGAGAGATACCTGATCCCGATTTTTCGGTGAGAAAATAAGTCCCGTCAATGAGCCGTACCCTTCTTTCGGGCTTGTAAGACAGATACCACTGACGGATCTCAGCACCGTGAAGACCTGAAACGTCGGGCTTTTTTGCCACAAGGAATTTTCTTTCGATTTCCATAATAACCTCCCGTCTGTGTGGTTTACAGTATGATTTTAGCATAACAAACGCCCGTATTCAAGGATTTTCGGAAAACGGCATAAAATATTATAAAATTGGTTTGTCCTTGACGAAAGAGGAAAAATGTAGTATAATTTATAAAAATACCGGACGTAAAAAATAATGTTGTTTTACTTTCTAACTTAATTTTTGAGAGGTATATAATGAAAAACAACTGCAAGCTGCAGGAATGTCCCATCGAAGAAACCCTTCAGAGCATCTGCACTATTTTCGGTGTGCCCGGAACCTTCGAAAAATACGAAGTTATCATAATGGGTAACATCAACAACACTTATAAGGTCACCTACCGCCATCCCGACGGATTTCTTAAGTCCTACGTGGTACAGAAGGTAAACATGTACGTGTTCAAAAAGCCCAGGCAGATAATGAACAACATCGACCTTATCACTACTCATATAAAGAATAAGAATTTTGCATGCGGAATAACGGACACGCGCCGTTTTATGCATTTTTATCACACTCATAACGGAAAGCGTAAGAATTATTATCTTGATAATAATCACGGTTTCTGGAGAGTCAGCAAATATATTGAAAATTCCGAGACTTATAATGTTTGCGACGACCTTTTTGTTCTTGAAGAAGCGGGTCGCGCCTTCGGTAAGTTCCAGAATGCTCTCTCCGATTTCGATGCCCAGAAGCTTTACGAGACAATTCCCGATTTCCATAACACGAAAAAGAGAATGAATGATTTCCTTGTTCACGTAAATGAGGATAGCTGTGACAGAGTGGAATCCGTATACGAAGAAATTGACTATATCAAGGGGCTTCGAGACAGAGTTTGCGTGCTCACGGAAATGCTCGAGAGAAAAGAGCTTCCCCTCAGAGTAACTCATAATGACACAAAGATAAACAACGTTCTCTTTGACGGAGAGACCAAGCAGGCTCTCGTGGTTATCGACCTTGATACGGTAATGCCCGGTCTTGTTGCCCATGACTTCGGTGATGCTGTAAGATTTGCAGCTAACACTGCGGCAGAGGATGAAATGGACCTCTCAAAGGTAGCCTTTGACCTTGAGAAATACGAGGCTTTTGCAAGAGGCTTTATTCCCGAAGTGAAGGATGCCCTTACGGAAAACGAGGTAAAGACCCTTGCTCTCGGCGCTCTCACTATGACAGTCGAGCTTGCGGAGAGATTTCTTGACGACTATATCACGGGAGATAACTATTTTAAGATCAAGTATCCCGGCCACAATATCGTCAGAACAAGATGTCAGATCGCTCTCGCCAAGGATATGGAGAGAAAGTTTGACGAGATGCAAAGCATCGTAGAAAGAATTTACAAAGAATAAAGAATAACGTAGGTGCCGCCGCAGATGCGGCGGCATTTAAACTGTTTCGGAGGAATAAAATGAAACTTATGTTTCCCGCCGTGGAGTACGGCAGAGTGTCAAAGCTCAGAAAATCCTGGTTCAATTACCATGGATGGCCCTCAGTGTGCCGTGACGACAGAGGAGTGCTTTATGCAACCGCCTCCGCCTTCCGCCTCTCCCACGTTTGTCCCGCAGGTAAAAACTGTATGTACATGAGCCTTGACGAGGGCAAGACCTGGTCTTCTCCCATAGTTGTCAATGACTCCTTTGCCGATGACCGCGATACGGGAATATTGTATCTCGGTGACGGCAAAATGCTTATGAGCTGGTTCTCCATCGGCTCCGAGGACTATTATGAGCATATCCAGAATTACGACTGGTTCGGCGCAGATGCCAAAAAGCTTGTTAAAGGCTTCGGCGAAGCGATAAAGATCATGTCCGAGGAAGAGTTCAGAAAAGTTTGCGGTTCCTTCGTAATGCTTTCCGACGATTACGGAATGACATGGGGAGAGCCCATAAGAGTTCCCGTAACAGCTCCCCACGGTCCCTGCGTATGCAAGGACGGAACTATCGTTTATATCGGTAACCGTATGGACAGACCGGAGACAGACGAGAACGGCGAGTGGGTGCATCCTCCCATTGCCGCCTGCGTCAGCCGCGACGGCGGTAAGACCTGGACTATTGCAGGCGAAATTCCCGACGGCGATATTATTACAAGTCTTAATACCTATGAGCCTCACGTGGTAGAGCTTCCGAGCGGCAGACTTCTCGGTGCCATCCGCGTTCACTGTAATGACCTTGACCCCTTCTTTACGGTGTTTACAACATACTCCGACGATAAGGGCGAAACATGGTCAAAACCCGAGTGCATAGGAGTTGACGGAAGCCCGCCTCATCTTATGGTACATTCAAGCGGAGCGGTTATCTGTTCTTATTCAAGAAGAACAAACGGTATCCGTTCCGAAAGAGCGGTTGTCAGCTACGACGGCGGCGAGACCTGGACTGAGGATTACACTATTGACGACAGACTTGACTATGTCTGTGATATGGGATACCCTGCCTCCGTTGAGCTTTCCGACGGAAGAATTCTCACCGTTTACTATCAGAGATGGCCCGGCGAAAATCCGCCTAACGTCCTTTGCTCAACGTGGAAGCTGGGCGATAATTCGGGCGGAGACGAAGCTCTTGAAGCATTTTTGAAGCTTGATGCGGAAATGAAGGAGCGCCGCCGCCTTGAAGAACAGGGCTGAGCTTTTTCGGACGAAAAAGAAAAAGATAAGTAAAACTATGATTTCAAAAACTGAGGATAAAATATGAGAAAAACCAAGATAATCTGTACTCTCGGTCCCGGCTGTGCAAATAAAGAGACACTTAAGGAAATGTGTCTCGCGGGCATGAACGTTGCGAGAATAAACTTTTCCCACGGCGACCACTCACAGCATAAAAAGATGATAGACCTTATTAAAGAGGTGCGCGAAGAGCTGGGTCTCCCCATTGCTATCATGCTTGATACCAAGGGTCCCGAGTACCGTATCAGATCCTTTAAAGACGGAAAGATCACACTTAATGACGGCGACACGTTCACCTTTACTACCGATGAGATCGAAGGGGATGAAGCTGCTGTTTCCGTAAACTACAAGGGACTCATCGATGACCTTGAAGTGGGAGACACTATCCTTGTAAACAACGGTCTCGTAGTGTTTATCGTAACCGAGCTTACAGGCAGCAGAGCTGTATGTAAGGTTGTAACGGGCGGTGTTCTTTCCAATCAGAAGAGTATGAGCTTCCCCGGAAAGGTGCTCAGACAGACCTTCCTCAGCGAGCAGGATAAGAGTGACCTTCTTTTCGGCATTGAAAACGATATCGACTACGTTGCCGCATCCTTTGTTTCCAGCAAGCAGGACGTTCTTGATATGAAGGAATTTATCTGCAGAAACGGCGGTGATGAAATAGGTATCGTTGCGAAGATAGAAAACAGCACAGGCGTTGAGAATATCGTTGAGATTTGTTCCGAGTGCGAAGGTGTCATGGTCGCAAGAGGCGACCTCGGCGTTGAGATCCCCTTTAAAGAGCTTCCCGCCGTGCAGAAAAGACTCATCACCGCCTGCCGTATGCTTGGTAAGAGAGTTATCACAGCGACTGAAATGCTTGAGTCCATGATAAACAATCCCCGCCCCACAAGAGCAGAGATCTCCGACGTTGCCAATGCTGTTTACGACGGTACAAGTGCAGTTATGCTCTCTGCTGAAACCGCAGTAGGTAAATATCCCGTAAAGACCATTAAGATCATGAGTGATATCTGCGAAGAATCAGAAAAGAATATCGACTATAACAAGAAGTTCCACGATGCGGACTTTAAAATCAGAAACAATATCGACGCTGTTTCCTATGCGGCGTGCAGTATGGCTATCGGTGTGGGAGCAAAGGCTATTGCCGTTTGCTCACTTTCAGGCTCTACTGTTCGAATGGTATCCCGTTTCCGTCCCGTTGAGCCGATCGTTGGTCTTACCATAAATGAAAAAGCTTGGAGAAAGCTGTCTCTTTCGTGGGGTGTTGTGCCCATCCTCTTCGAAGAATATCCTTCTTCCGAGGTAATGTTCTACACAGCTTCTAAGCTGACTCAGAAAAAACTGGGTCTCCGGAAGGGCGATAATATCATCGTTGTGGGCGGTACCACCAGCGGACGCTCGGGATACACCAATACCATAAGACTTGAAATGGTCTGAGAGACTTCCGGCAATAAAGGGTTTGGCAAAAAAGACAAATTATCACATGAATCGCTCGCCTACCCAATGAGCCCAGCTGATTAACAAACGAAAAAATACTGGCCATCAAAACGGTGGTCAGTATTTTTGTTTGAATGTAATATGAATTTGTCTTGGATGGTTTTCATACCTGTTATATGAAAATTACTTCGTACCCGTCGAAACATCTCAGAAAGTTAGTGATTAATTCTTGAACATATTTTTCACCGTTTTTATAGATGCCGTTGTCTTCGGCATCTTTGAGTCCGAGGGCTTCCATTTCTGTTACAAGCTGTTTGTATTGACTAAAATCTATGGGATTTAAAATATTATTGTCTTCAATACATTCGACGGTTTCCCATATAATATAGTTATCATTCACGGCTATTTCCGGCAGAGCAATGTAAATCTTGCAACTATCGTTATCAACAACCGGATTGATTTCAGAAAGATCATATCCAACCTTAACAATACCTTTACACTTGAGTGTTGTGTTGTTAGTTGTTCCGGGAACGGGGATATCATCAAGAAAATATCTGGTGTAGTCAGCACTCTTTGTCACTTCATACTCTGATGCATATGTAGAAAGTTCACTGATTTTAACAAGTTCACTGTTAATCTCTTCAATCGTAATTACCCTTTTTTCTTGTTCACCGGGGAGTTTTAGGTTATCGCTATTTGATGTATTGTCTACGATTTCGGCATCGGGCAACTGATTAATGCCTGCAAAATATCCACCTACAAAGGTTAGACCGATTACTAGGATTGATGATATGATAACGGTTAATGGTTTTCTGATTTCTTTCATTTTATCCCTCCTATTAGAACCATGCGGTAATCAACACAACAAGGTAAAAGACTGCCACAAGGCTTCCAATACCTCCAATGATACCCAACAATGTACTTCCTGCTTTTTTCATAACATTTTCTCCTTTGAATTTTTTCGTAAACATCTTTTGTTTACACTTATATTGTAATTCTTTTGTCGAACTTAATAAATCATTGTATCAGCAAAATAAGATTATGTATTTCATCTGTTTTTTCAAATTAAGCGACATACGAGAGAACCGAATCAAGCATACAAGTAACCAACTCTTTTTCGAGGTCAACCTTTTTAATCGTTAACTGAACTCGGTCACCTTTCTTACCGCACCCATAATAGAAAACAACTTTATCGGTTTCATCATCCAGAACATAACAACCATGACGATTACAGCCGATAACTTCGCCAACTAAAGTGTTGAATTTCTCGAACATATCCATTTTGTATACTCCTTTAAGCTTTTTCATTCTTTGTTTTATCGATTATTTTAACTTCAATCCCAACTTGTTTAGCAATTTCAGGATTTTTCTTTTGCTTTTCAAGCAATCGCAAAGCCAGGATTCTTTCCCTTACATTCAAAAGAACCACCTCCGGTTTATTTTTCTGCAATTCCTGATTGCATAATTATCATACCACACGTGCAATTAAAGAAAAATCATCGTATCGGCAAATTAAACGGCATTATTTGTGTTGCATGAGCAAATTAAAAACGGCGTTTAGGATTTTGAATCTTAAACGCTGTTTTTTGGTATGTATTTAGTTGTTTTCGCTGCCAAGACGTTTTGCTTTTTCACACCATAGTTGGATCGCTTCAACCGTCATTGATATTTTTTCAAGCTCTTCAAGAATTTTATCGAGGTCGGGTATTTCCGTGTCATCCACTCGACCATCTGCAAGAATTTCCATCAATCGCGTTTTCTTGGCATTGACGGACTCCAAAGATATAGCCATATTTACAAGAATTTCGTGAACGTTGTCTTTATAGATTACTTCCGGTGCATCTATTGCGCCAATATCACATTGATGGCAACAATAGTAATTTCTAAGCTCGGGTTTATTGTACACTTTGGAAAGAGCAACAATATCTTCTGGTTGAATTTTAATAGACTCATCTTCGATTTTAACAAGTTTGTATTTGTCTACATAACCATATCTGCCGTTTTCGATTTTTAAGATTTCGTCTGCAGCCTTTTCTCGACTCCATCCGAGTGCATCACGAGCTTCTTGATATACGTTTTTGTTTTCCTTTGTTGATTTTCTTCCCATAATCCATAAACTCCCTACATTATTTTTTGGGTTTGTTCTTTTTAAGTGTGTGATACTTTATGACAACTTCATCATCCTGTCTATAATCTTTGCCTTTATAAAATTCGTCTTCGTCATTGATCGTTATGCTTTCAATTTCGCCATCAGAGGCAAACCAGCCAAGTACAACATCATATATTGGCTCTAACGATATGTTAACAAAACCTGCTTCTTGAAACTGATTTTGAACTTCAAGGTAATTTCGTTTATCAATTTCATCAGAAGAAAAAGGAGACGATACAGGTGCGATTGAATGATATCGTACTATTATTTTCGTATCATAAGGGGATTTTTTATCCTTGGTAAAATCGTTGTCATCTTTTATCTTAACTTCAAACACAACATTTTCTAACTCGGCTTGTTCAAGTGTTAAATCCTCAGCCGCCGCAGTTAAAACATTAGTAAATCCTGCATTTTTGAGCTTATCTTCAACCACTTCAAATGATAAGCCAACAAGCATCTCGTCATTGTATCCTATCGGAATTAACTTGCTGTATTGATAATATCCTATAAGTGTTAGAATTCCAAGAAGCACTATACAAACAAATACGGCAATACCCTTCCTGTGTTTTTTGCAAAACTGTTTTCTTTTTTTCTGTTTTGTAAGCTTTTTTTGATTTTTGTATTGCCTTTTTTGCTGTTCTTCTTTTTGTCTTTCTTTTTCAATTCGTTTATTTTCTTTGATTGTATCTATATGAGGTTCTAGTTTTTCATAGATTAAATGGTTTAGTTTTTGAGGGATATCAGAATCATAATTCTCACTTTTCAGATAGTATTTCCCGGTTAATTTTCCATAATCATTGAAGTCTAGAATAAAGTCCCATAATGAAAGACCGCTTACAGATGAAACTGTTACATATATTGCCAAACCATCAATTTCTACGTTTTCGATTCTTTTTATTTTTCTTGTACAGGAAAACACAATTTCATCAAATTCTTCTTTGCTTAATCCTTCGTCAAAGTTATATACACACGATTTTCGTTTGTTTTCTTTTTGAATTTTTATTTCTTCTTCTTGTCTTGCTTTCTCATTGGATTCTTTGATTTTATGTATTCCGTAGAGAGACAGTCCGCCTAAGAACAAATAACTAAAAAAGCCCATGCAACAGTTCACCTCCTCTACCTTTGTAATCTTTTTAATTATATCATATTTCTAAAAATATGACAAGATATAACAATGATTGAAAGAAGAAAAGCCTCTCTGCATATCAAACACAAGGAAGCTTTTCGATTAATTTAGACATAAAATTCTCCTCGTTATTTACCTTCTTTGATAATCCGCCATATTGATCTTTCGGAATAATTGTATTTTTGCGCGAGTTGGGGCACATTTTTACCGTTATATTCCTTAAGAATAGCTTTGTGGGTATATTCTTTTGAGAAAAGTCTGTTTGGAAATGATACTTGTGTGCCGTGAAATAAGTTGAATATTGCAATAGTTTTTTCAATGCCAATCTCATCTGCAATTTCACGATACACTTCATTAAGTCCGTTAAAATCATCTCCCAAAAGTTCCACATCCCATTTTTTCATTAATATTTCTTTTATCGACATAATACCACTCCTGTAACGACATAACAAATGACATTGTCTTTGCATTTGGCAGTATTATTTAGAAAAGTTGATTTTTTGCTCATAAAAAAGCTCCTTTCCGAACAGAAAGCATTTGTTCGGAAAAGAGCTTGGAATTTTCGCGAATGATAAAAAGTATATTCGAAAGTAAAAACGGCATACGATATTTAAAATACATGTTTACAATTATTTCTTGCAAAGATCCTTTATTATTTCTCCGCCTATCATAAGACCTGCAACGGAGGGAACAAAGGAAATACTTGCAGGAGTTGCCCGTCTTCCGGGCGTGTTTTCGCACTCTCCCGTACTTATGGGGGTGATGGGCTCTTCCTTGGAGTAAAGTACCTTCAGCTTGTATATACCTCTCGCCTTCAGCTCCCGTCTCATGACACGGGCAAGAGGGCAAACGGAGGTCTTTGAAATATCTGTGATCTCAAACATTTCGGGATGCAGCTTGTTTCCCGTACCCATAGAAGAAATAATGGGAACACCTGCATCGTGACAGGTCTTTATAAGAAGAAGCTTGCTTGTGACGGAGTCAATGGCATCGCAAACGTAGTCGAACTGTGTAAGGTCGATCTTATCCGCGGTTTCAGCTCCGTAAAACATAACCATTGACTCGGCAGTGCAGTTTGGATTGATGTCAAGAATTCTTTCCTTCTGAACTTCTGCTTTAGGTCTTCCTACAGTGGATGAGGTCGCGATTATCTGTCTGTTTATGTTGGAAACGGAAACCTCGTCTGCATCAATAACAGTTATTTTCCCGACTCCCGCACGGGCAAGAGCCTCAATTGTGTAGGAACCGACACCGCCGCAGCCGAAAACCGCAACGGAAGAGCTTTTCAGCTTTTCAACCGCCTCGTCTCCTATAAGCATCCGTGTCCTTGTGTAAATATCTTCCATAAATCTTTCCTCGTTACACTATTTCTCCGCCCGCAACAACTGTGTCTCCGTCGTATATAACAAGAGACTGACCGGGAGCGGGAGCCGAAACGGCTTCTCTGAAAATTGCAGTTATTTCGTCCTCGCCGCTTCTGAATATCTCGGCGGCGGAGGGTCTTGCGGAGTAGCGAATTTTCGCCTCAAGCACCTGAGGAGAAGAAAGATCGTCGCCCGCAAGGAAGTTTATGCTTCTCGCCTTTACCGTTCTTTTCATAACGTCGCATTTGTCGCCTAAAACAACCGTGTTGTTTTCTGCATTTTTTGATATGACGTACATCTTTTTTCCAAGGGCAATTCCAAGTCCCCTTGACTGACCGGGAGTGTAGCAGATGTGCCCCGAGTGTGTGCCGAGAAGATTTCCCTCGGCATCTGTATAGCTGCCTTTTTTAAATTCTTTAACACCGAGATGGCGCATCATAAATCCCACGTAATCGCCGTCGGGAATAAAGCATATATCCTGACTGTCCTTTTTGGAAGCAACGGAAATTCCCGCAGCAGCCGCCGTTTCTCTCACTTCGTCCTTTGTCATGCCCCCGAGAGGGAAAACAAGACGGGAGAGATATTTTTCGGGAAGCGCCCAGAGCATGTAGCTTTGGTCTTTTTTTGCATCAACACCTTTTTTCAGAAGAAAACGGTCACCCGCTTTTTCAATTACTGCATAATGTCCCGTAGCGACAAGTCCGTTTTCACCCGCTTCTGAAAAAAGATAGGGGAATTTAACCGTTTTGTTGCACATAACGCAGGGATTGGGTGTAATTCCCTGCATATAGGAGCTTACAAAATATTCAATGACTTGGTTTTTGAATTCGTCCCTCAGATCAAGGGTAATGTGGGGAAGCCCCATGGCATCGCACAACTCTTTTGCCCTTTTTGCCTCGGCAAGGCCGCCGTCGGTTACCGCGTGGGTGACCCCCGTCACGTCGTAACCTTCTTTTACAGCAAGAAAAGCGGCAGTCGCGCTGTCAACGCCGCCGCTTATTCCCAGTATCAGTTTTTTTACGTTATTATTCACTGTTTGTAATCTTCCTTAAAGACTTAAAAATTAACAAGCCCGTAAAGCTTTTCTATGTAGTCGAGGAAATCGTCGCCGGTAAGATTGTAGGCGAGAGGAATTGTCAGCTCTCGGTTTACCGCAAGCAGACATACACCGCAGTTGACGGTGATGTTTTTTCCCGTACCTATTCTTCCTCTTGTGATACGCATAAACAGCGCGTTTGCAACGCCGCCGTGAGTTACCACGAGAACCTGTCTGTTGCCCGGGTGACATACTCTGGCAAGGCCTTTTTTCATTCTTTCTGCTGTTGCGGGAACAGACTCGACGTTCTTTGCCTGTCTTTCACCTTTGGGAAAGTTTATTTTTCTTTCTTCAAGAGTGAGCCCCGAAAGCTCACCGTAGTTTCTTTCGGTGAAAATTCCGAGAGGCTTTGCCTTCACACCCTCAAGCTTGTCCGCGATTATCTCTGCAGTACGGAAGGCCCTTGACAGAGGGGAGGAGTAGATAGAGGAGAGTGATATACCGTAGCGGTCTTTTGCCGTTTTGAAAAGCTCTGCGCATTCCTCTGACTGGCGGATGCCTTCGTCGTTCATGGGAACGTCCTCTCTGCCCTGGAGACGGAGCTCGCGGTTCCAATCCGTCTGTCCGTGTCTTACGAGAAATACAAGAGAGCGGCCCTCGTTCAGAAGAGCAGAGGCCCCTTCGGGTGAACAGAGCATTATAGGGTCTTTATTCAGATTTCCGCTTATGGTGTGTGCTTCGTATACCATGCCCGATTTGCCTCCTGCTTCGTTGATTTTTGTGTTTTTTTATTTTTGTTCAAATTGTTTTTTGTATTCCGTGGGGCTTTTCCCCATGTTCTTCTTGAATAATTTTGAAAAATAGTAAACGTCGCTGACTCCTACAAGGGAAGCGATCTCCGTTACCGTATGCCTGTCCTCCTTCAGAAGGTCAAGGGCTTTTTCAACTCTGTATTTTGTAATGTACTGCTCGGGGGAAACTCCTGTTTTTGCTTTGAAAATACGGAAAAAGTGAGTTCTGTCGATGCTGAGCTGAAGAGCAACGTCCCCTGCGGATATTCCGCGCATATAATTGTATTCGATAAACTCAAGGGCTCTTTCTACCTGACTTGAAGGCTCAAGTCTGACAGCGGAGCCTTTCCGGGCGGAGAGTGAATCGAAGGCTTCCATCAGAAATGAAGTGAATTTTGCCTGAGAGGGAGTGTCGGCGGCATTTCCGTAGTAGTCAATACAGTTTTTCACTGCCGCAAGGAATACTTTGGCGTTGGCTTTTTTTACCACGGTATCTTCTCCTATGCCCGCTTCCTTCATATAGTACTTGCAGTCGGTGCCACGAAAACCCACCCATGCAAATGACCATGTGTCCTCTGACGAAGAAGTGTAAGAAACGGGAACATTCGGTCTTATGACAAATATTTCACCCTTCTTTACAAGGTGGGTAGCACCGTCTACGGTAACAGTTCCGCGCCCTTTGGTAACGCAGTGAATGAGGTAGTGGTCCCTCACGTGTTCGGGTTCGGAAAAGCCGGGAGAGCAGTCCTCAAAGCCGCAGCTTACAAGGGAAATCCCGACATTTTCAAAAACGTTGTTTGTTATTTCCCTTCGCAACCGAGACCACTCCTTTCTGCACCGTTACACTTAAATATTAATTACCACATGTGATAATACTTATTCTATTATAGATTATACAACCAATTATACTAAATTGCAACAAATAATCATCAATTTTACAACAAAATACTATGGAAAAACAAGATTTTTTATGTTACAATAATTATGTATAAATATTATAAGGGGGAATATGCCGTGAAAAAGCATGAAACGGTACGGAACAAACTGTTTTCATCGCAGTCATTTCTGAAAATGACTGCGCTTTTGTGCGCTCTTCTTATCCTCTCCTCCTGCTATGTTTTCCCTCGTGCCGCAGATCACGGCGCAGCGGAAGAAGCCGTTTCCCTTGAAAAATTCTGCATGGGCGACAACGGTATTTATTATTCCCTTGATAACGGAAATAATACAGCTTCCGTTCTTATGGCTAAAGAGGGTGCACCCTCGGTCACCATCCCGGGGACAGTGGCCGCAAACGGAAAGACCTATACGGTAACCTCCGTTTCTTCAGGTGCTTTTTCGGAAAACGTTTCGCTTTGTGAAGTAATTCTTCCAGAGACAGTCACCCATATTGACAGCTTTGCATTTTTCGGATGCGTTTCCCTTGAAAATATTACCGCGGCAGGGCTTGCCTCGTCAGGTGTTGACGTTTTTGCAGGAACTCCCTTTATTACGTCCGAAGAATTCGTTGTCCTCGGTGACGTGCTTTTCAGATATAACGGAGGAAGTCCCCTTGTCAAGGATATTCCCGAAGTTTCTTTCGTGTCGGATGCCTTTGCATGGAATTCAAACGTCAAAACGGTAATTCTTCCCGAAGGGGTCAAGGCAGTCGGCGACGGAGCGTTTGCTTTTGCTGAAAACCTCAGAACGGTAAATCTTCCTTTTTCTCTTGAAAAAATTGGAAACGAAGCATTTTTCGGATGTGTTTCTCTTGATGAGATAAGTCTTGCGGTAAACGTCCTGGAAATCGGTGAAAATGCTTTTTCAGGCACACCCTATCTCTCCCGTCTTCTTGATGCACCGGAAGATATGATAATTCTCGGCGGCGGTGTCCTTCTCAGATATAAAGGGGACGATTCCTTTGTCTCCGTTCCGTCCTGCGTTGTAAGCATCTCCGATGCTTTTACGGCAGCTCCCGTTTCCGTAGTTGAAATTCCCGAAAACTGCGTTATCGGACAGGGGGCTTTCAGAAACGCCTATAACCTTACGAGAGTATGCGTTAAAGGTGATTGTGCAGGGATCGAGGCTTTTGCCTTTGACGGCTGCGAAAAGCTTTCAGTTCTTACCTTTGAAGGAAGCTTTACGGGAGAGCTTGACAGCGCAGCTTTCCTCGGAACTTCGAAAAGCTTCACCGTATACGTAAAAAGCGGTGCCGCGGGCTTTGAAGAGTGGAGGAACACGGTATCTGCCGATAAGCTTTCAAAATAATAGGGAATATTTAAGCGGACTTTCCGCTGTTATAGTAAAATATTAAAAATTCACATAAAGAGAGGTATTCTAAATGAAATTCGGAACACTTTACGCTTATTGGACAAGCGAATGGAAGGCGGATTATTTCCACATCGCTGACAAGTGCAAAAAAGCAGGCTTTGACGTAATGGAGATGGGCGCAGGCCATCTTCTTGACATGAGCGACACAGAAATTTCCAAGCTCAGAGATTACTGCAAGGAGCTCGGCCTTACAATTTCCTGTAACCTCGGCCCTCCCAAGGATAAGAATATTGCGTCCAAGGATGCTGACATCAGAGCAGCAGGTATAAAGTTCCTTATCGATATTCTCCGTCAGATGGATAAGCTCGGTTCAAAGGTTCTTATCGGTGCTCTTTACAACTCCTGGCCCGGCGAATTTGACGACGTAGACAAGGAAGTAAGATGGAACCATTCCGTAAACTCCATGAAGGAAGTTGCGGCAGTTGCAGACGAGCTGGGCATCGACCTTTGCCTTGAAGTCCTCAACCGTTTTGAGTCTCCCCTCGTAAACGACTGTGACGAAGGTATTAAGTACTGCAACGAAGTAGGCCATAAGAGCTGTAAGCTCCTTCTTGACACGTTCCACATGAACATTGAAGAAGACAACCTTCCCGACGCATTCCGCAAGGCAGGCAGTCTCCTCGGTCACGTTCACGTTGGAGAAGGCAACAGAAAGCTCCCCGGTATGGGTCATCTTCCCTGGGCGGAAATGGGCGAAGCTCTCCGTGAGATCGGCTTTGAAGGCTGCGTAGTTATGGAACCCTTCCTTAAGCCCGGCGGTGCAGTTGCGGCTGACATCAAGGTTTTCCGCGATCTTTCCGATAATGCAGACGAGGAAGCAATGGACAAGATGATCGCAGACAGCCTTGTATTCCTCAAGAAGAATTTTGTAGGCTGATATTCTGATTTTTAAGGCGGCGGGGCTTTCGGTTTTGCCGAGAGCCGCATCCCCTTCCCCTATTACAATTTTACATAAGAGGTAATAAAAATGGCTGATATTATTACAATGGGCGAAATTATCGTCGAGATAATGAGAGCAAACGTTGACGAGCCTCTGGACAAAGCAGGAACCTTCAAGGGTCCTTACCCCAGCGGTGCGCCTGCAATTTTCATTGATACTGCCGCTCGTCTCGGTCACAGCGCAAAGATCATCGGCGGCGTTGGCGACGATGATTTCGGTAAGTGTCTTCTTGACAGACTTTCGGGTGACGGCGTTGACGTTTCCGACATTATAAAGAATGACCGTGTCTCCACGGGATGTGCATTTGTTACATACTTTGAAGACGGCTCCAGAAAGTTCATTTTCCATATAGGCAATACTCCCGCAGTTCTTGCTCCTTCTCCTGCTCCCGAAAAGCTTGAAGGCGCAAAGTTCTTCCATATCATGGGCTGTTCCATGATGGCTGACCTTTCCTTCGGACGCCGCATCGTCGACACAATGAAGGCGGCAAACGATATGGGTGCAAAGGTATCCTTTGACCCCAATATCCGTCCCGAGCTTCTCAAGGATCCCGAAGCTATGGACCTTGTTGCAGAGGTTATGGAACGCACAAACGTATATATGCCCGGTGTCGGAGAGCTTCTCCAGTTCAGCGGCAAGGACACTGTTGAAGAAGCAGTTGCCCACTACTTTGAAAATCCGAGACTCGAGCTTATCGTTCTGAAGGACGGCTCCCGCGGATGCCATATCTACAACCGCGAAGGCAAGGCGTTCAGCTTCGGCGTATACAAGGCAAAGCCCGTTGACGCAACAGGTGCCGGCGACAGCTTTGACGCAGCATTTATCTGCGGTCTTATCGAAGGCAAATCCATCGAAGACGCAACAAAGCTCGCAACTGCAGCCGCAACACTCAATATTGCGGCATTCGGACCAATGGAAGGCAAGATCAACCGTGAAAACGTTGAAGCTATCATCAAGGAAAACAATATTCAGTAACACCCCGAAACAAGGAGAAATACAATGTACACAACAAGTAAGGAAATGATCCTGAAGGCAAGAGAGGGACACTACGCTATCCCTGCCTTCAATGCAGAAAACATGGAAATGGTTCAGGCTATCGTTGAAGCGGCTGAAGAAATGAAGAGCCCCGTTATGATACAGACCACTCCCACAACAGTAAACTACATAGGGCGTGAAATGGCATACGCTATGGTAAAGGCAGTTGCTGATAAGGCAACGGTTCCCGTATCCCTTCACCTTGACCACTGCGAAAATTATGACGATGTTGTAGCAGCTATGGAAGCAGGCTACTCTTCCGTTATGATCGATGCATCCAAGCTTCCCTACGAAGAAAACGTTGCAGTTACACAGAAGGTAGTTGAAGCTGCAAAGAAGTACGGTGCAACGGTTGAGTCCGAACTCGGCACAGTAGGCGGTAAGGAAGACGGTCTCAAGGCTGACGGCGTTATCTATACAGACCCCGATGAAGCTCTCGATTTCGCATCAAGAACGGGAATTGACATTTTTGCAGTTGCTATCGGTACAGCACACGGCTTCTATAAGGGTGAGCCCAAGCTCAACTTCGAGCTTCTTGCAAAGCTTCGCGATATGATCGACGTACCTCTCGTGCTCCACGGCGGTTCCGGTATTCCCGATGAAATGATAAAGAAGACCATCGAGCTTGGTATCTCCAAGGTCAACTTTGCAACAGAACTCCGCGCAGCTCTTACAAAGGCTGTACGCGAGGCTCTTGAAAACGACAGCGTTATCGACCCCAAGAAGTTCATGGGTAAGGGCAGAGAAGCTGTTAAGGAGCTTTGCATCCACAAGATCAAGCTCTGCGGTTCTGACGGAAAGGCGTAAGACAAATTCTTTCGCAGGGTGTGAATTTTGAAAATAATTGATACTCACGCTCATATTTTTCCCGAAAAAATAGCAAGCGCTGCTGTTTCCAACGTGGGCGGATTTTATTCGATCGATCCCATGGCTCACAAAGGCACCTCCGAGGACCTTCTTGAAGCAGGCGGCAGAATAGGTACGTCGAAGTATCTGGTATTCTCAACGGCGACAACACCGAAGCAGGTGGAGAGCATTCATAATTTTATAATGAGCGAGTGCGAAAAGCATCCCGAATTTGTGGGTGCGGGAACGATGCACAAGGATTATGAAAACTTTGAAGCCGAGATAAACCGCATAAAAGCTGCGGGAATGAAGGGTATAAAGCTTCATCCCGACCTTCAGAAGTTCGCCATTGACGATGAAAAGATGATGCCCGTATACGAGGTTCTTGAAAGCCTTGGTATGTTCGTCATAACTCATGCGGGCGACCCGAGATATAATTATTCCCATCCGTCTCAGGTGGCAAGAGTTGCATCGGCTTTTCCGAAAATGCCTATCATAGCCGCTCACATGGGAGGCTGGGGAATGTGGGATGATGCAAGAGAGCGCCTTCCCCGCTTTGAAAACGTTTTCGTTGATACCTGCAGTACCTATAGCTTCGCAGAGGCGGAAACTCTTAGGAAGAGTATAAATGCCTTTGACAGCGAAAAGATATTCTTCGCGACGGACTATCCCATGTGGGACCCCGAAAGCGAGCTTGAAAAGATCCTTTCGCTTGGTCTTCCCGAAGCACTTCTTGAAAAAATACTCAGCAAAAACTTTGAAAGGTTTTATGCTTCAATTTAAAGAAAACACCAACTGCCGCGGCAGTTGGTGTTTTCTTTAGTCTTTTACTTCGACTATAATTTTTTTGCTCATATCTTCATTCTTGATAAAGACAACGGGAATGTTCATGAGAGAGTCAAATTCTTCGGTGTAGTTTGCGGTGCCGCTTATCTTGATCTCGCGGTTACCAAGTCCCGCATTTTCATATTTCACGGTAAGGTCACAGCCCTTTACCTTGAGGTTTATCTCACCCTTTTCAGCAGGGAAGTAAGCAGGAAGCTGAAGTCTCAGACCCTTGAGAGTGGGATATACGCCGAATGCGTAGCGGATAGTCTCTTTAATAAGAACTGCGCCCGAGCCCGTGTGCCAGTCGCCCATGGACTCGCCGTCCATATTGTATTCGGGGTTTTCGCAGTAAGAGTTGGGCATGATGAAGCTTGTCATAGTGCAGTTATCGTGGGTGATAACGATGGACTTTTCAATTTCTTCAAAAGCTCTCTTGCTTTCGCCTATCTCAAACATCGCCATAGTGCCGAAAAGACTTCCGTGCGCGTAAGCGCAAGCATTTTCGTAAGTGCCGGGAACGATGTTGGCAATTCTGCCCACACCTTCAAGACCGAAGGGGAACGCCTTGTCAAAGGTCTTAAGGCCGTATTTTGAAGACACCGCGTCCATACATGCCATAATGGATGCCTTGAGGGAGGGGTCTCTCTTAATGAAGCCCGTAATTGCCCAGAAGGAGTTGGGGGTAAGACTGTATCTTGCCTCTCCGTCGGGGTCGCTGAAGGAGCCTACTTTGTAGCCTACTTTGTCGCCCCAGCCGTGAACTATTCTGCGCTCGCCCTTTTCGTTTGTGTCGATAGCGAACTTTTCAAGACCCTCTTCAATACCTGCTTTCACGGCATTGTATTTTTCGATAAGGTCGTCGTGACCGCCCACAAGAGAGAGGATCTCTGCCATTTCGATAAGGTTCTGTCTGAACTGAAGGGTTGCCATAACGGTAACCCCCGTGCCGAATTCCTTGCCCTCGTCCTTGGTGTCGCCGAGACCGTCAACAGCATCGTTCCAGTCGCCGAAGAGAACCTTGATGCACTTGGTGTATTCGGTGTCAACGTTGGAGATAAGATAGTCTGCAATTCTGATGAGGTGGCAGAGAACGCTGTCCTTTTCATCTGTTCTGTGAGCGTTACACCAGGGCTCGTCGGGAGCGTCTATGTAATAACATTCTTCGTCAAGGATAGAGAAGTCGCCTGTATAAGCAAGGTATGTATAAATGGTGGAAATTACCCATACGCCCTGGTCGATGTACTTTTCAAGGCAAACGGGAATGGGAGCGGCTTCATCCTTCTGTACCGAGAACATTCTGGGGGGGCGGCCCGTTGTGAGAATGTTGTTCATGGCAACGAGAATTTTTTCGCGGCTTAGCTCAGGCTGCCAAATAAGAGCTCCTTCAAGCTGCTGGAAAACGTCGCGGATGCCGAGATACTGGCCTGCATAGTTCTTGCCGTGAGCACAAACGCTTGTCTGCTTCTGAACACTGCGAAGGAACTTGTTGAATGTGTCACTCTTTACCTTTCCGCTCTTCCAACCGTCGAAACGGATCTTAATGGAGTCAAAAGCATCCTTTTCGGCATTTTCAAGGGTCTCAAGAGCCATATCAGTCTTCTTTTCGTCGATGCCTTCTGCGATAAAGCTGTCGGCAATTTCCATTTCGTTGCAAACGAGAGCTTCATATTTGAGGGAAACGCACTCGCCGCCCGCCGCTTCAAAGTGAATGATGTCGGAGGCAATGGGAAGGTCGGTGGTGTTTACGGAGTAAACGTCGCGTCTGAACTTTCCTTCAACAAGGGAGAGGGCGTTTGCAACTGCAAGACCGCGGCTGCCGATAAATACGCTTCTGCCCGTTGTAGCATGTTCTTCCGTAGCCTTGCCCTCTGTTATCTTCTTTTTGATAACGAGCATATCGGGCTTTCCGTTTTTACTTGTGAGAATAAAGCTTCCGTCATCGCGGCGAAGCCCGTACTTTGACATTCTTGCCCAGAAGGTCTCGTTTTCCATGTGGCGGAGCATTGCTTCCATGAAGGATGCAAGGTAAAATTCCTTTGTTTCGCTTGTTTTGTTTACAGCGGTAAGGTCAAAGTGGATGTGCTTGTCAGAGTCAACGTGAAGTCTGAGGGCGAAAACGGTGTCCTTTGTGTCTGCAATGCAGTAAGCGCACTTGAGTGAGTAGATAATGTATCTTGAAACGTCCTTTTCAACTGCCTGTCTGCCTGCGCCCGTAATGGAAACGGGAGTGTAGGTGCCGTCGCCGTTGTTTACGCCGCCGAAGAAGGCAACTGCGGATTCTTCGCCGTAGTTTGCAGTTTTGAAAATGGTGAAGGTGCTCTCGCAGGCATCGATGAAGCCCGTGGTGCGGAGCCATACCATAAGTCCGTCGTGGCTGTAAGGATATCTGCTCTCACCCACTTCTCTGTGACAGCAGAGAACCTTGTCGTAGTCAAGGTAGTAGGAGTTGCGGGGAAGAGCCGCTGCGTTTTCGGGGTTCTTTTCTATCTCTTTGATCTGTGATAAAAGGTCAAGTAAAAATTCTTTCTTCATTTTTGTTCTCCGATTTGTATTTTTTAGCTGTTATCAATCAATGTCCAGCCAGTTTTCAAGCCATTTTTCGCTTCCCGGGGCGTATTTGAAGGCTTCTTCAAGATTGGCGGTGAAATGTGTATTGCCTTGAAGAATAATGTTTTCTTTGCCGTTTACTTCGCAGTAAAGCTGAGCTTTTTCGCAAAGATACTTATATGTGCGCGCAAGGCGTTCTCCCTTGGTGTCTCCGCTTATAAGTATCTCGAAGAGCGGCTCGTCGCATTCTTCTCCTTCTTCGTGACTGTGTCCTTTTGTGAGAAGCTGAAGTCTCTGTGCAAGGAAAAGATATTTTTCCATGGGCTCAAGTCCCACGGGGATTGAATTAATTATTTCGTCTGTGTAGGTATCGTACTCTTTTACTGCATCTTTGATATCATCGGGAACGGGGGTTTTATAGGGTGCCCACTTGACGTAGAATTCGGTGGTGATAATGCCGCCTTTTTCTTTGTATCTCACAAAGTTGTGCATTACGGGATGGTCACTGAGGAGCGCTGTAAGAACTGCCTCTGTGTTTGTATCGGTGTACTCTGCCGCTTTGAACTCCATGATGTCGCTGTATATAGTTCCGTAAAGCTCGCGGTCTGCATCCGAAAGGCTCTCATATCCCGTTGCAACGTAGGTAAAGACTTCGTTGGTGTGCTCCATCTTGACGTAGGTTTCGTCACCTTGAACGTAGCTTTCTCCGTCATGAATGATCTCCGCGTAAGTTTCCGTAAGGGGAGTATAGAAAACTCTGCTGCCGTCGGCGTTTACCGCCGCTGAGGCTACAACCGTCTCGCCCTCGTAAACATAGTATTTTCTGCAGATAGCACTGTCAATGAGCTCCCATGCGGTGAACTCTGCTTTCAGTTCATTATTGCCGAAAAATCCCCTCATATAAGCGTTTGCAACTTCAAGATGAGGATCGTCCTCGATATGCTCGTGGGTAAACTCTCCGTTTTCGTAGTAATATTCAACAGTTACGGTCTCGCCGTTGTGAACTTCAGTGCTGAGAACACAGTTTTCGCCGAGAGTAGGGTTGCCTATATTGAGGAAATCAAGCTCCAGAACGAAAGATTTTCCTTCTTCATCCCAGACGTAGCCGTAATAATATGAAATTCCGTCAACGTCTCTCTGAGGAAAATAGAAATCCTTAAAGCCGTCAAAGGTGAAGTCTTCAAATTTTATGCCGTTCTTTGATGTTTCAAGATCGGCAACACCGGAATGAAGAAAAGTCTGAAAGACCGTGTCATAGGAGCCGTCCTCGTATATGGTGACGCGGTCCTCCGCGATATCTATGCGGAAGGTCATTCCTCCGTCAAAAAGGCTGAAGGGGCCCGCAAGACTTTCGGGGTCAACGGGCGGGACTTTAACTCCGTCGTTTTTCTCGCATCCGCAGAGAAAAGTAAGGGCGGCGAGAATAACCGCAATAAATATTAAGCTGATTTTTTTCATAATGTAGTTCTAAAAAATTCCTTTGTTGTATTTTAGTTGAACTATTACAATGCAGACGATCGCGAAAAGCATCCCTGCCGAAAGAATGGTAACTGATAAGATCATCCTGTTCAAAAGCGACAGGATACCGCTTAAAACAGCCGTTGGAACGAAAAGGGAAAGAGCCTTGCCGAAAGCCCTGCCGTAAGCGGCCTTGTCCGTAACCTTTTCCTGATGATAAGAGTGGATAAGCTCGGTCTTACCTCTGTAAATTGCTATGCTTACGATAAGAAAGAGCAAAGCGGCGGAAAACATGATAACAGAATAGATGATCATTGTCTTTTACAGGATTAGTTCTTGTGACATTTTTATGATTGTACCGCTTTTTTCTTCGCGGTGGTAACTGATGCAATCAATTTTCTTCTTATTGTACCGCATTTATTGATCAGGTTTTTATATGTATAATCATTGATTTTCTCTTTGCGTAACAACAATTCCAACCAATACTCTGTTTCAAAGCTTTCTTTTAATGCAATTTCTAATTTGTTTATAAAATCTGCGGTGCTTTGAGCATACTTTGCTTCGTGGAGATTTGCTCCAATAGAGGAAGAACATCTTAGTAGTTGATTTACATAAACGGAACAACCCTTGATATTATCGCAAATATCAGAAACTTCTATAGCAAAGTTTATTGTTTGTTCTCTCAATGTGTTTTTGTAATTTTCCATAATGTAATCTCCTATGTCGATATACACGCTACGCGTGTTCGATATATTTTGCTTCGCAAAATTCGATATAAACTCACTCTGTTCGTTTTCGATATGATATAAATCTCGTTTCCGAAGGAAACATATCGAGTGCTTTGGCACATATCGAATCCGTCAGGATATATCGAAAATCTCGCAAGAGATTTATATCGATGAGTGGTCGATGCGACATAGTCGCACGACACACTCTATATGGTTTGTGTGAGGGAACATGTCAAAGGGATGAATTGCCTTCACTTTATAAACCTTTTTGAGAAAATCAAGGTCCCTTGCAAGAGTGTCGGGATTGCAGGACACGTAAACTATTTTGCGAGGCGCAAGGGAAATAAGCTTAGAGAGAAAGTTCTTGTCACAGCCTGCACGGGGCGGGTCAACGAAAACAGTGTCGTACTTTTCGCCCTTTGCGGCGGCATTGTTTATGAATTTGGTGGTATCCGCGGTGAAAAAGCGAATATTGGAAACTCCCGAAAGACGGGCGTTTTCTTTGGCATCGGCAGTTGAAGATTTGTTTACCTCAACGGCATCCACCGTCTTTGCATTTTTGGCGGCAATTATTCCGATAGTGCCGATTCCCGAGTAAGCATCAAGAATTCTTTCTTTTCCTGAAAGACCCGCAAGCTTAATGGCACAGCTGTAAAGACGTTCTGTCTGAACGGGATTTATCTGATAGAAGGAGCGGGCAGAAATTCTGAAGGTGCAACCGCAAAGAACGTCGGTTATATATCCTTCTCCGTAAAGAACTCTTTCCTTGTCTGTAAGCCAAAGCGGAGTGTCCGTGTCGTTTACGTTGTGAATGACGGTGGTTATGGAAGGAAAACGCTCTGTAAGCAGAGAAACGAACTGCCTTTCTTTTGGAAACGCGGCGGAACTGCTGACGATAACGACCATGACCTCGCCCGTGGCAAAGCCTTCTCTCACAAGAATGTGGCGGAGAAATCCCTTGCCCGTCGCGGCATTGAAGGGCTGAATTTTCAGCTCGTTTGCGATGTTTATAACAACGCGGATTATCTCGCTTGCCGTCTTTGTTTCTATGGCGCAAAAATCGCACTTGACCGCAGTTCCGCTTGAGGATTTGTAAATGCCCGAAACTGCTTTTCCGCCTTGAGGGAAAACGATTGCCTGAGCCTTGTTTCTGTAGCCCTCGGTGTTTTCCATGGGGACGATTTCGTGGACGTGGCAAAAACGTCCCAGTGTCTTGATTATTCGGCTCATTTTATAGGAGAGCTGCTCTTTGTATGACAAGTTGCGAAGCTGACATGCTCCGCATTTTTTAAAGTATTTGCATCCGCCCTTTTCCATACGCCGCCTCCTTTGAGCACAGATAATAATTTCCTATATTATATATTATCATAAATATATAAAAAAGCAAGGGGAGATAAAAAAACATTTCTTGCAATTATTTAAAAGTCTTTGAAGGGGTTTGGGGGAACTTTCTGAAGAAAGTTCCCCCAAATAATTTGTCATTAAGTTACTTTACAGGTTCAACAGTAACCGCCTGCTTGTAGAGACCCTCGTAAGCGGCTTCGGTGTCAGCTTTGGTGTAAGCAACCTTCTTGCCTGCAACGGGGTCGTTGAAATAGTAGTATTCATCGTCGAAGCCCACAAGGAGCAAGCAGTGCATGGGAGCGACCCAGGTGAAGGTCTCTCCGTCCTCGGCACCGTCTATCTGCCACGTCCAGTCCATAAGATAAGGCTCCTTCATGTACATGGTGCCCCAGAAGATAATAGGTATGTTTTTAGTGATGTAGTCGCGGCAAAGGTCTTCGAGGGGAACGTTGTAGTGCTCCGTGACCTTGTATTCTTCGGGGTCAATAAACTTTTCAAGCGCGTTTCCGATAACGGGAGCGTAACAGCAGAGACCCGTTGAAAGACGGGGGTCTCCGAGGAAATATTCCCAAGGGCTTGCGCCCACGTACTTGCCCTTGTCGTTAACGTAGGGAAGTCTGCTCATATCTAGATAATTTTCAATAAATTCTTCGGTGGTGATGTCAATTCCCACGTGATTGAGCGCCATGACCGTGCTACAGCTCTCGCATCCGTTGGGAAAGTCTCTCAGCTGATTGATGTAAGGTGCCTCAAGGATGGCAGGAGGCATTTCACCGACCTTGATCACTGTGGATCTTGATATTTTTCTGTTGTATGATTCTGCTATAATGATGCTCTCGCCCTTTGAAAGCGCTGTTATCACTCCGTCCTGACTTACCGTTGCAACTGCAGGGTTAATGCTTCTCCAGTAGAGCATTTCGTTGGAGTTTTCGGGGGTCAGAGAAAACTCTATACGATAAGTTCCTCCGGGAACCGTTCTTACGTAGCGGACGTTGTCAAAGCTGATGCCCGTGGCGGGAATGAAACAGCCGTCGCTTTTGGAAACGGCTTCTTCTTTAACCGTTCCGACGGGAAGCGAGGGGGCAGAGGGCGCCGTAATGCGAGGAAGAGTTCCGCTCTCGCAAAAAAGGATTAGAGAAATTATAAAGAGTATTATTGCCGCCGAAGCGTATGCTACGGAAAATGCAGTGTTTTCCATAAGTTTTTTTATTGACATAGGAAAAGTCCCTTCAAAACCAAAAGTAAACACGTTTATTGTATAGCAAAATACTTTCTTTTTCCATAGCTTTCTGAAATTATTTACATTTTTTAATACTATTTTTACCCCCTTGAAGGAAAAGAGAAACTGTGATAAAATTGTTATAGTTTGATTTTTTAATGCGGAAAGGGGTGCTTCGGAATATGGAAAAATGCGAGCTTTGTCCCCGTAGGTGCAAAGCAGACAGAGTTGAAAAACTCGGCGTATGTGGCGCAGCCGACGAAATGATGGTAGCAAAAATAATGCTCCACCACTGGGAGGAGCCTTGTATCAGCGGCGGAGAAAACGGACACGGAAGCGGAGCCGTGTTCTTTTCGGGATGTTCCCTTAAGTGTGTCTACTGTCAGAATAAAACCATAAGCCGAGGAGCTGTCGGTTCAGAGTATTCGCCCGAGAAGCTGGCGGAGGAAATCCTGTCGCTTCAGAAAGAAGGCGCATATAATATAAACTTCGTAACGCCTACCCACTACACCCATAAAATAAAGGAGACCCTTGAAATTCTGAAGGGGAAATTAAAAATTCCTGTAGTATGGAATACTTCGGGTTATGAAAATAAAGAAGTTATCGAAAGTTTAACTTCTTACGTTGATATTTTTCTCACGGATTTCAAATATTTCTCAGAGAAACTCTCCGCTGAGTATTCAAACGCTCCCGATTATAAGGAGCGCGCTCTTGAAGCGCTTGTTGCCATGGTGAAGATAACGGGAAGCCCTGTGATCGATGCGGAGACGGGGCTTATGAGACGCGGAACGATAGTCCGCCACCTTGTTCTTCCCGGCGGAAGAAAGGATTCCGTTGAAGTTCTCCGTCTTGTTTCGGGGGCGGTCGGCGCAAAAAACGTTATCCTCAGTCTCATGGCTCAGTACACGCCCGAGTTCCTTGACGAAGGCTATTCCGAAATAAACAGAAGAATAACTACTTTTGAATATAATAAGGTTCTTGACGAGGCATTAAATCTTGGCTTTGACGGCTATTTTCAGAATAGAGATTCCGCAACGTCAAAGTACACGCCCGATTTTTGATACGAGCAACGGATAATTCGTAGGGGAGGATTCCATATCCTCCCTTATTGTTGTTGCGTATATAGCGGGCGGATATAGAATCCGCCCCTACACAAAAGGGCCAATGCATATAAATGACCGATGAATAAATCTCCCGTTGATCCGTGGGGACAGGCATCTCCCCTTCTGCATTTTCCGCGTCGCGGAAAATATATCACGTTCCCCTTTTCGGTTACTTCACTTCACTGTCATCCTGAGCGTAGTCGAAGGATCTTGATATGAACGTTTTGTGTTGTAATATCGTCACGGGTATTTTACGTGCGAGGATTCTTCGATTTCGCGCCTTGGGCGCTTCACTCAGAATGACATAACGGGTGTGATCGCGCGCCTGTTGTTCACGTTCCCTTTTTCGGTTACTTCACTTCACTGTCATCCTGAGCGTAGTCGAAGGATCTTGGTATGAACGTTTTGTGTTGTAATATCGTCACGGGTGTTTTACGTGCGAGGATTCTTCGATTTCGCGCCTTGGGCGCTTCACTCAGAATGACATAACGGGTGTGATCGCACGCCTGTTGTTCGCGTTCCCCTTTTTCGGTTACCGTAGGGCGACCATTGGTCGTCCGATTTACACAAAAAACGCACTCTACTGCGAATGAGAAATGCAATGGACAGTCGAGGACACCTGTCCCTACAAATAATCAGCGAAATTTCCCGATGTGAACTTGTTTCACACGAAAACGACGATATCAATCGTAGGGGCGACCATTGGTCGTCCGTCGAATACAAAAAGGTGCTCTCCGAGGAGAGCACCTTGATTTTTGCTGTTTAGCTGTTTTAGGAATTATTAACCGAGAATGATTTCCTTAATAGCTCTGGAGTCCTTAGCGTTGAGCACGCCGTCGCCGTTAGCGTCTGCATTGAGAGCGTTTACGTCTTCAAGAGCGATAGCACCAACGAGGAGCTTCTTGATGAGCATGGAGTCCTTAGCGGTTACTTCGCCGTCACCGTCGAGGTCGCCGGGAGTTACGATGATCTCTTCGTTTTCGGGAGTTCTGTAGTTGATCCATTCAAAGTCAAGGTCGCCGATAACGTAGTTATCGAAGCTGATGTCAGCACCGAAGATACGGAAGAGAACGGGAGCTGTAGCTCTGGATGCATCGTAAGGAAGTTCGTAAGAAGCGTCGATATCATCAAAGATGATAACCTGTTCGCCGTTGATGTACATAGCACACCATGCTTCGAACGTATCTGTGTTGGAGTAGTACTTGAATGTGAGGTTGTACCACTTGCCTGCTTCGATTTCATAAGAAGCTGTAATAGGCATGTAAGGCATGCCGTTGCTTCCCTTAACGAAGAATTCCTGATTTTCGAAGTCGTAACCTGCCATGTTGTTGATGATGGAAGAACCACCGAACCAGAAGTGCATGTTGTGACCGTAGCTATCGGAGTCGTTTGTTTCCATGAGTTCATTGAAACGGAAGTCGTAGGAAACTGTGAAGCCTGTTGTGTCGATTTCGTTGAAGAACTGGTGATATGTAGCGTTTGTGGAAGCGCGGAGAACTTCGTTGCCGTCTTCGATTTCTACAAATTCGCCTGCGTAAGGCTCTTCGTTACCTGCTGCGGGGAAGCCGCCTGTGATGTACTGTGTTACTTCCCAGTCAGAGAAGTCGTCGAAGGAAACGATGTTGCCCTTGTAGTCGCCTGTAGCAACCTGAACGCCCTTAGCTGCATCAAGACCGCATCTGCTGCATGCCCATGCGAGAACGCCGTCTTCTGTAGCTGTAGCAGCAGTTTCAACCTTAGCAGCTGCGTAACCACCGTAAGCGTGACCGAGAGCGGGGATGTAAGTTCTGGAAGCTTCGAGACCGCAAGCTACGCAGTATCTTACCTGGTAACCCTGTTCTGTACAGTTGGGGCTGAGCTTGAGAATGTCAACAACGCCTGCAACGTGACCGTATGTAGCGCAGTCGCCGAGAGTAACGAGGGACCAGTCGCCTTCGTTGTCGCGGGGAGCGGTTGTGTCGAAGTCGTAGTTACCGTGAACTGTGCCTTCGGAGTCTGTGAATACGAGGTTATCAATGAGGATGAAGCCCTGGCTTACGTAGAATACGAGACCGGGCATTGCGGGTGTTGTACCGTAGGGGATGGATGTGAGGAACTGATCGTCCATGTAGAGCTTGATCTGTTCGTCGTCATGTTCCATCTTGAAGTGTCTCATGTTGTCGAGACTGAGAGAGCCCCAAGTGAAGCCGTGGAGTTCTTCATATTCTGTGAATGTGTAAGAGTAACCGTATGCGTTGTTTGTGATCGTGGGACGAACAGAGCCTTCCCAGCTTTCGAAGAGCTCGAACTTAGCGGAGCCTGCAGAGCCGGGGAGCATATA
This sequence comes from Oscillospiraceae bacterium, assembly GCA_015063695.1. Lineage (GTDB taxonomy): Bacteria > Bacillota > Clostridia > Oscillospirales > CAG-272 > RUG14199. The sequence continues at coordinate 73,570 of SVTQ01000006.1, forward strand.
GAGGTCGAATTCAACTGTACCGTAGTTGTATACGGGGTAGTCGTCGCACTTCTTGATTTCCTTAGCGATAGCTGCATAACCGTCGATTCTCATAACCTTGTTAGCTTCGCCTGTTACGGGAGGAACGATAGGATCGGGATCGGGTTCGGGATCGGGAGTAGGATCGGGATCGGGTGTTACAGGAGTCTGTGTAGGATCGGAAACGAGTTCAACGATACCGCCGAGAGAGTTGGGGAAGTATTTATCAGCAACTGTAGCATCGGAGAAATCTGTTGCGAAGATCTCAGCACCTGCATTATTTGTGATAAGAAGGTTAGCAATTGTAACAATACCGTTGTTAGCAAAGAAAACGATAGAGTCAGCAGCAAAGTTAGTAACACCTGTACCGGAAACAACAACTGTTCCGTCGATAGCGATAGAAGCAGCGCCGTTGTTGATGGTGTATTTAACGTGGTGCCAGTTTGTACCGGAGAGCTCGCCCCAAGAGATGGGAGCTACTGCCTGTGTGCCGATATAAGCTGTTCCCTGGAGAGCGTTGATGCCCATGTTTCCGCCGGAACCTGTCCAGAGCTCGAAGAGAGCGCCTTCAGCACCCTGTACTACAGAAACGTCGAATTCCATTACAACGTCACTTGCGGAGCATTTGATGTTCTGGATGTAGCCGTATGCAACGCTGTCATCCCACTGCCAACCGTAGCCATAAGGCGCAGCTGCGTTTGCAGAGAAGGGAACACATGCGAAAAGCATAAATACTACCAGAGCGATAGAAAGAATTTTTTTCATTTGTTTTCCTCCAAATATGATTTAGGTGATACTATTATATCATTATGAACAATTATAGTCAATGTGCAAAATGGCAAAAATTAAAGCATCTTTGTGGTAAAATGCTACAAAACCCCCGTTCTAACGTTGTGCGTATTTATGAAAAAGTACCTTTTTTGCGATATAAATTCAAATATTGCGGCAGCATTTGAATTAATAGAAAAGGTAGAGAAAGTGATTTTCGAGGGATTTTGCGCTTTCTGTTGTTTGATTTGCACAAAAACGGAGTGCTGTATACATATATATAATAAAATATGAAGGTTTTGAACATGTGCTGCCGTTGCTTTACGCTGTTAATTGCGAATCGCATTTTTATAAAGTGCCTTTTGTGAAATTATAGTTTTCGTGTTTCTGTATATGTAAGAATACAATTTTCTAAAAAATATAAAAAAATGGTATGATTTTTTGGTGTGTCTGTTGACAATTTGGAATTTTAGTGTTAGAATTATGGTACCAATATTATATGGAGGAAAACATAATGAAAAAAATTCTTTCTATCGCTCTGGTAGTATTTATGCTTTTCGCATGTGTTCCCTTCTCTGCAAACGCAGCTGATTACGGCTACGGTTGGCAGTGGGGTTCCGCTGAAGCATACGGTTACTGCCAGGACACAGGTGTTCAGTCTACAAATGTTAAGGTTGAATACGTTGCAAGCGTTGTTGCTGATGCTGACGGCGCTGACTGGGCAATGTGGTCCGCTTCCGGCGGTCACGCAGTAATCGACGCTCTCAATGGTTATGTAACCATTGAAGGTCAGTCAGCTACTCCCTATGCATGGGGTGAACTCGTTCACGATAACTGGCACCACATCGCATACGTTTACGAAGACGGCAACTGCACATTCGTAATCGACGGTGTTGAGATCGCTACATACAGCGGTGTTACACCTTACACAAACAGCTACCTCTTCTTCTCCAACCACGGCGTTCTCACAATCGACGATTGGAAGATCTCCGATCTCGACGGTAATGTTCTTTTTGAAGAAGACTTCGAAGGCAGCAACCCCAAGTTTAATGCTGGTCTCGGCGCAAAGTTCGCACTCCTTTCTGATCCCTATGCAGAAGGCGGCGCTGAAGTTACAATGTCTAAGGCTGCATACGTAAACGGCGCTTACGTTGACAGAAACGGTTACAGCTTCGGTCAGAGTCAGACAATCGAATTCGATCTTTGGCTCTATGACGATAACTCCGGTATCCAGATCTGGGCTGACTCCGCAGTTACACGTTACACAATCGCTAAGACATACGTAGGCGTTAACATCGCAGGCGGCGGCTCCGCTTACGGCGATGTAGACGACTACGCTGGTATCGAATTCGGCGATACAGGTTTCCTTACACCTAACTGGCACAACTTCGTTCTCGAACTGAACGTTAACGGTGCTGACAAGATCTACATGGACGGCGAACTCGTTTGGACAGGTAGAACAACAGCTAACTCCTACTGGAGTGACAGAATTATCATGAACGCAATCGGTAACGGTGTTGCATTCGATAACTTCTCTATAAACGAATATGGCGCTTGGGACTTTGAAAACGGCGACTCCGGCATCTTCGGCGACAACTGCGAACTCGTAGACGTAGTAGTTGAAGGTGCAGGCGAAGTTGAATGTCCTCACCTCGCAACAGAAGAAAGAGTTGACCTCGCTCCTACATGTCAGGACGAAGGTATCATGGGTATCTACTGCCTTAACGCTGATTGCACAGCTGAAGGTGCAAGAGTAGGCGAATACGCTATCGAAACAGTTGACCATGTATGGCCCGACGAAAATAACTACTCTGTAGAAAATGGTTCCAAGGTTTGGTACTGTCAGTACAATTGCGGTACATCCACTTACGCTTCCATCCCCGCTGAAGACTCCTACACAGGTGACCTTTGGTATTACTATGGCATGGATGAAGCTGCTGCTACACAGAAGATCCAGGGCTTCTTCGATGCTGAAGGTCTCGTAGTAGAAAACGGCGTTGGTCATATCCCCAACGGTAACGACATGTCTTACCATCAGAATCCCCACGATTCCAGATCCAACACAAGCTGGTCCGTAACATTTGACTTCCTCTATGTTGATACATTCGACACAGGTGATACAGCAAGCTACGGCCACAAGGTATACTTCTGGTTCGGTGGTGACAGCGGTATGGCAAACGAAGCAGGCTACGACTTTGATGAGGGTTGCTTCTTCATCCGTCCCGCCGGTGGAGCTCTTACATACGTTCCTTACGAAGAAAAGGTTGACCTCGTTCCCGGCGAATGGTACACACTTAAGTTCACATTCGTAGCTCCCGGTGAAGATGCTTACTTCGAAGAAGGCGAAATCAGCTACTGCTCATTCGAACTCAACGGCGAAGAAGTTATCCGTTTTGCTGACGAATATGATGCAGCATGCGAGCTTGAAACATCTGCTAAGTACATCATTCTCAGAACATTCGGCGTAGAAGCTTACGTTGACAACTATGCAGTTGGTTCTGCTGACTTTGCATGGGTTGAAGAAGAAGAAGTTCTTTACGGTGACGTAAACGGCGACGGCAAGATCTCTGTTCGCGACCTTCTCTTCATTAAGAAGTACATCGCAGGCGTAATCTCTGCTGATGATATCGCAGCTGACCTTGCTGACATTAACGCTGACGGCGAAATCGACGCTAAGGACGCTCTCGCTCTTAAGAAGATCCTCGTTAAGTAATTTAACAAGTAGATTTAGAGTTGACTAAATAAACCCATCGGGGCGCGGTTTTCCGCGCCCCGATTTTTTTGTTTCACAGTGAGGAAAAACGCAAAACTATGGTAGGGAGACGGTGCCCTCGACGAACCTTAAAAATCCCGTCGCATTTTTTGAGGACCCCTATCGACGACCCGTATAACGCATGATCAAATCATATCTTACCGTGAATGTATAAATAATGTCTCAATTCTGTAGGGACAGGCGTCCTCGACTGTCCGCCAAAACACATAAAACGTGAAATGTTATGATAGAACGTTATCTTTCAATGCTTGAAACATGATTTCTAAAAAATGCGTGTAACGGACAGTCGGGGACGCCTGTCCCTACAAATGATGGTTTGATACTGCAGTGCTATTTCATATCGGACGACGAATACCACCGCCACCAAACGATCTGGTTCCTCCCATCCTCTCCCGCCGCCCTCGCCTCACACATAATTCCAATCTCCGAATATAATAACAACAGGCAAGGTTTTCTTATTTTCCAATGACTAAAAATCATTTGTACGGGTAATAATAAGATTACAGAAAACCTTAGCCAAAGGGAAGTAAATCATAACGGAGAGTGATAGCGTGAGCATAAAACGAGGCGATATATATTATGCGGATCTCAGTCCCGTTGTCGGAAGTGAGCAGGGAGGGCTTCGTCCCGTACTTATAGTGCAGAATGACGTTGGTAATAAATACAGTCCCACGGTAATTGCGGCGGCAATAACAAGCAGGCTCGGTAAAGCAAAGCTTCCGACCCACATCGACGTATACGCAGATAAAGTAGGTCTGCAAAAGGATTCGGTAATTCTCCTTGAACAAATACGTACTATCGACAAAAAGCGTTTGGGTGAAAAAATGGGGCATTTGGATGATGAAATGATGGTTGCAGTAGACGAAGCGATAAGTATAAGCTTTGGGTTGTAAATAAAAATAAGATAAAGAAAAAACTCCCGTTGCGGCACCTCCTTACGGAGGGAGCCACAACGGGAGTTTATCTTATGTACTTTAATTATTTAGCTATAGGAAGCTCAGTGATAATACCGCCAAGGTACTTTCTGATCGCAAGAACGTCTGCGGTTGTGATCTTACCGTTGCCGTCACAGTCTCCTGCGAGGATCTCTGCATCAGTGAGTGAAACCACGCCGCCGAGAGCTTTTCTCAGTACAAGAACGTCTTTCGTCGTAATTTTTTCGTCACCGTCAACGTCGCCGGAGATCACAGAGGAGGCTTCCTTAAAGGAGAGCTTCCAGTTTACTGTTCCCGCGGGATTTGAAAACCACATTTCGGGGTCATAAGTTGCAATGAAGATCGTAAGAACGTCGCCTTCTTCGACCTCGTGTGTTTCGGAAGGAACCGCGGGGTCGTCATCGGACCAATGTGTGTCACCGTAGATGTATCTGCCGTCGGTGTGAGATGCGTTGATCATGTACTGCCAACCTTCTGCATCAAGCATTTCAACAGTTACAGAGCCTGCAGCTTCTGCAGTCCATGTATAATAGTGGCCCTGGTTGCCGTTTTTCATTTCGTTTGCAAACGTGCCGGGTTCTGTGATTGTTTCGGGATAGTCAACGGAGCCGATTTCGGAGAAGGAAAGAGTTACGTAGACCGTGCCTGCGGGATTTGTGAAAGGCTTTTCGGGATCGAAGGTTGCCGCCATTATGATAACTTCATCGCCTGCGGAAACTTTTACGTGTTCAACGTCAACGAGAGGTTCGTCCGTGCTGTAATGCGTTGCACCGTAAATACCGGTCGTTCTGTTGCTTGCGTTGAAGCTCCATCCGAGATCGTTCCATTCAGCATCGGTTGCAGAAACCGAAACGGAGATAGCGCCGTCGGCGGGTGCATTAACTATAAAGTGATATCCGTCGTTTCCGTTTTTCAGTTCTCTGGAAAGGAAAGCTCCGAGCATACCGGTTCTGGGGTTTTCTTCAAGAACAACAGTTTCGGGATAGTCTCTTGTGCCTGTGCGGTCTTCGGGTGTTCCTGCAGTGAGCGCCATAGCAAAGCTTACTGCCTCTGTTCCTGTGTTGGTAACCTGAAAGGGCACGCTCTTGTCTGTGATTCCGAATACAAGTGTGTTGTCTTCAGAAGTGGGAACGTAGTTGTAAGAATTGTAGGAAATTCTGTAATCAGGTGTTGTAGCAAGTCCAACTGTTACGGTAGCCTGCTCAATGTCAGCTTTTACCCAAACGGAGTCGCCGGGCTCTACGCTGAAACGAAGCGGTCTCATAGCGGATGCGCTGAGTGCGTGAGGGTTTTCCTGTGACCCAAGCCCGCCTGCTTCTACTGCGAAAGCGGAAACAGGAGCAAGAAGCAGTACCGCGCAGAGGAAGAAAGCAAGGAGTTTTTTTGTTATCTTGTTCATATTGGTCCTCCAAATATTTATAAACTTATTATACTAATTACCATTGTATTATAACATACAATAATAGCGTTTACAATATGAATGTGCAATTTTTTTGAGGCTGAATGCAAAATTTACTGAATTTAAAGCACAATTTAAGTGAATTTTGCATAATTAGTTGCATTGTCTTGCACAAATAAACAAATTAAGCAAAATCTTCCATATTAATATATGCTTGGTTTCTCTTACCTATTGATTTTTTCATGTTTATTTGATAAAATAAAGTGTTAGAGAATTTCACGGCAGTCTGTCAGAACGGAGGACCAAATGTCACAGCCTACCGAAAAACAAAAACATATAAGAAACTTTTCAATAATTGCCCACATTGACCACGGTAAGAGTACCCTTGCAGACAGAATACTTGAATATTCCAATGCGGTTGCGGGCAGAGATATGGAAGAACAGCTTCTTGATAATATGGACCTCGAAAGAGAAAGAGGTATCACAATTAAAGCGAGAGCTGTCCGTATAGATTACGCGGCTCCCGATGGAGAGGTCTATCAGCTGAACCTTATCGACACCCCCGGTCACGTTGACTTTAACTACGAGGTGTCCCGTTCTCTCAATGCCTGCGAAGGAGCTCTCCTTGTTGTTGACGCTACTCAGGGCATCGAAGCGCAGACCCTTGCAAACGCATACCTTGCGGTGGATGCCGATCTTGAGATAGTTCCCGTAGTTAATAAAATAGACCTTCCCTCTGCCGACGTTCAAAGAGTACAGAAGGAGATTGAAGATATCATCGGTATTCCTGCGGAAGGCTGTCCTGCGGTCTCCGCAAAAACAGGTCTTAACATTTCCGACGTTATGGATGCAATAATCAGAGACGTTCCGCCGCCCGAAGGTGACGAGGATGCTCCTCTTCGCGCTCTTATCTTCGACTCTGTTTATAACAGCTACCTCGGCGTAGTAGTTTATATCAGACTTTACGACGGATCTGTAAAAAGCGGAGATAAAATAAAGCTTATGCATACGGGTGCTGAGTTTGAAGTTGTTGAAGTGGGTGTTATGGACGCCTTCGGCCTTAAAAAGAAGGAAGTGCTCACGGCGGGTGACGTTGGTTATATTACAGCATCTATTAAAACCGTCTCCGATACACAGGTGGGTGACACGGTAACTAACGCGGACAACCCTTGCGATGAACCCCTCCCGGGCTTTAAGAGCGTTCTTCCTATGGTGTATGCAGGTATTTACCCTGCAGACGGTGCAAAGTATAACGAAACAAAGGATGCCCTTGAAAAATTACAGCTCAACGACGCGGCATTTGTATTCGAGCCCGAAACGAGTATTGCTCTCGGATTTGGTTTCCGTTGCGGCTTCCTCGGCCTTCTCCACATGGAGATCATCGAAGAAAGACTTGAGAGAGAGTTCAATCTCGATCTCATTACCACCGCGCCCAGCGTTATTTACAAGATAACAAAGACCGACGGCAGTGTGGTCTATATCGATAATCCTTCCAATTACCCTGCTCCCGATGAGATTGCAGAAGCAGCAGAGCCCGTGGTTGATGCAACCCTTATTACCCCCACTGAATTTGTGGGCGGTATTATGGATCTCTGCCAGGACAGACGCGGTATCTTCAAGGATATGAAGTATATCGATACCGATAGAGTGGAGCTTTATTATAAGCTTCCTCTCAATGAAATAATATACGACTTTTTCGATGCTCTTAAATCAAGAAGTAAGGGATATGCATCCCTTGACTATGAGCTCGGCGGCTACGAGGCAAGCAAGCTCGTCAAGCTTGACTTCCTTCTCAATGGCGAAATGGTGGATGCTCTCACCTTTATCGTCCATGAGGAAAAAGCTTACGGCAGAGCGAGAAAAATTGCCGAAAAGCTTAAGGAAAATATTCCGAGGCAGCTTTTTGAAATTCCCATTCAGGCGGCAATCGGCTCAAGAGTTATTGCCCGTGAAACCGTAAGAGCCCTCCGTAAGGACGTTCTTGCTAAGTGCTACGGCGGTGACATCACCCGTAAGAAGAAGCTTCTTGAAAAACAGAAGGAAGGTAAAAAGAAGATGCGTCAGCTCGGTAGTGTTCAGGTTTCTCCCGAAGCCTTCATGGCAGTGCTTAAGCTCGATGATAATTGATTCCCCCGTGAAAGGAGATGTAACGTATGGAAAAACTGAATAAACAAAGATTGGGTCTCTACGTTCACATCCCTTTCTGTAAGAGTAAATGCGCGTATTGCGACTTTTACTCCTTTGTCCCCGGTGACGATTCCATATACGAAAGATACGTAAATGCCCTCATCACCCACATGGAAAGCTATAAAAACGGATGTGAACATTATGCTCCCGATACCGTCTTTATCGGGGGCGGAACTCCGACAGCACTCCCTCTTCCTCTGCTTTTGCAGGTCATAACCGCCATTAAGAAGAATTTCCGTCTCACCAAACGCGCGGAATTTACTCTTGAAGCGAATCCTGCAACAGTTACTTTGTCAGATCTAAAAAAGCTTCGCCGCGCAGGTGTCAACCGACTCAGCCTCGGTCTCCAGAGTGCAGATAACGAGGAGCTTAAAACTCTGTCAAGACTTCATAACAGAAGGGAGTTTGAACAGGTATTCCGCGATGCAAGAACGGCGAAGATAAATAATATCAACGTTGACCTTATGTTCGGTATCCCGGGTCAGACCGTCGAGAGTATGCTGAAGACTCTGAATTACGTTACAAGACTTGGACCTGAGCATATTTCCTTCTATAATCTTAAAATAGAAGAAGGAACCCCTTTCTTCAAAATGCGCGAGTCTCTTGATCTGCCGGATGAAGATACGGAATATAAAATGTATATGACCGCAGTGAAGTTCCTTTCCTCGAGAGGTTATGCGCAGTATGAGATAAGTAATTTTGCAAAGCCCGGCTATCAGTGCATGCACAATATCAAGTATTGGAACTGTGACGAGTACCTCGGCCTCGGCCCTGCGGCCCACTCCTTCTTCAACGGCAACAGATTTTCCTTCTGTAAGGATGTAATGAGGTATATGCGCTCCTTCGAAACTCCCGAGGCGGGCATACGTATCACTGAAGCAACTGAAGAGCTTATGACAAAGGAAAGACTTGGGGAATACGTCATGCTCCGCTTCCGCCTGGCGGAAGGAATTCATACGAGAGAGTTCTTCAGACTCTTTGGTAAGGACTTTGATGCCATGTACGGTATGAAGCTTTCAAGATACATTAATGCAGGTTACGTAGTCCATGATGATGAAAGATATTACTTTACACCTAAAGGAATGTTTGTGAGTAACTATATCCTATCCGACATTCTGGATTTCTCCGATGTTGATATCTACGATCCGATGAGCTGAAATCTTCATTATATTAATATAGCGTATTTGCTGAATAACAGCAGAATTGAACCTGCGCCTCCGATTTTGGAGGCGTTTGTTTATTTTGTACACAAAGAAGGGAAAATAATTGTATATATGGTCAATTTAACCGTTGACTTTGGGTAAAAATAGTGATAGAATAATCAAGCCTTGAAAGACAAGGCGCGATGAAATATCACAAACAAAAAACTTCAACTTTTTTAAAAAAACTTTAAAAAAGAGCTTGACAGAGGAAGAAGTTTGTGCTATACTAATCGAGCTGACCCGCTGAGGGCTAGCGAAAATGTTCCTTGAAAATTGAACAACAAGACGAAAAGAAA
>SVTQ01000035.1 GCA_015063695.1 Oscillospiraceae bacterium
ATGATATGCAATTCCTTACGGAATTGATGATATACAACGGCAAGCCGTTGATTTTACTATTTGGATGAAGTTTATATAAAGAGTTTTAATTGTATTTCTTCTACTGTACTCTCAACTACTATGCGACAGCGACCGGGACTCCTATAAACGGTGTCACCCCAAAAGAAATATTTCCCAAAGCTTCGCCTTGCATTTTTCTTTCAAAATGATATAATGTAACTAAGAAAGGCGGTGGATTTATGTTCTTAACCGAAAAAAGTCGTCGTAAAATACTGATAAAGGCGTTATGCAGCTTCTTTTTAGGAGTTTTCAGTTTTGCTTTCTGGGTTTTCTTCAGAGCTCTGGGAGATACGGATAATACATTATTAGTAATAGGAATGATCGCATTCTTTCTTTGCTTGCTTGAGGTATTTTTAGGTCGTTATAGCGAAGGCAAAGGGAAGCTTATAAATCACGGCAACAAGCTTGTTCGAAACGAGTTAAAACCGGCTGAATTTATAAAACACTATGAGCTTTTAAAAAAATCAGATGATCTTATCGTCGGTAAACCGAGCATGGAGGTTTTGCACTTGGTTGCAGTTGCCTATGACTTGTTAGACGATAGAGAAAACGTGTTTTCTACAGTTGATGAAATGATCGCTTCGGCAAGTGATAAAAAGAAAAATTTTGCAAAGCTTATAAAATCCTCTTTTTTGTTTTCTTGTGGCAGAACTTATGAGGCGGAGTCTATTTTTGTCGAAGTACAAAAACAAAAGCTTGATTTTGCTTGCATCAGCTTAGTTGATGCGATTTTGAAAAGCGACCGAGCGATGGCTATGGGAGATTACAGAACGGCAGAAGCACATTTTCTCAAAATGCTCGAAAGATCATTCCCCAAACTCGACAATCTCGGCAGACTTATTGTCAATTATAAACTGGGCGAGATCTATGAAAAACTTGAAGATATTGAAAAGGCAACCTCTTATTATAGGTATTGTGCAAGCAACGGCGGAGAAACAACAATAAAGATATCTGCCATAGAGAAGTTGCAACTTTTAAAATAATAGGCCCTCAGGTTTTTATTTCAGTTCAAAGAAAGTCGGTAAGGTATGACGAAAATAATCTCAGCAGATGTGTATGAATATATACTTTCAAGAATGAATGATAGACTTGAAAAGGAAGGATTTGTCAGAAGCGGAAAAAGTGCGTTCTTTTATCGTTACGGTGAGAACAGAAAGAATGCATCTGTTATAGGCTTTCAAAAATCTGTTGATAACGGTCCGGATTGGCTAAAATTCAGAATTAAGTATGATTTTGTAACGGTTTTGGATATTGAAGGATTTTGGGGCGAACGTCTTAATCTCAAAGTTTTGAAAGAACATCTTATCGGAACAATCCGTGGAACAGAGTGGTATGAGATTTCAGAGTATACTCTTGTGGATAGTACCCTCGCGGAATATTACAAGGAAAGAATTGAACCTGATTTGGAATATGCCATAGAATCGTTGAACCGTGATTTTGAAAGAAAATGAATTGGAAGATTGATAGAACCCTATCCGAAAGGAGAGATATGAATGACTGAGGTATTATACGAGCTTCATTTTAACTGGTTGTCCTCACTTGCACTTTTAATCCCCCTATTTGTTGGACTTGGCTTTTTCTTCTGTTTCAAATGGTATCCCGTACAAAATCCCGGAGTTGATAAAAAGGGTGCACGCGGTTATGCATTGTATGTGTTTTTTAAATGGATGGGATGGATGGTCGGCGTATTTTGCCTGTTCCTTTTTGTAGGTTCGGTATTCTTTCATATTGAAGATTACTTTGTAAAAAAAGAGGTTCTTGAAAACGGGCAGGTGCTTGTGGTTGAAGGTTACGTGGAGAAATACCACGCTATGCCCATTACAGGCCACGATACGGAGAGTTTTGAGATAAACGGCGTTTATTTTGAATATACAAACGGCGAAATATATAACGGTTATAACCGTCCCGCTTGCTTTGGCGGTGTTATTACCGAAAACGGACAACATTTGAAGATCAAGTTTATTGAAGATTTTGATAAACGTAACATTATTTTGTATATTGAGGAATTGGAATAAATGTCAAGAAGGAGTTTTAACTATGAAACACACACGCTTAATGAAACTGATATGCGTTGTTATTCTCTGTATTACGGCGGTCCTGGTGCTTGTGTATTGCGGCGCGGATATTGACGTCGGCAACAACGGAGAACTCGGTGAGCAGTTTATGACTTTCGTTATAAATGATGATTATAAGGCTGCATACGATATGGTCAAAGAAACCGTGAACACGGGGAATTTTAAGGATTATTGGTCAACTATTCAGTCGGTTGTAAAGGATGCAAAATCCTATGAATTAAAGCAAATCGGTTGGAACGTGAATACGTCAGGCGGCCTTACAACCTACACTACAGCTTATCAGGTTTATTTTGATAACGGGGTCGTTGCCTTGTTTCGTGTTATAACCCGTGATGATATTAATGGTATCGCAGGAGTCTATTTCGCTGACGCAACTGAGTTTATAAACCGAACCGACAGTTATGTGCCTGTTGTCAATATTATACTTACGGTCATTTCGATTTTATCAATTGAATTTTGTGTTTGGATGTTCATTGACTGTCTGCGCCGAAAGATAAAGAAAAAGGTTCTTTGGGCAATTATAAATTTAGTGGGCATTTCCTTTACTTTAACTTTGGGGGAATCTGCAAGATTAAACTTTATGGTGGGGTTGATATTGTCGAGAAGCTCAATTGCCGCTGACCCTTCAACCCTGTCCGTTATGACGAAGATAGTCGTTCCCTTGGGTGCAATAATATACTTCTTCCTGCGCAGGAAACTTACCGTTAAAAATGACGTTCCTGCAGATTTGCCCGAGGAGACTTTGAGTATCGGAGAGGGCGAGACTGCAGAGTCAAGTGCTAAGCCGGAAAATTCAGACGAATAAAACATAGTTTTTGGAAAGAAAGGCAGTTTTACATGCAAAAAGTAATAGTGATCGGCTGTCCCGGCAGCGGAAAAAGCACCTTTTCGAGGGCACTTTCGAAAAAGATGGGGCTTCCGCTGTATCACCTTGACCTTATGAAATGGAATGCCGACAAAACGACCGTGGAAAGACCTGTTTTCCTTGAACGTCTTTCAGCGGTCCTTCCGCTTGAAAAATGGATAATCGACGGTAACTACGGCTCAACGATGGAGTGGAGAATGGAGCATTGTGACACGGTGTTCTTTCTTGATTTTTCCACCGAGGACTGCCTTGACGGAATAGAAATGAGAATGGGAAAGGAACGTCCCGATATGCCGTGGGTGGAAATGGAACACGACAAAGAATTTGAGGATTATGTAAGAGCTTTTAATACCGTCCAAAGGCCCTCTATTCTGGAGCTTCTTGAAAAATATAAGGAAAAAGATATAATTATTTTAAAAAACAGAGCACAAGTGGACGAATATCTTGATTTGTATTAAAAACAGTTGTATACAAGCTTAAATTATGATAAAATAATAACAGACTTATGAAATGAGTCTTAAAAATTTTAGGAGGAAAAATCCATGAAAGCTTTAAAAAAGTATATTGCTGAATTTATCGGCACCTTTGTTCTGGTACTCTTTGCCTGCGGTACTGCGGCGGTTATCGGCTGTGATGCAAAGGTCGGTTCGGGCTACCTTCTTACCGCTCTTGCCTTCGGTCTTGTTATCGTTGCTATGGCTTATTCCATCGGCAACGTTTCGGGATGCCACATCAATCCTGCGGTCTCCATCGCTATGCTCGTTTCGGGCAAGCTCTCTGTTGTCGATTTTATCGGCTACGTTGTAGCTCAGTTTGCAGGCGCAACAGCAGGCGCGGCAACACTTATGGCATTTGTGGGAAAAGAAAGCGGCCTCGGTACAAATGCTCTTTATGATGGCAACGTCGCTCTTTCCATTATCATTGAAGTAATTCTTACCTTCGTATTTGTTATTTCAATTCTCGGTGTTACTTCCAAAACGGAAAATTCAAGTGTTGCTGGTATCGTTATCGGTCTTTCTCTGACCCTTGTACATATCCTCGGTATTTCCTTTACGGGAACCTCCGTTAACCCTGCCAGAAGCTTCGGTCCCGCTCTCTTTGTAGGCGGAGATGCTCTTTCAAACGTATGGGTGTTTATTCTTGCGCCCCTCGTTGGCGGTGTTCTTGCGGCTCTTGTTTATAAGTTCCTTGCAAGCGAAAAGGAATAATTTTTGAAATGAATATTGAAAAGGGCTGTAAAAAACTCGCAAGTTTTTTACAGCCCTTTTAATTGTGAATACAACAAGGTTCCGGGGCACCCGCCCGCAATTTTAATTGCGAAAGGCGGGTCGGGTTCTTATTTAACAAGGGGGCCTCAAGCTGTCGCGAGACGGCTTGGGGTTCTCTTAACCTAATAATACGTCGGAGACAAGCATCAGACAAAAGCCTGCAAGAAGGGCGTAGGTTGCTCCTCTTTCGCTTCCGTGGGCGTGTGTCTCGGGTATCATTTCGTCACTTATAACGTAGAGCATGGTGCCGCCTGCAAAGGCGAGGGCGAAGGGAAGAATTGCCGATGCAACACTTACCGCAAGATAGCCGATAAGGGTGCCCACTACTTCTACGAGGCCTGTCGCAAGCGCACAAAGGAAGGTCTTTTTCGGCGTTATTCCTGCCGCCAGCATTGGCCCGATTATGACCATACCCTCGGGAATATTCTGAAGGGCGATGCCGCCTGCGATAAAGAGCGCTTCTGCGGTGTTTCCCGATCCAAAGCCGACACCTGCCGCAATTCCCTCGGGAAGGTTATGTATGGCTATTGCCAATACAAAAAGGAGAACGCGGTTTATTCCTTCGCTGTCGGGATGATTTTCAGGCTCAACTCCCACAAGCTTGTGAAGGTGAGGAACGAGCTTATCAATAACGCTGAGCGATAAAGCTCCTGCGAAAATGCCGAGAACAGTTACGATAATACCGTATTTTCCACCGTATTCAAGGGAGGGAAGAACAAGTCCGAGGACTGCCGCCGCAAGCATTACGCCTGCCGCAAAGGACAGCACGATATCCGAGAAACGGTGGGATATTTTTTTGAAAACAAAGCCGAGAGCGGAGCCGATGACCGTTGCACCGCCTACTCCTGCGGCTGTGAGAAGTACAAGTTCCATAGCTATCTCCTAAGGGAAAGCTCCCGTAGACCGAAAGGTGGTAACGGGAGCGCTTTTTTAGTTTATGCTTCGCTGAAGTTGTCCTTGCCTACGCCGCAAAGGGGACATTCAAAATCTTCGGGCAGATCTTCAAATTTTGTGCCGGGTTCGATGCCGAATTCGGGAGCTCCCGCTTCTTCATCATATTCCCATCCGCAAACGTCACATACGTATTTCATTGTTATTTCCTCCTGGATTTTTAAATTTGTGTTTACTTTGTTATATTATTCGATATCAGCCTTCCACAGACCGTGGAGGTTGCAGTAAGCGTAAACTGCAACGGGCTTTTCTTCGCAGATAGCAAATTTAACCTTGGGTTCGTCACCGGGCTTCAGGCACTTTCTCTGACCGCCGCGGCACGTCTGGAGATATATCCATTCGATATAGTGCTCTTCTGCCATGGGGTGGGCAACGGAGCCTACGTCAACGGTGATGATGCCGTCTTCTGCTGTTACCACGGGGATGTGTTTTTCGTGGCTTGCTTCGACTGTGCCGGGAACGAGAAGAGTCATCTTCTGACCGCAGCACATAAGGGGAACGCCTGCATCCTTGACGAGACCTACGATATTTCCGCAATGCTCGCAAATGTAAAATCTGTTTTCACACATAATAATTTCCTCCGAAATTTATATTAATATTGTATTTTTTATTCAATGGGTTCAAAGTCAGAAGCTCCGTGCTTGCACAGGGGGCAGATGAAGTCCTCGGGAAGGGGATCGCCCTCGTAAACATAGCCGCATATCTTGCAGACCCAGCCTTTTTTGCCGTTTGTTTCGGGCTTGGGTTTAACGTTGTTCTGATAGTAGGTGTAGGTCATTGTTTCCTTGTCGGAAATTACTCTTGACTCTGTTACGGAGCAGATGAACATACCGTGAGTATCAAGATCAACGTAGCTTTCAACCTTCAGTGACATAAAGGAGTTGATATATCTGGGAAGGAAAACGAGGCCGTTATCGGAGCGCAGAGGCTCGCAGTCTGCAAACTTATCAACGTTTCTGCCGCTTACGAAGCCGAAGGCTTCAAATACCTTGAAGGGAGCGTCAACGGAGAGGCAGTTTACGTTCATTTTGCCTGTCTGCTTGATGATGTGATGGGAGTAGTTTTCCTTGTTGATGGTAACTGCTATTCTGTTGGGTGTGTTTGTAACCTGAGTTACCGTGTTAACGATAAGTCCGTTGTCCTTCTTGCCGTCGTTTGACGTTACAACGTAAAGACCGTATCCGATATTGAAGAGAGCGGAGAGGTCGTTCTTGTTGGCTGTTTCGTCACGTCTTGCAAGGTATTCCTTGGAAAGCTCGTTTGCCAGAGCTTCAAGCTGAGCGGAGCTTTCTTCGCTCAGAGCAGAGAATATCTTTACTGTGTTTTCTGCGAAGGTGATATTCTTGCTCTTTTCGAACATTTCCTTCATCACCTTTGCCGCAAGAGGTGCCCATGAGCCGTTTTCGATGAAAGCAACGGTTCTGCTTTGGAAGTTTCTCTCTGTCAGGTGGTTTATAAACTCACGCATAAAGGGGAATATTTCCGCATTGTAGGTTGTTGTTGCAAGAACGAGCTTGCTGTAACGGAATGCATCCTCAACCGCTTCTGCCATATCGCATCTTGCAAGGTCGTTTACCACTACCTTGGGGCAACCGTTTGCCTTGAGTTTTTCTGCAAGCTGAAGAACGGCTTTCTTTGTGTTGCCGTAAACGGAGGTGTAGGCGATAACGATGCCTTCTTCTTCGGGCTGATAGCTTGACCACGTGTTGTAGAGGTTAAGATAGTAACCGAGGTTTTCTGTGAGCACGGGGCCGTGGAGAGGGCAGATCTTCTGAATGTCAAGGCCTGCCGCTTTCTTCAGAAGCGCTTGAACCTGCGCGCCGTACTTGCCTACGATGCCGATATAGTACCGTCTTGCTTCGCACGCCCAGTCTTCCTCTACGTCAAGAGCGCCGAATTTGCCAAAGCCGTCAGCAGAGAAAAGAACCTTGTCATGTGTATCGTAAGTTACCAGTACTTCGGGCCAGTGCACCATGGGAGCCGCAACGAAGGTGAGAGTGTGGGCGCCGAGGGAGAGGGTGTCTCCTTCTGCGATAATTATTCTGTTGTCCTCAAAGTCCGTGCCGAAGAAGTTCTTCATCATGGTAAAAGCCTTTGCGGAGGAAACGATAGTTGCCTCGGGATAAGCCTTTAAAAAGTTTACGATGTTTGCGGAGTGGTCGGGCTCCATGTGCTGAACGATAAGATAGTCGGGCTTTCTGCCTTCAAGAGTGTTCTGGATGTTGTCGAGCCACTCGTGAGTGAAGTTTGCGTCCACCGTATCCATGATGGCTATCTTTTCGTCTATGATAGCGTAGGAGTTGTATGCCATACCGTTCGGCACGACGTACTGCCCTTCAAATAGGTCGACCTTATGGTCGTTTACACCTATATATTTTATATCGTTTGTGATAAACATATTTTCACCTCGGAATATTTTATATTATTAGTATAGCACATTTTGGTCTGATTTCAATAGATTAATTCGTATAAAGAAAAAATTATTGAAGAATTTTTCCGTCGGTAGAGATCGTTATGACCTGCCGGGGAATAAACTTTCCGCTTGCCTTCAGCGCGTTTTTGACGGCGTTTTCGATTCCGCCGCAGCAAGGAACCTCCATTCGCACCACAGTTACGCTCTTTACGTCGTTTGCGGTAATAATTCTTGTGAGCTTTTCGGTGTAGTCGCCTTCGTCAAGCTTGGGGCATCCTATGAGAGTAATTCTTCCTTTTATGAAGTCCTCGTGGAAATTGCCGTAAGCAAAGGCTGTGCAGTCGGCGGCGATAAGCAGGTCAGCTCCGTTAAAGTAGGGGGCGTTTTCGGGCACAAGCTTTATCTGGCAGGGCCATTGAGAAAGCTGACTCTGAACACTTGAGGGACGCTCGGTGGTGATCTGACCGAAGCCGCGCTTTATTGTTCTTGAGGCTGTGCCGGGGCATCCGCCCATGCATCCCGAAGGGATGCCTTTTTTCTTTGCCGCAAGAACTGCCGCTTCATTGTATGCGGGCGCTTCTCTTATTTCAAAGGAGATAGCATTTGTGGGGCAGGCGGGAAGGCAGTCACCGAGGCCGTCGCAATAGTCCTCTCTTGTGAGAGATGCCTTTCCGTCTATCATCTCGATGGCGCCTTCATGACAAGCCGCGGCGCATGCTCCGCATCCGTTGCATTTATCCTTATCTATTTTGATTATTTTTCTTTTCATATATTCTCTTTCTCCGTTCAGGGGGATTTTTCTTCTTGCTTTTACGGTCTCATTATAGTATAATAAATCAAGGAAATATGTTGAATTTTCAACAAAACGGAGATTTTATGGAAAAATATTTTGAGATCTTAAAAAAATGTCCTTTGTTTGAGGGCATAGGTGAGGAAAATCTTTCAAGAATGCTTGAATGCTTCGGAGCGAAGGTCATTTTTTTTGATAAAAAATATACGGTCATGGCGGAGGGCAGTGTTCCCGGGTATATCGGTATCGTTCTGTCGGGTTCTCTTCAGATGGTGCGCATTGACTACTACGGGAACAGAAGCATAGTTATGGAGCTTCGCCCTTCTCAGATGTTCGGCGAGGCCTTTGCCTGCTCGGGAATGGATAAAATTCCCGTCTCTGTAGTGGCGGACGAGCCCGGCGAAGTTATGCTTATCGACAGCAACCACATCCTTCATACCTGCAATAACAACTGCGGCTTTCATCAGCAGCTTATCTATAATATAATGAAGGAACTTGCGGTAAAGACTATAAGCTTCCATCAGAGAATAGAGGTCACCTCGAAGCGCACTACCCGCGAAAAGCTTATGGCGTATCTTCTTCTGTATGCGAAAAAGGCAGGCAAAAACAGCTTTGAGATACCCTTTGACAGGCAGGAGCTTGCCGATTATCTTGAGGTTGACAGAAGCGGTCTTTCGGCGGAAATAAGTAAGCTTCGCGCCGAAGGTGTGCTTGAAAGCAGTAAAAGTAAGTTTAAGTTGCTTTAAGTCTTGCTCCCACCGAAAACACACTTCGGATATTGAAACCATGCTGTCTCTGTGGTATAATTAATTCGACAAATTTGGAATTTGGTGGTGTGAAAATGAATCTTGAAAAAATGTATATAGAAGAGGATTTATTCCCAAGAGAAATAACATCATACGAAACACGATATTATGGATTGTTGTTTTACAATGTGGACAATAAAGATTCTTTCGACTCCAATCATGCAATTATTTATAGAGAAAACATACAAGACATAGAAGAGGTTCTCAACGATATCATCGGCTTCTATAAGGTAAAAGGCA
This sequence comes from Oscillospiraceae bacterium, assembly GCA_015063695.1. Classification (GTDB taxonomy): domain Bacteria; phylum Bacillota; class Clostridia; order Oscillospirales; family CAG-272; genus RUG14199. Next base: position 9,469 of record SVTQ01000035.1, read on the forward strand.
TTATACCAAACATATACCAATCTATTCGTGATGAAGGATTTTTCGGTGAAATCAAAAGTGTACTCGAGGAATATGGTTTTGAGTATTGGATTGAGGAACAAAAATATATGGTTCTGTCCGAGAGAAATGAAATTATCCCAAATACTCAAATTGTTGTTCGAAAAGTAACTGAGTGGGAAGATGAATTTTGTGTTGAGATATTTGAAAAAGCAGGTGAACCATGGGAAAAAGACGTTGCAAAAAGGGCATTGTTGAATAGTAATACTTTGTTTTTTGTGGCATATTATAAAGAGAAACCCGTGGGAATGACACATTGCCATTTGACAGACGGCGTATGCAGAGTTGACTATTTGCTTGTTTCAAAAGAGTACAGAAATATAGGTGTGGGCAGAGCAATCATAAATAGTTTCGTTGAATACTGCCACGCAAATCAAATTGAAAATTGCTATTTGTGGCCGGATGGTGAAAGCGCAGAGAAGATTTACTATGAAGCAGGTTTTCGCTACGTTGAAACAAAACAAGCAGGTCGTGCCACATATAAACACGCAAATATTTGTTAAATAAATTTAGGTATGTCAAATAGTTAACCGCAGCATCGTTAGTTTGGTGCTGCGGTAGTTTATTTAAGTTATCGGCGGACACATGCCCCTCCGCTATGGTGTTGCGAAAAACTCTCAGTGAATGCTGAAAGCTTTTTTCATATTTCCAATATCCACGGCTCGTGGCCGAGGGCTGGTATGATCTTTTCCGTTAAGTCTTTTATGCTTATTCTGAGACTTGACGTGTTGACCGAAGGGTGTATGCCGATAAAGTCAGCATCAAGAAGCGTGCTGTCAATAAGCAGGCGTACTTTGTTGTCTTTGTCGTTCATAAGTCCCGTTACCGAAACGGAGCCGGGAACGAGGTCAAGAAGCCTTTCCATATCTTCTGCTTTTCCGAAGTGGAGCCTTGAAGAGCCCAGCTTGTCGGAAAGCTCCCTTGTTACAAGCATCTTTTCGCCCGACATCATAAGTAAATAGAAGCTCGAACGGTTTCGGTTACAGAGGAAAAGATTTTTACACATGATGGCACCGAGGGTCTTGTCGATCTCGACACAGTCCTCAATAGACATCGCAGGGGCGTGGTCAACTCTGTAATATTCAATTCCGAGAGTGTCGAGAAGATCGTAAACTTTTATTTCCTTTTCTTCTCGCCCCGAAGTATTTTCGGGTCTGCCTTTTTGGAGTATCATATCTGCAAAATATTATGCGCTCGCGCTACCGTCGGTCTTTTTCGCCGCGTTTACAAATGCCTTGTACTTGATATAGAAAGCGAGGGCGCGGATAAGGAAGATGGCGCAGGGGAAGAGAACGGGAACAAAGGCGTAAACGCTCAGCTTTTTGGTGAGAAATCCGACGGTTACGAGAACAAGCACCACAAAGCCCACAAGTGCGCTGGAGAGACACTGAGAGAGCATGTTAATGGCGATCTGACGTCTTACTTCCTTGTAATCTCTGTCGCAGGACAGGAGGATACCGTTAACGGCAAGGTCGGGAAGGTTGTTCCATATAATAAAACGGCATTCAACACCGTCAATTTCAAAGGGAACTTCCATACCCTCGCGGCTGAGCTTTTTGCCGGGCTTCATTTCTCCGGATGTAATAAGCTCATCGTCAACGGTTATAGTGTACTTGTTTTCTTTTGTATCAACGTCGCAGACAACGTATCGTTCAACGTCGTTTATGACGGCATACCATTCATTGTTCTTTCTCATAATTATTTCCTTATATTTATATAGAGTTTGGGGGAGCTTTACTGAGCGATAATAGGTGGGGGATGTTTTCAACTCAAACACCTTTCAAAAATTTCTGTGAACGTTGATTTGCAGTAAACTGAAATAAATACTTCCGTTCAAAAGCCTTTGAAAGGGGTTTGAGGAGAAACTTTCCTCGGAAAGTTTCCTCCCTCAGACCGAAGACAAACTTGGTATAACGCAGATGCCAGCAAAAGAATTTGTATAAAACAAATAAATCATCTGATATCGAAAAGGCGACTAAAAAACCGTCGCATCTGCTTTGAGAGCGTTTTTTTCTCTACCATAGGCAACTATGCCTACAAGAAAAAAACTCTCAATCTACCTGCGTTTCTCTCAGTCTGACTCAAAGTGTAGACTTTGTCTACACTTTGAGGGGGAAACTTTCCTCGGAAAGTTTCCCCCTCGTATATCCTAACAGATACTATCTATTATTCGTAGAGCTTGGAGTACTTTGTAAGTCTTTCGTACTTAGCCTTAGCAGCTGCTTCAGCTTCAGCGAAGAGCTTTTCAGCTCTGTCGGGGAACTGCTGCATAAGTCTGCTGTAACGGTTTTCGCTCTTGATGAAGTCGAGGTAGCTTGCGGAGGGTTCCTTGGAATCGAGAGTGAAGGGATTCTTACCTTCAGCCTTAGCTGCGGGGTTGAATCTGAACATCTGCCAGTAACCTGCTGCAACAGCCTTCTTCATTTCTTCCTGGCAGTTCTTCATACCGCCCTTTACGCCGTGCATTTCGCAGGGAGCGTAACCGATGATAATGGAGGGACCGTTGTAAGCTTCAGCTTCTGTGAGAGCCTTGAGTGTCTGGTTCATGTCAGCGCCCATAGCGATCTGAGCAACGTAAACGTAACCGTAGGACATAGCGATCTCAGCGAGATTCTTCTTGCCGATAGCCTTACCTGCAGCTGCGAACTGTGCAACCTGACCGATGTTGGAAGCCTTGGAAGCCTGACCGCCTGTGTTGGAGTAAACTTCTGTATCGAATACCATGATGTTTACGTTTTCACCGGAAGCGATAACGTGGTCGAGACCGCCGAAGCCGATGTCGTATGCCCAACCGTCACCACCGAAGATCCAAACGGACTTCTTAGCGAGGTAATCCTTTTCAGCGAGGATCTTGCCGCGGAGTTCTGCGCATGCGTCGCAACAGCAGCCTTCGAGCATAGCAACGAGAGCCTTTGTAGCTTCTGTGTTAGCCTTGCCGTCGTCAACTGTGTTGAGGTATGCTTCGATGATTGCCTTCTTTTCTTCGTCGGAAACGATTTCAGCGAGTTCCTTAACGTAACCGATAAGTCTGTCGCGGATGGTCTTCTGACCGAGGTAGATACCGAGACCGTGTTCAGCGTTATCTTCGAAGAGGGAGTTAGCCCATGCAGGACCGTGACCTGTACCGTTGTTTACTGTGTAAGGTGTAGCAGGTGCGGAGCCGCCCCAGATTGAGGAACAACCTGTAGCGTTGGAGATGTACATTCTTTCGCCGAAGAGCTGAGTGATAAGACGAGCGTAAGATGTTTCTGCACAGCCTGCGCAAGAGCCGGAGAACTCGAGGAGGGGCTGCTTGAACTGGCTGCCCTTAACTGTTGTGTTAATGAGCTCAGCCTTTTCGGAAACGTTCTTAACTGCGTAGTCGAAGGGTGCCTGCTGATCAGCCTGTGTTGCCTGGAGAACCATGCGGAGAGCGATCTTGTCAGTGCCGTCGCGTTCAGCCTTAGCTGTTACGGGACAAGCCTTAACACAGAGAGTACAACCCATACAGTCAAGAGGAGATACTGCCATTGTGAACTTGTAGTTTGTCTTGATAACGGGCTTTGCTGTGAACTTTGTTTCAGCAGGAGCCGCTGCAGCTTCTTCTTCTGTAAGAGCGAAGGGACGGATAGCTGCATGAGGACAAACGAATGCACACTGGTTACACTGGATACAGTTTTCGGGGATCCATTCGGGAACGTAAACAGCAACGCCTCTCTTTTCGGAAGCAGCGGAGCCCTGAGGGAACGTACCGTCAGCGTATTCGGAAAATGCGGAAACGGGGAGGGAGTCGCCTGCCATTGCGCCTACGGGAGCAACAACTGTGTTTACGAACTTAGCAAGGTCAGCTCTCTTATCTTCGAAGGCAGCCTTGGGAGCGTCAACGCCTGCGTCCTTCCAGCTTGCGGGAACTTCGATCTCAACGAATGCATCTGCACCTGCGTCGATAGCCGCATAGTTGAGGTCAACCATTGCCTGACCCTTCTTGATGTAGGACTTGTATGCCATCTTCTTCATGTATTCGATTGCTTCGTCCTTGGGAAGGATGTTTGCGAGAGCAAAGAATGCGGACTGAAGAATTGTGTTCTTAACCTTTGCGTTACCGATCTGCTTTGTAGCGATAGTTGTAGCGTCGATGGTGTAGAACTTAATGTTGTTGTTTGCAAGGTAGCTCTTTACGCTTGCGGGGAGGTGAGCGTCGAGCTCGTCAGCGGACCATGCGCAGTCGAGCATGAACGTACCGCCGGGCTTAACGTCGCTTACCATGTCGTACTTGTTGAGGTAGGACTGGTTGTGACAAGCAACGAAGTCGGCCTTATTGATGTAATAAGGGCTCTTGATGGGGCTGTCACCGAAGCGGAGGTGAGAAATTGTGATACCGCCGGTCTTCTTGGAGTCATACTGGAAGTATGCCTGGATGTATTTCTCGGTGTGGTCACCGATGATCTTGATGGAGT
>SVTQ01000036.1 GCA_015063695.1 Oscillospiraceae bacterium
TGACACTCCCCTTCCCGCCTTCTGTAAATATATCTGCCCCGCAGGCACCTTTGAAGGCGGTATCATGCTCCTCTCCAACAAGGTGAACGAAAGCTATTTCGCAATGCTCGGCCCCCTCTTTACGTGGAAATTCCTGCTTCTCATAAGCATCTCCGTGGCATGCGTATTCATCTTCAGAATGTTCTGCCGTTTCATCTGCCCTCTGGGCTCGCTTTACGGTCTTTTCAACCGCATCTCCCTCTTCGGTGTCAAGGTCGATATGCCGAAATGCACCAACTGCGGCCTCTGTGTAAACCACTGTAAAATGGATATAAAGAAGGTCGGTGACGCGGAGTGTATAGCTTGCGGCGAGTGCGCTGACGTATGCCCCACAAAGGCAATAGTCTGGAAGGGCATCGGCAAAAAAAGAGCCCCCGCAGAGGTTAGCGAAAAGCATAAGAAAGCCCGCTTTGTCACACGTCTTGTAAGCGTTATTCTTATGCTCGCGCTTCTTGTGGGCGCAGTAGTTTACTACTGGAACCTTGAGCCCCGCTCCAACACCCTTCCCGAGCATTACCTCGAAGGTAATATGGGAAATGAGGTCGGCGACCTCTGCTACGAGGCGGAGCTTAATATCATCACTCCCGACGGCATCACGGAAGAGAAGATCTCCCCCACAAAGAGCGGTAAAATAAATATCATCAACTTCTGGGGAACCTGGTGTACCCCCTGTGTAAACGAGCTTCCCTACTTCGGTCAGATAGCTGCCGAATATAAGGACACCGTTTCCGTCGTGGCTATCCACACTCAGATGGTTTCCGAAACCGCTCCCGAATATATCGAAAATCACTATAAGGACAGCGACATCACCTTCGCCTGCGACCTTGAAAACGAAGGCTACTATTCCCTTCTCGGCGGCAGAGGCGCATACCCCTATACCGTTATCACCGACGAAAACGGTATTATCGTCAAGGTGTTCGTTGAAGCCCTCCACTACGAGGACCTGAAGGCAGTTGTTGAAGAACAGCTTGCAGACTAAAGAGAACCCCAAGTCGCCTTGCGGCAACTTGAGGACCCCTTGTTAGATTAAAAGCACGGCTCTCCATGTTTGGAAAGCCGTGCTTTTTCATATTTCAACCGTCATTCCCGCCGAAAGATAATGAAGACGTGACATGCGTTTTTTCATCGTTTCATACTGCATCTGCCCCGTGCAGTGGCAGGTGTAAAACTCCGCGCCGCTCTCTTCAAGTATATCGGCATATCCGTGAAGCGCTTCGGCATCGTTTATCTTCGAAAAATGAAAGCCGCCAACGACAACGTCGGGAGAAAACCACCTTACAACGTTCAATATTCCCTTGTGTGAACAGCCGCTTATAAGGACTTTTTTACCCCTTTCTTCTATAAGAAGATACTGCTCGTGGAGGAACGTATCGGGCGCAAAAACGGCTCCGTTTTTAACGGTCAGCCCGAAGCTGCCGAGGTCAAAAGGCTTCTCTTCTCCGTTGCAGGAAAAAAGAGTAATTCCGTGGGCTATCTCAGTCTTATCGCCCGTGAGAATAAGGCGTTTTTCACCCTTCAAGATCTTGTCAAGTCCGATATATTTTTCAGTCCCGTTGTAGTAGTCTCCAAAGGCAAAGGAGCTTACGTACACGGGGGCTTTTTCGTTTATCTCAAGGAATTTTTTAAGGCCTCCGCCATGGTCGTAGTGCCCGTGGGAGAGAACGGCAAGCCCGACCTCTGAAAGCTCTTTCCCGAGCCTTTTTGCATTCTCTGCAAAAAGCTCAGTCTGCCCCATGTCAAAGAGTATTTTACCTCTCTCTGATTCAATATATAAAGAGAGCCCGTGTTCAGCTCCTATACAGTCTGAACACGCTGTATTTTCAACAAGTGCAGTTATCTTCATGGGAAGCTCCTTTCAACAGTTTCTTTCAATCATAATACTATACTTCGGGCAAAGTGTCAACGCCCGAAAAAAGAAAAAAACTGTTGATTTCATGGGTATTTATATGTTATACTGTATAATAGTGAAATATGTATAAATCCCGATCAATAAGGTGAATTATGGAAAAACAGATCTATCAGACCTACCTTGACATACTGCACGCAGAGCTCATCCCTGCCATGGGATGCACGGAGCCCATTGCCATCGCTCTCACCGCCGCAAAGGCAAAGGAGCACATGAAGGGCGAGGTGACCTCCGTTTCCGTATGTGTCAGCGGTAACATCATAAAGAACGTAAAGAGCGTTATGGTTCCCAACACCAAGGGACTTCGCGGCATCGAAGCGGCAGCGGCGGCAGGTATCGTCGCAGGGGACCCCTCCCGTGAGCTTGAGGTGCTTGCAGGCATCACAGAGGAAGAACAGAGTGCCGTTGCAGAGTTTCTGAAAAATACGGAGATAACCGTCAGCGAAGCCGTTACCGATTACATACTCGATATCGGTATCACCCTTAAAAACAGCGAGCATACGGTCTATGCAAGAACAGCTCAGCATCATACGGGGCTTTGCCTTATCGAAGCCGACGGAGTAAAGGTTTTTGAAAAGGAGATAGAGCAGACTGTAGGTGATATCGACCGCTCCGTTCTCTCCATCGAAAGAATACTTGAATTTGCAGATACGGCAGACCTTGAGGACGTAAGAGAGCTTCTTGACAGACAGATAGTCTGCAATACCGCCATCGCCGAGGAAGGCCTTACGGGCAAATACGGCGCGGCAATCGGCAGGACCCTTCTCATGTCCTACGGAAATACCGTTCACAACAGAGCAAAGGCTTGGGCGGCGGCAGGCTCCGACGCGAGAATGAACGGCTGTGAGCTCCCCGTTATCATCAATTCCGGCAGCGGAAACCAGGGCATGACAGCTTCCCTTCCCGTTATCGTTTACGCAAACGACATGTGCGCTTCAAGAGAGCTTCTCTACCGCGCCCTTCTCGTTTCCAACCTCACCACAATACACCTTAAAACGGGCATCGGCTGCCTTTCCGCTTACTGCGGTGCCATAAGCGCAGGCTGCGGCGCGGCGGCAGGTATCATGTACCTCTACGGAGGCCGCTTCCCCGAGGTCTCCCACACCATCGTAAACGCCCTCGCCATCAATTCGGGCGTTGTCTGCGACGGTGCGAAGGCAAGCTGTGCGGCAAAGATAGCCTCTGCAGTTGAATCGGGGCTTCTCGGTATGCAGATGTATATGCACGGTAAGGAATTCTATAAGGGCGACGGTATCGTTGCGGCAGGCGTTGAGGACACCATCAAAAACGTGGGCAAGCTCGCCCAGAACGGCATGGCGGAGACCGACCGCGAGATCATAAGAATAATGATCAAAAACTAAATCTAAACAGTGCAGGGCCACGCTCTGCACTGTTTTTTCAAAAAATCCAAACCTTTTTTCATTTCCCGTGTCTGTATGGTTGAAAGCTTTCAAAGGAGACCCAAAATGGACGCTATAAACGCTGAAAAGATCATAACGGAATATATGAGACCCATATTCGGCTTTGCTCTCAAAAGAACGAAAAGCGAGGCGGATGCAGAAGACCTTTCTCAGGAAATAGTTATGAAGGCATACCGCGCCCTTGTAACGAAGGACGATGTTGGTGACGCGGAAAAATTCATATGGGCAATCGCCCACAACACCCTTGCAAACTATTATAGAGACACGGCTCGTCAATACGTAGGAATATCCGTCGATGAAATAACAGAGACTCTGTGGGACGGCGAAGAGGACCCTTCGGAAAAACTTATAAGAGAAGAGACCGCCGCACGACTTCAGAAGGAAATAGCCTATCTCTCAAAGCTCCGTCGGCGAATTATTATCGCCTACTACTACGAAAACAAAAAGCAGAGCGAGATCGCAAAAGAGCTCGGCGTTCCCGAGGGCACCGTTAAATGGAACTTGTATGAGGCTAAAAAAGAACTGAAAAAAGGTATGGATACTATGAGAAGAAACGAACTTAAATTCAACCCCGTAAAATTCGAGCTTTGCGGTGCTTCCGGCTCCTACGGACCGCAAATGATAGGAAGTAAAAACTTTGAGAGTGCGATATCGCAGAATATTCTTTACGCTGTAAGAGAAGAACCTCTTACGGTAAACGAAATTGCCGATGCTCTCGGAATTTCTCCCGTCTATGTAGAAGACGAAGCGGAAAAGCTTGCTGATAACGGCTTTCTTACAAAACACGGCTCAAAATATCTTTGCAACATTATAATTGATGAGCCTACAAACGAACTTTTTGCCCTTGAGGAAGAAATGTACAAAAAGGCGGCATATCTCTATGCAAACGCCCTTTATGATGAGCTCTCAGCCGATCCTATTCTTGACGATCCCTCCGTCATTTCCTGTGAAAAAGATAAAAACTTTCTGATGTGGAGCCTTATACCCTATCTTGCAAGCAACTGCAGACCCTCCGACGAAAAAGACAAGGTATCCTTTGAAGAAGCGGCAACTCCCCGTCCCGACGGGGGTGTCAATATCGGGTACGCAACGGTCATTCACCACGACGTAAAACGCCCGATGCTGTGGGATGCCATCACAAAGGAATTCTGCGGTGCAGGCAGCTTTGAAAGTCCCAAAAGTCTCCTGTGGCAGACCGACACTCCCTGGTCGGGGGGGAAACGCATTGACCGAGCCTACATACATCGCACGGAGAGAATTCTTTCCCTTTTTGAAAGAGAGCGCGACGGAGGCGAGCTCAGCCTTGACGACTGCGTTTTCCTTGCGGAAAACGGATTTAAAAGAATAGAAAATACCGAATACGGACATATAGCTCACAACGAATGTGTAGTTATCCACGGCAAGGAAAACGCAGATAAGCTGAGAGCTATCGGCATAAAGGTCAGAGAAAGATACAAAAAAGAATTCTATGCTTTGAAAAAGCCCTACTCAAAAGCCGTAATCGAAAACACTCCTAAGCAGATGAGGAAAATGCAGGAATTTGTCCAACAGTACCTTCTTTCCTCAGACGGCTGGTTCCTTATCTATTGTTTATGGGAACTCGTCGAAAACGGCAAACTCCAAGTCCCCGAAGAAAAGGACAGGTCGTCTGTCACAAAGATCATAATACTTAAATAACAATACAAAAAGCTTTGCGCATCAATCGACTGCGTAAAGCTTTTTCTCTTTTATTTTCTCTCTTTGTGTTGAATAAACCGCCCGAATGTGATAAAATGATAGAAAAGAATTTAAGGGCAACCCACAAGGAGATAAATTATGCTTACAGCAGGCGAAAAGGCACCAAATTTCACACTTAAGGACAAAGATGGCAACCTTGTATCCCTCTCAGATCATCTCGGCAAAAAAGTGGTTCTTTACTTCTATCCCCGCGACAACACCCCCGGATGCACAAGACAGGCGTGCGCCTTTGCGGCGGCTTACGAGGGCTTCAAGGCAGAAAACGTCGTCGTTATCGGCATCAGCAAGGACAGCACCGAGTCCCACAGAAAATTTGCCGAAAAATACGACCTTCCCTTTATTCTTCTCTCCGACCCCGACCTTGAAGCAATAAAAGCATACGGAGTCTGGCAGGAAAAGAAGCTTTACGGAAAGGTCAGCTTCGGCGTTGTGAGAACGACCTTTATCATCGACGAAAACGGAAATATAGAAAAAGTTATGCCTAAAGTCAAGCCCGACACCAATGCGGCCGAAATACTTGAATATCTTAAGGCATAACGGGAGGCAATCATGCTGAGTTCACTTACTACTAAAAAAGATATCCGCTCCTTCTCCGTCTCCCCCGAAAATCTGACGGGCGAAAAGGGTAAGGGCGGCTTGGCAACGGAAGGCTCCGCATCATGGGCGGCAAGAGAGCTCGGTCAGGGCTGGAAGGTAAACCCCTACCTTGTGATACAGCCGGGCGAGACCGCCACTCTTGCAGACATAAAGGGTCAAGGAGCTGTAAAGCATTTCTGGATAACGGAGGTCCTCCCTGCAGGCAGACTTCTTATTCTCCGCATCTACTTTGACGGAAGCGAAAAGCCTGCCGTTGAGGCTCCCCTCTCCGACTTTTTCGCCCACGCCGACTCCTGCGATTTCCGCCAGCTCTCAAGCCTTGCAATGTGCGTAAACCCCGCCAAGGGCATGAACTGCTATTTTGAGATGCCCTACTATAAGTCTTTCCGCTTTGAGGTTGAAAACATCGGAGACAGAGCTTGCAATCTCTATTATCAGATAGACTGTGAGGAAAAGACCCTTCCCGAAGGATCTCTGTACTTTCACGCACAGTTCCGCCGTGTAAATCCACTGCCCTACAAAGAAAACTACGTTATCCTCGACAACGTAAAGGGATGCGGCCACTACGTCGGCACATACCTCCATTGGGGCGTTAAATCAAACGGCTGGTGGGGCGAAGGCGAGATAAAATTCTATATCGACGGCGACACCGACTTTCCCACTATCTGCGGCACGGGAACAGAGGACTACTTCTGCGGCTCCTGCAACTTTGACGTGGGCGGCTACAGAGAATTCTGCACACCCTACGTTGGTATGCACAAGGTGGGAACGACGGACGATACCTACCGCTGTCAGAAATACTTCGATATGTACCGTTGGCACATCACAGACCCCGTATACTTCAAGGAAGACCTGAAGGTAACCATACAGGCTCTCGGATGGAGAAGCGACGGAAGATACCTCCCCCTCCGTGACGATATCTCCTCCGTTGCATATTGGTACTCCGACAACCTCGACGATGAGTACCCGCCCTTCCCCGATAAAGACGGCCTTGAGCTTATCTGAAGAAACAAAAGGTAAAACAAATGCAAAAAAACGAATTTGAACTTCTTGTACTTGCCGAGGGCGGAAAGGAAACTCTTCCGCCGGGAGACACACTGTGCGCCCTTGAAAAAAAGGGGCTTATAAAGGACGAAAAAATAACCGACGAAGGGCTCTCTGCCCTTGAACCTTACAGAGTAAAGAGAGCTATTTTCCTTGCCGCAGGCTTTGGCTCAAGAATGGTACCCCTTACGCTTACAACACCGAAGCCTTTAGTGCCCGTTCACGGAACAAGAATGATAGATACCCTTCTTGATGCCGCTCTTGAGGCAGGAATTCCCGAAATTATAATTGTAAGGGGGTATCTCGGCGAGCAGTTTGACGAGCTCCTCAAAAAGTATCCGATGATAAAATTTATCGATAACCCTCTGTATAATGAAGCGAACAATATCTCCTCGGCTGTGGCTGTCCGCGATATCCTTCAAAGCGCCTACGTTCTTGAGTCCGATCTGGTTCTCGAAAACAAAAGTCTCATAAGAAGATACGAGTATTCTTCAAACTTCCTCGGCATTCCCGTCGAAGAGTCTGACGACTGGTGTCTTTACACCGATAAAGACGGTTATATAACGAAGCAGACCGTTGGCGGTACAAACTGCCATCAGATGATCGGGATCTCTTTCTGGAGCCCTGAGGACGGTGAAAAACTGTCACGCGACCTTGAGGAGGTTTACCTCGGTGAAGGCGGAAAAGACCGTTACTGGGACCAGGTGCCCCTTCATTTCAAAAAGGAAAACTACAAGGTCTCCGTTCGCGAATGTAAAAAAGAAGATATCGTCGAAATCGACTCCTTTGAAGAGCTTAAACAAATTGACCCAACCTATGCTGAATGATAAAAAGCCGTATGAACCATGAAGTTCTTACGGCTTTTTTGTATTGGATCAAACAGAATAAGAAGGATCTATCTGTTTGAGCTCGGCAAAGGAGTCGATCTCAACAACGTCCTCAAAAGCACAGGGACGGATAGCCACCTTATAATCACTGTGGCAAGCAGTGAGGGGAACGTAGCCCCAAAGGTTTTCCTTGCCGCCGGGCATTTCGCAAACCTTCTTAACGTCTTCGCGAAGTCTCGCGCCATCCTCAGGTGTCCAGTAAGAAATACCGACCGTCTGATAGCAGTTGTCTCCTTCGCCGCCCTGAACGCTCTTGTCGATGTAGCCGCCCTTGAGGTAGATGCACCAGTCGTCGGTACGTCTTACAGGAATACCGAGGTAGTTGGAGGAGTACTGATACTTTGTGATAAGTGCAGGATTTCTCAGGTAAAGGTCAGCTTCAAGAACGTAGCTTGAGCCGAGGAATTCACGTGCATAAAGCATTGAAACGATATTGTTCGCAGAGTCGAAATCGGGATTTTCGATGAACTTTATCATAGGATACTTATAGAGAAGCTGATCAAACTGGTCTCCGAGGTAACCTCTGATAACGATGATCTCCTCGATCTCAGCCGCAAGGCAGGCATCTATAAGAGTATCGATAAGACGGACACCGCCAACTCTTACGAGGGGCTTGGGTGTGTTCAGTGTGATGGGGAGCATACGGCTTCCGAAGCCTGCAGCCATGAAGATGGCTCTCTTTACTCTGTAAGGCTCGAGAGCCTTAAGACCTTCTTCAGTGATAGAGCCGTCATGAACGTAGCCGAGCTCAGAAAGCTGCTGAAGTGCACGGTTAACGGTACCGATAGATGCGGAAATCTTATTTGCGATCTGACGCTGGGAAAGAGGCTTGTCCTCCGCTTCCAGACATACTAAAATATTGAACTGATGTTTAGTAAGCATTTCTTTATTCCTCCTTAACAAAAACCTTCACTGAGCGCTTTCTGATAGCTCCTGTGACGATCGCTACGATAGCTTTAACGGAAATATTAGCGAAAAGAATAATAATTGCGATAACAGCTGCAATTTCATAGTTGCCCTGTGCATTGAACTGTTCAATGATAAGCGAAATGGGCTTTGTTCTTGCATTTGCAAGGAAAGAAACTGCGGAGATGGTCATCATAGAGTTAACGAAGAAGTAGGAGAACATTTCAATGAGAGTTGCCTTGGACTGAGGAAGAATAACGTCGCGAACGATGCGGAAACGGTTGATACCCAGTGTAAGACCAACGTGCTCAAGGTTCTGGTTCATACCTGCAAGAGAGTTGTACATCATCTGATAGGGAGATGCAAAGAAGTGCATAAGGTTTGCCAGAATAAGAATAGCAAGTGTTCCGTAGATAAAGCTTCCGGAGAAGGTCATTGAATAGGACAGACCGAGAACGATACCGGGGATAGCAAGAGACGTGATGGAGAACAGATGGAGCACGTTTGAAAGACGGGAAGGCATACGCGATGTGAAGTATGCCGTAACAAAGGCTGTAAAGGAGCCGATAAAAGCTACTATTACGGAGATGATAAGAGAGTTCTGAAGAGCTCTGTCTCCGCCTGTGTTAAACATTCTTACAAGGTTATCGAAGGTGAAGGACAGGTTGCTGGGATACTTTACGGTGAACGCTACAAGAGCAAATGCACCGAGAAGAAGCACGAGACAGCCGAGAACAACTGTACAGAAGCCGAAGGACACAACGTCGCGAAGGGGCTTCTTTTTAATGTTCATGGGACTTGTTACGTAGCCCATCTTGGACTGCTTCTTGCTTATGAGGTTGAACACGAAGGTTACGACTGCGGGAACAAGGAGAAGAAGACCGATAACGCTACCCTGTCCGAAGTGGAACTGACCGATAACCTCCTGATACATAAGGGTTGCAAGAGTTGTATGCTGGCCGCCTATCTTAAGAGGAATACCGTAGTCTGTAATAACCATGGTAAATACGGAGAAGATAGCCGAGATAAGGGGCTTCTTAAGATAAGGGAGAGTGATTGCGAAGAAACGTTTTCCTGCAGGAATGCCGAGGACCTCAGCGGCTTCATAGGGAGAGCCGTCCTCATACTTAAGGGCATCACTGAACATAAGGAATGCAACGGGATATGAATAAAGAACCGAGCCGATCACGATCCCCCAAAAGCCGTATATAGTTTCAGTCATTCCGAGAACGGAACGGAGAATACCGTTTGTACCGAACAGAACTATAAGTCCCGTACTGTGGGAAATTGAGGGAATAAGCATCGGCAGAACGAGAAGAACGGAGAAAAGTCCTTTAAGAGGTATGTTGGTTCTGTTAACGCAGAATGCAAGGATAATACCGAGAGTTACGGAGATCGCCGTAGTAGTGAGCGTGCACTTAAGAGAAGTCGTAAGCGCCGGCATAAAGGAACGGGAATTGAAAACCGAAGAGATATCGTCGGGCGTTATCTTAAGCACCATCTGTGCAAAGGGGAAGAACACAAATGCCACAAAGATAATGCAAAGCAATAGCTTAGGCAGGGTTCCCTGAGGGAAGAATGAAGATTTTTTCATATCGCACCTCACACCTTTATGTACTTAACGAGCGAGTCAACCTTTATCTGAAGGTTATCAAGTACGAAACGCTGTACGTACCCGTTTGCAGGATGCTCAATGATATCCATGGGTGCATCTATCTGGATAAGCTTTGCTTCGTCCATGACCATGATACGGTCAGCCATTGCGAAAGCCTCTTCCTGGTCGTGCGTGATGTAGATCATGGTTGTACCGAATTCCTTCTGAATTCTCTTGAGCTCAGCACGGAGAGAAAGACGTGTTTCAACGTCAAGAGCACTCATGGGCTCGTCAAAAAGAATTACTCTGGGGCGAAGTACGAGGGTACGTGCAATGGCAACTCTCTGCTGCTGACCGCCGGAAAGCATACAGGGCTTTTTCTTTGCATGCTCTGCAAGACCCATGCTTTCAAGCATCTTCATTGCAACCTCTTCAGAGCCCTGACGGGTTGCCTTATTTATCTTGAGAGCGTACTGAACGTTCTGCAGCACGGTCATATTTTCAAAGAGAGCATAGTTCTGGAAAACGATACCCATGTTACGCTGAGACGCAGGAGCCTTTGTGATATCTCTTCCGTCCATTGTAATAGTTCCCTCGTCTGTATTAAGAAGACCGATAAGAGTACGGAGAATAGTTGTCTTACCGCATCCGGAGGGACCGAGGATAGCGAGGAATTCGCCCTCCATTACGTCAAAAGAAACGTTATCAAGTGCCTTTTTATTATCAAAATTGTGAGAGAGATTGCGTATTTCAAGAAGAGTTTTAGGTGTATTGTTCATCATATTATCCTTCCTATAAAAGCAGTATAGTGCAAGGCACGCGAAAAAACGTGCCTTGCACCCGGTTATTCAGTTATTTAATCAGTCGATGGGCCAAAGCTCAAGGAGACGTTCCTTTTCAGCTGTTGTGTCGTTGGACATATCGCTGTACTTGATTTCCTTGGGGAAGTTGGGAGCCTCGAGGTCAAGATCCTTAAAGATCTTTTCGGGAGCCCACTTCTCGCAAGCGTCAATGTTGAACTGGCCGATAAGGAATTCGAATACTTCCTTAACGTGTGCCTTTTCTTCCTTACCCTTTACGATAGCCTGACCGTATGTGGAGAAGGGAGCGCCTTCTTCGAAGAAGAGAACTTCGAGGGGAGCACCGTTTTCGGTGATCTGTGTAGCCGCATTTGCGATCATACCGAGACCGATAGCAACTTCTTCCTGTACAAGTGCGTTAACGGGACCGTTACCGCTTTCTGTGAACTGAAGAACGTTGGGAGCAAGCTGCTTGAAGTATTCAACAGCCTTTTCTTCGCCCCATGCGTTGCAAAGGCTCTTGTAGAACATGTAGCCTGTACCGGAAGCCTTGGGGTTAGGCATAGAAATGAGACCCTTGTATTCGGGCTTCAGAAGATCTTCGTAGCTTGTGGGCTTTTCAAGGTTCTTAGCTGCGAGAACCTTTGTGTTAACGATGATACCGCCGCCTGTACGACATTCGGGAAGGTATGTGGAAGTGGAAATAAGACTTTCATCATACTTGGACGCATCAAATTCGGAAAGGTCAGCAAGGAGGCCTTCTGCATCAAGAGCATCAAGTGTGAGGTAGGACAGGTCGTGAATGATATCACAGTCTGTGTTCTCACCTTCAGCAAGGAGCTTGGAGCCGAGCTTACTTGTGGACTGGTATTCAACAACGAATGTGTACTCGGGGAATTCAGCCTGGAGGATCTCTGTCATTTCTGCAATACGCTTGTCATTAGCGCAAGAGTAAATAACGATCTCTTTGGATTCCTTGGAAGCGCATCCTGCAAAAACGCAAGCTACCATAAGCACTGCGAGTACAAAGGAAATAATCTTCTTCATAGCAAATCTCCGTTCAATTTTTATTTTTTTGTTTTTTTGTTGAACGCACCGTATGCATTTCAACCTTAGCCCTCGGGCTAAGCAAGACCAATTATATTACAATCATTCCGGTTTGTCAAGCACTTTTTGAAAAAATACAAAAAATGTTCCAAAATTTCAATTCGAAAAATAAAATTGAACACCTAAGGAAAAGCTTGCCAAAGCTCACAAAATACAATTTCTGACAGTTTATAACTTATACAAATTATACAACGTTTAAAGCTGTTATTAATTTCAAGTAAACAAGAAAATAGATTATATTGTACTTTTCTCGTTAATATATCCTTCCCTACTCTGTTTAAGAAACAGCTCCCGAGCAGCCTCACGACTCCGGCCCCCTTGCCAAATCATGACCACCGGCCGTGCCGGTGGTTTGCACAAGCCCCCTTAGGGCATGTCACTCGGCTGAGCCTATAGGCTCGTCGAAAAGTCCGCCAATCGCACGACTTTCACAGGCATGCCCCTAAAGGGG
>SVTQ01000007.1 GCA_015063695.1 Oscillospiraceae bacterium
AAGATTCTTCAAAACAATTATTTCTTGATGAAATCATCTGACATGGAAAAGGCGGGCAAAATGCCCGCCACATCTGTTTAAGGGGTCCTCAAGTTAGCTCTGCTGACTTGGGGTTCTCTTTAGTTTGAAAGAATCTTTTTCAGCTGTATACTGTCACGTGCAGTGATTTCTCCATTTTCGTCAACGTCGCCATTTTCAAAAATGTACTGATAGCTTTCAGCCACACCCGAAAGGATTTTTTTAATAATTACGCTGTCTTTAGCGGATACTTCGCCGTCGCCGTTGACGTCACCTGTAATCACTTCATAAACGGCAGTCATTTTTGCATATACGTTTGTTTCTTCTGTTACGGTTACCGCTTCAAGAGCTTCACCGGAAAAGCTTTCATCTGCAAACCATCCGTCAAATCTGTAGCCTTTCTTTTCCGGGACGGGAAGGTTTGTAAGTCGGTTGCCAACTACTGCTTCGAGATCTTCAACTTTGGATGTATCAACCGTATTGAACACGACCGTTCCGAGAGGAATTTCTACACCTGAGCGTCTGAGAAGTCTCGCCTGTACTCTTGAAATTAGGCTCGATGACCCCGAGGTTCTGCCGGCATATTTTCCTTCTTGTGCCCAAGCAGACCATCTGCCGTTTATCATTACTCTGTACTGAATGATATAATAGTTTGCAAGGTTTCCTTTAAGGCGCATGCTGATACCGTTGAAGGGTGTGTCAGAACTGCCGCCGAGAACAACTCCGTCTGCCGCATAGTCGGAATAGTTGCGCTGATATACGATGCTGTATTCCACGGAACCGTCGATGTCGCCGCCTGCAAGCTCTGCCTTGAAGCCTGTAACGGCGCCGTTATCAAAGGTCATGGAGCCGCCCGAAAGGGTTTCTTTCCACTCATTGTCTGCATAAGTTGTGTACATAAGGGCGGGCATATACTCACCGTAAGCGATATCAAGAAATTCCTTTCTGTTTATGATGTTCTTCTTGATCTCACCAATGGTATAATCGAGATATTCATCACTGGGTCTGCCGTAGCCGAGTCTGTCTGCCGCAAGGTCGTTTATAGTGTGGAATACTACCCACTTAACGTGGTTCATTCTGAGAGAGGGACGAAGGTACGCTTCGTACTCGTCGATACTCTTGTTAATGGTTTCCGCATCAAAAGCTTCACTGATAGTTTCATCATATATCTCGTTTACTCTCTCTACGAATTCGGGATACTGAAAGAGCATCTTGAACCATTCGACTCTCTGAGCGTCCGTACAGTCAATGATATTCTTAAGGAAGTCAGCGCCTGTATCCTGTTCGTATCCGCCGCCTTCATATATACCGAAGGAACGGTCATAGTCCCAGAGAGGACCGCAGTGAAGCTTATCGCCGGGGCCTTCCGTATAGAAATATGTACTGGAAAAGGTAGCGTCACACTGCATTGCAAATTCATTGATGAAATAGAAATGAATAAATGAGTCAACGTCGATAAGGGATTCCACAAGCTCCCAGTTATCTCCGCCGTTGTATAGCTCTTCTTCAAGGGGTTCTATTACTTCAAACTCTATGTAGTTCATGATATTGAAGGTCTTTTCCACCACCTCGGGATCATCCTTTTCTTCAAAGTCTGTCACGTATTCCTTGTAAACGAAGCATTTATCGGTCAAGTAGGAAACAAAATGAATATCGTCTACCGCGTCGACTCTTCTGTTGGCATCCATTTCTATAATAACGCCGTAGTCATTTTCAAGGGGAACACGGTTGTCACCGATCTCAACCTTTTCGCAAAGCTGATATACGCCGAGGTATTCGCCGTCCATATAGAGGTCAACGAAAACGGACTGACATGTATAGGGCATACCTATCTTTTCGCCGAGATCAAAGATGACCTTGTTTCTTACCATGGTACCGTCAACGTAGTTTGCAAGAAGGATCCACTTCTTTGCGGCTCCCATGCCGAAAAGGTCCTGCTTCTTGTCAAACTTTATCTGATAAGGCTTCTTGTCAAACGCCCAAGTACTGTTACCTCTTGTTTTTATCTCAATGTTCTTGGGGGCAAGGTCGAACTCGCCGTTTTCGGTTCCGTAAATGGAAGCGAGAGCCTCTATCTTGGCATCCTTATCCTGGTGAATGGTCTCGGAGCTGAAGCCCTTTTTGATGTCAACGTGAAGAGAAGGAAGACTGCCCTGCATAAAGATAAGGGTGTCACCGTCAACGTATACGGTGTCGGTCTCGGAAAGGCTTACGATGATATACTGGTCAACCTGAACTTCGGGCTCTTCGGTGTCAAGGACATCCTCGGGCATTTCGTTTTCATCGCCGTCTGTTGAGCCTTCATCGGGAACAACGGGCTCCTCAGGCTCAATAATAGTTTCCACAAGCTCTGCTCCGATAACCTCTTCCATAAGACAGTCCTCGCGTCTGACAACGAGAGTATCTATTTCAATATTGCCGGGCAGGAACAGATAATAATCCCCGTTTGCATCCACGTAAGATGAAAGGTTAAAGGGAAGGTCGGGATTTTCCTCAGAAGTCAAATAAAAATCCTTTGACTGCTTTGCAAAATGCGCCCCTGCTGTAAAAGGCACAACTGACACAAGGGTCAGAACTGTGAGCACAAGGGAGAGCATACGCATAAAATTCTTTTTCATTTGTTTCTCCTTTTTGCCTTATCGGCAATATTTTACTTTGTGAAAAGGGACAAACCTGTAAATGGTTTATACTCCATAAATCACCATTTTATATTATAGACCGAAAAAATATCTTTTGTCAACAATACGCCTCAAAAGTTAACATATTGAACCGCATATTATGCTGTTTTTATTATGATATTTGTAAAAAATCTGTTTTTTTGAAAATAACTATTTATTTTTTCGGCACATTATGATATACTATTTAAGTTGTGAAAAAGCAAAAACATAAATTTTTATGAAAAGGCAGGAACGATTTTGAAAAGAACCGATCTCAGAAACGTTGCAATCATCGCCCACGTTGACCACGGTAAGACCACTTTAGTTGACGAAATGCTGAAGCAGTGCGGCGAATATCACGAAAATCAGGCTGTTACCGAAAGAGTTATGGACTCAGGCGACCTCGAAAGAGAACGCGGTATCACTATCCTTGCCAAGAACACCTCCGTTGACTACAAGGGTGTTAAGATAAATATAGTTGACACTCCCGGACACGCAGACTTCGGCGGTGAAGTTGAAAGAATTCTCAAGATGGTAAACGGTGTTATTCTGCTGGTTGATGCAGCAGAAGGTCCCATGCCTCAGACACGCTTCGTTCTCGGACGCGCCATGGAGCTGGGTCACCGCGTTATCGTCGTTGTAAATAAGGTTGACAAGCCCGACGCACGTTGCCACGAGGTTATCGATGAAGTTCTCGAACTTCTTATCGACCTTGATGCAACAGACGACCAGCTTGACTCACCCATGCTCTTCTGCTCAGGCAGAGCGGGTACTGCAAGCGTATCTCCCGACGAGCCCGGCGTTGACCTCAAGCCCCTCTTCGACACTATCCTTGAATACATCCCCTGCCCCGAAGGAGACGGCGACGATGCTCTTCAGCTTCTCGTTTCCTCCATCGACTACAACGATTACGTAGGCAGAATAGGTATCGGCAGAATAGAAAGAGGCTCCATCAAGGTTGGTATGGAATGCGGTATCGTAAACTTCCACAACCCCGAAACGGTAAAGAAGACAAAAATAGTTTCTCTCTATCAGTTTGACGGTCTCGGAAGAGCACCCGTTGAAAGCGCAACAGTGGGCGACATCGTTTGCTTCTCGGGAGCGGCGGACATCACCATCGGTGACACCATCACCGCAACTGACAGACCCGAGGCTCTTGAATTCGTCAAGGTAAGCGAGCCCACAATGGAAATGACCTTCGCCGTTAACGACTCTCCCCTTGCAGGCCGCGACGGTAAGTTCGTTACCTCCCGCCAGATAAGAGAACGCCTTTACAAGGAAACTCTTAAGGACGTTTCCCTCCGCGTTACAGACGGTGACACGACCGACAGCTTCAAGGTTGCAGGCAGAGGCGAAATGCACCTTTCCATCCTTATTGAAACTATGCGCCGTGAAGGCTACGAGCTCTGCTGCTCCACTCCCCGAGTTCTCTACAAGGAGATCGACGGAGTTAAGTGCGAGCCTATGGAAAAGGTATCAATCGACGTTCCCGAGGAATACTCAGGTACTGTTATCCAAAAGCTCTCCGCAAGAAAGGGCGATCTTCTTGAAATGTCCCCCGTCGGCTCAAGAATGAAGATCGAATACTCAATTCCCGCACGCTGTCTCTTCGGTTACAGAAGTGAATTTCTCACAGACACACGCGGCGAAGGTATCCTCAACTCCATCTTCGACGGTTATCAGCCCTTCAAGGGTGAGATAACTCTCCGTTATACAGGCTCTCTCGTTGCTTCCGAAGCAGGCGAGTCCACCTCCTACGGTCTCTTCAACTCCCAGGACAGAGGTCAGCTCTTTATAGGAGTTCAGACAGAGGTCTACGAGGGCATGATCGTCGGTGAAAACCCCAAGGTCGGCGATATCGCTCTTAACGTATGTAAGAAGAAGCACCTTACCTCTATCCGTTCCTCGGGTGCAGATGAAGCCCTCCGTCTCGTTCCTCACAAGATATTCAGCCTTGAACAGGCAATCGAATTTATCGCAGACGACGAGCTTATGGAAGTAACTCCCCACCACCTCAGACTCCGCAAGAGAATTCTCAGCACCGAGCTTCGTCTTAAGGAAGAAGCAAAGCGCAAGAAGGCTATGCAGTAATATGCGGGGGAATCCTCCCCCACACCCCCTGCGAACTTTTGAAAAAGTTCGATCAAAACTTTCATAAAAGAGCCCGATTCGAAATGAATCGGGCTCTCAGTTTTTTCAAATTCTCAAAAATCGTGTTATCTCACTGTTAAAGCTTTGGGAGCGATTCATTATGAATAGCTCGCAGTATAAAAGTTTTTGTCAAGTTTTTTCTCCCGAGGTTCTCAAATATTCCAAAGGAATGTTTGGGGTTCATGGGGAAACTTGCGGGGCGCGGGGTGGGAAGCCCCGCATTACTTTTTCTTCTTATCTTTAAATATAACGGCTGCAAGGAGGCCGAAGACGAGGGCGGCGGTAATACCTCCCGAGGCGGCGGTGAGGGGACCTGTCAGTATTCCGAGTGCCCCTTTTTCGTCTATGGCTTTTTTTACTCCCTCGGAAATAATATAGCCAAAGCCCGTAAGGGGTGTCTTCGCTCCCGCCCCTGCAAAGTCCACAAGGGGCTTATAAAGACCGACAGCACCGAGGATAACTCCCACCACAACGTACCCCACAAGAATTCTTGCAGGGGTAAGCTTGGTTTTATCTATGAGTATCTGGGCGACAACACAGAACGCGCCGCCGATAAGAAACGACCAAAGGTATATCATAACGTCACCTCACCTTTTCAAATCTCACAAGATGCCCGATTGCGGGAATTGAAAGACCCTGCTGAAGGCTCATTGAGTTCATCATTGCCCCCGTGCCCACAAAGAGCATATCGTTTATCTCCCCCTTCTTCATTCGCGGAAGGAAATAGGAAGCCACGACCACCGCACTGCAGCCGCAGCCCGAGCCGCCTGCGTGCATATCCTGCGCTTTTCTGTCATATATCTCCATGCCGCAGTCCGTATGCCTTGAAGAAATATCAATACCCTTCTCATTCATAAGCTCAAGAAGAATGGACGAGCCTTCAAAGCCCAGGTCTCCCGTCACGATATAGTCAAAGCTTTCGGGATCCCGTCCGCTCTCTTCGAAATACCGAATAATAGTGTCTGCGGCGGCAGGTGCCATGGCGGCACCCATGTTATTAACGTCCGTTATTCCTGCATCAAACACCTTCCCGGGGAGACACTCTGCCACTCTTATTCCCATGCTCTTTTCGGCATCGGGAGATATTATGAGGGCTCCTGCTCCCGTCACCGTCCACTGAGAAGTGGGAGTCCTTTGCGCTCCGTACTCAAGTGGGAAGCGAAACTGCCGTTCCGCCGTACAGTTATGAGAAGACGTTACGGCGGCGCAGACTTTTTCGGCAAATGACGAAAACACACTTGACAGCAGGATGCCTTCGGCAAATGTAGAACATGCGCCGTATATGCCCATAAAGGGGATATCAAAGTCCGCAAGACCGTAGCCTGAGCTTATACATTGATTGATAAGATCCCCTGCGAATATCTGATCAACGTCCGAGTCACCGAAAGACAGTTTATCCATGGCGCATTTGAGGGCAAGGCGCTGCATCTCCCCCTCGGATTTTTCAAAGGAATCCTTTCCGAAGGTGTCGTCCTTTGTATCGCAGAGGTCAAAGCACTCTCCGAGAGGCCCCAGCTTCTCCTGAGAGCCCACCACCGATGCCGACGACAAAACGCAGGCGGTTTCTGTTCGTATTATATCCATTTGCATCGTCCTTTTCACTTTTTAATGTCTTTATTATCCGCATATCTTTATAAATTATTCCCGTATTGACGGGGACTGTTTTGCGTGATAAAATATAGACATCGGCAACTGACGGGGGTATAACATGGAAAGAGTTTTTCCCGATTATTATAAAGATTTTGAATGTATCAAGGGCGAGTGCCGCCACAGCTGTTGTATCGGCTGGGAGATAGACATTGACGAAAAGACCGCCGCGTATTACAAAAACGCAGGCGGTGAGTTCGGAAAAAGGCTTCGCGACAATATTTCGGAAGGGGAAACGCCTCATTTTATTTTAGGTAAAAATGAAAGGTGCCCCTTTCTGAATGAAAAGGGGCTTTGCGATATAATCATAAATCTCGGAGATGAAAGTCTCTGCAGTATATGCGACCTTCATCCGAGATTTGTAAACGAGCTTCCGGAACGGGTTGAAACAGGACTTGGGCTTTGCTGTGAAGCGGCATCACGCCTTATTCTCGGAAGGGACGAACCGATGAAGCTTGAAGGGGCAAAAGAAGAGTGCGCGGATGAAATAATCATCCTTCGCGACAAAGCGATAAAGCTTCTTCAGAACAGAAACAAAGATGTTTTTGAAAGATTTCGGGACGTATTTGAGCTAATAAATATTGAAGCCCCCGAATTTGATCTTTCCGAATGGACGGATATTCTTCTCTCACTTGAAAGGCTTGACGAAAAGTGGACTGACGTTCTGACCTTTGTAAAGGAAAATTCCAAAAACGCCGACTTCAAAGGCTTTG
This sequence comes from Oscillospiraceae bacterium, assembly GCA_015063695.1. Taxonomy (GTDB): domain Bacteria; phylum Bacillota; class Clostridia; order Oscillospirales; family CAG-272; genus RUG14199. The sequence goes on from SVTQ01000007.1 coordinate 7,187, forward strand.
ACGGATATATGAAAGACAGAAAGCATGAGTTCGAACAGCTTGCGGTCTACTTTATATACCGTCATTTCGCAAACGCTCCCGATACACACGAAGCGGCGGTGAGAGCAGTGTTCGCTTTTGCTTCCTGCGAAACTATTTACACCATCGGCGCAGTTTGCTATACCAAACAGGGAAAATTAAGTTTTGAAGATATATGTGAAATAGCAAGACTTTACTCTTCAGAGATAGAGTATTCCGAGGACAACCTTTACTCTTTGTTTGATGAGATCGCGTTTATGATATAAGAGAACCCCTCAGGCTAAAGACCTGAGGGGTTATTTCAGACATGGCGGACGAGCACTGCTCGCCCCTACAAGTTAAGTTGTTGTTTTCTCCCTCTGTGCAATTATCATATCCTGCCACTCCTTATCGAGGGTGACGAAACGGGCATTCCAGCCCGAAACGCGAACGGAGAGACTTTGATAATTTTCGGGCTCCGACTGTGCTTTACGGAGAAGCTCCGTGTCTGCCACGTCAAGCTGAAGAAAATGACCGCCGCGACGGACAAATCCCTTAATGAGAGATGAAACGGCAAAAACTCCTTCTTCGCCCTTGACCGCCGAAACGTCAAGCATAACGTCAAGTGCCGCTCCCGAAACCGTTCTGGTAAAGTCTGCCTTACAGTAAGAGGATATGATCGAGGTGGGGCCTTCAAAATCCGTGCCGGGCGTGGGCGAAAAGTTACCCGAAAGAATTTCTCCCGCCTTTCTGCCGCTTGGCGTTGAAAGCCTTGAGGGAGACCATTCAAGCTGACGGCCGAAGGTGCTTATTCCTGCAGGGAAGCTGTAGCCGCAGCTGCCGCTTAGACTGTCGCAGATATCCGCGAAATCGGAAACAATCCGCGCGGCAATCAAGTCGACCTCGTCATTGTCGTTGCCAAAGTAAGAATACTTCGTCATGGCAAAGCGCCTCAAATCTTCTTGACCTTCCCAGTTATTCCGAAGGGCATCCATAAGATCTTCAAAGCTCACCTTTTTATCCTCAAAAACAAGCTTTTTTACGGCATAAAGGCTGTTTGCCGTGTCGGGAAGACCTCCTATATGGGGAGAGGTTATATTGTAAAGAGGGCCGCCCTCAAGATAGGAAAGTCCCTTTTCAATACATCCCCTCTCAAAGAGGGAAACCACCGTACATGGGAAGGTCTTTTTCCATATCCGTTTATCTGTTTCTTCAAAGAAGCTTCTTCTCCATTTTCCAAGGCCTTCAACGTGCTCACGAAGGTCAGAGACGAAAGCACCGTAAAGCTCTTCAAAGCTTTCATAGACAACCTTTCCCGAATAGCAGTCAAGAGTATTTTTCTGAAGTATCTGAAGACTGTCAAAGGGCATATAGGAAAAATAGGTTGAACCGGGGATCTGGATCTCCCAGCATCCGTCGTTGGCAAAACGGCGGGCTTCACGCTCATCGTAACCATAGGAAACGAGAGACTTTATGACCGTCTCCTCGTTATAGACCGCCACAACTCCGCCGCCGTAGCTTATGACCTCGGAAACTCTTTTAAGAAGCTTTTCTTCAGTATTCTTATTTATTCGAACTGTCACGGGAAAATCGCTTATCCCCGTTTCTTCGATAATATCAAGAACAAGGTAGGTGACTGCGTTTGTCACTTCTCTTCCATCCTCGTCTATACCGCCGAGGACTATATTCTGATAGTGCTGAGCGTCACCGCTTATATAGTCTCCGCCCTTGACCCATTCGCATCCTTTTATAAAAAAGTGAGCGAGGATCTCTCTTGCGCCGTCGAGAGTTATTTTTCCCTTTTCAAGGTCACTTTCAAGATAGTCTCCTAAAAGATGATCAATTCTTCCGATGCCCGGCCAGTTGCCCGTAATACGAAGAAAGGCAAAGGTAAACCAAAGGCTCTGTACCGCCTCATAAAAGCTCTCTGCAGGTTCAAAAGGAACTCTTTCAAGATTTCTTATGTTGTCTTCATATCCGCCGAGCTCCGTAAGCGCTTCAATATATCTTCCGTGCCATATCTTCATTGACTCAAGGCAGGATAGACAGCTTACGATAAAAGCCTCTTTTTCGGTTCCCCTGTACTTTTCAAGGGACTTTTCCGCCTTCTCTGTTATATAGTTTACGCCCTTTTTAAGAACCGTCTCAAAATCAACGGTAAGGTGACTGATCGAGCCTTCGAAAAACCATTTTCCCTTGTAGGCGGCAGGGACGTTATGGTGAATTGATAGTCCCAGAGTTGCCGCCCCGCTGACAAGCTCTCCGGCGCATATTCTTATGGGAGACCTCTCTGCGATATATCTTATGGCGGTGTCATATTTTCCAAGATGGGTCATTTTTTCATAGCCCACTGCACCGTCAAGGGCAACGTAGGGAGCCTCGTCCGTCATCTTTCCGTATTTATGGCAAAGGGACTCATAGGCAAAAAGCCTTGTTTCTTCGCTGAGCCTTTTCGGCCTTATGCCGTTTACCGCAAAAAATTCCATTACCGCACCCCCTTAAAATATCTTATCATCTGTATTTTACCACTTTAAATTATATTTGGCAATATTAGTTTTTACTATTTACATAAAGATAAGAACATGATAAAATTAAGAAAAACCATTTGCGAGGTTCAAAATGACAAAAGCGGAAAAACTTGTTTCAATACTGTCTGAAAAGGGATGGCACATTTCCTTTGCGGAATCCTGCACAGGGGGACTTGCGGCGGCAGGTATCGTTGACGTTGCGGGCTCGTCCGCAGTTTTAAATGCCTCCTTTGTGACCTACGCAAACGAGGCGAAGATCAAATACGTGGACGTTTCTCCCGAAACCATCAAGCTTCACGGAGTGGTCAGCGAAGAAGTTGCGGGAGAGATGGCAAAGGGCGTTGCCAAGGAGACCGCCTCCGAGGTCGGCATCGGCATTTCGGGCATCGCAGGCCCCGGCGGCGGCACCGACAGGAAGCCCGTCGGCATGGTATGCTTCGGCTTCTGTATTGACGGAGAGGTCTTCACAAAAACAATGCAGTTCGGTAATATAGGAAGAACGGAAGTGAGAACGGCAAGTGTTGAATTTGTTTACGACACCCTGCTTGAAAAGCTTTCTTCCTTATGATAATCAAATTAAGCCTGCAAAGCGTATTTAATTTTTGTGAATTGTAACGAGAATAATAAAGTTGACAAAAATGCACGGTTAGGATATAATATAAGTGAGCTTTTACATGACTGACGGATTTCGCGGAATGTACCGCGGGGGAGTGTAAAAGAGGTACGCCGACCGTCTGGGCAAACGCAGTTCATTTAAGAGCTGGTTTGCCTTTTTGTTTTTTTAGCATAAGGTAACTACCGGCAATATCCAAGGAGGAAATACCATGATGCACGAGAATTGGACAGGCTTTAAAGCAGGCGTCTGGCAGGACGAGATAAACGTCCGCGATTTTATCCAGACAAACTACAAGGAATATACAGGCGACGAGAGATTTCTTGCAGGAGCAACCGAACGTACAAAAGCGCTTATGGCAAAGGTTCAGGAGCTCTTCCGCCTCGAAAGAGAGCGCGACGGTGTTCTCGACGTTGATACAGATACGGTCTCTTCTCTTATAAGCTACCTTCCCGGATACATTGACGAGAAAAACGAGCTTATCGTAGGCATGCAGACCGACAGCCCTCTGAAGCGCGGTGTCAACCCCTTCGGCGGTATCAGAATGGCACGACAGGCATGTGCCGCATACGGTCACCGTCTCAGCGACAAGGTAGAGATGGAATTCCGTTACAGAACTACTCACAACGACGGTGTTTACCGTGTTTACACCGATGAAATGAGAGCCGCAAGAAAATGCCACGTTATCACAGGTCTTCCCGATGCTTACGGCAGAGGAAGAATTATAGGCGACTACCGCCGCGTTGCTCTCTACGGCGTTGATAAGCTTATCGAAGAAAAGAAAAAGGACAAGAAGGCTCTCGCGGCGGAAAACTACACCGTTGAAAGCGCACGTCTCTCCGAAGAGCTTTTCCAGCAGATAACCTTCCTCGGTTATCTCAAGGAAATGGCGGCTATGTACGGCTGTGACATCAGCGCCCCCGCCAAAGACGCAAAGGAAGCTATCCAGTGGACTTATTTCGCTTACCTCGGAGCCATCAAGGAACAGAACGGCGCTGCCATGTCTCTCGGCAGAGTAAGCACCTTCTTTGACATTTATATCGAAAGAGATATTGAAAGAGGCATCCTCACGGAAGAGGGCGCACAGGAGCTCATGGACGATTTCGTTATCAAGCTCCGTATTGCAAGACACCTTCGCACACCCGAATATAACGAGCTCTTCGGCGGCGACCCCATGTGGATAACCGAAGCTGTGGGCGGTATGGGAAAGGACGGCAGAACTCTTGTTTCAAAGAACTGCTTCCGTATGCTGAACACGCTCTACACCCTCGGCCCTTCCCCCGAGCCTAACCTCACTATCCTCTGGTCAACAGAACTTCCCGAAGCATTTAAGCGCTTCTGCGCAAAGGTATCCTCCGACACTGACTCCATTCAGTACGAAAACGATGACCTTATGCGTCCCCTCCACGGCGACGACTACGCTATCGCATGCTGTGTTTCCGCTATGGAGATAGGCAAGCAGATGCAGTTCTTCGGCGCGAGATGCAACCTGGCAAAGCTTCTTCTTATCGCCCTCAACGGCGGCTTTGATACGACGACCGGTATCCATATCGGCCCTCAGATGCCCGTTATGGATGCTGACAAGCTTGACTTTGATGCGGTCATGGAAAGATACAATATTTATATAGAATGGCTCTCAAAGCTCTACGTAAACACCATGAACCTCATCCACTACATGCACGATAAGTACGCTTACGAAAAGACACAGATGGCACTCCACGACACAGACGTTGAGCGTCTTATGGCTTTCGGCATCGCAGGTCTTTCCGTTGTTGCCGACTCACTCAGCGCGATAAAGTATGCAAAGGTTTCTCCCGTTAAGGATGCCATGGGTTACATCGTTGACTTCACAAGAGAGGGTACCTTCCCCACCTACGGCAACGACGACGACAGAGTTGACCTTATCGCACGCGACATGACTCACAAGGTCATCACCGAGCTTCGTAAGACCCCTGCATACAGAGGAGCTATCCATACTCTCTCCGTTCTCACCATCACCTCAAACGTTATGTACGGTAAGAACACAGGCGCAACACCCGACGGCAGAGCTGACGGAGCACCCTTCGCTCCCGGTGCGAACCCCATGCACAACAGAGAGGAAAACGGCGCTCTTGCCTCCCTCAACTCCGTTGCAAAGCTCCGCTATGAGGACTGCCGCGACGGTATCTCCAACACCTTCTCCATAACCCCCGATGCTCTCGGCAAATCCGAGGATGAAAGAATTTCCAACCTCACCGCAATTCTTGACGGCTATTTTGCAAAGAAGGCGCACCATATAAACGTAAACGTTCTTGACCGTGAAACACTTATCAAGGCCTACGAAAATCCCGAAGCATATCCCAACCTCACCATCCGCGTTTCGGGCTACGCAGTTAACTTCAACAAGCTCTCCCGTGAACAGCAGAGAGAGGTCATCTCCCGTACCTTCCACGAGAGCGTATGATAAAAGGCAGAGTTCACTCCATACAGAGCCTCGGCACCGTTGACGGCCCCGGAGTCCGCTTCGTGGTGTTCTTTCAGGGCTGTCCCCTCAGATGCAAATGCTGTCACAATCCCGACACCTGGGATTTTGAAGGCGGCACCAAGTATTCTGCCGAGGACATCGTAAAGAAGGCTTCCCGTTACAGGGAATATTTCAAGGACAAGGGGGGCATCACCCTCTCAGGCGGCGAGCCTCTCCTTCAGGCGGAGTTTGCCGAAGAAATATTCCGTCTATGCTGTCTTGAAGGAATAAACACCTGCCTTGACACCTCGGGAATTCTTCTTGACGGAAAGGTCAAAGAGCTCCTCTCCCTTACGGACAGAGTTCTGCTTGATATCAAATATACAAACGAAAAGGACTACGAGGAAAACGTAGGCTGTTCCCTTTCGGGCGTTCTTGAATTCCTTTCCTATCTTAATGAAAAGAAGATACCCACAACTCTGCGTCAGGTCATAATTCCCACGGTCAACGACACCGAGGAAAATATCATGGCGCTGAAGAAGATAAGGGATACCCACCCCTGCGTTGACAAGGTGGAGCTTCTTCCCTTCAAAAAGATATGTCAGACCAAATATGACCAGATGGAGATCCCCTTCCCCTTCGGTGATATGCCCACTCCTTCAAGGGAAAAAATGGCGTTTCTTGAAAAAATGTTAAATGAATAGAACGATACCCTTCGGAATTTGCCGAAGGGTATTTTTGTATCCGAACATCGTGAAGTTCAAAATCTCTTTATTAAGATTCTATCCTTTATCCGTAGGGACAGGCGTCCTCGACTGTCCTAATCAAAAATAACATTTACAAAGATACCCCCAAGCCGTCTTACGACAGCTTTAGGCCTCCTTGTCAATGAAACCGGACAGTCGGGGACGCCTGTCCCTACAAATTAATTTAACATTACCAAACGCAATTACAAACGGTATTTTTATCGGTTGCAATACTTGATCATTTATGGTACAATATAAATAGTGAAGCAACAAAAATAAATGCTAAAGGAATTTGCATGAAATCAATAAGAAGTATTTTTAAAATGGGCTACGGTCCTTCAAGCTCCCACACCATGGGTCCCTCCTTTGCGGCGGTGGAATTTATCTCGGACCATCCCGAGGCTGACTTTGTAAAGGTCATACTCTACGGCTCCCTTGCCAAAACGGGAAAGGGTCACGGAACCGACAGAGCAGTTCTTGAAACTCTTGCGGACGTTAAGGCGGAGATAGTTTTCGACACAGAGACAAAGCTCGAAAGCCACCCCAACACCATCGACTTTATCGCATATAAAGACGGTGCCGAGTGCGGACGGCAGAGATTTTTCAGCATCGGCGGCGGCGAGATACGCACCGAGGATAGCGAGAGCCTGAAGCCAAAAGAGGTGTACAAAGAAAAGAGCTTTGCTGAAATCGCCGAGCTTTGCAAGGAGCAGAATATCCGCCTTTCCGACTACGTTTTTGAACGCGAAGGCGAAGATATAAAGGTGTTCCTCTTCAACGTATGGAAGACCATGCAGAACTCTATCCGTGAAGGACTGAGCAAGAGAGGACTTCTCCCGGGAGGCCTCTCCGTTGAGAGAAAGGCGCAGTTTCTTTACAATCAGAAGCATATTGACGAGAGCCCCCAGACAAAGGAAAACCGCCTTGTCTGCGCCTACGCATTCGCCGTCAGCGAACAGAATGCAGACTGCGGAATTATAGTTACAGCTCCCACCTGCGGCTCCTGCGGCGTAGTTCCCGCGGTGCTTAAATACATGCAGGACAAGAAGGGATTTCCCGACGACGACGTTATCCGCGCCCTTGCGGTGGCAGGACTTATCGGCAACATCGTCAGCACAAACGCCTCCGTCAGCGGAGCGGAATGCGGATGTCAGGCGGAGATAGGAACTGCCTGCAGTATGGCTTCCGCCGCTCTCTGCGAGCTTTTTGAAATGGGAATTGACCAGATAGAATACGCAGCAGAGGTTGCCATGGAGCACCATCTCGGTCTCACCTGCGATCCCGTTTGCGGTCTCGTTCAGATACCCTGCATCGAGAGAAACGCCGTTGCCGCAATGCGCGCAATAAATGCCCTATCACTTGCAAACTTCCTTTACGGAAGCCGTAAGGTCTCCTTCGACGTGGTGATAGAGACCATGTATCAGACCGGCAAAGACCTCTCTCACCTTTACAGAGAAACCTCCGAGGGCGGTCTTGCAAAGCTTTATTCACATGAGTAATGGCGTGACATGTCACGCCGCGATATAAATCCCTTGTGGGATTTGCGATATGTACGCTTAACGCGATATGCCCCCGGGGCGCGATATGTCCCTTCGGGACACGAAACGGGATTTATATCATATCGCATCGAGCAAAGCGAGATATATCGCAACCGAATGAAATGAGGTTATATCGCGTTTGCCTCGGCAAACATATCGCAAACCCTGAACAAAATTTTTTCAACAACAAAACGAGGTATATCAAAATGAAAAGACTCCTTTGTATCGTATTAGCTTTCTTAATGCTCTTCGCACTTTATTCCTGCAATACTTCAAGTATTAAAGAAGGCTCCGAGGTTACTTTGATATTTGCCGTGGGAGAAAAGAATATTTCCGAAAAGCTCACCGATGAAGAAGCCGCAAGAATGATCGAAATACTTGACGGAAACTCTCTTACAAACAGAGTCAGAGGAGTTCCCTCCTGCAGCTTTGACGAAAACGTTGCAATAAAGATAGGAAGCCGCACTTACGCAATAGCCCTTGACACCTGCGGTACCGTTATGGAGACGGGCAGTCTAAAATATTTTAATATTTCCGATGAGGACATCGCCTATATCCATTCCGTTTTTGAAAAATACGGCGGTTATTTCCCTTGCGTATAAAGATATTTAGTGCGGGAGGACCAAGGCCCTCCCCTACACCTTAGATAACGTTTTATTATAGAACATCCTGTAGGGGACGGTGTCCCGAACAAACGTCAAAAAAGGCACTCGATTTCGGGTGCCTTTTCATATTGTCATAAACTGAGAACTCTGAACAGCTCTTCAAAGAGTCTGTCGCGGTTTATACGGCAGACGTACTTTATCTGAGGTCTGTATTCATCGAAGGAATAGTGACCGTCGTACTGAGGGATAGGCGCGGGAATGACCATTTCTCTCATATAGTCCCAGTGCTTGTTCATAAGCCATGCAACGGCAGTCACGTCCCAGATAGGGCGAGACCAGGGCTTGCCCGCCGCATAGGATTCAGCTTCCCTTACCGTGTTTTCAAGAAGGTAATCGCAAAGCTTGTTTTTGCCCTTGAGCCAATAAGTAAGCTCGGGACCCGTCGTTGCAAAGGCGTCAACCACACCGTTACAGGGGAGCTGTGCCATGGGCATTCCGCTTCCGAAAAGAACTCTCGCCCCTGCAATATCCTGAAACATATTGAATTCTCTCGCGGCGTTCGGCTCGTGCTTTGCGTGGCCGCCAAGCCACACAACAACGCAGTTTTCCTTCATGGCAGGATTTTTCAGTATTGCTGAAGCAACGTTGGTTATTGCTGCAATCGCCACTATATAAAGAGGGTGCTCGGGAGAATATTCGTTTGCAAGAGAAGCCATAAAGTCAGCCGCCTCGGACTCAACGGGCGTATTTTCATCGGTCATAAAAGCACGGGAGCCCTTGTATACGTTCTTCTTCATATCCTCCATACCCATAAGATCAAGAAGCTTCAGTATCTCGTCGTAGCTCTTCTCCATGCCGTCCTCGGGGGAGACGGAACGCTCGTTTCTGAAGGGAGCGGCGCAGATTCCCTTTACGTTGAACTTCTCGGAATTTTTCAGCATAAAGCCGATTGCAAACTGATCGTCTATTTCGTTATAAGCATCTGTATCGAGTATAACGTCTGCTCTTCCCGCAGGAGGCGAGAGGTTTATCATATACTGCTCGTAGGTCATAGTTTTCTCCTTTTCCAAACAAATAATTATTATTCATCAAGGCTTTCCTTCTTAATGGGCTTGAACATAATATATACGAGAAGGACTGTCACAATGGGAAGCGCAACGAAGGGCATTACAACGAGGGTATCGATGCGGTAGCCCTCGTTTGCAACGTAGAGAGTTCTCTTCTGCGTTGCATCCACCTGATGGCCTCTCACAAGAAGGCGCTGAGTGTTGATGCCGTAAGGAGTGCAGGTGAGAAGGGTACAATAGTCCTTCCCTCTTTCGATCTGAATAAGCTCCGTGTCGTCGGGCTCAACTATACGTATCTGATCGACCTCGTAGGTGATGGTTCGGTCAAGGATAGTAAAATAGAAGGTGTCCCCTATCTCCATTCGGTCAAGGTGAGTAAAAAGAACTGCAGTGGGAAGCCCTCTGTGAGCTGAGACCACAGAATGGGTGCTCTCTCCCCCCACGGGAAGACTGCTCCCTTCAAAATGACCTGCGGCAACGCTGAGAACGTCGTTTGACGTGCCGTGATAAACGGGAAGCTCCTGACTTATCTTCGGTATGGTAAGATATCCCATCATTCCCGTTCCGCTGAGGTCAAGGGTCTTATAGTATTCTTCCTTTAAAAGCTCGTAATCGTGATACTGAAAATCAAGGCTTGCCAGCTTTTTATTGTACTCATCTGCCGCTTCAAATACGGCGGTGAAATCCTCGGGCTTATAGGTTTCGAGCATTTTTTCATAGTCAACTATGGCCTCACTCTGGGTTTTGGAGTTCCAATAGCTGCTTATCGTAGGATACAACAAAACGGAGAGACCTATGAAAAATACTATAAGCAGAATCACGGTAACCTTTTTACTTTTCATAAACCTTTCCTTTCTGTTATATTTTTTTGGGGGGCGGCGATGCCGCCCCCCATTTGACCTTTAATTACAAATCAATTATCTGACTATCAGTCAACGATCATGGACATTCTCTTCTTGGTTACGAGAACAACGCCTGTACCGAGAGCGAGAACTACGCCCACAACTACAAAGATAACAGTTCCGCCTGCACCTGTTTCGGGAAGCATGGAGCCTGTCTTGTTCACAACGTGAACACCGGAGCCTGTGGAGTAGATACCGTCGTTGAATACGGAATCAAGGTTTGCGTCAGCGATGGTGAATTCCTTACGTGCTGTGAGCTTGTTGTAACCTGCGGGAGCTACTGTTTCTTCAAGATAGTAAACACCGTTGTCGAAACCGATAACGGTAACCTTACCGTCAACGACCTTGATAGCAACACCTTCTTCATCAGCTCTTGCGCGGCGGTACATCTGGTTGCCGTCAGCATCGAGGATAGGAGTTTCGTCATCTGCTTCCATGAGGGGAACTACATGGATCTCGTTGCCGCCGACTGCTGCGTCGTAGATTCTGAATTCAGCACCGTCGATAAGCTTATTTGTGGAGTCTGTCTTGATGATGTCAACGGAGAATGTGTATGTATTTGTCTTGTCGTGTGTTGTGTAGTGTTCTTCACCGTATTCAAGGAATGCTTCGTTGGGGTTGCCGTTGTTTGTGCCGTATTCAGCGTGACGGTTGAGCATTGCATTGTAGTAAACGAGGAGACGGTCGTTTGCCTTAAGTGTCTTTACGAATTCTTCGGAGAATACAACCTCGAATGTGCAGTCGTCTTCAAAGCCGTCAAGCTTAACCGTGTAGTCTGTTCCGATAGAAAGTGTGGATTCTGCGCCCTGACTGTTAACGAGCTTGATCTCAGTTACACCGCGTCCTTCGTCAAGGTCATGAACAAAGTTGAAGTTATCGGACATAACGTCATGGAGAACGTAGTTTTCAACACCTGCCGCAACGTGGATAATTGTCATGAAGTTTACGATCTGACCGATGTCAGCAGTATTGGTGTCGCCCCACATGCCTGTAAGGTCTTCCTGAACCTGCTTGTCAAGAGTGGGAGTGTGGTTCTTGGCGTTGATGGAAGCGTTGGGGTCAGTTGTTGTGAGACCGCAGAGAGCACCTGCTGTGGAGTCAACAAGGTACCAGCCGAGGGGGAGATCAGAGAACTTACCGGAGTTTTCTGTAATTACCATTTCGCCTTCGTTATCGGATGTCTGAACGGGGTCGATGCCGTTTGCCTTCGCATAAGCGAGAGCCTTCTGAGCGAATGCAGCAACGGTTGCATCATCTTCGCCTGCAACCCACGTAACGTAGCCTGCTTCGTCAATTGTGATGTAAGCCTTTGCTTCATCGGTTGCAAAGTATGCTGTCCATGCGGAGTTTACCTTGTAGGAATATGCGCCGGATGTCTTGTCATAGCTTTCGAGGTCGAGAAGCTGATAGATGGAGTAGGTGGTGTCTTCGGAAACACCGTTGATTGTGATGGAGCCTGTTTCGTCTGCTGCGAAAACTGTGAGTGTGAGAGACAGTGCGAGAAGCATTGCCAGAGCGATAGAGATGATTCTTTTCATTTTTAGATCCTCTTTCTTTAAAATTTTTATTTTTATTTTTTATTTATTTTTGTTTTTGCACTTGGATTCATGTCAATCGGAAACTAAGGACTTTGAGAGCCTCCTTTCCTCCTTCGTTTGAACCGCGATGCATATATAAGAGTGCAAAGCATTATGCCTGCGCCGCTTATCATGTAAATAATTCTTGCCGCCGAGCCCGTTGAAGGTAACATCGGGCCTCCGATGCGGTATGTATTTGTAACGGTTACCGAATAAATGGGAGGTGACGTTCCCGTTGCGGTCACGTCGCTGTAACTTGCCATCCATTTATCCATGACCTTTGCTTCCTTTACGGTGTAGGAAATGGGGTCTCCGTTCGCATCCTCATAGGGGAGCCCCCTGAAGGTGTCTGCCCAGCCGTTCTTGAGCGTCAGCGTTACGGTTCTTCCCGTATCAGCTCCGTTTGCATAGAGCTTAACGGTTACCTGCTCCTTCTCATAAACACTCGCATCCATATCGGGAGGAATTACCCAGTCCTTTGTGACGGAGAGGGAGGTTTCTCTTTCAAGAGGAGTGTTGGTGATGAGGAAGCCGTTGTCCTGAACGTTGACCTGCGTTGTAAAGGTCTGTTCCGTAAAGGGAGTTATTATAAGTGCCCCCGAGCTCGAAGTTGAGGTAGTAAATTTACTTGAACTGTTAAGAGACGAGCCGAGGTAATAATTGTTGTATTTGAGTCTGATGCCTCCGTTTGTCTTTTCATAGCTGAAATACTGTTTTCGGTTGTTGTCCTCTACATGCTGATTGAATGCATAGAAGTCAGTCGGTCTGCCGTTTCCGTAGTAGAAGGTAATAGTTTGTCCTGCCTCGTTGGTAAACCTTACCGTGCTTCCTTTGACTGAAGCCTTCCACCTTGCAAGGGCGGAATTCTTCGCCTCATTTTCGGAGACCCACATATAGCCCGTGTCCTCGGCGCTCCGCTGCGTTGAAAGGGCAAGTCCCGAGGAATTCTTGATAAGATATGTGTTACCGTTAACAAAGGTGTCGGCGGCGGTCCATTTCTTTTCGGTAATTGAAACCCCGTCTTCAACCTTTTCGACCTTGCTGTAATATCCCGAAACGTAGGTCTCTTCAACTCCGTACTCAATGGGAGTTTTTCCGTCCTCGGCATACTTCGGCAGATTTTCAAACCTGCCCTTCCAGCCGTTTTCCGCACCGATGACCATTTCCTGAAGTCTTGTCACCGTGCCGTCGGGGGAGGTGACTGTCAGATAAACTATGATAGCATCGTCCGAGTGGTCAAGGGAGTCGTTCCAATGCTTGAATACGTCCACCGTGGTGGTTTCCTTTACCCACTTCGGCGCGTTTGTCGCAACGATGTACGCCATCTGGGTCTCGGTATCTATTCGGAAGCCATGGACGATAAAGCCGGGTGAGACGCCGCTTTCGTCCTCGATCATATCAACGTTGTAGCTTGCCGTTCCCATCTTGTCAAAGGTGAGGCTGATAATGCCGTTTGGCAGGCCGTAATTCGGATCGTCGGGCGGTCCCGTTTCCTTTATGTAGTAAACGTTACCTGCGCCCATGCCCCACATCTCTGCAATTCCGTCTACAACGGTGAAGGTATTGGTGGGGGATTCTTTATTATCGTGGGCTTCTTTGTTTCGCCAGAGCTGCGCGGGAACCGTACACTCCGCATCCGTATAAACGGAGAACTCTGCGCCGTTCAGCACGTCCTTTGTGAGAACGTCTTCCTTCTGGATGCTGAAATAAAATCTCGGCGCAAGGTTGAAGTAGATGGCGCAGTTTGACATGGAGCTTCCTCGTTCAAGATAGTACATCGTAAGGGTGTGCTCCCCTGCCGTCACGCTCTTCAGCGTTCTTGACAGTGCCTGATCTACAACTCCGTTTATTGTTACCTCACCTGTGGCGAAGTTGATATCTCCCGTTTCACGTCCGTGGAGACCGCCGAGGTCAAGCACTAATTTATCGTCAACGAAGATCCATACGTCGTCGTCTCCCGTAAAGCGGAAATGCATATCCTCGCCGTAAACGTCCTTGTTTCCGTATCCGCCGTCTGCTACGGTCGCGCCGGGTGCGTTTGGCAGATAGAAGGATATATCAATGCTCATACCGAACCAGAAGTTGGTTCCCACGTTGTTTGTGGAATTGTCATTGTCGTTATATCGGCTGTCGTACATGTAGTGAGCGGTACCCACGTACTCGCCTTCTATTCCCTGGTAGGAATAGATAACGGGATTTTTCCCGTTTGTATTTTCATAGGATGAGTTGAGAGGTAAGAAGTCGGAATACTTTCCTTCGTCACCACTGTTGTAGGAATCTCTTGTACATTCAAGATAATCGTAAATGTAGAAACGTCCGTCGCTCTGATTGTAGGCTGCCGCATTTCGCTCGGAATTGTAGTAGTAATACCCGAAATGCTCGTGAGAGGGGTCCTCGCAGAGCTGGAACAGATGGTCTGCCGTTCCTATGTACTCCTTACCCGGAAGAACAATGTCGGGGTCAAATAAAGCATCCCGTATCTCGTCGGTATAAAGTCCCTGATAGACCGTTCCCGCATCTGTGGGGTTGTTTACGTCGTCATGGTTGTTCGGATAAGAAATATCCTCGTTCCCTCGGTCCCAGTCACGCATGATGAAACCAAAGGTGGGCTCCCCGTTATAGGGATTGTTGCCCGAGGTAAGCAGATACCACTCTTCCGAATGGCTGTCTGCATTCACCGTGACCTCTACCCTTTCCGACAGAACGTTCATAAGAGCTCCGTAGTCGAAGAGCCTTGTGGTAACGAAGCTGTTGGTGCTGACCGTGTCGGTAACGTGGGAGTTGAACTCGCCTATATCGTAAGTTGCCGCCTTCCAGTCAGCATAGAACACGGTGTTGCCGCTCACGGTCACCTTGTCGCCGGGAGCATAGTATTTGTGATTTGTTATATCGTACCAGCCCTTCAGCACGTAATTGTACTTAACGGGGCTCTTCCACGCTGCAGGAAGGGTCATGGTACTGTCGGTGTAGACGGTGTATGCGGTATCGTCCGAGCCGCCGAGGCTCATAATTCCGCCGTTTGTACCGTCAAACCACACCGTACAGGGACTTGAAACGCCTATGTTGAAGGTCACGTTCTGTCCCTGCGTTCTTGTCATGTAGAACTGACCTGTGTTACTGTCAAATCCGACGTAGGCGGAATGAACGAGCTTCACGCCGTCGCCCGAGGCGTTCACCGTCGTTCCCCATCTTCCGGGAGTGGTGATCCCGTTGTCGTTTGCGCCGTTATAATAGGGATGCAGATAACGTCCGCTGCCCACGTTCTGAATGGCGCTTGAATTGTTATTGTATCTTGAGAAGGTCCAGAGTAGCATCTCAGGATCTTCCGCATCACTTCTGATCTTACCGTTTTCATCCACGTAAACGGGAACCGCCCCTCCCGTTCCGTCAATGGCATAAGCCACGCCGTTCTGAACGGTATAAAGAACGAATCTGCTTGACGAAGTCAGCATCGACGTTTCGTATCTTGCAGTTGCTGCGATCACGTCTCCGTTCACGGGAGCTTCAACAAGAGGCACAAATTCCGAGACCTCGGGAACAAGACCGTAACCGATTATCTCTTCCCCGTCAAGGCTGTATATTACCTCGGAAACTGCGCCGTCTACGTCACCTTCAATAACGGTGATCCCGTTCTCACCGACTTCGGCGATTACGGCAACAGAAGTTGCAACGGTTTTTCCTTCCGTGTACTGAAGGAAAGCTTCGTCTGCCGCTTCCTCGCCCGGGGGAGCATTATTCAGGAAAACGATATTTCCCACCATGGGCCCATATTCCGCCGCAGGCTTATAGAGCCCTTCGGTCTCCCATGCCAGTCGCATGGTCTCGGGACCTGCATTTGAGGGAACGTCCTCGGCTCCCGCATAGTAGAGGCAGAAGGAAGTGAACATTGCCGACCAGTCGCCATAAGGGTTGCCGTACCACTGACCGTATCTTGTGATACCCCGCCGTACTCCGTCGGCACCGACCTCGAAGTTAAGCTCACTTTCAGTAACGCCGAGCTGACTTCTTGCCAGAATGACTATGTTCTCGGCGGTGGTGCTTCCCCGCTCAAGGGCAGCGAAGCTCATTTCCCAATCGTCCGAAGTTTCAACGTCTGCCGTTATATCGCTGTAACAGCTCTCAATATGTACGTGCTCTTCAAGCTCACATATCCGAGCCTCACTGTAGCATTCCTCCGAGTGAGCATGTTCTTCGCTCTCCGGAATTTCGCAGATGAGATCTTTCTGAACGCACTCCTCTGAGTGGACATGCTCGGCGTTTCCGCAGAAGGCTTCTCCCGCCATGGTGATGCCCGTCATCTTCAGATGCCAGAAGACGCACAGAATAACAAGAAGGGAAAGACACGCCGCGATGCTTCCGAAGCTTTGACGCATCATGTTTTTCTGTCTTGCTTTTTCGAGATATGAACTTAAATTGTCATGCACCGAGCAGTCCCCCTTTCTTTAAAGTTTGTAAAATCTTAGAATTTTAAGTCTTAAAATATTATAGCCTGAAAAATAAAGTCGTAATTATGACATCCATTTGAAGTCTGACAGCGGCCAGAAACGACAGAGAAT
The DNA here is from genome assembly GCA_015063695.1 of Oscillospiraceae bacterium. Classification (GTDB taxonomy): domain Bacteria; phylum Bacillota; class Clostridia; order Oscillospirales; family CAG-272; genus RUG14199. The sequence goes on from SVTQ01000007.1 coordinate 23,759, forward strand.
TTTTCCGACGATCTGATCCTCAGCAATACAGCCGATCATACTGCTTCGGCTGTCAATGGACGTTTCTCTATGGTCTCCCATCATAAAATATGCGTTTTCGGGCACCTGATAAGGAAACTCCACGTCGCACTCTCCCAGTGCTTTTTCGCTGACGTAAGGCTCTGAAAGAACCTCGCCGTTAAGATAAACCGTGCCGTCGGCTTCTATCCACAGATAGTCGCCGGGGGCGGCAATAATACGTTTTATCAGAATTTTATTGGAATAATAAAATGCGCAAAGGTCTCCCTTTTCAAGCTTATCCGTCTTGACAAGGAGCACAAGGTCGCCGTCCATAAGGCTTGGCTCCATGCTCGTTCCCGCGATCTGAAGCACGGGAAAAATAAGTGTCGCAACCAGAGCCGCTATTGCGGCAACAACTATCAGCGCGTTTACGGTACTGCGAAGCAGCTTCCGAAACCGCCTTTTATACTGCTCCCTTTTAAGCTCCCTTTGCAGGGCGCCAATCTCAGGGAGCTCTTTGTTATTTCGGTTTCCCGCTTGTTTATTCATAGTATAAAAATCTTTCCAAATCGGGATTCAGGCGACGGCGAAAAAGCATAACTCAGGCACTTTTTTCACAAAACCGCTCCCTTGAATTCTCAAAAATGAGCAATGTCACCCTACCCCTGAATATAAAAATATAATTTACCTAAGTATATCATAATGATAACACACATATATACATAATTCAATATTATAACCTAAGTTTTTTTGTAAATCTCTGATTTTTAGCATTTTATTCAATTTAAAAACGCCCCCTTATGAACTTAAAAGATTTAGTCCGAAACTTAATATTTTATGTAAATGTCAACAATTTTTCGAAAATTGCAACATTTTTTCCAAAATTGCGCGCAATTCTCAACAGAGTAGAGTAGAGTAGAGTAAAGTAAAGTATAGTAGAGGAGAAAAAATAACGCGCACGCGCGCGAAGGTGCCTCGCGGCACAACCTCCCACCAGAAAAAACAACAAACACGCACCACGTAGGGGCGACCATCGGTCGTCCGCCCAACAAGCACTGACAAACGTCCAACACCAGCCTCGTAGGGGCGACCATCGGTCGTCCGCCCAACAAGCACTGACAAACGTCCAACACCAGCCTCGTAGGGGCGACCATCGGTCGTCCGCCCGACAAACACTTGATAAAAGACAACTACAAACTCCGTAGGGGATGGCGCCCTCGACATCCCGTCACCCTTACAACCGACCAACATCATCTCCGTTGATACTCCTCCCCCTCCAAAGTCCTTAAAAGATTGTGGCGTTTTTTCAAAAAAGGGCCTTTTTTGCTTGACAAAGGGGAAAATTTGTGCTATACTAACACCCGAACAAATGTTCGTTTGACCTAAAGATCCCCCACCCGAATTTACATTTGACCCCAAATATGATATCATGAAAAGGAGAAACTAATTGAGTTTAATATCAGCAGTAGTAGACGCATCATACGGAGACAATTTTTCTCCAAAAATTACAACAAGCAAAAATTTTAAACATTGGATAAGCCGAGATGATTCAAAAAGATGCGTACCCTGTAAAGAAAACCATGGAAAAATCTGGCATGTGACTGAAAAGCCTATACCTTCACCACCAATACATCTTTGCTGTCGTTGTATCATCAAGCTTATGGAAGCTATCGCCGCAGGCACAGCAACTATCAACGGCTTAAACGGAGCTGATTGGACGTTAAAACACACCGGCAAGCTGCCGGATTATTATGTTACTCTTTCAAAAGCTATTGAATTAGGCTGGGCACGAAAAAAATGGCCTTCAAATTTTATCCCCGGCAAAATTATTGGTGGCAAAGATGATATTTATCAAAACAAAAATGGCCATTTGCCTGATGCTCCGGGAAGAATTTGGTATGAAGCGGATATCAATTACAAATCGGGCAGACGCAATAATCAAAGAATAGTTTGGTCAAATGATGGTCTTATCTTCGTCTCGTATGACCATTACCAAACATTCTACGAAATAACCTGAGAAAGGAATTTGATATGAAAAAAGCAGTATTAGATTTAACAGGGTGTAAATATTGGCATGAGCTACACAAAAGAATTAAAAAAACATTAGAGTTTCCGGATTACTACGGAGAAAATTTAGATGCTTTTTGGGACTGTATTAACAGAGACTGCGACGTTGATTTTTTGACAGTTGTAGGAAGTTCAACTGTTGCATCCGAATTGAAGCCAACCGTGGATAGCATTTTAGGCATGCTTGAAGAAAACAAACAGTTCTGGAAGGATACAGAGTGCCCTTTTAATTACGAAATACTGAGCTGACGCAAACAACCACTTCCATAAAAGAACCCCAAGCCGCCTTACGACAGCTTGAGGACCCCTATCAAACAAGCAGGGACTGCCAAAATCACAATCCCTGCTTGCTATTTATTATTTGTCTGAATCCGTATTTTCAACGTACTGAGCAATGTCTTCTATACGGCAATTCAAAGCCGCGCATATCTTATCTATTGTTTTTGTTTCAATATTTTCATTTGCCTTAAGCCTGCGTATAGTCTTGCTGTCAATTCCGCACTGTTCTCTGAGTTTATAAGTGGAAAATCCTTTTTCCTTCATCGTTACCCATAATCTATCAAATACTATCATTCTCATTACCCCCTTGACATACTTTATTATGAGGGTTATAATCCTATTTATTAAGGGGATATAACCCCCATATCGAAGGAGTACGGGTATCATGATCAAAAAAGTTGTAATTGCAGGATGCAGATATTATAACGACTATGAAGAAGCAAAAGCTTATATTGACAGCTATCTTTCCGACATCGTAAAGGAACACACGGTCGTTATCGTTTCGGGAGGTGCAAGCGGTGCCGATTTGATTGGAGAACGTTATGCGCTGGAACACGGCTTGGCAATTGAACGCTATCCTGCCGATTGGAAGAAATACGGCAGAAGCGCAGGTCCTATCCGAAATCAGCAAATGGCAAAGGTCTGCGATTTTGTAATTTGCTTTTGGGACGGACAAAGCAGGGGTACAAGATCCATGATAGATTGCGCGAAAAAGATGGGAAAAGACGTGTATATCAAAAAGATATGACATGCCGTGCCTGATTGCTCTACAGTAAGTTTATATGTCTGTTTATATCACATTTACATTTGGCTTATCCGGTGTAAATGTGATAACAATTGTGTGAACATATGTTTGTTGGAGATGTTTACATTTGTTAAAATATGTGATATATTAAGAGAGGAGAAAGCATTTGGATTATTTATCACAGGTAGTCAATGCCGCAAAACGAGGAAACGCAATCCCCCCCGAACCTCAGTGGAACAAATGGCTTCACAGAAACATGAGCGAAAACCACTGTCCCGAATGTCTGAAGCTTCATGAATGTTGGTTTGCAAAAGAAAAAACTCCAAAATGGCCGCATCACGAGTATTGCCATTGTATTTTGGAGAATATTCCGTATGTGAACGTTATGTATAACGCATCTGCAGATTGTCACTATTCAAAATTTGATCCGTATTTGTTTGATCCTGAAGTTTTTTACAAACACGGAAAAAGCAAAATGCTTGAAAGTTGGGGGTATTCTATAACAGATTCAAGTTGGCTTCAGGCTGAAATACAAAAGCAAGGCTTGGCAAAATATATACAAGGAGATTATCAATTAGGTGTATTGAACAAATATGGCCAAAGAATCAGTATCCGAGTTGAAATACCAAATCGAAAAGATGGCCAAACGGTATCGTTTATTACCGGATGGATGGTACACCCCAACGGCCAAATCACATTAAATACGCCATACGGAGGAAAATAGTCTATGAAGTATCTTGATTGCGTAGAAGTCATCGTTGAAAAAGAACAATATACCAAACACGGTGTTCATAAAGGTATGCAGGGAATTATTTGGTTAGAAGAAAGTATCAACGGAACATGGGACGTGTATTTCCCGCAGTATGGTGAAAAACCGGAAATTGCCGAAATTCCTGTCAAAGAAGAAGATTTAAAATTGCTTCCGGATGGTATGGATGCTCTTGTAAACGAGAGGATAAAAGCACAATTTGAAAATTGAGCTTTATATCGCCCTATCTGTAGGGGAGGATTCGATATCCTCCCGCAAAATACAAAAGCAAAGAACAACACCAACCGCCTAAAAAATGGTGCTGATGTTAACGGGCGGATATTGAGGGGTCCTCAAAAATCCATCGGGATTTTTGGGGTTCTCGAATAGAATCCGCCCCTACGATTATCGTAGGGAATGCATATCTTTCTCGTAGGGGCGTTCTGTGAACGCCCGTTAAAATAGAGTCGTCACCCAATAAATAACCCCATAAACCACCCCTGCGGCGGTGCCGTAAAGGATAACGGGCCCTGCAATGGTAAAAATTTTTGCACCCACGCCGAGGATAAACCCCTCGGTCTTTGTGTCTATGGCAGGGGATGCAACGGCGTTGGCAAAGCCCGTTATGGGGACGAGAGTGCCTGCGCCCGCGTGCTTTGCAAGGTCGTCAAAGATGCCGATGCCCGTAAAGAGAACGGCAAGAAAAATAAGGGTCACAGAGGTGAGAGTTCCTGCATCCTCCTTTGCCATGCCGAGCTTCGTATAGAGATCGGATAGTCCCTGACCGAGAAGGCAGATAAGCCCTCCCACAATAAACGCCCATATACAGTTTTTAACTATCGGAGACTTCGGAGCGTGTTTTTCGGTATATGCCTTATATTCCTTTTTGTTCATGTGGCAAGTCCTCACTTTTCGGATATAATTAAATATAGTATCCGACACTTTCGGAGAATTATACTTTGTGCATTCTGCAAAATCAAAAGAAGTCTATTTTGTTTGATTATCACAAACTTATTCGGGAGCACCTCAAATCTATTGACAAAAAACAAAAAAAGTTGTACCATGTTACCAAATTAAAGGCTATGATGATATTAAGTCAAAGGGCAAAAGCTTTTACAGAGAGTTGTCGGTCGGTGCGAGACAACATCGCTTCTTTTGACTGTCTCCTATCGGAGCCGAAACGTTGAAATACACAGTAAACGTTTCCGGGTGGACCCGTTACAGTTCAAAGGCTTGACTGAGTCTTACAGAGTGGCCGTTTTATCGGCAACACGGGTGGTACCGTGGTCAATTATTTGTTGATCATCCCGCAGAGTTTTTACAGCTCTGCGGTTTTTGTTTTAAATCCACCATATTCCACAGACGGGAGGACCAAGGCCCTCCCCTACCTCTTACCTATTATCCCCCTATTCAGGGAGAAACGGAGATAAATATTATGAGAAAAATTTACGTTGCAGACTATTCACTGAAAAAGCTTTCCGAGGACCGCAAGGCTTCCCTCCTTTTCAGAGAAAAAACAGCTATTGCAGAATGTATTGAGGCCTTCGGTGCCGATGCCGTTGAGCTTGACGAAATAAAAAGCGTTAAGGAAGATACAATAATTTACAGAACCATCGCCTCAAAGCTCAAGAATTGTGCTTTGTGCATTCCCGTAGGATTTTCCGTTGACGGAATTGAAGCCGCATGGGAATGCGTGAAGGATGCAGCGCACCCCTGCCTGCAGGTTGCCCTTCCCGTCTCCACTGTACAGATGGAATACATGTACCATGTAAAGGAAGCAAAGATGCTCACAAAGCTCGAAGAGCTTGTTTCCGCTTCAAAGGCAAAGTGCGAAAACGTCGAATTCATTGCCATGGATGCGACACGCGCCGACAAGGATTTTCTTATTAACGCTATTAAAGCGGCAAAGGAAAACGGAGCCTCTGCCGTCACCGTATGCGACGATGCAGGCGTTTTCCTTCCCACGGAATTCTCCGCTCTTGTAACAGAGCTTAAGGCGGCGTGCGACGTCCCCCTTTACGTAAAAGTGAGCGACGGCATCAATATGGCGACCGCATGTGCTTTTGCGGCAGTCCGCGCAGGGGCTGACGGTGTCAAGACTGCAATTTCCGGCAAGGGCGCGTTGCTTACCCACAAGTTTGCAGAAGTTATCAGAGCAAAGGGCGAGACCATGGGCGTTTCCACCTCCCTTAAGGCTACCGAGATCGCAACAGACGTTAAAAAGATAAAGAAGACCATGGGCTCCGAGAGCAACGCACAGAGCGCAGAAGGCAATGATAATTCATCTGTTATTCTCGATAAAGGAAGCACGCTCTCCGACGTTACAAACGCCGCATGCTCCCTCGGCTACGACCTCTCCGACGAGGACAACGGCAAGGTCTACTCCGCTCTTATGAACGTCCTTGAAAACAAGAGCTCCGTCGGAGCAAAGGAGCTTGAAGCGATAATCGCAAGCTCCGCAATGCAGGCACCCTCCACCTACCATCTTGAAAGCTACGTTACAAGCTGCAGCAACGTCACCGCTTCCATGACACAGGTAGTTCTCGTCAAGGACGGCGAAAAGCTTTCGGGCGTTGCATCGGGCGACGGCCCCGTTGACTCTGCCTTCAAAGCCATTGAGCAGAGTGTCGGCTTCCACTACGAGCTTGACGACTTCCAGATCCAGGCGGTAACCGAAGGCAAAGAGGCTCTCGGCTCGGCAGTAGTTAAGCTTCGCGCAGGCGGCAGACTTTATTCGGGAAGCGGTGTTTCCGCCGACATAGTTGCCGCAAGTATCAGAGCATATATCAATGCGCTGAACAAAATCGTTTATGAGGAGATATAAAAAATGAAAACCGTTTTTTCAACCCGTAATGCAGAACGCGCTTCTTTTATAGATGTGTGCCGTCTCGCTTATGACTACGGCTTTTCGGGTTTTGAAATATTTGATGCAGAAAAGGAAAGACGCGCTCACCGCGACAGTATCCTCAGAAACGAGGAGACCTTTGACGCAAAAAGAAAGCTCCATAACAGAAATATCGCAATTTCTGCACTTGTCTATCCAAATGCCGTTGATAAAGACCCCGAGGCTTCTTCCGCACTTGTAAAATATATCGATATGGCACGTAATGCCGGCATCGCGACGGTCATCGTAAGACTTGAGGAGGAGCCCTCTGCAGAGGCCCTTGATGCCACCCTTGCTCCCGCCATCAAAAAAGCGGAACAGGCAGACATCGAGATACTTTTCGAGACCTCAGGCTACCTTGCAGACACCACCAAGCTCTCCTCTCTTATAACCCGTTTTGCCAGCCGAATTCTCGGCGCCGCATGGAATATCAGAGAGACCTATTTTGTATCGGGCGAGAGTGCTGAAAATACCATCGTAAACCTTGGAGCCTACATCAGATACGTATATCTCGGCGACAGAAAGGACGGTGTAAACGTTCTTATCGGCGAAGGAGAGCTCCCGGTTTCCGAGTTTGTTGATGCCCTCTCCTCCCTCAACTATGAAGGATATATCTGCGCTCTCTGGAATGACGAGATAAACGATGCGGATATCGTCCTCACCCACTTTGCAAGCTTTATGGAAAAGCTTGAGTCGGCAAGCACTGCCGAAGGAAGTCTGCAGTACAACCGCTCAAGAACGGGCACCTTCCCCTGGAAGAAGTACGACACCGTTGACATGACCTTTTCACAGGTCCTTGACACCATGGTGGATATCTATCCCGACCAGTACGCCTTCAAGTACACCACACTTGACTATACAAGGACTTATAAGCAGTTCAGACGTGACGTTGACGAAGCTGCCGCCGCCCTTATTTCACTCGGAGTAAAGCCCGGCCACCACGTTGCTCTCTGGGCAACAAACGTGCCTCAGTGGTATATCACCTTCTGGGCAACCGTTAAGATCGGAGCAGTTCTTGTAACTGTAAACACAGCTTACAAAATTCACGAAATAGAATACCTTTTAAAGCAGTCCGACTCTCACACTCTTGTGATGATAGAGAGCTCCAAGGATGCAAACTATAAAGAAATAATGGAAGAGCTTTGCCCTGAGCTTAAGAGCCTTCGCCCCGGCGACCCTCTTTACAGCGCAAGACTTCCCTTCCTTCGTAATATTATTACGGTGGGCTTTGAAATGGACGGCTGCCTCACCTGGGAAAAGATGCTTGACAGAGCTGACACAGTTCCCTTTGAAGAAGTACGCCGCCGCGCATCCATGGTGCGCCCCGACGACGTTTGCAACATGCAGTACACCTCGGGTACAACGGGATTTCCTAAGGGCGTTATGCTGACCCACCGCAACATCGTCAATAACGGTAAGATAATCGGTGACAGAATGGACCTCTCCACCGCTGACCGCATGATGATACAGGTTCCCATGTTCCATTGCTTCGGCATGGTTCTCTCCATGACCTCCACCATGACCCACGGCGGAACCCTCTCTCCTCTGCCTTACTTCTCACCAAAGAGCTCCCTTGCCTGCATCAATGCGGAAAAGATAACCTGCTTCAACGGCGTTCCCACCATGTTTATCGCCATGTTCAACCATGAGGATTTCCCGAAAACAGATTTTTCCTATATGAGAACGGGTATCATGGCAGGCGCAAACTGCCCTGCCGACCTTATGCGCCGCGCGGCGGATGAGATGAACATGAAAGAAATCATCTCCGTTTACGGTCAGACCGAAGCCTCTCCCGGATGCACTATGGGCGAGGTCAACGAGGACATCGACCACAGAGTTGAGACAGTAGGCAGTGCCTTCCCCGGCGTTGAATGTAAGATAATCGACCCCGAAACCGGAGAAGAAGTTCCCGACGGGGAAAACGGCGAGTTTGTTGCCCGCGGCTTCAATATCATGAAGGGCTACTATAAGATGCCCCGAGCTACCGCCGAGGCTATCGACAAGGACGGTTGGCTCCATTCGGGAGATATCTGCTGCCGTACCCCCGACGGATATTTCAAGGTCACGGGAAGACTTAAGGATATGATAATCAGAGGCGGCGAAAACCTCTATCCCCGTGAGATAGAAGAATTCTATCTGACAAATCCCAAGGTACGTGACGTACAGGTCATCGGTGTACCCGACGAAAGATACGGCGAAGAGGCCTGCGCATGGATAATCCTCCACGAGGGCGAAGAAGCTGACGAAAGCTACATGAGAGAGTACGGAAACTCCCACATGGCTCGCCATAAGGTCCCCCGTTACTTCATGTTCGTCAAGACCTTCCCCATGAACGCCGCAGGAAAAATTCTCAAATATAAAATGAGAGAAGAATCCGTAAAGCTTCTGGGGCTTGAAAAATAACTTAAAAGCAAACGAAAAGCTCTCCTTTTTGGGGAGCTTTTTTATCAAAAAACTTTGTATATTACAGCATGAAAATGTCCGGACTTGAAAAGATTCATGAACTGTGATATACTTACAGGCAGTATAGCAAATCCCTCTACCCTCAATCTTTTTGCCTACGTCAACGGCGACCCCATCTCTTACGTTGATCCTTTTGGTATGTGTAGAGATGAGGCAAATGAGCAGAATGATTTAGAGAAACGAATAGACTATATAAATCAACATATTAGAGAGAATTCATTATATGAGCTTCTTCAAGAATGGAATATTAGTTTTACAGAAACTATAGATAAAGCAGAAGTTGTTTTAATAGATGAATTGTCGGGAAAAGTCAAGGCCACTTTAACAATAGACATTTCTTACCAAACTAGTTTAGATGCGAACATTAATTCAGTTTTTTCAACAAATAATGATTCCATATCTGGCGTTCATGAAGTGTTAACTCCGGAAATGATGATTCCTTGGACTAGTATTGGGACACAAGTTGGAGCATATTACGATAGTGATAGATCAAGCGTAGGTTATTCATTTGTTATTAATGATAATGAATGGTCTGGTAAAATTATGGAACAGATTGGTCCATATTCTACTGCTCGAATTTCATCCGTTTCATATACTCCAACAGATGTATTACTCCCAAGTGTTTCAGTATCACTAGACGTTGAAGTAAATCATGAAGTTACAGTAGGCGTTATAGCAGCAACCTTTGCTATCATGTGCGCTCCCGAAATGATTGTCGCAATGACGCCAACAATAGAAAGTCTTATAACTCAAATTGGCGACAGTGTAACTAATATCCCCGCACTTGTGAATTAGTTGGAAACACATGCGGTATTGGTGGCTTGCGCTTGCCATCTATGCCTATTCGTATACTAAATCTACGGGATTTCCAAACAAATGCCTGTCGCGAAATTTGACACATTGCACTAATACTATCCTTTGAAAACAAGGTAGCGCGGCATCGAGAGCCTCAAGTTGGCTTTGCTGACTGGGGGTTCTCGGATTACCGTTAAGGAAGGAATTCATGTATCTTTTCATCTAAATAGTTAAAGATTTTGATAATCTCCGGTAGTAGTGCCTTGCGCAATATAATTAAAGTTTAAACGAACTTTTTACATAATTTTTCTTGAAACATGGAGGACACGGAAAAAGGTGAATGCGTTTAAGTCTTTTTTTTTATATAAGATTTCATGGCCTATAATTGCATTATTATTCTTTTTTGCACTACTATATTTAATAGTGCTTTGGGATAGAAGAAGTCTAAATAGATTAGTCCAAAAACAACAGTCAAATAGTTGTACCAGTTCTGAACTATTGAAAGATTATAAGGACTATTTAAAACATCATCCGCTTTTTCCTGACAGCACAAATTTAATTGTTGCAATCTTACCCATTTTTGCAGCAGAAAAAGAAAGCCCTCTGAAATGGATAAAGAAAATCAACAGCAAAGATTTAAATGATAGATATTTAAATATGGTTTTGTATGATTACTTTATTTTGCTTGAGAATGGTTTAACTGATGAAATTGAATTTTTCAAAAAGAAAACGGTTAAAAAATATGCTGAAAACAAGACTTTTAATTTGTTTTATAATATGTACTTTTGCGGTGAACTTCCAACAACCGAAGTAATAGAAACACTTGATGAAAACACACTAAAAGGAATTGCGTATTATTACAATTTCGTTTCTGCACTAAAAACCGGCGACAACGAAAAAGCTATTCTCATGAAAAAATATGCAATGGAGTTCGGTCCAAGAGATATAATGCAACAATTAATTGACGAAAGGGAAAAAAGATGAAAAAGAGGACTGTGATACATATTATAATCGGCATTGTTGCGCTTGCTATATTGATAGGCTGCAGAATCGTATTTCCTTCTAACGGGTACTATTTGAGCTTGGAAGAGTGCGAGAAAAACAATAAGAATTCTTTGGCAGATGCGCAACTTGTTACCAAATGTGAAGCAGAGGACTTTATATATGAGGTTTGGTCAAATGATCTTGACGAACTGTACGTAATACAAATTCATAACAAAAACGTTCTTGGAATTGATCAGTATAAAATAAAACAAAGTTATGCTTATTCAATGGAAAAAGCACTTAACTACTATAAAGAAACTAACAAACTAAAATGGACAAATTGCCCGGAAATCGATGTTTTTAAAGAACCTATTTTCTCTTGGTGCTTGATTACCAATAACGAAGACACCTTGCAAAATTTATCGTATAATCATGTAATTATTAACTATAATAACGAACAATGTGTGTTATTGTATAATATCGATTAGTAAGAACTGCTTCCTCGAAAGGGGGAGCAGTTTTTATCACCTTTCGGTAGAAAGTGAATATACTGTACAACAGAAGGCACCCATGTTTTTTGGGACATCGGGACAAAGGGACACCAAAAAAACAGCCGCCATTGTTAAAAAGAAACAAAAAAATGTTTTTCACCTATTGACAAACCGTGACGGCGGTGCTATAATCGTTTACAAGTTAATATTAAAAGCTGTGACGAAGACGGAAACAGTGAGGTAACTCCCAGAGAGTCGGGGCAAGGTGAGAGCCCGACAGTGAAACACTATTTTCCCATCACTTCCGAGCTGAAGGTACGAACACCCATGCGGTCAGTAGCGCCTTTCGTGATTGCTGCGTTAATGCATACGGTCTGATGGGACCTGAGGGGCAGTTTTTACTGCAATTTGAGTGGTACCGCGGGTACGGATATTGTTTATTCGGCTCGTCTCAAGTAATTTCTTGAGACGGGTCTTTTGTTTTATTTTAACCCGTAGGGGCGGATTCTATATCCGCCCGCGATATATCCGCGTGGCGGACACGGATGCCCCGCCAATCAAGAATACAACAACTATTTTAACCCTTAAGAAAAGGAGAACCGAAAAATGTCCGAAAAGAAAACTATGACTCAGCTTGCCGAGATCGCCGTCCGTATAAAGGAAATGCGCGACATTATGGGCTTTACGGTTGCCCAGATGGCAGAAAAAACAGAAGTTGACGAAACACTGTACAATGAATACGAACAGGGAAAAACAGATCTTCCCTTCTCCTTCATTCACAAGTGCGCCCTTGCTTTCGGCATTGATATTACAGAGCTTATCGAAGGCCATACCGCAAAGCTTTCTTCATATACGATAACAAGAAAGGGACAGGGACAGGAGACCGCCAAGGAGGACGGCATCGAGATCCGCCACATGGCTCCCATGTTCAGAAAGAAAATAGCCGAGCCTTATTTCGTTAAGTACGAATACAAGGAAGAGCTTCTTGATAAGCCCATCCACCTTTCCAAGCACTCGGGTCAGGAGTTCGACTATGTCCTCAGCGGAAGACTGAAGGTGCAGATAGGCGACAACGTTGAATACCTCAGCGAAGGCGACAGCATCTACTACAACTCCTCCACTCCCCACGGCATGATAGCCGTTGACGGCAAGGAATGTCTCTTTGTTGCAGTTGTCCTTCCCGGCGAGGAAGCGCCTGAAACAACAGTCAGAAAGACCCTTATGGCAACCTCTGCCGAAAAGAAGCCTCTCGTTTCCGAAAAGTTCATCGAGACAGAGGAAGACGAAAACGGATACCCCCTGAAGATAGATTTCAAGAACGAGGACAGCTTCAACTTCGCCTTTGACGTTGTTGATGAGATCGCAAAGAAATCTCCCGACAAGACAGCGATGATACACATTTCAAAGGACGCAACGGAGCGCCGCTTCTCCTTTAACGAAATGAAGAGAGCCTCCAACCAGTGCGCCAACTACTTCAAGAGCCTGGGCATCAAGAAGGGCGACCGCGTTATGCTGGTCCTCAAGCGCCACTATCAGTTCTGGTTTGCTATTCTCGGTCTCCACAAGCTCGGAGCTATTGCGATCCCCGCAACAAATCAGCTCGTTGCCCATGACTTTGAATACCGCTTCAATGCGGCAGGAGTCAGCGCCATCGTTTGTACTGCCGACGGCGACGTTGCTCACCAGGTCGAGCTTGCCGAAGGCTCCTCTCCCGATCTTAAGCTGAAGCTCATCGCAAACGGCACCCGTGAGGGCTGGAGAAGCTTTGACGAGGAATATCCCCTCTACAGTGCACATTACTACCGCGATGAAAATACACCCTGCGGTAAAGATCTTATGCTCATGTTCTTCACCTCGGGCACAACGGGATATCCCAAGATCGCGGCTCACGATTACAAGTACGCTCTCGGTCACTACCCGACAGCAAAATATTGGCACGGAGTTTCCGAGCACGGCCTCCACTTCACCATCTCCGACACAGGCTGGGGCAAGGCTCTCTGGGGCAAGCTCTACGGTCAGTGGCTCTGCGAGGGTGCAGTGTTCACCTACGATTTCGACCGTTTCTCCGCAGCCGATATCCTTCCCATGTTCGCAAAATACAATATCACCACATTCTGCGCACCTCCCACCATGCTCAGAATGCTCATAAAAGAAGATATCTCCAAATACGACCTCTCCTCCATCGTCCACATGACAACGGCAGGCGAAGCACTGAACCCCGAGGTCTACCTGCAGTTTGAAAAGGCAACGGGACTCCAGATCATGGAAGGCTTCGGTCAGACCGAGCTCACCCTCACCATCGCCAACCTCATGGGCGGCTCTCACAAGGTCGGCTCCATGGGTAAGCCCGTTCCCCTTTACGACGTTGACATCCTTGACTCCGACGGCAACCCCGTCCCCGACGGTGAGTCCGGCGAAATAGTTGTAAGAATAAGCGACAAGGTTCCCTGCGGTCTCTTCCAGGGTTACTACAGAAACGAAGAAAAGACAAAGGAAGTTATGCACGACGGCTACTACCACACGGGCGACGTTGCATGGCGCGATGAAGACGGCTTCTTCTGGTACGTGGGTCGAGTTGACGACGTTATCAAGTCCTCGGGCTACCGCATCGGTCCCTTCGAAATTGAAAGCGTTATCATGGAGCTTCCCTACGTCCTTGAATGCGGCGTTTCCGCAGTTCCCGACGAGGTAAGAGGTCAGATAGTAAAAGCGAGCATCGTTCTTACCAAGGGCACAGAGCCCACGGAAGAGCTTAAAAAAGAAATACAGAACTACGTTAAGGAACACACAGCTCCCTATAAATACCCCCGTGTTGTTGTGTTCAGAGACGAGCTTCCCAAAACAATCAGCGGAAAAATTCAGCGCAACAAACTTTAAGCATAACAACCGCCCAACAAATAACCCGTAGGGGAGGATTCCATATCCGCCCGCACAAACGATAATGCGCACTACCGACCAACGGATAACCCGTAGGGGAGGGGTTCCCCCTCCCGCGATATGTTTGCCAAAGGCAAACTCGATATGTCCGCTTTGCGGACTCGATATGCCCTTCGGGCACGATATGTTTGCTTCGCAAACGCGGAAACAACCGACCAACGGATAACCCGTAGGGGAGGGCCTTGGTCCTCCCGCCAACCTCCCGTATTTCGTTTATTTCCCTGTTTTTACAGAAAAAACCTACAAAAAAGACGGAATTGTTATTGACAGCTTCGGCAAGTTGTGCTACAATACATTATAATATATAAAGGCTTCGACGAAGAGGGCTTCAAAAACATGACCTGCAGAGAAGTGACGGTTGGTGCAAGTCACGGAATACTGTTTTGAAGTTTGTAGCTTCCGAGCCGGAAGGAAGAACACCGCAAGACTTTTGCGGCTATTAGAACCTTCCCGTTATTGCTGCGTAAATGCATACGGCTTATCGGAGCCTGAGTGGCAGTTTTACTGCAATTTGAGTGGTACCGCGGGTGATTTGATTATCAGCACTCGTCTCAAAGTCACGATCTTTGGGACGGGTGCTTTTTTCGTCCCACATAAACGGAGAATATTTATGGAACAGATTACAGGACTTGACCTCAAAATAAGAGGCATGGCGGCCCGAATTAAGGAGCTGCGTGAAATTGAAAACATGACTGCCGAGGAAATGGCGGCGGCAACGGGTATTACCACAGAGGAATACCTTCGCTGTGAGCAGGGTGAGGAGGACTTAAACTTTGCCTTCATCTACCGCTGCGCAACCATCTTCGGCGTTAACGTCACAGATATTATCGAAGGCTACAGCCCTACGCTGAAATCCTTCACCGTAACGAGAGCAGGCGGCGGACAGGAGATAGCAAACGCCCACGGCATGACCTATTACAACCTCGCCTACGCCTTCCGGAACAGAATTGCCGAGCCCCTTTACGTCCGCAGTGTATATGATGAGAGTGCTCAGAATAAAGATATCGAACTTACCACCCACGACGGTCAGGAGCTTGACATCATTATTGAAGGCCACCTTCTCGTTCAGATAGGCGAGCACCGTGAGATACTCGGCCCCGGCGACAGCATTTATTTTGACTCCTCCGCTCCCCACGGTATGATGGCGGTAAAGGGACACGACTGCGTGTTCTACGCCATAGTTCTTAACCCCACGGGCGAGCCTATTCCCGAGCTGACCCCTTCAAAGGCTATTCCCGAGAAGAAAAAGCTGCACCGCGACGACAGGGACAGAATATACAAGAAGTACATAGACGTAACGGAGGACGAAAACGGAACTCCCCTCTCCATCAAGTTCAAGAACACAGACCACTTCAACTTTGCCTTCGACCTTGTGGACGAAATGGCAAAGAAAGAGCCCGAAAAGAGAGCTATGCTCCATATCTCAAGGGACGGAACGGAGAGAGATTTCACCTTCAAGGATATGAAGAAGGCATCCAACCAGTGCGCAAACTACTTCAAGAGCCTGGGCATAAAGAAGGGCGACCGCGTTATGCTCGTCCTCAAGCGCCACTATCAGTTCTGGTTCGCAATGCTGGGTCTCAATAAGCTTGGCGCAGTTGCCATCCCTGCAACAAATCAGCTCCTCGCCCACGACTTTGAATACCGCTTCAATTCCGCAGGAATAAACACCGTTATCTGCACCGCAGACGGCGACAGCGCAGAGCAGGTCGATATCGCCTGCAAGAGTGCTCCCACCGTTGTAAACAAGCTTATAGTAAACGGCGAAAGAGAGGGCTGGAGAAGCTTCGACGAGGAATACACCCTCTACAGCACACACTACAAAAAAGGCTACGATGCCCCCGGCGGAAACGATACCATGCTCATGTACTTCACCTCGGGCACTTCGGGATATCCCAAGATCGCAGTTCATAATTATAAATATGCCCTCGGTCACTTCCATACCGCAAAGTACTGGCACAACGTTGACCCCGACGGACTTCACTTTACAATTTCCGACACTGGCTGGGCTAAAGCAATGTGGGGCAAGCTCTACGGTCAGTGGCTCTGCGAGGCGGCGACCTTCGTTTACGACTTTGACCGTTTCGATGCGGCAAAGATACTGCCCATGTTTGCAAAACATAACATCACAACGTTCTGCGCTCCCCCCACCATGCTCCGCATGATGATAAAGCAGGATATTTCGAAATACGATTTTTCAAGCGTTCAGCACATGACCACCGCAGGCGAGGCTCTTAACCCCGAGGTATACCGTCAGTTTGAAAAGGCTACGGGGCTTCAGATACTCGAAGGCTTCGGCCAGACGGAAAGTACTATGATAATCGGTAACATGACGGGCGCACCCCATAAGATAGGCTCCATGGGTAAGCCTGCTCCCATCTACGACGTTGAGCTCGTTGACTCAGACGGAAATGCAGTTGCAACAGGTGAATCCGGCGAGATCGTAATTAATCTCAAAAGCGGTCACCCCTGCGGCCTCTTCAAGGAATACTACAATGATAAAGAAAAAACAGACGAAGCTATCCGCGACGGCTACTACCATACAGGGGACGTTGCATGGCGCGATGAAGACGGCTTCTTCTGGTACGTCGGTCGAGTTGACGACGTTATCAAGTCCTCGGGCTACCGTATCGGTCCTTTTGAAATTGAAAGCGTTATCATGGAGCTTCCCTACGTTCTTGAATGCGGCGTTTCCGCTGCTCCCGACGAGGTAAGAGGTCAGGTAGTAAAAGCGAGCATCGTCCTCACCAAGGGCACAGAGCCCACGGAAGAGCTCAAAAAAGACATCCAGACCTACGTTAAGGAACACACAGCACCTTATAAGTACCCCCGTATCGTTGTATTCAAAGATGAGCTTCCCAAGACCGTAAGCGGAAAGATCCAGAGAAACAAACTTTAATCGTTACAACCGACAACGGATGACCCGTAGGGGCGGATTCCATATCCGCCCGCGATATGTTTGCCAAAGGCAAACTCGATATGTCCGCTTTGCGGACTCGATATGCCCTTCGGGCACGATATGTTTGCTTCGCAAACGCGGAAACAACCGACCAACACCAAACCGGTAGGGGAGGGCCTTGGTCCTCCCGCCAAACAAAAACAAACAAATTTATATAAAACCAAACAGGAGAAAAAGGCATGAAATACGATATTTCAATCACCAAGACCGACGCGCCAAAGGCGCGCCCTGTTGACGAATCCAAGCTGGGATTCGGCAGAATTTTCACAGACCACATGTTCATCATGGATTACAGCGCTGACAAGGGCTGGTACAACGGACGCATCGTTCCCTTCGGCCCCCTTCCCATCCACCCTGCATCCACCGTTCTTCACTACGGCGCAGAAATTTTCGAGGGTATGAAGGCTTACCGCGCCGCTGACGGAAACATCCGTCTTTTCAGACCCATGGAAAACATCAAGAGACTCAACAACAGCGCAGAGAGACTTTGCCTGCCCCTTCTTGACGAAGAAGGCTGCCTCGACATACTCAAGACGATGGTCGAGCTTGAAAAGGACTGGGTTCCCCACTCCGAGGGCACTTCCCTTTACATCAGACCCTACATGTTCGGTAACGACCCTCACCTCGGCGTTCACGCAGTTAAGGAAGCGACCTTCGTCGTTATCTGCTCACCCGTCGGCGCATACTACGCTGAGGGAATCAACCCCGTAAAGATCGCTATCGAGTCCTCCGACGTGCGCGCAGTACGCGGCGGCACGGGATACGCAAAGTGCGGCGGCAACTACGCGGCAAGCCTTCGCGCAGGTCAGAAAGCCGAAGAAAACGGCTACACTCAGGTGCTTTGGCTTGACGGTGTTGAAAGAAAATATATCGAAGAAGTAGGTGCCATGAACGTTATGTTCAAAATAGACGGCAAGATAGTAACTCCTGCTCTCTCAGGCTCCATTCTTCCCGGTATCACAAGAAAATCCTGCATCGAGCTCCTCAAAGCATGGGGCTACACCGTTGAAGAGAGAGCATTCTCCATCGACGAGCTCTTTGAAGCTTGCGAGAGCGGAACTCTTGAGGAAGCATGGGGCACGGGAACCGCGGCAGTAGTTTCCCCCATCGGCCACCTCTTCTACAACGGCAAGGAATACACGGTTTCCGACAATAAGATAGGCGAAGTTACACAGAAGCTTTACGACAACCTCACAGGCATCCAGTGGGGCAAGGTAGAAGATACCTTCGGCTGGTGCGTTGACGTTTGTAATGGCTGATAAAAGCTTCAAACGCCTCTATATTTTCGCAGGACACTACGGAAGCGGCAAGACCAATATTGCGGTAAACTTCGCCCTTCACATGAAGAAAAACGGCCTTGACGTCCGTATTGCGGATATGGATATAGTAAACCCCTATTTCCGTACAAAGGACAGCACAGACGTTCTTGAGGCGGCAGGAATACCCCTCGTTTCCCCTGCCTTTGCCAATACAAACGTTGACCTGCCTGCCCTTCCTGCCGAAATGTACGGCATTATACAGAATAAGAATTTTTACGGTGTTCTCGATGTCGGAGGCGACGACCGCGGAGCATACGCTCTCGGAAGATACGCGCCCTTCATCCTTGAAGAGAACAACTATGAAATGTGCTTCGTTGCCAACTTCCACCGCCCTCTCACAAGGTGCGCCGAGGATGCTCTCGAGGTCATGAGAGAGATCGAGGCGGCGTGCGGTATAAAATTCACCGCCATCGTCAACAACTCGAACCTCGGAGGCGATACGGATGCAGCATCCGTTGAGAGCACTTTCAAAGAAGCTGAAAGACTTTCGGAAATATCAGGCCTCTCCATTCTGTTCACCTCGGTGACGGAAGAACTCTCAAAAGAGGTTACGGGAGAAAATATTTTCGGAATGACCCTTCAGCGCAAATATTTCGATTTGATCCAGTAAAGGAGATACAAAAATGGCTAAGGTTACTTTTGCCACAGACCTTTGCAAAGGCTGCGCCCTCTGTGTCGGCGCGTGCCCCAAGGGTATCATTGCAATTTCAAAAACTAAAATAAACAAGCAGGGCCACTGCCCTGCAGAGATAACGGATCAGGAAAAGTGCATCGGCTGTGCATTCTGCGCAACCATGTGTCCCGACTGTGTTATCACCGTTGAAAAGTGAGGTGTAAACAATGTCTGAAAAGGTACTTATGAAAGGCAACGAGGCTATTGCCGAGGCGGCTATCAGAGCAGGCTGCCGTCACTACTTCGGTTATCCCATCACTCCCCAGACCGAGCTTGCCGCTTACATGGCAAAAAGAATGCCCAAGATAGGCGGTTGCTTCCTTCAGGCCGAAAGTGAGATTTCCGCTATCAATATGGTATACGGCGTTGCAGGAACAGGCAAGCGCGTTATGACCTCCTCCTCCAGCCCCGGAGTTTCCCTCAAGCAGGAAGGCATCTCCTACATAGCAGGCGCCGACCTTCCCGCACTTATCGTCAACGTTCAGAGAGGCGGCCCCGGTCTCGGCGGCATCCAGCCCTCTCAGTCCGACTATTTCCAGGCAACAAAGGGCGGCGGTCACGGTGACTACCACCTTATCGTTCTCACTCCTGCCTCCGTTCAGGAAATGGCAGACCTGACCTCCCACGCATTTGACCTTGCGGACAAATACCGCATGCCCGTTATGCTCCTTGCAGACGGTACGATGGGTCAGATGATGGAGCCCGTAGTTCTTCCCGAGGAAAAGCCCGTTGATGAAACGGAAAAGCCCTGGGCGGTAACAGGCACGAAGTGTGCCCGTCCCCATAACATCATAAACTCTCTCTACCTCGTTCCCGACGAGCTGGAGAAGACAAACTTTGAAAGATACGAAAAATACAAGACCATTGAAGAAAACGAAGTAATGTGCGAGTCCTTCATGATGGAGGATGCAGAATACTGTGTAGTTGCTTACGGTATAGCTGCGCGCGTTGCAAGAAACGCAGTCGTTGAAGCACGCGAGGCAGGCATCAAGGTGGGTCTTATCCGTCCCATCACAGTATGGCCCTTCCCCGCAAAGATCCTTTCCGAAGCCGCTGACAAGGTAAAAGCATTTATCAGCGTTGAACTCTCAATGGGTCAGATGATAGAAGACATTAAGCTTGCAACAGAGTGCAAAAAGCCTGTTTACCTGTGCAACCGCGCAGGCGGCATGATACCCACTCCCGAGCAGGTTCTTGAAGCTATTAAAAACTTAGAAGGAGGTAACAACTGATGGTAGTATTTGAAAAACCCAAAAGTCTTACGGACGCAAAGCTTCACTACTGTCCCGGATGTACCCACGGTATCATCCACAGACTTGTTGCCGAAGCGATAGACTCCCTCGGAATTGAGGGAAAGACCATAGGCGTTGCACCCGTAGGATGCTCCGTTATGGCATACAACTACTTCACCTGCGACATGGTCGAAGCGGCTCACGGCAGAGCGCCCGCCGTTGCAACGGGTCTCAAGAGAGCTCTCCCCGAAAACATCATATTCACCTATCAGGGCGACGGCGACCTTGCCTCCATCGGTATGGCGGAAACGGTTCACGCCGCAACAAGAAACGAAAACATCACGATCATCTTTGTAAACAACGCTATCTACGGCATGACAGGCGGTCAGATGGCGCCCACATCCCTCCCCGGTCAGGTCACACAGACCTCTCCCTACGGACGTGATATCGCAACTGCAGGCTACCCCATCAAGGTATCCGAAATGCTCTCCACACTTGACGGCCCCGAATTTATCGCACGCGTTGCGGTAAACAACGTTAAAAACGTTAAGAATGCCGCAAAGACGATCAAGAAGGCGTTTGAAAATCAGGTTGCCGGACGCGGCTTCTCCCTTGTTGAAGTCGTTTCCACCTGTCCCACAAACTGGGGCCTCACACCCGAAAAGGCTCTCGTATGGCTTGAAGAAAACATGCTTCCCTACTATCCTTTAGGTGTTTACAAGGACAGAAGCGCAAAGAAGGAGGAAAACTGATATGACAAGTCAAATTCTTATTGCAGGCTTCGGCGGACAGGGCGTTCTCTTCGCAGGAAAATTCATTTCCTACATGGGACTTCTTGAAGGTAAGGAGCTCAGCTGGCTTCCCTCCTACGGCCCCGAAATGCGCGGCGGCACGGCTAACTGCAGTGTTATTATCAGCGACGACCCCGTCGGCTCTCCCATCGTTTCAAATCCCGATATCCTCATGGCTATGAACCTCCCCTCCCTCGACAAGTACGAGGACGCGGTAGTTCCCGGAGGCATGATCTTCGTTGACTCCACTCTCATCGAAAGAAAAGTAAAGAGAGACGACGTCAAGGTGTTCTATATCCCTTCCACGTTTCTTGCACAGCAGAGCGGAGTTCCCACCCTTGCCAACATGATAATGGTAGGTAAGTTCATCAAGGAAAGCAGCGCAGTTTCCGAAAGCTATATCGAAGAAGCTCTGAAAAAGGTCGTTTCCGCAAAGAGAGCAAATCTTCTTGATCTCAACTACAACGCTATCAAGAGCGGCATGGACTTTGCCGAATAACCCCTTACCGGTAGGGGAGGGGCTTGCTCCTTCCGTCAATATCCCGAGGGGCTTGCTCATCCCGTCCCCCCCCTTGTCAAGGGGACGACCCCTTACGCATATACTGAAAGAAACGTTTTATACGTATACTGAATTTCGAAAGAGGTATTATCATGGATATTTTCGACGATATTTCCAAAAACGTAGCAAAAGCGGCAAAAATAGCAACACAGAAAACAGGTGACTTCATCAATCAGGGAAAGATAAAGTTTGCTCTTGCAAACCTTCAGTCCGACCTTGACGAGCTCTACGAAGAGCTTGGCAGACTTCACTACGACAACGTTTCCCTCGGAGTTTCCCACGGCGCAAAGGAGGCCGCAATTATCCGAAAGATAGACTCCCTCAAGGCAGATATGGAAATACTTAAGGCTGAGGTTGCAAAAGCACCCAAGGAAAGAATCTGTCCCGAGTGCCGTAAGACCGTTAAGAACGGACTTTCCTTCTGCCCTTACTGCGGCGAGAAGATCCACTAAAAACAACAGACCAACATCAACCTTGTAGGGGCGGATTCCATATCCGCCCGCCAAACAAACAATTTACATTCGACCAACATTTACCTCGTAGGGGCGGATTCCATATCCGCCCGCGATATGTTTGCCAAAGGCAAACTCGATATGTCCGCTTTGCGGACTCGATATGCCCTTCGGGCGCAATATGTTCGCTTCGCGAACGCGGAAACACCCGACCAACATCAACCTTGTAGGGGCGAGCATTGCTCGCCCGCCAAACAAACAATTTACATTCGACCAACATTTACCTCGTAGGGGCGGATTCCATATCCGCCCGCCAAATAATAAAAAACAGGAGTTACAAATGAAAAAAGAACTTCCCAAGACTTACGCACCGTCGGAATTCGAAAACCGAATTTATGCCGACTGGTGCGAAAAGGGGTATTTCACACCCGAAAGAGAACCCGAAAAAAAGCATTATTCCATAGTTATCCCTCCGCCCAATATCACAGGTCAGCTTCACATGGGCCACGCCCTTGACAACACTCTCCAGGATATCCTTATCCGTTTCAAGAGAATGAAGGGCTTTTCAACTCTCTGGCTTCCCGGTACTGACCACGCTTCCATCGCAACGGAAGCGAAGATCGTTGAAGCCATGAAGAAGGAAGGCATCACAAAGGACGATATCGGCCGTGACGGCTTCCTTGAAAGAGCATGGGCATGGAAGGAGACCTACGGCGGAAGAATTATCGAACAGCTAAAGAAGATGGGCTCCTCCTGCGACTGGACACGCGAGCGCTTCACTCTCGACGAAGGCTGCTCCGAGGCTGTCCGCACGGTATTTATGAAGCTCTACGACAAGAGCCTTATCTACCGCGGCAACCGTATGGTAAACTGGTGTCCCACCTGTATGACCTCCATTTCCGATGCAGAGGTTGAATATGAAGACAAGCCCGGCAACTTCTACCATATCCTTTACCCCGTAAAGGAAACAGGTGAAATGCTTGAGCTTGCAACAACACGTCCCGAAACGATGCTCGGTGACACCGCCGTTGCAATCAACGCGGAAGACCCCCGTTATGCGCATCTCCACGGCTGTCACGTTCTCCTTCCCCTTATCAATAAGGAGATCCCCATTGTTTGCGACGAGCACGCAGATATGACAAAGGGTACGGGTGTAGTTAAGATCACTCCTGCCCACGACCCCAACGACTATGAAGTAGGCATTCGTCACAATCTCCCCTTCGTCCGCGTATTCACATACGACGGCAAGATGACGGGCGCAGAGGATAAAGCGGCGGCAGACAAGCTCTTTGAAAACGGCACTGCGGCTGTGGGCGAGCCCGAGGTTCTCGACTGCGGCAAGTACGCAGGCATGACCACCGCCGAAGCGCGCAAGGCGATCCTTTCTGACCTTGAAGCGGCAGGTCTCCTTAAGGAAATTGAACCTCTTGCACATAACGTCGGCACATGCTACCGTTGCCATCAGGTCATCGAGCCCATGGTATCAAAGCAGTGGTTCGTTAAGATGGAGCCCCTTGCAAAGCCCGCTATCGATGCGGTAAGAAACGGCGACATCAAGTTCGTTCCCGAGCGCTTTGAAAAGAACTATTTCCACTGGATGGAAAACATCCGCGACTGGTGTATCTCCCGTCAGCTCTGGTGGGGTCACAGAATTCCCGCCTACTACTGCGACAACGAGACCTGCGGCGAGACCGTAGTTTCCCTTGACGCACCCGCAAAGTGTCCCAAGTGCGGTGCGACCATGACTCAGGACCCCGACACCCTTGACACATGGTTCTCCTCCGCTCTCTGGCCCTTCTCCACTCTCGGATGGCCCGAAAACACGGAAGACCTCAAGTATTTCTACCCCACGTCCACCCTTGTAACAGGCTACGATATCATCACCTTCTGGGTCTCCAGAATGATATTCTCCGCCCTTGAATACACAGGCGAAATTCCCTTTGACACAGTTCTTATCCACGGTCTCGTAAGAGATGCACAGGGCAGAAAGATGTCCAAGTCTCTCGGTAACGGTATCGACCCTCTGGAAATTATCGACAAGTACGGCGCAGATGCTCTCAGATTTGCTCTTGCAACAGGTAACAGCCCCGGAAACGACATGAGATTTTCCGACGAAAAGATCGAGGCGGCAAGAAACTTCGCTAACAAGCTCTGGAACGCGGCAAGATTTGTTATGATGAACCTCGATATCGAAAAGATCGAGCTTCCCGCCAAGGAAGACCTTGCCATCGAGGACAAGTGGATCCTCACTCAGTTCACAAAGGCGGCTGAAAACGTTAATACTAACCTTGACAGATATGAGCTGGGTATCGCGCTCTCCTCCCTTTACGACTTCATCTGGGATATCTACTGCGACTGGTACATCGAGCTTTCCAAGGCATCCGTTTCCGATAAGGGCTCAAAGAGAAGCCACGTTACTCAGAACGTTCTCGCATACGTTCTTTCAGAAACACTCAAGCTTCTCCATCCCTTTATGCCCTTCATCACGGAAGAAATTTATCAGAACCTTCCCGGCACCGAAGGAAGCATCATGATCTCAAGCTTCCCCGAATACAACGAAGACCTCTGCTTCCCCAAGGAATGCGAAGATATGGAAAAGGTCATCGCCGCTATCCGCGCTATCCGTACACGCCGTGCAGAAATGAACGTTGCCCCCTCCAGAAAGGCAAAGGTTTATATCGTAACGAAGTCCGAAAGCGCATTCTGTAAGGAGACCTTCCCCTTCTTCGAAAGACTTGCATCTGCATCTGAGGCTACCGTTGTTGACTCCTACAGCGACGACGGCTCCGTTCAGATAATCACCGATTCGGCAACTGTCTATATCCCTCTTTCCGATATCGTTGACTTTGCGGCTGAAAGAGAAAGACTTACCGCTGACCTCAAGAAGACAGAAGGCGAGATCGCCCGCTGCGAAGGTAAGCTCAAGAATGAAAGCTTTACTGCAAGAGCTCCTGAAGCTGTTGTTAACGCAGAAAAGGAAAAGCTCGAAAAGTATAAGGCTAAAAAGGAAGGTATCCTTGAAGCTCTCGCTGCAATAGAAGGCAAATAATCATTTTAGACATTTGCAGACAAAACCATAAAATGCCCCGCCCGTCGGGGCATTTTTAAAAGAGAATAAAGATTATGAACATAAAAAAAGAACTTGAAAGATACGTCCCCTTTGACGAAAGAGAAGCCTCGGACAAAAGAATAATGCTTGAAGCCCTTGAAAAATATCCCGATATATTTTCAAGGGAAAACAACCTTGCTCACTTCACCGCCTCCTCGTGGGTAGTAAATCCCGACAGAACCAAGGTGCTCATGGCATACCATAAAATATTCGACGAGTGGGCTTGGTCGGGCGGCCACACCGATGGAGAAACCAATCTTTTGGCTGTTGCCGAAAAAGAACTCCGCGAAGAGACAGGCGTGAACTCTCCGAGACTTCTCTCGGACGGTATCTACGCCGTAGAAATAATCCCCGTGGACGCCCACGTAAGGCGCGGAGAAATTGTCTCTCCACACCTCCATCTTGACCTTTGCTATCTGTTCGAGGTGGATGAAAGCGAAAAGCTTACTGCAAAGGAAGACGAAAACACAGGTGTCAGATGGATACCCATAGAAGATGCCGTGAGCCGGACAAAAGAAAAGAAAATTGAGCTGATCTATTCAAAACTGAACGAAAAACTAAAAAGCTTTTCTTAACACATAAGTTTTCCCCTCGCTATTTACTTTTTCATATAAATAAGCTATAATTGTCGTATAAAAACTCGAAAAACGGAGAAATAAATGAAAAAGAACAATTACAAAGCACTCCTTCCCATAGGTGTTTTCCTTGTCCTTTACCTTGGACTCGGTATCGTTTTTGAATACGTGCTGAAAATCCCCATGGGCTTTTACAGCATCCCCATCGTTATTCCGTTCCTTATTGCCATCCTCGTTGCCAGCCTGCAAAATCCCGCCCTTAAGTTTGACGATAAGCTTGCGGTAATGGGTCAAGGCATAGGTGACAAAAACATCATCACAATGATACTTATATTTATGGAAGCAGGAATCTTTGTAGGCACAGTCGGCCGCGACAGCGCAGAAAGCGTTGCATACTTCATGCTCTCCATTATCCCTGCGCGCTTTGCCGTTGCAGTGCTCTTTATAGTTGCCTGCTTCGTCTCCACCGCCATGGGTACGTCAGTGGGAACCATTACCCTTCTCTGCCCCATCGCAGTCTCGGTATCCTCCGTTTCCGGCTTTGCGCTCCCCATCTGCGTTGCCTCCGTTATCGGCGGCGCTATGTTCGGGGACAACCTCTCCTTCATTTCCGACACCACTATTGCCGCTTGTAACGGTCAGGGCTGTCAGATGAAGGACAAGTTCCGCGAGAACTTCTTTATCGCTCTTCCTGCGGCAATTGCAACTCTCGCCCTCATCCTTGTTCTCTCCTTCAACACGGAGCTTTCCGGTGCTGTTATCAATGAATATCACCTTATCAACATCATCCCCTACGTCCTCGTTCTCGTAGGCGGCATCATCGGCATAAACGTGTTCATAGTTCTCCTTGCAGGTATCGTTTCAGGCTCCGTCATTATGCTTGCAACGGGCGCAGTTACGGGAACTGAGCTTCTCGGAAATATGGGCTCGGGCGCATCGGGCATGTTTGAAACGACAATGGTCGCCATCCTCGTTTCCGCAATGTGTGCTCTGATCAGAGAGTACGGCGGATTTGACGCTCTCCTTGCAGGTATCAAAAAGATATTCAAGGGCAAAAAAGGCGGTCAGCTTGGAATGGGCCTTCTCGTAGGCGCTATGGATATCGCAACTGCCAACAACACCGTTGCCATCGTTATGGCAAACCCCATCGCAAAGGAAATGGCCGAGGAATACGGCGTTTCTCCCAGAAAGACCGCATCTATTCTTGATACCTTCTCCTGCATCTTCCAGGGAATAATACCCTACGGTGCACAGATGCTGGTCGCCCTCTCCGCCTGCGCAGAGCTTGGAGAGAGCATTTCCGCATTCGAGATAATGCCCTTCCTCTTCTACCCTGCATTCCTTCTTCTCAGCTCCCTCGTGTTTATCTTTATCATCCCCGAGAAGAAGGCAAAGTAATTAAAAGAATAAGAACCCGACCCGCCTTTCGCAATTAAAATTGCGGGCGGGTGCCCCGGAACCTTGTTGTATTCACAATAAAAAACGTCGGCACGCCTGAACAGCGTGCCGACATTTTATTTTTATGGTTGCGTGACATCGAAGACGTCGCCCCCTACAATGAACCGAACAATAACAATGCACATTCCCGATCAAACAGAAACCTCACATTAAATGTCATTCTGAGTGTAGCGCATCGCGCGAAATCGAAGAATCTTCGCACGTAAAGTACCCGAGACAATATTAACACCATAAAACGCTCATGCCGGGATCCTTCGGTTCACTTCGTTCTCTCAGGATGACAAAATGATGAAGACGGCAAACAGAGACAGGGTATACGAAAACGTCTAAATACTCCCGTAATGTGGGAATGAAATGCTCACGCAAGTGTAAACATTCAGAGCATATCGCTTTTTCCTTATCAAAAATGATAAGGCTCTTGTATATTTTTGATATGATATTATTTTGTTTTATATGTTTTTTCAACAAAAATCCCTTTTGCTCTTATTTATTTATATAATATTATAGACTTTACGATTGAATTGTGCTATAATTCATTATGTATGGTTGCGCCCTGTGCGCCCCCAAAAAACAACTATAAATAACATTTCTATAATGGAGGAATTCAAAGAATGCAGAAAAAAATCAGCAATCTTCCTTTCAAGGGCACTCCCGAACAGGAAAAACTTCTCAGAGCCGTTATTGCTAAAGCAAACGGTGACAAGAGCCAGCTTATGGCAGTAATGCAGGAAGCTCAGGAGATCTACGGCTACCTTCCTTACGAAGTACAGCAGATCATCGCTGAAGGTCTTGACGTACCCATGGAAAAGGTTTACGGCGTTGCAACCTTCTACGCTCAGTTCTCCCTCTCCCCCAAGGGCAAGTACAACATCTCCGTATGTCTCGGTACAGCTTGCTACGTAAAGGGCGCAGGAGAGGTTCTTGACAAGATCTGTGAAATTCTCGGTGTTCAGCCCGGCGAATGCTCCGCTGACGGCAAGTATTCCGTTGAAGCATGCCGTTGCATCGGCGCTTGCGGTCTCGCTCCCGTTATGACGATCAACGAGGAAGTTTACGGCCGTCTCACAGCAGACATGATTCCCGACATCCTTGCAAAGTATCAGTAATCCTTAACAAAATAAAACCAAAAGTCGAGCAATTAAGAAAGGTTTAACATGAAGATCAAAACCTTATCAGAACTTCTTGGCGCGGAGCTCATCTGCGGCGAGAGCCACCTTGAAAGCGAGGTGCACTCCGCCTGCGGAAGCGACATGATGAGTGACGTGCTCAGATACGTAAAGGACCAGGGCGTGCTTCTTACGGGACTTGTTAATTCACAGGTTATAAGAACAGCCGAAATGATGGACATGATGTGCGTCGTTTTCGTCCGTTCAAAGCGCCCGACCCTCGAAATGATCCATATAGCCGACGAATGCGGAATTGCTCTTCTTACCACCGACCTTCGTTTGTACGATGCCTGCGGCATCCTCTACACAAACGGTCTGGGGGTGAAATAAGATGAGCGAGCATCTGGCGTTTCATTTTGACGTAGACGGTGAAAACTTTGTTTCAGCAGGTCAGGCATCTGTCCAGATAAAGAAAAATCTGAGACAGCTTGGTCTTCCCCCCGAAACTATACGCCGTGTCTCCATCGCCATGTACGAAGGCGAGATAAACATGGTCATTCACGCAAACGGCGGCTCAGCCGACGTGCTTGTCTACGAAGACAAAATAGTCATCATCCTCGATGACAAGGGCCCCGGTATCAAAGATATCGAGCAGGCAATGCAGGAAGGCTTCTCCACCGCCACCGACAGAGTGCGCGCTCTGGGCTTCGGCGCAGGTATGGGTCTTCCCAACATGAAGCACTATACCGATGAGATGACCATAGAGTCCACCGTCGGAGTAGGCACCAAAATAACAATGCAGGTAAATCTGTAATAAAACACAGCTTCAATCAAAACAAAAACAGATAAAGGTGATGTTTTGAACACTTACAAACACTCTGTTGTGCTCGATGTGGCAAAGTGCACGGGATGTACGTCATGCGCGCGCCACTGCCCCACCGAAGCCATTAGAATAATCGACGGCCGTGCTCAGATAAACACTGACCGCTGTATAGACTGCGGAGAGTGTATCAGGATATGCCCCCAGAAGGCAAAGAAAGCCATGTCAAGTAAGTTCGAGCACTACCTCCACTACAAGTGGAAGATAGCTCTTCCCGCTCCGTCTCTGTTCGGTCAGTTTGACGGACTTGACGATGTGGATACTGTACTTCAGGGACTTCTCGATATCGGATTTGACGACGTGTACGAGGTTTCAAAGGCCGCAGAGCTTGTCTCCTCCTACACCCGAATATATCTGAAGACCGAAGGAATCAAAAAGCCTGTTATCAGTTCAGCATGTCCCGTTATTTCAAGACTTATCTCCCTGAGATTTCCCTATCTCAAGGAAAACCTTCTTCCCATCCTTCCTCCCATGGAGATAGCCGCCATACAGGCAAAGGCTAAAGCAAAAAGGGAGCACCCCGAGCTGAAGGACGAGGAGATAGGAACCTTCTTCATCTCACCCTGCGCCGCAAAGGTAAGTTATATCAGGAACGGCTGGGGAGAATACAAAAGCAATGTAGACGTCGTTGTGTCCATGTCGGACATCTACTTCATGCTTATCGGAGTTATGAAAAGGGACAGTATCCCCACAGTATCCTCCGAATCGGGTATGATAGGAGTCGGCTGGGCATCCTCGGGGGGAGAATCCTCCTCCATCCTCAACGACAGCTATCTTGCGGCTGACGGAATAAAGAACTGCAACAACGTTCTCGATTCCATAGAAAACGGTAATATCCCTCAGGTTGAGTTCGTAGAGCTCAACGCCTGCATCGGCGGATGCGTCGGCGGTGTCATGACTATCGAAAATCCCTTCATAGCAAAGACCCGTCTGCAAACGGTCAGAAGATATATGCCCGTGTGCAAGAACTTCCTTCCTGCAGATAAAAACTTTATCCCCGACGACTATATCAACGACACCTCTCCCGACTACACGCCCATATCCCGCCTCAGCGAGAATATGGCAGAGTCAATGAGAATGATGTCAAAGATACAAAAGCTCAGAAGCGAGCTTCCCGGCATCGACTGTGCCGCTTGCGGAAGTCCCACCTGCAGAGCCTTTGCCGAGGATAACGTGAGGGGACTTATCAAAAACGGCGAAAGACAGTGTATCGTGCTCCGTCAAATGGGCTACGATCCATTTGACACCGGTAAAACGGAGGGTACAAATGAAAGTAAGTGAACTTATTTGTAAAATAGATGCAACTGAGATCACCCTTCCCGAAGGCGACCGCGAAATATCGGGCTGCTATATCGGAGACCTTCTCAGCTGGGTCATGGGCAGAGCAGAAGCGGACAACGTGTGGATAACGATCATGTCAAATATCAACACGGTGGCAGTTGCTTCCCTTTCAGACGTGAGCCTCGTGCTCCTTGCAGAAGGGGTGACCCTTGACGGCGACGTAAAGGCCGCCGCTGAAGCAAAGGGCATAAACGTTGCATCCTGCTCTCTTCCCGCTTATGAAATTGCGGTGAAGCTGTCACAGCTGTTATGAACAAATACTACTACGACTTCCACATTCACTCCTGTCTTTCCCCCTGCGGAGACGATGATATGACCCCAAACAATATAGCGGGCATGTGCACGCTGGCAGGTCTTAACGTCGCCGCACTGACAGACCACAACACATCGAAAAACTGCCCCGCATTCTTTGCGGCGGCAAAGAAGAACGGCATAATTCCCATCGCGGGAATGGAGCTCACCACGTCGGAAGACATTCACATTGTTTGCCTCTTCCCCGAGCTTGAAGCCGCCCTCGAATTCGATCTGTTCGTGGAGGGGCAAAGGTCCATGAAATTTCCCAACCGTCCCGATATCTACGGCGAACAGCTTATTCTGAACGGTGACGACGAGCCCATAGGCAAAGAAGAATTCTTCCTTCCTGCGGCAACGGATATAATGGTGGACGACGTGCCGCGCCTTGTAACGGAGCACGGAGGGATTTGCTACCCTGCCCACGTTGACAGACAGGCAAACGGCATTATCTCCACCCTCGGTACATTGCCCGATATAAAGGGCTTCAACTGTGCGGAATTTCATGACAGTGAAAAAGAGGAAGAATATAAAAAAGATTTCCCGCTTCTTCGGGAAAAACGGATACTCGTTTCCTCCGATGCCCATTATCTTTGGGACATCAGAGATAAGGCGGCGTTTCTTGAGATAGACGACGAGCCTTACTCGGGAAAGAAAGTGACCGAGGAGCTTTTCAAACTTCTGAAAAGTTCAAAAATATAGACGGGGATAGATAATTATGAAGGAACTGTCACTTAATATTCTTGACATCGCGGAAAACTCGGTAAAAGCGAGAGCGGACAAGGTCGAGATAACACTTACCGAAACCGATGAAACTCTCGAGATAAAGATTTCCGATAACGGATGCGGAATGAAGCCCGATTTTCTTGCAGAAGTCACCGACCCATTCACCACCACGAGAACTACCCGTAAGGTGGGGCTCGGCATCCCCCTTTTCAAAATGGCGAGCGAGCAAACGGGCGGAGCCCTCACGGTAACGTCAAAGCACGAAGACGAGTACCCCGAGGACCACGGCACCGTGACCGCCGCGCTGTTTTACAAAAATCATCTGGACTTTACTCCTCTCGGAGACGTTATCTCAACTCTGACGGTACTTATCCAGGGAAGCCCCGACATCCGCTGGGTCTACACCCATACAATGCCGAAGGGCACGGTCTCCCTTGATACGAACGAGCTGAAGGCAGTCCTCGGAGAAGAAGTCCCCCTTAACCTACCCGAGGTCCTCGTATGGATAAGCGATTATCTGAAGGAACAGTACGGCGAGGTTAACTGAAAACGATTATAAAAAAATATAATAAATTAATTCAAAATACGAAAGGAAAGTATTATGAAGTCACTTGCAGAACTTGCAGCAATCAAGGAAAAAATGCAGAACAAAGTGGTTCTTCGCGAAGGCTCAAGCAACGTAAGAGTTGTTGTGGGCATGGCAACCTGCGGCATCGCAGCAGGCGCAAGACCCGTTCTCAGCGCATTTGTGGAGGAAGTTACCGCTCAGGGTCTCTCCGATAAGGTTACCGTTACACAGACAGGTTGTATCGGTATCTGTCAGTACGAGCCTGTTGTAGAAATTTTCGAAGCAGACAAGGAAAAGGTTACTTACATCAAGATGACCCACGAAAAGGCTAAAGAGGTAGTTGAAAAGCACCTCAAGGGCGGCAAGGTCATCGAAGAATACACGATCAGCAGCATTAAGTAATAAGTAAGATTTTTTGGAGGTATAAATATGATTCGCGCTCAGATACTTATCTGCGGCGGTACAGGCTGTACATCTTCCGGCAGCCAGAAGCTTATCGCAGAATTCGAAGCACAGCTTGCGAACAACGGTCTTGCAGAAGAAGTTAAAGTTGTAAGAACAGGTTGTTTCGGTCTTTGTGCTCTCGGCCCCGTTGTTATCGTTTATCCCGACGGTACATTCTACAGCAGAGTAGAAGAAACAGACGTAAAAGAAATCGTTGAAGAACACCTTCTCAAGGGTCGTATCGTTGAACGTCTTGCATACACTGATGCAGCTGAAGGCGCAGCAACAGAACACGGCAACGTTTCCCTCAACGACACAACCTTCTATGCAAAGCAGAAGAGAGTTGCTCTCAGAAACTGCGGCGTTATCAATCCCGAAAGCATCGATGAATACATCGCAATGGACGGTTACGCAGCACTCGGTAAGGCTCTTACCGAAATGACTCCCGAAGAAGTTATTCAGGTAGTTAAGGACTCCGGTCTTCGCGGCAGAGGCGGCGGCGGCTTCCCCACAGGTCTCAAGTGGAGCTTCACAGCTAAGAACCAGGCTGACCAGAAGTATGTTGTATGTAACGCCGACGAGGGTGACCCCGGTGCGTTCATGGACCGTTCCGTTCTTGAAGGCGACCCCCACTGTATTATCGAAGCTATGGCGATCTGCGGTTACGCTACAGGTGCAACCGAAGGTTACGTATACGTTCGTGCTGAATACCCCATCGCTGTTGCACGTCTCCAGAAGGCTATCGACGACGCAAGAGAATACGGACTTCTCGGCAAGGACATCTTCGGCTCCGGCTTTGACTTCGACCTCTTTATCCGTCTCGGCGCAGGCGCGTTCGTATGCGGTGAAGAAACTGCTCTTATGACATCTATCGAAGGTAACAGAGGCGAACCTCGCCCCCGTCCTCCCTATCCTGCAGTTAAGGGTCTCTTCGGCAAGCCCACAACAGAAAACAACGTTGAAACCTTCGCAAACATTCCTCAGATCATCCTGAAGGGTGCTGAATTCTTCAACTCTATGGGTACAGAAAAGTCCAAGGGTACAAAGGTATTCGCTCTCGGCGGTAAGATCAATAACACAGGTCTCGTTGAAATTCCCATGGGTACAACTCTCCGCGAAGTTATCGAAGAGATCGGCGGCGGTATTCCTAATGGTAAGAAGTTCAAGGCTGCTCAGACAGGCGGTCCTTCCGGAGGATGTCTCCCCGCTTCCATGCTCGATATCGAGATCGACTACGATAACCTGGTTGCACAGGGCGCTATGATGGGCTCCGGCGGTCTTATCGTAATGGACGAAGACACATGTATGGTTGACATCGCGAAGTTCTTCCTCGAATTCACTGTTGACGAATCCTGCGGTAAGTGTACACCCTGCCGTATCGGTACAAAGAGACTTTACGAAATTCTCGAAAAGATCACAAAGGGCGAAGGCACTCTTGAAGACCTTGACGAAATGGAAGCTCTCTGTCACTACATCAAGGAAAACTCTCTCTGCGGTCTCGGTCAGACAGCACCCAACCCCGTTCTCTCTACATACATGAGATTTAAGGACGAATACATTGCTCACGTAGTTGACAAAAAGTGTCCCGCAGGCGTATGTAAAGACCTTCTCTCCATCGTTATCGATGCTGATAAGTGTAAGGGCTGTACACTCTGCTCCAGAGTATGTCCCGTTGGCGCTATCTCCGGTTCCGTAAAGAATCCTCACGTTATAGACAACGCTAAATGTATCAAGTGCGGAGCTTGTATTGAAAAATGTAAGTTCGGCGCTATCGCAAAGAAATAAGGAGGAACTAACAAATGGCTGATGTTAATCTTAAAATAAACGGCAGAGATATTACAGTTCCCGCCGGCACGACCATTCTTGAAGCTGCCCGCAAAGCAGGAATTGAAATTCCCACTCTCTGCTACCTCAAGGAAATCAACGAGATCGGTGCTTGCCGTATCTGCGTTGTAGAAGTTAAGGGTGCAAGAAGCCTTGTTGCTTCCTGCGTATTCCCTGTAAACGAAGGCATGGAAGTATTCACAAATACTCCCAAGGTAGTTGAGTCCAGAAAGACAACTCTCAAGCTCATCCTCTCCAACCACAAGAAGGACTGTCTCTCTTGCGTACGTTCCGGCAGCTGTGAGCTTCAGAAGCTCTGCCACGACTACGGCATTGAAGACCTCGGCGCATTCGCAGGCGCACAGACACACCACGAGATCGATGCTTCCGCTTCTCACATGTACAGAGATAACGACAAGTGTATCCTCTGCCGCCGTTGCGTAGCAGCTTGTGAAAAGAACCAGGGCATCGGCGTTATCGGCGCTAACGACCGTGGTTTTGACACACACATCGCATGTGCTTTTGAAAAGCCCCTTGCAAACGTTGCATGTATCTCCTGCGGTCAGTGTATCACTGTATGTCCTACAGGTGCTCTCTCCGAAAGAGACGATACAGCTAAGGTTGTAGAGGCACTTAACGACCCCACAAAGCACGTTATCGTTCAGACAGCTCCCGCAGTAAGAGTTGGCCTTGGCGAAGAGTTCGGCTACGAAATGGGCACAGTTGTAACAGGCAAGCTCGTAGCAGCTCTCAGAGCTCTCGGCTTTGATAAGGTATTCGATACAAACTTCTCCGCTGACCTTACCATCATGGAAGAAGCTACAGAATTCCTTTCCAGATACACAGAAAAGAAGAACCTTCCCCTTATCACATCCTGCTCTCCCGGATGGATCAAGTACTGTGAAACATACTATCCCGAATTCATTCCCAACCTTTCTTCCTGCAAGTCTCCTCAGGGCATGTTCGGCGCAGTAGCAAAGACATACTACGCTGAAAAGATGGGTATTGATCCCAAGGATATCTACGTTGTAAGTATCATGCCTTGTACAGCTAAGAAGTTCGAAGCTGAACGCCTCGACCACACAGCTGTTCCCGGTCTCGCTGACATCGACGCAGTTCTCACAGTTCGTGAGCTTGCAAGAATGATCAAGAAGGCAGGCATCCTGTTCAGAGATCTTGAAGATGACGTTTACGACGCTCCCTTCGGTCTCGGCTCAGGCGCAGGTACTATCTTCGGTGCAACAGGCGGTGTTATGGAAGCTGCTCTCAGAACTGCTTACGAAGTTCTCACAAAGGAAGAGCTCGATACTCTCGAATTCCACGACGTTCGCGGCGTTGAAGGCATCAAGGAAGCAACATACACTATCGCAGGTAACGAGATCAGAGTTGCCGTTACATCCGGCACTGCAAACGCAGGCAAGCTCCTTGACATGATCAAGAGCGGCGAAAAGTCCTATGACTTCATCGAAGTTATGGCTTGTCCCGGCGGTTGCGTAAACGGCGGCGGTCAGCCCATCCAGCCTGCATCCGTTCACAACTTCTCTGACATCAGAGCAGCTCGTGCAGCAGGTCTCTACGCTGACGATAAGGCTCTGCCTCTCAGAAAATCTCACGATAACCCCGACGTTAAGGCTATCTACGAAGAGTTCTTCGGCGAACCCAATTCCCACAAGGCTCACGAGATCCTTCACACAGGATACGTTATCAGAAACAAGTATTAATAAATTGATTGATATAAGAGAACCCCAAGTGCTTCGGCACTTGGGGTTCTCTCGTTTTCAGACAAACAAGTTGTCTTTTATAAAAATTACACTGTTTTTATATTTTGATAATTTACGGTCATTCTACTACGCCCGTTATAATTCTTACAATAATATTCCTTACCTTCTCCATTGAAGGGATGGGAATATATTCAAATCTTGAATGGAAGTTTTCACCGCCCGTACAGATATTGGGGCAAAGAAGCCCCTTGAAAGAAAGCTGTGCACCGTCCGTACCGCCGCGAATGGGAATGATAACGGGGAAGACGTGTTCTCTGAGCATAGCCGCTCTTGCTCTATCCACAATATAAATATGAGGCTCTATCATTTCCTTCATATTATAATAAGAATCGGAAATGGTGCAAACAACGCTTCCCTCTCCCCACTTTTTTGAAACCTCTTCGGCAATTCTTGAAACAACGTTCTTTCGTTCTTCAAACTTTGCTCTGTCGTGATCTCTTATGATATAGCGAAGAGTTGCCTTTTCAACACAGCCTTCGATGGAAAGAAGATGATAGAAGCCTTCATAACCCTCGGTATCATAGGGGCTCTCGCCGTCGGGGATCATGGCATGAAAATCGTGTGCCATCTGCATCGCACTCTTCATTTTTCCCTTTGCGTTGCCCGGATGAATGGAAACACCGTAAAAATCGATAACAGCGGAAGCTGCGTTAAAATTTTCGTACTCAAGCTCACCAAGGGCGCCTCCGTCAACGGTATACGCATAATCCGCACCGAAGAAAGGCACGTCAAAATGATCGGCACCCCTGCCTATTTCCTCATCGGGGGTAAAAGCGATTTTTACCGTACCGTGAGGAATGTTGTTTTCAATAATGTATTCAACGGCAGACACTATCTCCGCAATACCCGCCTTATCGTCTGCACCCAGAAGAGTCGTTCCGTCGGTGACGATAAGCGCCTGTCCCACGTATTTTTCAAGAGAAGGATATTCCTTTGCAGAGAGATAAATTCCCTTTTCGGCATTGAGACAAATATCCTCACCGCAGTAGGTTACTATCTTGGGGGTAACGTTATTATCGGGAGCATCACAACTTGTATCAAGATGTGCAATAAAACCGATAGTATTCTTTGCCTTGCAGTTTGCTTCAAGAGTTGCATAGAGGTAGCACTTGTCGGTAAGAGTCACCTCAAGTCCCATTTCTTCAAGCTCGCTTTTAAGCTTTCTTGCAAGATGAAACTGCTTTTCGGAGCTGGGACAGCACTCGCACTCCTCGCAGGACATGGTGGGAAGCACCGCATATTCAATAAATCTGTTTTCAACTTTTTTCATTTTGTAACTCTCATTTGTCTTAAAGTTTGTTTACGGTCATTCTGATGCTGTAGGATGCAAAGGATGCAATAATTATCTTCACAGCATCAACTATAAGGAAGGGCACAACGCATACTGTCAGCGCCTCGATAAATCCCACGTTCATAAGGAAGCTGTACCAGAGCGAACCGCATCCGTAGCAGAATAACGTTCCGACTATCATGGAAACGGGATAAACAAATCTCTTTTCCTCAGCAAGGTCGATTATAAGTCCCGTAATAAAAGCGCAGGGGATATAACCGATGATAAATCCGCCGCCCGTCCAGAGAAGCCTTGAAATACCGCCCGTAAAGCCTGCGAAAACAGGAAGACCGAGCGCACCAAGTGCCACGTATATAAGAACGGAAAGAGCCGCTCTGTATTTACCGAGAACGGCACCCACAACGTAAACGCCAAAGGTGGCAAGAGTTATGGGAATAGGTCCGAGATTAATTCCAATGGCGGAGAGCACGCACATGACCGCCGCTCCGAGAGCTATCTTTACAATATCGGAGGTTTTTATCTTTCTTTTTTCCATATAAACTCCTTCGCGGAAGTTACTCTTTTTCATTCTTCCTGCCGCATTTTGAAAACTCACTGCAACACGCGCAATTTCCGCCGCACAGCTTTCCTTTTTTTCTGTTACTTGCAATTCTCCAAACGGCAAGGACAAAAACCGCCGCCACCGCTGTAAGTATAAGTATATCGTAAATATTCATTCAGCCTACAATAAGAATTCCAAATCTGTACACCGCAAAAGCCACAAGCCACGCCACAGCGCACTGGAGAAGGGCAACGCCGAATGCCTTGAGATGGGAATTCATTTCCTTTCTGTAGGTTGCAACAGTCGCAACGCAGGGAGTGTACAAAAGATTGAATATAAGGAAGCTGAAAGCGGAAACGGGAGTAAAGAGCGCCGACAGCGCCGCAGGAAGCTCCGAGGAGGAGGCACCCAGAAGCACACCGAGAGTACTTACGACCGCTTCCTTTGCGGAGAAACCCGAAACGAGAGCTATGACCGCTCTGTAATCACCAAAGCCGAGAGGCGCAAACACAGGCTCTACAGCCTTCGCAACAAGAGCGAGTATGCTGGCACTGTTGTCGGGGGTGAAATTAAGCTTTAAGTCAAAGCTTGTAAAGAACCATATAAGAAGGCTTGCCGCAAAAATAACGGTGAACGCCTTTTCCATAAAGCTCTTTGCCTTGTCCCACATCATACGAAGAGTAGTTTTAGCCGTGGGAAGTCTGTAGTTGGGAAGCTCCATAACGAAGGGTGCGGAGGTTCCCTTGAAAGCGAATTTGTTCATAATAATTGCGGCAAGAACGCCGACTGCCATACCGATAACGTACATGGACATCATGACCACCGCACTGTATTTCGGGAAGAAAGCGGCGGCAAACACCGCGTAAATGGGTATCTTTGCACTGCAGCTCATATAGGGGATGAGAAGCATTGTCATTTTTCTGTCGCGCTCTGAGGAGAGAGTTCTCGTTGCCATAACGGCGGGAACACTGCAGCCAAAGCCCAGTATCATAGGCACGAAGCTTCTTCCCGAAAGACCGATGGAACGAAGGAGCTTGTCCATTACGAAGGAAACTCTCGCCATATATCCCGTGTCCTCAAGCATGGAGAGGAAGAAGAACAGAACGACGATTATGGGAAGGAAGCTGAGAACGCTTCCGATACCTGCAAACACGCCGTCAATAACAAGGGAGTGAACAACGGGATTTATGCCGTAGGCGGTAAGAGCCGCATCGGCTTTTTCAATAAGAATATCAACGCCCGCCGCCAGAAGATCCGAAAGAAACGCACCTATGACGTTGAAGGTGAGATAAAATACGGACATGAGTATGAGAAGGAAAATAGGTATTGCAAGATACTTGTTTGTAAGTATCCTGTCTATCTTAACGCTTCTCTTGTGCTCGGGTGACTCACCCTTTTTCTTTACGGCACCTGCACAGACCTTCTCGATAAAGTCATATCTCATCTTTGCAAGGGCGGCATTTCTGTCAAGCCCTCCCTCGCTTTCCATTTCCCAGACAAGGTGCTCTGCACTCTCTATCTCGTTCTGAGAAAGACCGAGGCGTTCAATAAACTCCATGTCCCCTTCAATAAGCTTCATGGTAGCAAAACGGGAAGAAATACCAACGCGGTCAGCGTGGTCCTCAACCATGTGGGACAGAGAGTGAATACATCTGTGAACAGGGCCCTTTTCGCAAAGGTCTCGAACAGCAGGCAACTGCTTTGCCTTTGCCGCTTCAAGAGTGACCTCAATAAGCTCACTGATTCCCTCGTTCTTTGCGGCACTTATGGGCACCACCGGCACACCGATGCCTTTGGAAAGAACGTCAAGATCAATGGAACCGCCGCCTGCGCGAACCTCGTCCATCATGTTGAGGGCAACAACCATGGGCACCTGCATCTCCATAAGCTGGACGGTGAGGTAAAGGTTTCTTTCAAGGTTGGTGGCATCGACGATATTGAGAAGCACGTCGGGCTTTTCGTTTATTATGTAGTCGCGGCTGACTATTTCCTCAGCGCTGTAGGGTCTGAGAGAG
Organism: Oscillospiraceae bacterium; assembly: GCA_015063695.1. Taxonomy (GTDB): domain Bacteria; phylum Bacillota; class Clostridia; order Oscillospirales; family CAG-272; genus RUG14199. Next base: position 64,087 of record SVTQ01000007.1, read on the forward strand.
TAAATACCGGGAAGATCCGCAATGAAGGCGTTCTTCTCGCCTTTTACCATTCCGACCTTGCCCTCAACGGTTACACCGGGGAAGTTGCCCACATGGGCATTTTCTCCCGTAAGTCTGTTGAAAAGAGTGGTCTTACCGCAGTTCTGATTTCCTATAAGAGCAATTTTCATGCGCTTTCCTCCGTTATCTTTTCAACTTCAACGATGGATGCATCAGCTATTCTCAGGGTGAGCTCATAGCCGCGCAGTCTTATCTCCACGGGGTCGCCCATGGGGGCATATTTCATTATCTGCACGGTTGTCCCGGGAATTATCCCCATATCAAGAAGTCTTATGCGAAGCTCACCTGCTCCGCCAACAGAGATGACTTTACACTTTTCGCCTGCTTTAAGTTCGCCCAGCTTCATTTGTTTCTCCTGTCGGCAAAATGCCGTTCTATGTATAAAATATCTTAAAGTATCTTTTCGAGAAGCTCTTCAATGAGCTTTATGTAGCCTTCCCTGTCCACCAGATAGGAAAGTCCGTGTCCTGCCTTCGGAACCGAGAAGAACACCGCGTCACACGTATCCTTTGCCGCCTCCCAGTTTGTCACCGACATGTAGTGAGGAACAAGGGTATCAGCCTCGCCGTGGGCAAAAAGTACGGGAAGTCTGTTCTTTTTGAGTGCATCGACCGTTGACTCTCCCTTGAAATCAAAGCCAAGAAACAGCTTTGACGCAAGAGACGCCGTGTAGAAAAAGGGGAACTTCGGAAGCTTAAACGTATCCCTCAGCACCCTCTCAAACATTTCGTAAGGAGTGGTGTAGCCGCAGTCGGCAATAATTCCCTTAACGTTTTCGGGAAGGTCAAGCCCCGAGGCAAGAAGAACTGTGGAGCATCCCATGGAAACGCCGTCAAGTATTACGGGAACACCCGGATATTCCTTTTCCATAAGCCTTGCCCAATCACGTATATCATATTTTTCTTTTCTGCCGTAGCAGATATATTTGCCCTCGCTCTCGCCCGTTGAGCGCTGGTCGGGAAGAAGGCAGGAAAGCCCCATTTTATTAAATTCCATGACCGCTAAAGAAAAGTCGTGAACGGGATTTGAACGGAAGCCGTGAACCATAATAACTATGGCGCGCATATTCTCCGCAGGGAATAATCTTGCGCGAAGCTTCAAACCGTCATAAGAGGTGGTCTCGTAAACCTTCTTTTCGGCAGAAGCAAGATAGGCCTTTCCCACCTTAATTTCTTCTATCCACGGACGGGCCTCAACAAAAAGGTCCTTCACGTTTACTTCTCCACCCTTTTCCTCAAGGCGGACCCATACGCTTTTTTTCTTTTTCTCTTTCCTGCTCGTATACCTGAAAAACGCGATCTTAAGGAAGAAATGAGTTCCGAAAACAAGAACAAGAAGCAATAAAAGAATTACAGCGCCTATAATATAACCTGTCATTTTCCTATCATCTCCAAAAGCTCTTCTTCGCTTATTACTTTAATTCCAAGTTCATTTGCCTTTGTAAGCTTTGAGCCTGCATCCTCGCCTGCCACGACGATGGAGGTCTTTTTTGAAACGGAGCCCGTTACCTTGCCGCCGTTTGCCTTGACGAGCGCCGTTGCCTCGTCCCTTGACATGGTGGGGAATTTGCCCGTTAAAACAAAGGTCAGTCCCGAAAGCTTATCGGTTGACTCTGTTGCACCGCCGACACTTGCCGTTTCAACGCCTGCCACCTTTAATTTTTCAATTATCTCAGCCGTTTCGGGCAGAGCGAAGAATTCCGTTATGGAACGTGCTGTAACCTCGCCGATATCCTCTATTTCAAGAAGCCTTTCAACGGGTGCTTCAAAGAGTGCATCAACGGAGCCAACACGGGATATTACCGCCTCGGATGCGCTCTCACCCGTGTGACGGACACCGAGAGCGAAAAGAAGCCTTGCGCCGCCGCGCTTCTTTGAGCCTTCAATTGCCTTTATAAGATTTTCAGCCGACAGCTCACCCATTCGGGGAAGAGCGGCAATATCTTCTTTTTTAAGGGTATATATATCGGCAACACTCGCTATAAGACCGCTCTCAAGGAGAAGGGTTATCACCTTGGGCCCCATTCCCTCAATATCCATAGATCCCTTTGAAGCAAAATGGATAAGACGGCGCTCAAGCTGAGCAGGGCACGCTGCGTTAATACATCTGACCGCTCCGCTTCCCTCTTCAAAATCCTCGGGTGAATCGTCAAAAACGAGAGCCTCACCGCAGGAAGGGCATTTTTCGGGGAACACGTAGGGGACCTGAGAGCCGTCGCGCTTTGAAGGAACACTTGCAACTATCTCGGGAATAATATCCCCCGCCTTCTGAAGCACGACAGTGTCGCCTATTCTTATATCTCTTTCTCTTATTATATCAATATTGTGAAGGGTCGCTCTCGAAACGGTGGAGCCTGCGATCTTCACGGGCTCAAGCTCTGCCGTGGGTGTCAGAACTCCCGTTCTGCCAACCTGAAGGGTGATGTCACGGAGAACGGTCTCCTTCTGCTCGGGAGGGAATTTGTAAGCCACCGCCCACTTGGGTGTGCTCGTGTTCTCGCCCATTATCTCTCTCTGTCTGAGGGAGTCTATCTTTATTACAACGCCGTCAATGTCGTATTCAAGCTTCGGTCTCAGCTCGCCCAGCTTTTCAATAAGGGAGATTATCTCCTCCGCACTCTTTACAACGCCGTAAATGCTTATAACGGGAAAGCCAAGGGCACCAAGCTGTGACACAGACTCGGAATGAGTAAGGGGTGTGTCGCCGTCAACGTATATCTCGCCGTACTGATGGTTGAATACGAATATATCAAGCTTTCTCTCAGCCGTTATCTTTGAGTCAAGCTGACGCAGAGACCCCGCCGCCGCATTACGGGGATTAGCCCAAAGCTTCTCGCCCTTCTCTTCTTTTTCGCGGTTCAGCGCATGGAATACCTTCCTCGCCATAAATACCTCGCCTCTTACGCAAAGCTCACCTTCGACTTCTATGGTCTCGGGAATGCTCATTATGGTGGCAATATTGTCTGTAACGTTTTCGCCTGTCAAACCGTCGCCCCTTGTGGCACCGACAGTAAATCTTCCGTTTTCGTACTGAAGGGAAACGGAGAGACCGTCAATTTTAGGCTCAACGGTGAAGTATACTTCACTTTCACCCTCTTCAAAAAGAACCTTTTTACAGCGGTCAACAAAAGCTTCAACCTCACCGTAGTCAAAAACGTCCTGAAGGCTTCCCATTCTTACCTTGTGAGGAACAGGGGCAAACTTTTCAAGAGCGCGGCCGCCGACCTTGTGGGTGGGGGAAGCGGGATCATCAAATTCGGGGTGCTCTGCCTCAAGCCTTTTCAGCTCCTCGAACATCATGTCATACTCGTAGTCTGATATTTCGGGAGCATCCTTCTCGTAGTAGAGCTTTGAATGATACGCAAGCTGCTCTCTGAGATAGTCTATTCTGTTTTTTGCTTCGAGCTTCAGGCTGTCTGTCATTTTCCAACTTCTCCGTTTCAAAATTCTAACTCATTATATATTATACAGTTATTTTATGTATATTTCAACAACGGGTAAAAAAATAATTGACTAAATTATTCCTGTGTGTTATAGTAAAATATAGATAATATATAGGCTGCACGGTCATTTTCAGCAAATGAGCGTATTACAAAAACGGAGAAAGAGCATGGAAAACATCACAATACCCAGACCCGAATATCCCCGCCCTTCCTTCCTTCGAGGTGAGGACACGTGGCAGAACCTCAACGGCGAATGGGAATTTGAAATAGACTGGGGCAAAAGCGGAAAAGAGAGAAATTTTCAGAACAGAGAAAGTCTGAATGATAAGATAATCGTTCCCTTCGTTCCCGAATCAAAGCTTTCGGGAATAGGGATCACGGACTTTATGGAATCCGTATGGTACAGAAGAACCTTCACCGTAGAAAACCTTGCCGAAAAGGAAAGAGTTCTTCTTCACTTCGGCGCAGTTGATCACTATGCAACAGTATGGGTAAACGGTACGAAGGCAGGCGATCACAGAGGCGGCTACACCCCCTTTGCTTTCGACGTCACTTCCCTTCTTAAGGAAGGCGAAAACGTCCTCGTTGTCCACGCCGAAGACAATACGAGAGACCCCCTTCAGCCCTCGGGCAAGCAGTGCGACAGATACAATAACTTCATGTGCCTCTACACAAGATGCACGGGCATCTGGCAGACCGTATGGCTTGAGTTCGTTCCCAAAACATATATCAAAAATATAAAGATAACCCCCGACGTTGCCAACGAAAAGGCAGACGTAACCGTTATTTTCGACGGTCACGAAAACGTGAAGACCCTTCGCGCCTTTGCGGCATTCGAAGGAGAGCCCGTTGCGGATAAGGAAGTGAAGGTCACAGGCAAGGCCGTTTCCTTCTCCCTCGATATCCCCGACCCCATCCTTTGGGATATCGGAAAGCCCAATCTTTATGATTTAAACATAACCGCAGGCGATGATATGGTCGCAACCTATTTCGGTATGAGAAGTGCCTGCACCGACGGTCATAAATTTATGCTCAACGGCAGAAGCCTCTTCCAAAGGCTTGTTCTCGACCAAGGGTACTTTGAAGAAGGCATTTACACTGCAAAAAGCGACGAGGACTTCGTGCGCGATATCGAGCTTTCCATGGCGGCAGGCTTTGACGGCGCAAGAATGCACATGAAGGTCTTTGAACCCGGCTTTATCTACCACGCCGACCACATGGGCTATATCCTCTGGGGCGAATATCCCAACTGGGGACTTGATATTACAAGAACAGGAGCATACGAAGCCATCGCCGCACCGTGGCGCGAGCAGATAGAGCGCGACTTCTCAAGCCCTGCCATCATCGGCTGGTGCCCCCTCAACGAAACGTGGACGTCGGCAAACGAAACCGTGAGAAATATCTATTTCCTCACAAAGACCCTTGACCCTTCCCGTCCTGCCATTGACGTTTCGGGATACCACCACAGCGAGTTCACGGATATCTACGACGTACACGACTACGTTCAGGAGCCCGAAGAATTTGGCAAGCACTACGATCCCCTTGTAACGGGCGAGGGCGAAGCCTTCATAAACGCCCCCGACAAGGAAGTCAGAGACCCCACCCTTCCCTACTTCGTTTCCGAATTCGGCGGAGCATTTTGGGATATCGACAAGGAAGACGTAGAAGGAACGGACACCTCCCATTCATGGGGCTACGGCGAAAAGCCTCAGAGCAAGGAGGATTTCTATACACGCCTTGAAGGACTTTGCGATGTTCTTTTCGAAAACGAAAAGATATGCGGCTTCTGTTATACCCAGCTTACAGACGTAATGCAGGAACAAAACGGACTTTTCACCTTTGACCGCAGAGCAAAATTTGACACCTCCAGACTTAAAGCTATCTTCTCAAAAAAGGCAGCTATAGAAAAAGACTAAGGCATCTGCATAAAGCACAGATTATCCCCGTAAACACTTTATTTTTAGCATTTAACGCAATAATAAACGGCTGATTACCGAACCGAAAGTTTGGCAACAGCCGTTTTTTGCATATTGTAGAAGAAAACGCAGAACGACGTTTTCTTGCACCATTTTACACAATCTGACATTTCCATTTTTGTGCAATTTGCCTTTTTATTGTATATTATGCACTGAAATGCCTGTGTTGAAATGTTCATATTTACAGTGTATAATATATATGATGTTTACTTTTGGAGGCATATTCGTGAAAAAGATACTATGGCTTTTCTTTGTTTGCGTCTGTGTTGCCGCAGCACTGACCGTTAACGTCAGCGCAGCCGAAAGTGAGCTTGTCACGTCCAAGGATGAAGGAACCGTTGCAGTGGACTCTGCTTACGGCTCCAGTAAAAGACAGGCACTTATGGCGGCAAACGCACAGGTCGAAAACGGAACTGCTCCCGATCATATCACCTATTTTGCAGAAGGAGCAAAATATCGCACCGTTGAGGACGGCTACTATACCATCGCAGTGAGCGAAACAGGTATGTGCTTTAACGTTGACTCAGACGGAGCAAACAGCGACTATGAAGGAATACGCATCACCGTATGGGAGACCACCGATGATATAACACAGCGTTTCCGTATAGTTATGAATGACGATTCCACCTATTCAATATATGCGGCATGCAGTCACGGCGGCTTCAACCGCGCAGTGGGCTACAATCCCAAGACCGATAACGTAGGACTTTACAGCACAAGCTCTCCCTACGTTTCAACCTTCTATATTAAAAATTCCGACGACGGTAATACAAAGTATATCGTCCTCTCTACCGACGAAACTAAGTGTCTTGCTTTCAGCTACGACCACTTCTGCGGCACAGAGGTCGACCTTGTTCCCATCGACACAGAAGGTATGTACTGCTCGTGGGAATTCTCCACCTGGGGCAATAACACCTCAGGCGCAGGCGAAACTGCCATGTACCCCGCAGACCTTCTTCTTGTAACGCAGGGTCCCTTCGATATCTACTCTCATCAGAATCAGAATGCAGCCGACATTCAGACCGCAAAGGGCGCATCTGTTTTCGCTCCCTTCACCTGTAAGGTAGTCGAAATAAACGAAGCCTGCGGTAACACAGTATGGCTCCAGAGTCTTTCCAAGGTCCGCTATGCAGACGGCTCCTACGATTACATGACCGTTCTGTTCATGCACGATAACGACATAAGCGATATCTACGTCGGCGAAGTTCTCCTTCAGGGACAGTACTTCTACGAGCAGGGTACCGCAGGCTACGCCCTCGGTTCCCACGTACATATAGCTTGTTATAAGGGCGAATACAACCCCGCAACAATGCACATCAATAACGGCGAGGACACAACTCCCGTCAACATCTGGGACGCATTCTTCCTTCCCGAAGGAATTCCCGTCCGCGACGACTACGGCTTCAGCTGGGTATATAAAAGCGCAAACTAAATAACAACACAAAAGGACACGAAAACCGTGCTTCTCATAAGGATGTTTAAGAAAATCCAATAAAGAAGCCGGTTGACGAGTGCAAAAAAATAATGCTTGTGAGAAAATCACAAGCATT
>SVTQ01000008.1 GCA_015063695.1 Oscillospiraceae bacterium
GACAATTCCGCTTATGATATTGATGCTCTTGACGTAAACCGCGACGAAGATATCACTGCTGCTGACTCTATCGCTTACAAAAAGATAATTGCCGGCACTACTGATCCGAAGACTTACGAAGCTTCCGGAACACCCACAGACGTCGCCTTTGATACCGAGGAATATGCTCTTCACGTAAGCGACACTGCAGGTAAGTATCTCTACCTCAAGGCAGAGCATGAGCTTGAAGCTCCCGCATACGCAGTCGTAGTTTACAAGGCTCTCGCCGGAGGCGGAATTATGCCCGTATACGCAGGCGATAAGGTTGCCGATGATAAAAAGGCAATGGTTCCCGTTTCAGCAAACGGCGAGTATAACTACTTTATCATATCACTCCCCGAAGGATTTGACGGCGAAGGCATCTCCCTCGACGTTACGGGCTGCGATCTTTACATCGACAGCTTCGGTCTCTTTGAAGACAGCTCTAATATCGCCTCCTTCTTCAAGGGCAGAGAGGCTGAACGCCACCTTCTTGCAAGTGACAACATTGAGGTAACCTTCACAGACGAAGTCATGGCAAAGCTTGACTACGCCAACCACACCTCTTATTCCAACACAACCCCCGCAAACGTTCTCAAGATGACTGTTTCCGAAAACAGAATTGACCCCTACGTGTATCTGAACGTTTCCGACATGGGCATTTCTGCCGACGAGTACAAGTACATCGTTTACTCCTACAGACTTCCCACCTCCACAAGCAACTATATCGAAAAGGCTCAGCTCTTCCTCTGCTCCGACGGCGCACCGAACCCTGCCGAAACCTCTTCCGTTAAGTTTGACCTTGTAAAGAGCGGCCAGTACGTAAACGAGATAGTTGACCTTACAGGCGCATCCTGGTGGAGCGGCGATGCACTCGGTATCCGTATGGACTACTTCTGCAACGCACAGCTTGAAGACACATGTTACGTAAGATGCGTGACCTTCTGCAAAACTCTCGAAGACGCAGAATTCTATATTTCTACACTTTCAGCTAACTAAAACATGTTCAGTAGAGGCGACCGCCGGTCGTCCGAAACACCTTATCCGATCAACATCTGTCCCCGACGTGAAACCGTCGGGGACAGGTAAAGCTTAAAATGTTTTCCAAAGAGTTCAAACGTTTTGAACCCTTCGAAAAGCATCTTAAGAAAAGACCCAAAGATACGAAAGGAGAATAACGTGAAAAGAATTATCGCGGCTCTTCTTGCCGTCCTCATTCTCGTGGTATCCCCCATAGTATGCTTCGCCGCAGAAGAAAACAGCGGAACCTGCGGACAGAACCTCACGTGGCGCTATGATGAAAGCACCAAAACCCTCATTATCGAGGGCACGGGTTCCATGACAAATTGGTTCTCGAACAGACAGGTTCCGTGGAAGCATCTTCGCCTTGAAGCGACCTCTCTCTCCCTTCCCGAAGGGCTCACCTCCGTCGGCGACTACGCCTTCTACGGTTTTGAAAACATTTCTGAGCTTTACATCCCCTCCACAGTCACAAGAGTGGGCCACGGAGCGTTTTCGATCTGGAAATCCCTTAAAGAAGTAAATATCACAAATGGTGTAAAAGAGCTCGGCGGCTGGGTGTTCGCATCCTGCACAAAACTCGAAAAGATAACTTTCCCTTCCTCCCTCACCTTCATTGATTACGAATGCTTCATGAACTGCCCCTATCTCATGGACGTAACGATTCCTTCAACTGTCACGTCCCTCGGCAGAAAGTCCTTCGGCACTCTCGCAGGACACGCCATTAATTACGATATGATACTTAGAGGTGTCCCCGGCTCAAACGTGCAGTCCTTCGCCTCCACCTATTTTCTGAACTTCGTCTCCGTCTACTCAAAGAGCGAAGCGGCAGCGGGCGTATACGAAGCTTTCAAAGGACTTGACAGCGAAGAATTCACCCTTTCGGAAATGGACTTCAACGGTGACGGCATCATCTCAACAAAGGACAGCCTCACCGCGAAGCTCGCCTCATAAATCAAGTTAACCACGGAAAAACACCGTTCAAAATACTAAATTTGTTTAAATCAGGAGATACTAATATGAAAACAGTAAGATTTGGTCTTATCGGATGCGGCCTTATGGCGAGAGAATTTGCATCAGCGGCAGCAAGATGGTGCCACTTCACAACGGACGTACCGAGACCCGAGATAGTCGGCATCTGCTCCCCCGTCGAAGCGGAAACAGTATGGTTCAAGAAGCACTTCCCCGATATCAAGTACGTAACTGCGGATTATAAGGACCTTCTTGCGGCAGAGGACATCGACGTTATCTACTGCGCAGTTCCCCACAACCTCCACGAGCAGTTCTACATTGATACCATCAAGGCGGGCAAGGCTCTTCTCGGAGAAAAGCCCTTCGGTATCGATCAGAAGGCAAATACAAATATTCTGAAGGCTCTCGAAGAAAACCCCGACGTGTTCGTGCGCTGTACAAGTGAATTCCCCTACTATCCCGCAATGCAGCTTATGATAAACTGGATAAAGGAAGGCAAATTCGGCAGAATAATCGAGGTCCACGCAGGCTTCAACCACTCCTCCGACTGTGACCTTAACAAGCCCATCAACTGGAAGCGTATGGTAAAGTTCAACGGCGAATACGGCTGCCTCGGCGACCTGGGTATCCATACACAGCACGTTCCCTTCAGAATGGGCTTCATTCCCAAAACTGTATACGCCCACATGGATAACCTCGTAAAGGAACGTCCCGACGGCAAGGGCGGCATGGCAGTTTGCGACACCTTTGATAACGCAACTCTCATGTGCACCTGCGAGGACGCTGACGGCAACGAATTCCCCATGACCCTCGAAACAAAGAGAATGAACCCCGGCTCCACAAACCGCTGGTTCTTCGAGATCTACGGCCTTGAATGCAGTGCCAAGTTCACAAGCGACGATGCAAACTCCTTCTTCTACACGACCTCATGGGGTAAGGAGCAGGCATGGGCAAGAATTTCCGTGGGCTATAAGTCCATGATACCCACCATCACAGGCCCCATCTTTGAATTCGGCTTCGTTGATGCTATGCAGCAGATGATGGGCGCGTTCATGATGGAATACGCAGGCATGGAGGTTCCCTTCGGTCTCTTCACTCCCGAAGAAACAAGACTTTCCCACGAGCTCTCCACAGCGGCTCTCCGCTCACACTACAACAAGACTGTAGAAAAAATCAATATTTAACACCAATGTTTTGGGGTAGGGGAGGGCCTTGGTCCTCCCGTTATCCTTTTAAAACTGATAAGTTTTTTCGGAAACTTTTTCCGCCTTTTATCTTGCAAACCAAAGGACAAAACCTATGAAGACATCATACATCACAAGAGCCATTACACAGGACGGCTCTGCACGTATTCTCTTTACAGACACAACCGCCATCGTATCAAAGGCGATGGAGATACACGGCACCTCCAAGACCTGCACCGCAGTTCTCGGCCGCGCCCTCACCGCCGCATCCCTCATGGGCTCCCTTCTCAAGGACAAGGACAATTCCCTTACCCTTCAATTCAAGGGTGACGGCCCTGCAGGAGCCGTAGTATGCGTCAGCGACTACAAGGGCAACGTCCGCGGCTATATCCAGAACCCTGAGGTGGAGCTTCTTCCCAACAGCAAGGGCAAGCTTGACGTAGGCGGCGCAGTGGGCAGAAACGGATACCTCTACGTTATCAAAGACATGGGCCTTGCAGAGCCTTACAACGGCTTCTCTCCCCTTGTCAGCGGCGAGATAGGCGACGATATTACCGAATACTTCGCATCAAGCGAGCAGACACCCTCCGTCTGCGCCCTCGGTGTCAGAGTTTCAAGCGAGAGAAGCGTTATCGCCGCAGGAGGCTTCCTCGTTCAGGTCATGCCCGGAGCAGACGATGCGGTCATCACCGCAATTGAAAACAACCTCAAAATGATATCCTCCGTCTCCGCCCTCATCGAAGAAGGCAAAACCGCGGAGGAAGTGATCGACATGGTGTTCCGCGGTATTCCCTACGAGCTCTTTGACGAGTTCGACAGCGAGTACCTCTGTACCTGCTCCCGTGAAAAGTACCTCGGAGCCCTCGCTTCACTGCCCGATGCAGACCTTGAGGAGCTCCGTACCACCGACGAGCCCATCGAAACACAGTGCCGCTTCTGCAACGCAAAATACGTCTTCGACATCGAAGAAGTAGAAGCCGCAAGGAAGTAATAATTAGTTAAAGACAGGATTATAAGGGGGGACTTTTAAAAAAGTCCCCCCTTAAACCCCTTCAAAACTTTTAAACGGAATAATATCTATACTACACGACCGACCAACATAATACCCGTTTTATATCCGCCCGTTTTTTCCTTTTCTTATGTGACTTTATCACGGAAAACGAATTTTTTCTGTGGTAAAATGCAGACAACAAAAGAAAAGGAGGTGCTAACATGTCAGCACTTAGCATAAACAAACACAACTTTGAAAAGGAGATACTTAACTCAGGCAAAAAGGTTCTTCTTGATTTCTTTTCTCCGAGATGCGGCCCCTGCCGTTTCCTCAGCCCCATCGTTGACGAGCTGGGACGCGAGCTTTCCGATGTAGTTGTTGCAAAGGTAAACGTAGATGAAGAAAACGAGCTTGCAAGCAGCTTCGGAATTTTCAGTATTCCCACTCTCGTGGTTATGGAAAAGGGAAAGATCCTCAATCGTGCAGTTGGCGCAAGACCCAAGCGTGAAATTTTAAATATGCTTTAAAGATTAAGAACCCGAGCTTTCCGCTCGGGTTCTTCCATTTAATCCGACAGCCTTTGAAGCTTTTTCTTATCGGTGATCTCAATAGCTCCGCGGGAGAGCTTTACCATACCCTCGCCTTGGAAATACTTCAGCATACGGGTAATGACCTCGCGGTGAGAGCCGATATGATTTGCGATAGTCTCATGAGTTATCTTAAGCTTATCGCTCTCCTCAATAATAGCCTCTTCAAGAAGAAATGCGGAAACGCGCTTGTCAAGGCTCTTCCATAATATCTGTTCAATAAGCCACATGGCCTCGGAAAGACGGGATGCCATAAGCTCACTTGTGAAATTGGCAACCGGGGCGGAGTTCTCCATAATACCTTCGTAGACCTTAACGGGAATGACCCAGACCTCGGTGTCCTTTTCAGCCTCAATGGTGATATCAAACTGAATGGAGCGCATCATGCAGGAAGCGGAAAACAGACAAACGTCCCTGTCAAACAAACGGTAAATAGTTACCTCCCGTCCCTCCTCGGAAAGGATATATGCCCGAAGCTGCCCCGTTTTAATAAGGAAAAGACCCGTACAATCGGAGCTGCCGTCATGAAGCACGGTTCCCTTTTCAACCTTTCGGGTGGTTATCGCTCCCTCGATCTTATTCTGTTCTTCCGCTGTAAGTTTATTCCAAATGGGAAAAAAGCTTCTGAAATCCATTTCGCTCCGTCCTTTCAAACTCTTCATATATACATTATATATGATTTTTTTCCAAATATCAACCACCCTCTCACACAGATAATTTTAGTTATGTGATTTTATCACAGAAAAAGGAAAAAATATCCGCTATAATAAGCACAACAAAGAAAATAAGCCCAAAACAAAGGGATTTCTTATAACATAAACGACCATTCTGAAAAACATAAAGGAGGTACTCATGAAATACATAAACAAAAAGAATTTGATAATTGCAGTCAGTATAGCTTTGGTTCTTCTGACCGCAGGCGGAACCATACTCGCATACGGGCTCAGAAACAGAACAATATCAAACGAGCCCTCTCCGACGGACACCCGTCTTGAAAACACCGAGCTTGTCCCCATAGATGAAAAAGAAGAAAAAAAGCTCCCCGAAGCAAATAAGCTTGAAATTCCCGAAGTGACGGAAGAAGCTAAAAAAGAAACAGCCGAAGCCGAAGAGAAAAAGGAAGCCTCTCCAAAGGTCGAAGAGGAAAAGGCTCCCGACGAGGAGCCGAAGGCGGCAGAGGATACACAGAAAGCTCAGCCCCAAAAGCTTACGACCGAAGAAATTGAAATAGCAAGCGCAGGCAGCGAAGCTAAAAAGGATGCCGTCCCCGCCGTAACAAAGAAAACGGAGCCGAAGGCTCCCGTAGCGAAGGCGGTTGAATCAAAGCCCGCAGAAACAAAGGCACCCGAAACAAAGCCTGCTGAAACAGAACCGGCTCAAACAGAGCCCCCTGAAACAGAGCCCGCTGAAACGGAACCGCCCGAAACAGAGCCTCCCGAAACGGAGCCCGCGGAAACCGAACCACCGAAGCCCGAGCGCCACGAGCCCAAAGCCATTGACTTCACTGTTTACGACGAGAAGGGCAACCCCGTAAAGCTGTCGGACTATTTCGGAAAACCAATCGTGCTCAATTTCTGGGCAAGCTGGTGCGGCCCCTGCAAGCGCGAAATGCCCGACTTCAACCAAAAGCATCTTGAACAGGGCGGCGAGGTTCAGTTCCTTATGGTAAACCTCACGGGATATGACACACTTCCCGATGCCAAAGCAGTTATTGAAGAAAACGGATACGTTTTCCCCGTATTCTACGACCTGCGCTCCGAAGCGGCAGCGGCATACGCCGTTCAGTCCTTCCCCACCACCTACTTCATCGACGCTGAAGGCTATCTTATAGCCAAAGCCGTCGGCGCAATCAGCGCAGAAACTCTCCAAAGCGGAATCGATATGATCAAATAATACAAAGAGAACCCCAAGCCGTCTTACGACAGCCCCCGGCCCCCTTGACAAAAATGACGGGCGGAGAAGCGCCGCCCGTCAAACGAAAGAGAAAAATATGAAAAAACACTGACTGTGTCAGTATACAAAATTGGTCTCCCGACGAAACTGCGAAATATCTGCTGCAGCTTTCGCAGTTTCGTGCACGGAGTTATTACAACCATCTGCAAGGGGGATAGCAGAGGGGCTGTCGCGCAAAGCGGTAAGAAGGAGCGTATATTTTATAGGAGATACCGAATCCGTTTTCGGTTTAAAGTGATTCCCTCTTACACTTACTATTATACTCCCCAATATGTTCCCCCTTTGAGCTTAATGTGATGAAAAGCTGAACTTTTCCGCCTTATACGTTTAATAATACTTAAAAAACCACATGTACGTCTTTCTTAAATTTGTAGGGGAGGATTCCATATCCTCCCGCCAAACAATTGTTGATACATAAGAGAACCCCAAGGGCACAACAACCCTTGAGGTTTTTAAATCATCTATTTACGCAAATCTTGAAATGATCTCATCCTGTTCAACCTCGCTCAGCTCAAGGAAGCGAATGGAGAAACCACCGAGACGAACAATAAGATCGGAATGTGCCTCGGGATTTTTCTTTGCGTCGATAAGCTCGTCAACACAAGCAGTGGTTATCTGACCAAGCTGACCGCCGTTCTTAAGATAAGTGTCAATAAGCTTTTCAATATTCTTTCTCATTTCGGGAGTCTTCATAAGTGTTGTGGGAATGAGAATATTGCAGGTGGTACCGCCCATGCCGTACTCAAGAGGAAGCCTTGAGCAGGATCTCAGCATCGCCGTAAGACCGTTCTTGTCAGCACCGGGACGGGGACCGATGGAGTTGCCGAGAGGCTCTCCCGCACGTCTGCCGTCGGGAGTTGCCCAGGTTGCCGCACCGTAGCTGATACCGCCGCCGAGAAGGGAGCACGCGCCCGAGAATTCGCCGCCGCGAACGGAATGGTACTTCTTTATCTCAGTCCAGAACGCCTCAAGAACTCTTGCCACCATAGCATCCGCCTCGGCATCGTCGTTGCCGTACTTGGGAGCCTTCGTGAGAAGAAGCTGTCTCTCCTTTTCATACCCCTCGAAGTTAGCTTCAAGAGCCGCCTCAAGAGTTTCCTTTGAAATAAGCTTTTCCTCAAAAACAAGCTTCTTTATGGCAGTGAAGGAGTCGCCTACTACTGCCGCACCCGCAGTTTCAACACAGCCCAGGTTGTACTTTGCGCCGCCCTCATCAAGGTTGAGTCCGCGCTCGATACAGTTGTCGGTGAAGCAGGTCTTGACAAGCTTGGCGTAGTTTGCGGCTCTTACCTCCTGCCCCAGGTTACAAAGCTCCACGAAGTGCTTTGTAAAGTATCTCATCTGACTGAGGAAGGCTTCAAAAAGGTCTTCAAAATTGTCATAGTCGGTAATATGACCTGTCTTAAGACCAAGCTGAACCTTTTCCTTATCTCCCCTTGCACATCCGTCGTTGAGTGTGAACTCAAGAAGCTTCGCAAGGTTCATAAGACCGTCCTCGCAGCCGAAGTTACTTCTGCCGGGAAGCTCAAGCTCCTGACAGCCGAGGAGCGAATAGTCGTATGCATCCTCGGGATCAACGCCGTAATTATTTATAAAAGCAGGGATTATCTGTGTGTCGGAGGCGATACTGGGATCGCTCATGCCCTCAGCCCACATCTGTACGGTAAGCGCAAGAAGGGCGGGGTCACTTTTTTCGTTTATACGGACACTCATTCTGGGATGAGTTTCGTGAGTTCTTCTGAGTATCTGAAGAAGCAGGAAGGTAAGATCGTTTGAAGCATCCTCGCCGTCCTCGGGACGGATACCGCCAACCGTGATATTGTGGATACCGTGCTCAAGGAAGTTCATCATAAGGGATGCGGTAATATCTTCCGTGAACTGTCTGTCCTCCTCAAGGGATTTCTTGAAGAAGGGATAGAGGTACTGGTCAAGTCTGCCAACGCAGTCGACCCAGTCCCAAAGAGAGTAGAACCAGACGAGCTGAACCGCACCGTAATAATCGGTGGGCGCATCAAAGGAGACCCTTCTGCAGTTTTCCGCCATCTTAAAGAAACGTTCAGACCATCTTGCCGCATCCTCACCGGTCGCAGCCTTCAATTCTTCCCCTCTCTTCTCTGCCGCATCTGCAAGCATGAGTATCCAGTCGCGCATACCTTCAAGAATAATCCTGCAGGCTGTGAGCATTTCGATCTTGTGGGGATCCGTCTCCTCGGCAAGGCGAGCCATGACCTCGGCGTGAACGCCGCCGATGCCCTTTGACATAAGGGTGTTGTAGTTGGGAACGGTGTGTCCCTGATAGCCGCCGACCCACCAGAGCTTGAACTCCATGTGGTCAACGTAGGCACGGGGGTGCTCGGGAGTGTTGAAGCGTCTCCAAGCCTCTTCAAGGAAATGAAGAGGGTTCAGAGGGTTCATGGGCTTCTCGTATTCGTCCATCAGCGCATTAAGCTCATCCTTGCGGTCAGCGTAGGCAGGAGTATCAAGGACCCAGCGCGCCTGCTGAACACCGTAGGAAAAATGCTCGTAGAAGGGTCTGTTGGGACGGGCAAAGCCGATAAGGTAAGAGCCGTCAAGAACAACGGGCTCGGACACCATCCAACTGCGGACTATCGCCTTTGCAAGCTTCGTGGGATAGGGCTCGTTCTCAAACTCGCGGAAAACGTCAATAAAAGGAGTTTTTCCGTCGGGCTCGGGCCCCGTGTCCGTCATTTCTCTCACTCTGTTGGGCTTTATTCTCTTCTGAAGCTCACTGTAGAGCATCTCAAGATCATCGGAATATTTAAAGGTTTCAACAGTACTTCTGTAATCCTTCATAGGGTCACCTCGTTTACATTATCACAACAGGCACAGCCGTATATTTTTCTATCTGCGCCTTGAAATCTTCAAGCTCCTCGGGAGTTGACGGCTGTGTCACAAAGCCGCCGTCCATTCCAAGCTTATTTCTCTTGCCCTCACCGTATGAGTGGTAAGGCATTATATTAATTTCTTTTATACTCTTATATTTTTCGGCAATAAGACCGATGCTTTTAAAATGCTCCGGATTATCGTTGATGCTCGGAATTATTGGACAGCGCAGAACTATGTGAGCGCCGAGACTGTCAAGCAGCTCAAGGTTTTCCATTATCTGCCTTGGGTCAGCCCCCGTCACCTTTTTATGTACCTCTGCATCCGTCGCCTTGCAGTCGTAAAGGAAAACGTCAACGTACTCCGCCGCCTCTTTTATGACATCAGGCGGTGCCATACCGCAGGTCTCAACTGCCGTGTGAAGCCCCTTCTCCTTTGCGGCTTTCAATATTTCAAGGGCAAATTCACTCTGGAAGAAGGGCTCACCGCCCGAAAGGGTCATGCCCCCCGTCTCCCCATAGAAATCCTTGTCCTTCATAACCTCGGAAATAACCTCGGAAACCTCATAGAGCGTGCCGTTTCTCAGAAGCGCACCCGAAGGGCAGACCTCGGCGCACCTGAGGCAGGATGAGCATCTTGAAAAATCAAGGCCGTGAAGACAGTCCTTCATAACGTGGGCACCGTTCTCACAAACCGAGGCGCACTCACCGCAGCCGATACAGCTTCTCACATTGTACTCGATACTGCTCTTTGAAGAAAGTCCCTCGGGATTGTGGCACCAGATACATCTGAGAGGGCATCCCTTCAGAAAGACGTTTGTGCGTATCCCCGGCCCGTCATGGACGGAAAAACGCTGAATATTAAAAATAGTTCCTTTCATTTTTCCACCTCAAACGGACATAACTTTACATTATAATACTATCATAAATAAACGTTTATTGTCAACGGACAAATGTAACATTTATATTACAAAACGGCATAATGTTTTCCTCAAAAAAACGCCCCCGAAGGGGCGCTTCAGACCGAAGACAAACTTGGTATAACGCAGATGTGAGAAGAAAAGATTCTTCAAAACAATTATTTCTTGATGAAATCATCTGACATGGAAAAGGCGGGCAAAATGCCCACCACATCTGCTTTTGGCGAGTTTTTCCCTCTACCATAGGCAACTATGCCTACGAGGAAAAAATCGCCAAATCTACCTGCGTTTCTCTCAGTCTGATCCAGAGTGCAGACTTTGTCTGCACTCTGAAACGCCCCCGAAGGGGCGCTTAATTTATTCTTTATTCTTTCTTCTCTATTCTTTAAAAATCCTCTTCGCTATATCCACCGCCGCTTTAGCGTCTTTTCCGTAAAAGTCAGCACCCATCTTCTTTGCATACTCGGGAGTGAGCACCGCACCGCCGACTGCAACTTTGACGCGGGGGACTTTTTCTCTGAGAAGGGATGCTGTCTTTTCCATAGCGGGAAGGGTCGTCGTCATAAGAGCGCTGAGGAATACTGCCCCTGCGCCCTCTCTTTCCACTGCCTCAAGAACCTTTTCGGCAGGAACGTCCTTCCCAAGGTCGGTGACGGAAAAGCCGTAATTTTCAAGAAGGACCTTAACGATATTCTTTCCGATATCGTGAACGTCTCCCTCAACGGTGGCAATAACTATCCTGCCCTTTTCGGCACCGACTTCGCCTGAAGAGGCAATCATCTCCTTCACCGCGCCGAAGCATACCCCTGCCGTGTCGGCGGCAAGAATAAGCTGAGGAAGATATATTTTTCCGCTCTCGTACTTTTCCCCGACGGCATCGAGCACGGGAATAAGATGACTGTCGATAACCTCAAGGGGAGAAAGGCTTTCAAGAAGAGCCTTCACCGCCGATACCGCCTCTTTTTTAAGTCCCCCTTCAATGGCAGCGCCAAGGCTTACGCCTTCTTCCTTGTTTTTTTCAACGGGGGCTGCCTCCGCCTTTGCCGCAATATAGCAGGCGGCGTTTACGTCAAAGCCGCCAAGCACTCTGAAAGCGCGGACAGTGTCGGTCATGGAGGAAATATTGGGATTTATTATGGCAAGGTCAAGTCCTGCCTCAAGAGCCATCGCAAGGAAGGTCCTGTTTATGCACTCTCTGTCGGGAAGTCCGAAGGAGATATTTGAAACGCCGAGAACGGTGCGAAGCCCAAGCTCGCCTTTAACCCTTGAGAGGGCGCGAAGGGTCTCCCCTGCCGCCGCCTGCTGAGCGGAAACGGTGAGGGTCAGACAGTCGATAACCACCTTTTCCCTCGGTATTCCGAGAGCCTCTGCTCGCTCTGCGATCTTCCTTGCAATTTCAAAACGGTCCTCTGCCTTTTCGGGAATTCCGTTTTCGTCAAGGGTAAGTCCAACGACCGCAGCACCGTATTTTTTAACTATGGGGAGAATTTCCGAAAGGCTCTCCTCCTTGCCGTTTACGGAGTTTACAATAGCGCATCCGTTGTATACCCGAAGGGCCGCCTCAAGGACCTCGGGGTCTGTGGAGTCAAGCTGAAGGGGAGCATCTGTAATGCCCTGAACAGCTTTTACCACGCGAACCATCATTTCCTTCTCGTCTATTTCGGGAAGCCCTACGTTTACGTCAAGAATTTCAGCTCCCGCCGCAACCTGCTCCGATGCCCTTGCCAAAATGTAGTCAATATCACCGTTTCTAAGTGCTTCCTTAAAAAGCTTTTTACCCGTGGGATTTATTCTCTCGCCGATCACCCTCGGCATGTTAAGATATACGGTCTTTGAAGCGGAGCATACCGCCTGAAGTGTTTCCGCCCTTCTATCGGGACAAATTTTTTCCTTCACCGCATCAGAGAGAGCCGAGACGTACTCGGGAGAGGTTCCGCAGCAACCGCCCATTATCTTTACACCCATGTCGGCAAAGACCGCCATCTGACGGGCAAAATCCTCGGGGGAAAGGTCATACTTCCCTGTTTTGGGGTCGGGAAGCCCTGCATTGGGCTTCAAAAATACGGGTACGGGAGAATACTTTACAAGGTCACGTACCGCGCTCTCAAGCTGACAGGGTCCGAGAGAGCAGTTGATGCCGACGGCATCGGCGCCAAGCCCCGACAGAACAAGGATCTCCTCAATAACGGAAGTACCCGTAAAGGTCCTCATGTTCTTCTCAAGAGAGATACTGCAGAATACGGGAAGGTTCGTGTTTTCCTTAGCCGCAAGAAGAGCCGCCTTCAGCTCGTAAAGGTCGGTCATGGTCTCGAGAACTATAAGGTCAGCTCCTGCCGCCTGTCCTGCCTTTACTATCTCTGCATAGGCATCGTAAGCTTCTTCAAAGGAAAGCTCGCCGCTTGGCTCAAGAAGCTTTCCGAGAGGTCCCACATCAAGGGCAACGGAAACGTCAAGATCAAAGGTCGCATCCTTTGCTATCTTTACAGCCGCCGAAACGACCTCAAAAACGGTTCTGTCCGAGCCCTTCAGCTTGTATCTGTTAGCACCGAAGGTGTTGGCAAAAACAACGTTTGAGCCTGCCTTGGCATAGGCTCTGTTTATGCCCGCCACCCACCTCGGGTTCGAAAAGTTCATTTCCTCCGACAGCTCGCCGGGCTTCATGCCTCGCTTCTGAAGCTCCGTGCCCATGGCGCCGTCAAGAATTATATATCCGTCACTGTCAAGAAGTGCTCTTATATCCACAGTGTTCACCTTCTTTTCTGAAAGCGCAGGTGTCTTTCATTTTGCACACCGCGCAGCTTTGTCTGTCTTTTTTTACAGGCTTATCGGACACGCCGATAACCGCCGTCACGGACTTTACCGGAAGGAGCATACAGCTTTCCGTCACGTGAAGTCCTATTCTTTTGTCAGCTTCGATAAGGGTGAGAAGCTTACGCTGAAGCTCTATTGGAAAGTCCCCGTAGCCGGGGCTGAAGCGCCACGTAAGATGAAGAGGCGCAAAAGCCGCCGAAAGCTCCGCATCCGCCTCGCGGCAAAAGCCCTCTATACAGGCGCTTGCAACCGCATCTGCCGCCACAGCCGAAGCCATTTCCAAAACCTGCAGTCGGTTTATATATCTGTCAATTTCAAGACCCAGCGTCGCCGCGAAAACTATGACTTTTTCGCATCCCTCAAGATGTTCTTTTATGTCCTCGCCGAGAAGAACATCGGAAAGCGCATCCTTGTCAAAAACCTTATACGTATAGCGAGGCTCGGCAAGCCGTGCCACTTCCCTCTCGCACTCCGCGAGAAGCTCAAGAAAACGCCCCTCGGGAGCTTCCTTCATCCCCATAAAACGGAGAGCCTCACCTCTGTCGATATATCTGTCCATTACAGCGATGTCTTCTTAACGGCGGCAAAAATACGCTTTGCAACCTCGGGATTGTTCATCGTATAAAGATGGATACCGTCAACGGAGCTTCTGAGAAGACCGTCTATCTGTATCGCCGCATATTCAACTCCCGCATCAAGCAGAGCCTTCGGGTCGTCGGAATATTTCGCCATAATATGAGAGAGTGCGCGGGGAATGGATGCTCCGCACATGGTAACCATTCGCTCTATCTGATTTTTGTTTGTAACGGGCATAATACCTGCGGTCATGGGAATATTAATTCCCGCTCTCACCGCCTTCTCGCGGAAGGAATAAAAATAACTGTTGTCAAAGAAAAGCTGAGTGACGAGGAAATCCGCTCCCGCATCAACCTTCTTTTTCAGATTTTCAATATCGGTGTCAATATCGGGAGCCTCAGTGTGGCACTCGGGATAGCAGGCACCCGCAACGTCAAAGCCGCCCCTCGCCTTGATAAAAGAAGTAAGCTCAGACGCGTATCTGAAATCATCCTTGGGAGGAACGTTTGGGTTAACGTCGCCGCGGAGAGCAAGGATATTCTCAATGCCGTATTTCTTGAAATCAACGAGAATATTTTCAACCTCCGCCTCACTGCAGCTAACGCAGGTAAGGTGCGCCATAGCCTCAATGCCGTACTGATTTTTTATAAGGGACGCGATCTGCCTTGTCTTTGTGTCCGCAAGGTTACCCCCTGCCCCGTAGGTCACGCTTATGTAGTCGGGAGAAAGGTCACGCAGCCCGTCAAGGGTCGAATATATGGAATTTATACTGCCGTCCTTTTTGGGCGGAAAAACTTCGAGTGAAAAAACGGGCCTGCCTCTTTTGAAAAGTCCTGATATCTTCATAATAACCTCGCTTGCGCCAAAAACTTTATACACAGTTATTTTAGCATAATTACATTGATTTAACAACAGTTATTTTAATAGTTGCGAAAAAAAAGAAATTGTGGTATTCTAAATATCGGAAGGTGAGGGCTTGTCCCGCGAATTATCACACCGCCCCGACCAACATGTGACCGTAGGGGAGGATTCCATATCCTCCCGCGATATGCCCTTCGGGCGCGATATATCTTCGATGCGATATATCCCTAATGAGGATGCGATATGTTTGCTTCGTAAACGCAATAAATATCCGGCCAACATCATCCATCCGTAGGGGAGGATTCCATATCCTCCCGCCTTTAACAATCACCTCACGGAGAACCTTATGAAATACTGTGTTTTGCCGTCCTATATATGGACTTATCCCGATATACATTACTATCCCGAAGGCAAAGAAGCAGCACGGCTTCTCGCCCTCAGAGGGGGATACGCCGCCTTTCAGCTCCACGTGTGGGATGCCGAAGGTGAACTACTCACTGCAGTTTGCGAAGGCTTTGAGGGCGAAAGATACGCCGTAATTCCCATTCCCGTTGAAAGCTGTCCCGGAATTGAAGAACCGACGGAGCATTTCCCCGAAAGAAAAGCACCCTTCAAGGTCGGCGACTGCCTTATGCCCATAGAAGAAAAAGCCTCCCTTTCAAAAGGAAGCGCAACTCTTTATTTTGCTGTCCCCGTGCCCCTTGATGCAAAGGGCAATACCGAAGGCAGGATCATAATCTCAGACGGTAAAGAAACGGCAGAAGTGCCCGTCACCATTGAAGCTTCAAGCGCAAAGATCCCCGAAGAAAAACTGAATATCGCCATGGGCTGCGACTTTGTCAGCATGGCGGAATACCATAAAATAACCACAAGAGAAGACTTCGAAAAAACACAGACACAGTACATGTCCCTTCTCCGCCGTCAGCATCAGACCCATATATACATGCACGGACCGAGACCTATGTTCAAAAACGGCAAATGGGAGTTCAACCACGAATTTTTCAACAAATTTGCAAAAAAAGCCCTGGATATGGGCTTTAAGAAGATATTCCTTCACGGAGTGGGCTTCAGACGGGCATGGGACGCACCCGATATCATGTGCGGAAAGATCGATCTTCTCTCCGAGGAAGGCTATAAATATCTGAGAGAATACCTCACCGCCCTTCGCGAAAACCTGAGGGAGCAGGGCTGGCTTGACAAAGATATTTTCCATCTCGGCCTCTGCGACGAGCCAAACGATATCAATGCGCTGAACTACCGCGCCCTTGCAGGCATGGTCAGAAAGCTTATCCCCGAAATAAAGCTCTACGATGCCACAAGCGGCGCCCCCATCTACGGCACCCTTGATATTTATATCCCGCGCGCGGATGAATACGAAAAGCACCGCGATATCTTCGATTACTATAAAAGCATCGGCGACGAGGTGTGGCACTACGTCTGCCTCTACCCCCGTGAAAAGGGCTATATTAACCGCTTTATGGATATTCCTCTTCTTGCCACAAGGTACCTCTTCTGGGGAAACTACCGCTACGGTCTCACGGGATACGTCCACTGGACAGTCAACTGCTACCAGAGCGGATGCGATCCTTTTAAGGAGAGCTGTCCACGCCACGTCAACGCAGGAAGCAAGAGCATCCTTCCCCCGGGCGACGATAAGCTTATCTACCCCGGCACCGACGGAGGCGGCTGGATGTCCCTTCGCCTTGAAAACCACCGCGAGAGTGCCGAGGAATACGCAATGCTAAGGGCAGTGAAAGAATACGATATAGCACTTGCAGACGAGATATGTGAAAGTGTGTTCCACAGCTTCAACAGCGTGGAATGGAGCGCGGAAAAATTTGAAAATGCCCGCCGCAGTCTCATAAAAGCATATGAAAAAGCAACGGCATCAGATCCCGTGCTCTGATGAAGATGTTAATATCAACTCTTGATATTGTCAAAAAATCCGTTATAAATAATGAAAAATCAATACGTGAGGTAAATGAACAAATGAAATACGACGTAATAATCATTGGAGCAGGCCCCGGAGGTATCTTCGCAGCTTACGAGCTTGTGCAAAAAGCTCCCGAGCTCAAAATTGCCGTTTTTGAAGCAGGACATGCCCTTAATAAGCGCAAATGCCCCATTGACGGAGATAAGATCAAAAGCTGTATAAGCTGTAAAAGCTGCAGTATCATGAGCGGTTTCGGAGGAGCAGGTGCATTCTCCGACGGGAAATACAATATCACCAACGATTTCGGCGGCACTCTCTACGAATATATCGGTAAGAAAAAAGCTCTTGAGCTTATGAGATACGTTGACGAGATCAACCTGAAATACGGCGGCGAAGGAACAAAGCTCTACACCACCGAAGGAACGCCCTTCAAAACAAAGTGTATCCAGAACGACCTTCATCTGCTTGAAGCATCAGTCCGCCACCTGGGAACAGACATCAACTACGTCGTTCTTGAAAACGTGTACGACTATCTAAAGGATAAAGTAAAGTTTTACTTTGATACCGCAGTCCTTTCCGTGCTCGACGAAAACGGAACGTATAAGATAATCTGCAAGGACGACACCTACGAATGCGATTACTGTATTATTTCCGTGGGCCGAAGCGGAAGCAAATGGATGGAAACGGTCTGCAGAGATCTGAATATCACCACAAAATCCAACCGAGTTGATATCGGCGTGCGCGTTGAGCTTCCCGCGGCAGTTTTTGCTCATATCACCGACGAGCTTTACGAAAGTAAAATAGTTTACCGCACGGAAAAATACGGAGACAAGGTGCGTACCTTCTGTATGAATCCCAAGGGCGCAGTGGTAAGTGAAAATACAAACGGCATCATCACCGTTAACGGCCACAGCTACGAGGACCCCGCAAAGCAGACGAATAACACAAACTTTGCCCTGCTGGTTGCAAAGCATTTCTCCGAGCCCTTCAAGGACTCCAACGGCTACGGCGAATCCATCGCCCGTCTCAGCAACATGCTTGGCGGCGGAGTTATCGTTCAGCGCTTCGGAGACCTTATCCGCGGCCGACGTTCAACCCAGAGCCGTATTGATGAAGCCTTCATCACCCCCACCCTGAGCGCAACTCCCGGAGACCTCAGCCTTGTTCTTCCCAAACGCCTCCTTGACGGTATCATAGAAATGATCTACGCCCTCGATAAGGTCGCCCCCGGTACGGCAAACGAAGATACACTGCTTTACGGCGTTGAAGTCAAGTTCTACAACATGGAAGTTGAAGTTGACGAGCACCTTGAATCCAACCATAAGGGTCTCTATATCATCGGAGACGGAAGCGGAATCACCCATTCCCTCTCCCATGCCTCCGCAAGCGGCGTCCACGTTGCACGAAACATCGCGAACAAATCATGACCCTCGGCCGTGCCGATGATTTTCGGAATACAACAAAAAGGGATGTAAAAAACTCGTCGTTTTTTACATCCCTTTTTCAGCACCAATAGGTGATATATATTTTTGGTATGGCGGCGGAGAACGATCTGCTTTGCAATTATCGTTTCTTTCTTTTCTTTGATGAGGTACTTATGAAGCTTTACGATTCGAGCGGCGAAAAGGAGGGATTTGTCGATTAACGGATTTTCTTTTTTCATAACTTTCACCTCATTTTTAAAGAATAAAGAAAAAAGAATAAAGAATAGAGAATAAATATGAAGCGGCGAAGCCGCCCTATTTTTATTTCTTATTTATTCTCTATTCTTTCTTCTTTTAGGCGAGCTTGCCTCGCCGCTTCTCTGGCGCGCCCGGCGGGAATCGAACCCACAACTAACCCTTAGGAGATACTGAGGAAAACGGCTTTCGTGTTCCTCATAATACCTAAAAATCCCCTGCTGTCAGGGGATTTTTAAGGTTAATATGTTATCTTGTGTTACACCGTTACCGCTGGTTTTATGCTGTTTTACATTGTCCGATTAGCAATCTATTAGCAAGACTCGTGAATTTAGGGTGGTGGTAATGAGCGTATTGTATTTCATCATATGTTATAAAATCACTCTTTAACTATAATCATCCTACCCATAATTAAATGATTAGACTTATCGAATATGTTCTCTTTTTCCAAAGTTTTAAAATCCACTTTTTTGTTAACTTCGGTAATAGGAATATCTTTTCTTATAACATAATACTTCGGGATATATATTTCGGGACATTTGCTTCTTATTAACGCGTCCAATTCATTGATAAGCTCTTCGTTTATATCATTTTCAGGTACAATATGAGCAACAGGGACTTCTCTTTCTTCCGTGTCATCATATTTAACACAACAACAATCGTTAATTAAAGAATGAGATTTTATAGTGTCCTCGATAGTTCCGAGCCACACTTTACCACCACTTCGTGTAAGCATTCGTTTTGCTCGACCGCAATGATAAACTCTGCCTTCTTTATCCATATAACACAAATCGTCGGTATGTAACCACACCTTACCATCTTTATGTATACGAAGCATTTTCTTCGTTTCGTCAGGATTCTTGATATACCCCTTCATCACGGTAGGACCAGAGATGCAGAGTTCGCCAATTTCACCATACTTCTTTTCTTCTAACTTTTCAGGGTCAAATTCATCATATGGCATATAATCAAAGACACCTATTTCAGCATACTTCAAAGGGATGCCTATACTACCTTTCTTGAGTGCAGGTTTTATAGAGTATATTACACCGGCCATACTTTCTGTAAGACCATATCCCTGCTTAATCCAAGTATCACAATTTTTAGATTTTGAAAACTCGTGATAAGCAATTTCCTCTTCTTCGTGCAACTTATCTCCACCCGAAATAGGATCTGTTGCAAAACAAAGGTCATCTATTCCGGATTCACGAATACTTTTAAACAAAATTGGTCCTGCCATAAACACATTGGGACGATGTTCTTTAATCAAAGAAGGATATTCTTCAATTGAGAATTTGGAAATCAAATTAACCGATACGCCACAGCACATGAGATTATAAGTAGCGTTAAAGTAATATGAAACAGCAGGCGGAAGAATACTCATAGATGTCTTGGGCGCATAAAACTCCATTTCGCTATTCATAAAAGAACATGCGCTCGCAATAATGCTATCGTTAGTTGTTTCAACGCCTTTTGCGCCGCCAGTCGTTCCACCGGTATACATAATAACGCTTACATTTTGTCCGCCGTTATTAATTGTTTGGTAATCTGTGCCCTTGTAAAGTTTTTTCCACTTGTTATATTTTAAAAACTGCGGGGAAAGCTTTATTGAATTTCCAGACTGACCAACAATGCTTTTAAAGTTTTCTATAAACAGTTTAATTACTGCCATCTTGCTCATTGATACAGTTACTGGAACCGTAATAACTTTATTTATCGTTTTAGAAAGCCCCAAATCCATAGCTCCAACAACATTTTGAAGAATGAATGAGATGTCAGATACAAATAGGTATTTTGACTCTGTTAACTCACACATAAATTTAATTCTTTCAGGACTCTCGTCAAATTTAATAAGATTTGTCGTAGCCCCCATCTTACAAAGCGCAAACCAAAAGAATATTGCTTCAGGAACATTAAGGAATACAAAGGAAACCGTATCTCCTTCTTTAATACCCATAGCCGTCAAACGAGCAATAGTTTTCTCAACTTCTGTTTTTATGTCATTTGTTGTGTATTTGTTTCCGTAGTATTCCAACAAGGGGTGATTATAGTCTTTTGTAATCTCCAGAAAAAAGTCATAGCAGTTCTTTCCAAACGGGATTTCGGGCAAAGAGGAATCTTTGTACCATTTCATCCAAGGTTTGTCAATAGAGGCATAACCTGTAAGTTTTTGTTCTGTGTTCATTTTTATACTCTCCTTAAAAATAAAAAGTGCGGCTACCGAAGTAACCGCACAAAAACGCAAACTCCGATAGTCGCCAAACTAACTCAATATGAAATGGGCGTAAAAGCACACATATATATTGTTGGAATCTGCATTTTATCAAATTCATTACAATATATATGTATGACAAAAAAGAGCATAATATCCTATAAAAAAGAAAAATACACCCAATTATACACATATTAAGTTAGTTTGGCACTATCAGTTTACCACAAATTGCAACAAAATACAATAAAAAAAGAAAAAACTCACCACAAAAGGTAAAAAAATAGAAAGAACCGAAAACATTACGCTTTCGGCACTTTACGTTACTTATTTTCTTTAGATGTATTGAGTGTTGAAACAAGAATCTTTTTGATTTCAAGACAATCTTTAAGAAGGGAGTCGCCTTCTTTTTTCGTTATATATTCCGATAAAACAAGAAGGCGGAGCCAATACTCCGTTTCGGCAGTTTCTTTAAGAGATATTTGAAGTTTGGCAATAAAATCCGGCTTACTTATACCGTATATCGCTTCGTTGGCATTTGCGCCGATCGATGTAGCACTGCGAACGATCTGCTTCGCAATTATCGTTTCTTTCTTATCTTTGGTTAGGTACTTGTGGAGCTTTACGATTCGAGCGGCGAAAAGGAGGGATTTGTCGATTAACGGATTTTCTTTTTTCATAACTTTCACCTTATTTTTAAAGAATAAAGAAAAAAGAATAAAGAATAATGAATAAATATGAAGCGGCGAAGCCGCCCTATTTTTATTTCTTATTTATTCTCTATTCTTTCTTCTTTTAGGCGAGCTTGCCTCGCCGCTTCTCTGGCACCCCCAGCGGGAATCGAACCCACAACTAACCCTTAGGAGGGGTTTGTTATATCCATTTAACTATGGGGGCGTATTCACCTCCGCATTTCTGCGAAGGATTCTTTGCATCTGTAGGGGACGACGTCCTCGACGTCCCGTTTACTTAAGATTTTCCTCAGTCAAGCTTCGCGTAAGTCTTCTTAACAAAGGACTCGCACTTTATCACAAATCTCTCGTGCTCACCCTCGCCGATAAGACCCTTTTCGTCGAAAGCCTTAACGGAAAAAACGAGACGTCTGCCGTCAACCTCTTCGAGAGTACACTCAGCAGTGATATTCATTCCCACGGGAGTTGCCGCAAGGTGTTTAACGTTTACAAAAGTACCAACGGTGGAAAGGCCTTCCTCAAGGTGAGGCTGAACACATGTGTAGCAGGTCTTTTCCATAAGAGCTATCATTGAAGGAGTGGAAAAAACGCGGAGAGTTCCGCTTCCCATTGCGGCGGCAGTGTTGGTTTCATCTGCCATAACGGTTTCTGTGTGTCTGAGTCCCTTTTCCATATATAACCTCCGGCAAAGAACCCCAAAACAGCGAAAAATGTTTGACTTTAGCATGTGATGAAGGCACCGTTTTCTGTTGGCTCTTGGCTACTCCTCATCCACCGCTAAAGCGATCCCCCTTCTCCCTCAGGAGAAGGCAGACTTCGGGGGCTCCGCAAATTTTCAAAAATACATTAAAAGTATATCACACCTGCAGAAGCTTTTCAAGTATATTTTTCCAAAATCCTAAAATGAATATGACCCTTCCCTTTTTTCGAGCTTTTGTGAGCAAAACTTTGGAAGATAATAACAAAAATCCTGTTGACTTGATATTTGAAAGGTACTATAATATATAGTGAGATATAATATATAATTCCACGGAGGCGATATAATTGAACAACATAGAACGCGGCGGAATAAGCGTTGAAGCCGCCCACATTTTCCCCATAATCAAAAAATGGCTCTATTCCGACAAGGAGATATTCCTTCGCGAAATAGTTTCCAACTCCTGCGATGCAGTTACGAAGCTCCGCCGTCTTATCTCTCTCGGCGAAGTTAAAGATATAGAAGACAAAGATTTCAAGGTAACGGTAACACTCGACAAAGAAGCAGGCACTATCACCGTCTGCGATAACGGTATCGGCATGACCGTGGACGAGCTGAAGAGATATATCTGTCAGATAGCACTCTCGGGAGCCCTTGAATTCATCGAAAAATACGAGGGCGAAAACGGTGATGCGGCAGGTATCATCGGCCACTTCGGCCTCGGCTTCTACTCATCATTTATGGTCAGCTCCACCGTTGAAGTTATAACAAAGTCCTACACGGGCGCACCTGCCGTTAAATGGGTCTGCGCCGATGCAGGAGAATACGAGATAGAAGAAAACTGCGACACCGACGAGCTCTTTGACGACAAGGGCACCGCGGTTATCATGCACGTAAGCGACGAGGGCAAGGAGTTCCTTGAAGCTTCTGCCCTTCGCGACATTCTCGATAAATACTGCGCCTTCATGCCCGTAGAAATCTACTTTGACGACGGCGAGGAGAAAAGCTGCGACTGCGAAGAAGAAAACTGCGAGCACAAACCCACGCCTATAAACGACACCTGCCCTCTGTGGCTGAAAAACCCCTCGGACTGCGAAGCCGAGGACTACAAGAAGTTCTACACCAAGGTGTTCCATGACTTCCGCGAGCCCCTCTTCCACATTCACATCAAAGCGGACTACCCCCTCAACTTCAAGGGTATCCTCTACTTCCCCAAAATAACAAACGAGTTTGAAAGCCTTGAGGGTCAGGTAAAGCTCTACTACAATCAGGTCTTCGTTTCCGATAACATAAAAGAAGTCATTCCCGAATATCTTTTAATGTTACGCGGTGTCCTTGACTGTCCCGAGCTTCCCCTCAACGTTTCAAGAAGCTACCTTCAGAACAGCGGCTACGTCACAAAGATATCCGCTCACATCGTAAAGAAGGTTGCCGACAAGCTGAATTCCATGTTCAACCTTGACCGTGAGGGCTTTGAAAAGATATGGAACGACGTCAAGACCTTCGTTGAATACGGATGTATGCGCGACAGAAAGTTCTATGACAGAGTTAAAAATTCCATAGTTTACCGTCTCTGCGACGGAAGCTATGCTACCCTTGCGGAGTATCTTGAGAGCGCCAAGGACAAGCACGAAAACAAGATCTACTACACCTCCGACAAAACAAAGCAGGCATCCTACATCTCCATGCTCGAGGCACAGGGTATCAAGGTTGCAGTTCTTGACAAGTTCATTGACACACAGTTTATAAACACCGTTGAAATGAACGAGGCAGGCGTTAAGTTCTGCCGAGTTGACTCCGAGCTTGCCGATGCGGTAAAGGGCGGCGATGCCTCTGAGATCGAAGCCGTTTCCGAGGTATTCAAAAAGATAATTCCCGAAGAGACAAAGATAACCTTTGAGAGCTTCAAGGACGAGGGCGTTCCTGCAATTCTGAACATCAGCGAGCAGTCACGCAGAATGGAAGACATGATGAAGATGTACTCCGCCATGGGCGAGGAAGCCCCCATGAGCTTCCCCACCGAGGCAACGCTTATTATCAACAGTAACAATGCCCTTATAAAGAAGCTTGAAGGAAGCACCGACGAGGCGATGAAGGAAATAATTGCAAAGCATATCTATAACCTCTGCCTTATCAGTCAGCGCGGACTTTCCGCAGAGGAGCTGAAGTCTTTCCTCTCCGACAGCTTCGAAATACTCTCCATGCTCTGATATGGCGCAGGATATTTTACTTCTTAAAGAACAGCTTGGAGAAGACTTTTTACCCATCCTGTTTGAGAATATCGGCTCCACAAACGTAAAGCTGCTTGAAGACGTGAGGAGCGGAAAAGCAGACGTTGGCACCGTGTATATCGCAGAAAGACAGAGTGCAGGGCGCGGCAGGCTCGGCAGAAGCTTTATTTCCCCAAAAGGCGGAATATATATGAGTTTTTGCACGGGTGACGTGGAATACGGTCTCTCCACCGTTATCTGCGCCGTAGCTGTTGCCGATACCTTTAAAGACTTCGGTTTTTCACCCGAGGTAAAATGGGTCAACGATATACTTATAGGCGGCAAAAAGGTATGCGGAATTCTCGCCCAAAGCCTTGGCGACGGCAAAAGAGCGGTCATAGGAGTTGGGCTGAACCTCAGAACAGAGGATATCCCCGAAGAGCTTTCGGAAATCGCCATAGGGCTCGACGTTTTCGGTGACGTTCCCCGTCCCGAAATCATTGAAGCCGGTATTCTGAAAAGCTATAAAGCGCTTTCGGTCTCCATGCCCGACGGTCGGGAAAATATCATAGAAAAATACAAAAGCTACATGACCCTTTTAGGCGAGAAAATAACCGTCCTTCAGACGGGGGAAACTCTCACCGCAAAGGACATTGACAAGGACGGCGCGCTTATGGCGGTGTCCGAAAACGGAAAAACCGTCCGCCTCGCATCAGGCGAAATATCAATAAGAAAAATTACTACCAAATAAAGGGAGGCAATATGGAAAACTACAGAATTCAGTATGAAAAATGGCTGGCAAGCGACAAGGTTGCAGAGGACGTAAAGGCAGAGCTCCGTGCTCTTTCCGACGAGGACGTCAAGGTCCGCTTCTCCGAGTACATGAGCTTCGGCACAGCAGGTCTTCGCGCAGAAATGGGCGCAGGCACCGCATTCATGAACACCTACACCGTTGCCCACGCAACAATGGGCCTTGCGGCACTTATCTGCAAGCTGGGCGAAGAAGCAAAGGCAAGAGGTGTCGTTATCGCATACGACAGCCGTAACAATTCCGCCGAGTTATCTC
The DNA here is from genome assembly GCA_015063695.1 of Oscillospiraceae bacterium. Classification (GTDB taxonomy): domain Bacteria; phylum Bacillota; class Clostridia; order Oscillospirales; family CAG-272; genus RUG14199. Next base: position 25,223 of record SVTQ01000008.1, read on the forward strand.
AGAGATGTGCAGAGGTCCTCTCAGCCGAAGGAATCAAGGTATACCTCTTTGAGTCCCTCAGACCCACCCCCGTTCTCTCCTTTGCAATAAGAGAGCTTGGATGTGTTGCGGGTATCAATATTACCGCATCCCATAACCCCAAAAAGTACAACGGCTACAAGGCGTACTTCGAAGACGGCGCACAGCTTTCTCCCGACAATGCAAAGACGGTTTCCGATGCCATAGCTGAGATAGATATCTTTGACGGCATTCCCACCCCCGATATGGCAAAGCCCGAGCTTATCATCTCCGTCGGCGCTGACCTTGACGAAAAATACCTTGCAAAGGTTCTTGCAGAGGCAGTCAATCCCGATGCTATCCCTGCAGTTGCAGACGAGCTTAAAATAGTTTACACTCCCCTTCACGGCGCAGGAACGGTCCTCGTTCCCGAAATGCTCCGCCGCGCAGGTCTCAAGATGCTCTATCCCGTTGAAAGTCAGATGGAGCCCGACGGCGACTTCCCCACAGTAGTATTCCCCAATCCCGAATTCCCCGCCGCCTTTGAAGAAGGCATCAAGGTTGCAGAAAAGGAAAACAGTGACCTTATCGTTGCAACGGACCCCGATGCTGACAGAGTAGGCGTTATGGCAAGAGATAAGAGCGGCGCTTTCAAGTGCATCACGGGCAACCAGATGGGCGCGCTCATTCTCGACTACGTTATCACCGCCTTCAAGGAAAGCGGCAAGATGCCCGATATGCCCTACGCGGTAAAGACTATCGTTACCTCCGAAATGGCGGCTGAGATCTGCCGTTCAAACGGTGTGAAGATGTACAACGTTCTCACGGGATTTAAGTTCATCGGTGAAGTAATAAAGAACCACGAGGAAGCAGGAGAGGGCACCTTCCTTCTCGGCTTTGAAGAGAGCTACGGCTACCTTAAGGGCACCTACGCACGCGATAAGGACGCAGTTGTTGCTTCCCTTCTTATCTGCGAAATGGCGGCATTCTATAAGGCGAAGGGCATGACCCTTTCCGATGCCCTTGATGCACTCTTCGAAAGATACGGCTACTTCCGCGAAAGCGTTACAAACATCACAATGGATACTCCCGACGGCAAGGAAAGAATGGCGGCTATGATGGCTTCTCTCAGAGAGAACCCCATCACAAAGCTGGGCGAAAAGACTATCGTTGAATTCCGCGACTATAAGAGCGGAAAGGTCATCGACCTGAAGAGCGGTGCCGAAAGCGAAACGGGACTTCCCTCCTCCGACGTTCTCTATTACGTAACAGAAACGGGCGACGTCGTAGTTGTACGCCCCTCCGGCACAGAACCTAAGGTCAAGATCTACGTTCTCACAAGAGGCGAAACAGACGAAGGCGCTATCGCAAGCGCCGACGGCTGCCTTGAAGAGATCAAAAAGATCATGCTCGCATAACGAAGCGCGGCAATATATCGCGTTTGCAAAGCAAACATATCGCAAAAGCTCCCAAACAAAGGGAGCTTTTTTGATTTATTCCTCCGGCTACGGCAGTAGTTGCAAATTTTGCAACTACTGAATATCTCGCTGTTTCAGTTATTATCTACAGTCAGTTGCAAAAAACAAAAATATATGCTACAATAAACCAGAATAAAAAAGGAGTGACAGAAAAATGGCAAAAAATAACACTGAAGCATATAAGTGGTCCGACAGAAAAAGAATAATCTTCGGTCTCCCTTGGTCCTTCACAAGATATATGCTCACAGAGGAAAAGCTCATAATCGACACGGGCTTCTTTAACCGTACAGAAGACGAGATACGTCTCTACAGAATTCTCGATATAACCCTTAAGAGAAGCTTCGGAGAAAGACTTTTCGGCCTCGGCACCATCCACTGCTGCAGCGGCGACAAGACACAGGGAGAGTTTGACATCAAAAGAATTAAAAACCCCCGCGAAGTAAAGGAAATGCTCTCCGACATGATAGAGAGAGAACGTATGGAACGCCGCGTTGGAGCAAGAGAATTTATCGACACAGACGACGGCGAGGACTTCGAGGGTGAGAACTGTGAACTTTAAATTTAACACTAATATATAAAACTCGGCAGAAAAAATATTTTTCTACCGATTTGTGATATTGTATAGCAGGTAATAAAGGTGGATGAAGAAATCAAACTTCCCAAACGAAAGCGAAACCGAATAAAAGATTATGACTACAGTTCATGCGGCACATATTTTATAACGATATGTACGAAAGATCGAAAAAACATATTTTGGAATAAAAATCATCCGTATTACGTAGGGGAGGATATCATCCTCCCGTTTGATAAAACGGTATTATCACCTTACGGTAAAATTGCAGATGGTGCAATCAATGCAATTCCCGAGCATTATCCGCATATTGAATTATTACAATACATTATTATGCCTAATCACGTTCATATGATATTGTATATTCCGTGTAAGGACGGGAGGATGATATCCTCCCCTACGAGCATTCCGACGGCCGTTGGGCAAATGAAACGTTATGTTTCAAAAAAGATCGGCTTTGCAATTTGGCAAAGATCATTTCATGATCATGTGATACGAAATAAAAAAGATTATGAAAAGATTTCGAAATACATCCATGAAAACCCGCTCATATGGCGATACGATTGTTTTTACTGCGAAGAATAAAACTATTTGAAGGTCGTGTCGGTTCGAGCGTTGTAAGTGCAGTTTAGCACAACGGACTTAAAAACAGTCCACCGGACTGTTTCAGAGTGTAGACAAAGTCTACACTCTGGGGCAGACTGAGAGAAACGCAGGTAGATTTGGCGATTTTTTCCTCGTCGGCGTAGTTATCTACGGTAGAGGGAAAAACTCGCCAAAAGCAGATGTGGCGGGCTTTTGCCCGCCTTTTCCATATCAAATAATTTCATCAAGAAATATTTACTTCCAACAAAGTTTTCTGCTCACATCTGCGTTATACCAAGTTTGTCTTCAGTCTGAAACAGTCCACCGGACTGTTTTTGCCACGCCTACGGCATGTGGCCGTCCTTTCGATTCCCCGTCAAATACGGGTCAAAGCAAAAAGAAAAGCACCTCGCTTGAGGTGCCTTCTTTTTGGTGACCCGTGGGGGTTCACTGTGGATTGAAGGTCGTGCCGAAATTCATTTCGGCGTTCACGGTCGTGTCGGTTCGAGCGTTGTAAGTGCAGTTTAGCACAACGGACTTAAAAACAGTCCACCGGACTGTTTCAGAGTGTAGACAAAGTCTACACTCTGAGGCAGACTGAGAGAAACGCAGGTAGATTTGGCGATTTTTTCATCGTCGGCGTAGTTATCTACGGTAGAGGAAAAAACTCGCCAAAAGCAGATGTGGCGGGCTTTTGCCCGCCTTTTCCATATCAAATAATTTCATCAAGAAATATTTACTTCCAACAAAGTTTTCTGCTCACATCTGCGTTATACCAAGTTTGTCTTCAGTCTGAAACAGTCCACCGGACTGTTTTTGCCACGCCTACGGCATGTGGCCGTCCTTTCGATTCCCCGTCAAATACGGGTCAAAGCAAAAAGAAAAGCACCTCGCTTGAGGTGCTTTTCTTTTTGGTGACCCGTGGGGGGTCACTGTGGCTTGAAGGTCGTGCCGAAGTTTAATTTAGTAATTCAAAGTCTTCTTTCTTTATACGAAAGCTCATTTGTGTAGTTTTTTCTCCGGTAAAACAGTTTGTTTCTGTTTCATCACCGTCGGGATGACGCACAAATCCTGTCTTGAGCAATACTTTCATACTATATTTATTATCGCAATAACAGCCTGCGGATATCTCATTATATTCGTAATGATTAAATATATATGATAATGCCAATCTAAAAGACACGGTTCCGTAACCCATGTTTCTATATTTCGGATATATCCAGATAGCTAAGTCAGGACAAACCTCGTCTAAACCTAATCTGAGGACACCAACGTTTTCATTGCTATATTTATCTACTACAACGACCCAAAACTTAAAACGGTTTATATCATAATCTGAAAACTGCTCAAACGTATCAGTAAAAATACCGTTATATCCTTTTTGTGTATCAATGTCTTTCCAGCACATGTACATATCATGATCGTCGCCGTGTGTATACGGTCTCAATCCGATTCTTTCATTTTCAATGATGAACACATTTATTCTCCTTGTGCACGAAGTTTATTTTTTGTTTTTTGCTACATTGCTTTTTGCTGTGTTTATAGAAGTAATAAGTAAGCGTTTGATTTCAATACAATCACCTAATAGGGAGTTGTATAGATTTTGTTCGATATAGTCTGATAAATAGAGTAATTTTATCCAATATTCAGTTTCAGCAGTTTCTTTTAATGCAATATGAAGTTTAGATATAAAGTCAGCATGACTTTGACCATAACTCGCTTCATTAATGTTTGCCCCTATACTCGTTCCGCTGCGAATTATTTGCTTGGATATCGTCAGCCCTTTTTTATTCTTGATCAAATAATCATGAAGTTTAATTATTCTTGCCGCAAAAGCAATTGACTTATCAATCAATATGTTTTCTTTCATTATAATCACTTCCTTTGGTAAAATTATAGCAAAATTAGAATTCTGTGTCAAATCTAATTTGGAGAATTCATTACTTTCTATCACATCCGGTACTTGGATTAAGATGCTTGACTATCGGTTATGCTATTATTCATTAGCCGCAGGCGACTTCGTTATTCATTTTTCTTTATTCATTTGAAAATCCGTTCTATATGAAAAATGAATAATGAATAGTGAATAATGAATAATACAAACAAAAAACCGTCCTCTTTCGAGAACGGATTTTCGTTTGGTGACCCGTGGGGGAATCGAACCCCCGTTACCGCCGTGAAAGGGCGGTGTCTTAGCCGCTTGACCAACGGGCCAAAATATTAAACTATGTGAGGTTTCAAAGAAAAAGTCACACACGATTGTGCGACTTTTTCTTTTGTGGTGACCCGTGGGGGAATCGAACCCCCGTTACCGCCGTGAAAGGGCGGTGTCTTAGCCGCTTGACCAACGGGCCTTATATGGCTCGGCAGATACTTCCGCTTCGCCATGGTAGCGGAAGTTGGACTTGAACCCACGACCTATCGGGTATGAACCGATTGCTCTAGCCAACTGAGCTATTCCGCCATTTTCGTAGGCCTCAACCTAACGCTTGAATAGTATATCACGGAATATTCTTTTTGTCAACACTTTTTTTAGAAAAATTATGTTTTTTTCTAAAAAAATGTATGAGACTTTTTTGTGTAATATTTTACAATAATTCTTTCTCTTTTTTGTGCATATACAATATTAAAATGTTAATGTTAACATTTCGACGTATACAGTTCATCCTATCAATACTCAAACCCGAAAGCCTCCGACAGCACCTCAAGAAATCTGAATCTTATTTTATATTTAAGCCCCGAGTTATTCTTTATAAGTTTATACTGCTCCGAGGAAAATCCTGCCGCAAGGAATTCCTCCTCGGCCTCGCCTTCGGAGGCGGCGGTGCAAAGAGGCGGATAGAGAACGCACCACCAGTTCTTCCCCTCCCCTTCTCCGATAACTACTCTGAGGGACGTGTAAGTGCCGCTCGGCAAAGTAAAATTCTCGTAATAACGTGTCGGATACTTTTCCTTTCCGAAATCTATCTTTACGCTATCCTCACACCCTTCAAGGCGGAGCACCTTTTCCGAAGCTTCAATTATCTCCTCTTCCATATCGGAGAGATTTGTTACCGCCTGCACCTTGCTGTCGGCACTTCCTTTTTTCTCCACTGCTTCAAGAACAGCATCCCTTACAAGGAGCTTCAGTCTCTGATCGTCCTCGCTGTCGGAATTTGCGATAACGTGAAGTCTCACCGTGTTCTCGTATATCTCCGTTTCATTCCCGACGGGCAGAAGGTTAAGTATACAATATACTCCCATCATAAGTACGCAAAAGCAAAGTATGAATTTAACTGTTTTGATATCCTGCATTTTAGTTTCTCCTTTTTAAGATATACTATTGTGCCCCGATATCCAAATTTTTATTCATATATTGATTTATTTTTCTGATGTGGTATACTTATATAAAGAACAATTCTTCAGAAAGGAGACTTCAAAGTGACCGCCACGGAAAAATATTTTCTTGAGCTTCTCGCATTCCACATAAACGGAAAAGAGCCTACAGAGACGGATTTTGACCCGTCGGAGCTTCTCTCCCTTGCAAGAAAGCACAAGCTTGTCCCCGTAATATACAGTGCGCTTAAAAAGGCAGGAGCCCCCCTTAGTACCGAAAACGAAGCACTTTTCAAAAACGGCGCAAGACTTGACTGTGCCCACGGCATCCGAAAAGAAGTTTCCTTTTATAAGCTTCTTTCCGACCTTGAAAAAAGTGATATCTCCCCCATCGTTGTAAAGGGCGTTATTCTGAGCAGCCTATATCCCGAGGCAAATACACGCTTCTCCACCGACCAGGATCTTCTCTTTACAAAGGAGGATTTAAAAAAAGCGGAGGAGGTTTTTAAAGAAAACGGTCTCATAAAAAATGACCGTGCCGAAGACGACACGGTGCAGGCGTATATGAGCCCCGTCAGCGGACTTTACATAGAGGCACACACAAGCCTTTTCCCCGAATATCCTTCCCATAACGCGGCTATGAATAAAATGTTTAATGCCGCCTTTGAAAACAGCATTTACGAGGTCATAGGCGGTGCACGCATCCGCACACTCTGTCCCACGAAGCACCTTCTCTTCCTTATACTTCACAGCTTCAAGCATTTCGTATACTGCGGCTTCGGCATCCGTCAGATAACAGACTTTATAGTCTACGCTGCAGCAAATAAGGAAAAAACAGACTCAAAAATGATCCTTGAAAGCCTTGAAAGGGTAAACGCCCTCGGATTTTTCGATGCCATTCTTTGCATCTGCCGAGAGCACTTCGGATATTCTCCGGAAGAATTAGGCTTTGAAGGCTATGAACCCGAAGCATACGACGTCACCGACATGACCCTCGACGTTCTCTCGGGCGGAGCCTACGGCAACAGCACGAAGGAAAGACTTCACAGCTCAAAGACCACTCTCGCCGCCGCAGACGGGAAGAAAACAAACGGCATGACAGCTTCCCTTTTCCCGCCCCTTGCCGCAATGAAGAGCAGCTTCCCCTATCTTTCAAAGCACCCCTATCTCCTTCCTGCCGCATGGGTCGTGAGAATTTTCTCTCATTTTAAAAAAGACAAAAAAGAGCGCGCGTTCACTGCAGGCAAGTCTCTTGAGATCGGAAAAGTGAGACTTGAAATGATGCGAAAGTACAAAATCATAAAATAACGGATATATAATAATATGGAAGAAAAAAATTTTGTCTTCACAACAGACTCCTTTAAGGAGAGCGTCATCCCCCTTATCGACGAGGGGCTGACCGTACCGCTGAAGGTAAGCGGCTCAAGCATGGAGCCCTTCCTTGTTGACGGACGGGACACGGTCTTTATTTCAAAACCGAAATTTCCCCTTAAAGTCGGCGATATTGCCTTCTTTGAACGAGAAAACGGGCGAATCGTAATGCACCGTATAAAAAGAATAAAAAAAGGCGACTACTATTTCATCGGCGATGCCGAGAAAGTAATCGAAGGCCCCGTTTCCGCAGAAAAGATCTTCGGTGTTGTAAGGAGTGTAAACAGAAAGGGAAAAACTGCCGATAAAAAGGACTTGACCTTTTGGTTTTTCAGAAATGTCTGGATAAGGATCATTCCCCTGCGCCCCTTCGCGCTGAAGGTATATGAAGGACTTTTCAAAAAGAAAACATAAAGAGAACCCTAAGCCGTCTTACGACAGCTTGCGGAACCCTTGTCAAAGAGAACCCCAAGTCGTCTTGCGACAACTTGAGGACCCCTTGTCAAAGAGAACCCCAAGTCGTCTTGCGACAACTTGAGGACCCCTTGTCAATATAAAACCTCGGAATACCGTTTTGGAATTCCGAGGTTATCTTTTTTATTAAACGTTTTGTTCGGCTCGCACGAAGGTAGGCGCGATCTCATGGAGCTTGTCCTCCACAAGTGTCATCATCGCTTCATCGCTGCAGTTATCGTCGCTGACGATATCCCATAGCTCATTAAGCTGTTTTTTTAGGACTTCGGAGTCAAAATCAATAGGTCTTCCCACGTGTATCTTTTTGTTGCTCGTGGTCCTTAGTCCCTCTTCGTTCATAAGAAGCTCTTCGTAAAGCTTTTCACCGGGACGGAGCCCGATAAACTCAATATCTATCTTCTTACCTGCAAGACTTATCATCTTCTTTGCGAGGTCGACGATCTTGACAGGCTCACCCATATCAAGAATGAATATCTCACCGCCTGCCGCCATAGCTCCCGTTACGAGAACAAGCTGAACCGCCTCGGGGATAGTCATAAAATATCTTATGATATCGGGATGGGTAACCGTTACGGGGCCGCCGTCGGCTATCTGCTTTTTGAACAGCGGTATCACGGAACCGTTGGAGCCGAGAACGTTACCGAAACGAACGCAAGAGAAGGAGGTCTTGCAGTCCTTCGCCTCGTTCATGGACTGAATTATCATTTCACAGACACGCTTAGTTGCACCCATGATATTCGTGGGGTTGACCGCCTTGTCCGTTGAGATCATGATAAACCTCGGAACCTTATTTACAAGAGCAGCCTTAGCCACGTTGTAGGTTCCGAAAATATTGTTCTTGACCGCTTCGGCAGGGGCGCTTTCCATAAGAGGAACGTGCTTGTGCGCCGCCGCGTGGATAATAAGGTCGGGCTTATAAGTTCTTATAAGATGGTCCATTCTGGAATAGTCGCGCACAGAGGAGATTATGACCTTAAGATCAAGCTTTTCACCGTATTTACGGCGAAGCTCCATTTCAATATCGTAAGCGTTATTCTCGTAAATGTCAACGATAATAAGTCTTCGGGGACTGTTTGCTGCGACCTGACGGGAGAGCTCGGAGCCGATGGAACCGCCGCCGCCCGTTACGAGAACGGTCTTTCCGCAGATAAACGAAAGAACCTCATCGCTTATGACGCTCACGCACTCGCGGCCGAGAAGCTCGTCGGGAGTGATGTCACGAATTTTCTGAAGAAATTTCTGATTTTCAGTTTCAAAGTCGAGCAGCCCCGGCAGTATCTTTACCTCGATACCCGTCTTACTGCATCGTTCAAGAAGCTCCGCTCTTGCGGCATTTGTTGCCGAGGGGATAGCAATAACTATCTCTTCAACTCTGTATTTTTTTGCATACTTTTCAATGTCGGCAGAGGTGCCTGCAATATATAAGCCGTTTACTCTCTTACCAACCTTTGACGTGTCGTCGTCAATACCCACAACGGGAAGAATATCACATTTCCTTGCCGATTTTATCTCGGCAAGCATCGTATAGCAGGCATGACCACAGCCGATTATCATTACTCTTTTCTTACCCGAGCCTATTCTTTTTGCACCCGTAACGTAGTCACGGTAAACGCGGTAAAAAAGTCTGAGGGAAACAAGGGCAAATCCCGTGGTGGTCGCCACCAGCATATAGAAGTAGAAGGGTATCTTATCGTCAAAGACCCATCTGCTTATTACGAAATAAACTGCTCCCGCAGTTACCGAGGCTATCATGCACAGCAGAAATTCCCACGCTTCGGCATACTGCCAAAGGCTTCGGTATGTACCGAATATAAAGAGAACAACGAAATATATGGGAATAAGAGCACCGAGAGCTTCCATATAAAGTCCTTCGGCATTTATGTAAAGTCTGCAGTAGTGATAACACAGATTAAACACCAGATATACAAGGAACATGTCCGCAAACATGAGAAGCATATCTCTTATCTTAATTCTCAAAACCTGACCTCCAAAATTCTAATACCCGTATTGTCTAAATTACTTGTAAAGGAGTTCTTTTTCTCGGTCACGAAGCTCTGCCGAAAGATCAGCGGAGAGCGAGCCCAGATATTTTTGCATTTTTTCGATACCGCTTTTATTCGTAAGAGCGGGGGAATGGACGTCACCGCCGAAAACAACGGGAAGTCCGCTTTTTATCACCTTTTTCATTTTTCCAAACAGTAAAAAGTTATTTGTCGCTTCACAGTTTATCTGAGGGATCACATCGCCGTTCAGAAAAACTTCTTCAAAGGCTATGGGATGAAAAAGCTTTGTGTATCTGTTTATATGCGCCATAACGGGACGAACCTCGTGCTGATACATCACGTTATAGACCTCTTCCGTCTCCCATCCGCCAAAGGGGGCAAACTGAAGCTCAATGAGGATACCTCCGTTTCCGAAGGAAAGCTTCTCAATATCCTTTATATCGCACAGTCCACGGTAGAGGGCAACCTCTGCGCCAAGATGAATTCTCGGGATGTCGGCTTCCCTCACTCCCTGTTTATAAATATGATCAAGAAGCTTTGAATAAGCCTCGTCGCGCCTTTCAAGAAAAGTCCTCACACTCTCGTGGCGCATGGAATAATGGGGAGTTGCGCATACGTCGGTAATTCCAAGGGACTTTAAATACCGAAGGATGGCAAGGGACTCCTCGGGCCTTCTTGCCCCGTCGTCGATTCCCGGGAGAAAGTGGGAATGAAAATCAACTCTCATAATGTCCGCCTCCTTACATAGCGCGGTATACCGCGTTTATCTCCGGTCTGAATTAATACCCATATTTCTTATAATAGTATTTGCCGTATCTGCTGTACTTTCTGTTATAAGAAAGACCGATGGACTTATTGGTAGTGTTGGAAAGGAATGCGCCGAGAATATTTACGTTTGCAAGCTTTGAGCTCTCAACGGACTTCTTCAGGTGGTCGTGCTTACAGATAGAAGGACATACCGCAAGAAGGATACCTGCCGTATGAGGAGCAAAAGTCAGCGAATCGGACACCACGTTAAGCGGAGGGGTGTCGATAAGAACGTAATCGTAAAGCTCCGAAACCTCGGCGAGGAAGTTATGCATGGACTTTGAGCCGAGAAGCTCCGAGGGGTTTGAAGGGATCTTACCGGACGTAAGAAGGTCAAGATTAGGTCTTACTTCCTTCTTGACCGCAACGTCAAACATAGTCTCACCTACGAGAACGGTGGAAAGACCTCTTACGTTACTTGCGGAGAAAACTTTATTCTGAACGGGCTTTCGAAGGTCGGCATCCACAAGAAGAACAGATGCGCCCGTCTGGGCGAGAGCTATGGAAAGGTTTGCACTGGAAATGGACTTACCTTCGCCGGGAAGAGAGCTTGAAAGAACAACCACGTTGCCGAATTCAGCGGAGTCCTTTGCCGCCGCCATGGAGAACAGAAGATTTGTTCTCAGTGTCTTATATGCCTCGGCTATATAGAATGAGGTCTTGGAGCTGAGAAGCAGCTCGCCGCCATACTGTTTACCTTTTTTCTTAGTTGCGTTATTACTTATGTTCATAATATGTACGGTACCTTTCTTTAGCCTTTACGTTGAAGTTGGGGATATCGCTGAGAACGGGAATTCCGTACTGAGCGGTAATTTCTTCCTTAGACTTGATGCGTGTATCAAGAAGATATGCAACCACGATAATTACAGCCGCAATAACTGCCGCCGCAACACCGTATACGAAGGGCTGCTTGAAGGAAGGAAGATTTGTCTTTGCTGTGGGCACCTGAGCCTCATCAAGAATTTCAGCGGCACCAACCTTGATATTCTCTTTGAGGATATCGGGGACAACTACAAGAATTGCGTTGCAGACCTCAGCCGACTTGTTGGGATCGTCTGTGGTGCAGGTTATCTGCATGACTTCCGTTTCCTGAACGGAAGAAACGTTTATAGAGCCTCTGATCTCGGATGCCTTATATTTGCCGTCAAGCTGTTCAACGACCTTGTCGATAACCTTGTTTGTTTTGATAACGACGCTGCAGGTCTCGATAAGCTTCTGCGCGTTGTAGGTATCGCTCGTGCTGTAAATATACTTTACATCGTTGGAGTTTGAAACGTACATCGTAGCAGAAGCAGTATAAAGAGGAACCTTAACCGTTTCCTTTGTGTAATAGATGTAGCCAAAGCACAGAGAAAAACACAGGATAAGGATCCAAAGGCTTCTGAGAAGAAGACCGCCAAGGTCTCTGAAATCAATGTCAAAAATACTTTGACCGTTCTGTGTATTCATTTTTTACCTCGCTGATTAAATAGTTGTATGAAAAGCGGAAAGCCCGCTTGTTTGCCGATTTTTATACTCTTTTTTTAAGCCTTTTTACCGTCTTCAGAAGAGAGGCAAAAAGATACATAGCGTAGACTTTGCCTGCTGCGGCAAGCCTTGCCGTAAAGCGTACTCTGAAACTGTGTTTTTTCAGAATTTCTTTATTTATACGCCCTGTGTAGTACGTCTGTTTGCAAACGGTGTCAATGGCAGAAAGGCACTCTTTTTTGGAAAGGTCTTCTCTTCCCACCGCGTTCATTACAAAATCGTACACCGCAAGGGCGCACCTTCCCGAAAAGGCACTTTCAAGAAAGGTTAGACCGTATTTTCCCATAAGCTTTTCGCACTCTGCGAAAAACAGATTTGAATACTCAATTCTTTCTTCGAGGGACAGCTTCTTCTGAGTGAAGGAGTCGCCGTTGGCGAAGTATCTGTAGAAGAAATGGTTATTCAGAAAATACATTTTTGAAGCGCAGATCATGGCTTCAAGGGCAAAAACCGTATCTTCTCCCGAGCGAAGCGCGGGAAAAGCAATATTTCTTTCCTTAAGAAAGTCCGCCCTGTACAGCTTGTCGATAAAGCTGCAGAGAGCCGCATCCTTTCCGAGGAAAGCTTCTCCGAGGACACTGTAAAGCTCATCGCCCTCTACCTCACCCGAAAAAACGGTGCATTTCTGTATATGCTCGTTTTTTCCGTCGGTCCTCACAATTCCTGCGGAAACTATGTCCGCATCGTATTCTTCAGCCGCCGCCACAAGCTTTTCCACCGCATCGGATGTATATGTGTCGTCGCTGTCAAGAAACATAATAAAGTCTCCGCCTGCCGCCTCAATGCCGAAATTTCTTGCGGCAGAAACTCCGCGGTTTTCGGTTCGGAAAAACTTTATACGCAAGTCCTTTTTTGCATATTCCCGGCAGATATCAGCCGAATTGTCGGTGGAGCCGTCGTCAATGACTATCATCTCAAGATCTTCATAGGTCTGAGAAAAAAGAGACTCAAAGACCGCAGGCAAAAATTCTGCCGTGTTGTACACGGGGACTATAATACTAACTTTTTTCATCTTCAGTCTGTGGTCGGGCGGCGGAAAACTCCGCCGCCGACCGTCATTTTATTATTCCGTCACTACTCTCCGAGGCAAGACCTCGAAAGATCCGTCTGTAGGGGAGGGGGCCCTCCCGCCTTAAAAATTCAATTTTACGCTCTTGACATCTGAACCTTTACAGAGCCGATTTCAAGCTCGATCTCACCTGTATAGTCAGCGCTTGCAAGAGGAGCATCACTGATGCTTGCAAGAAGCTCGGCTTCGATATATTCCTTGTTTGCGGAAATGATCTCGGCCGCCTTGCCTTCTGCTTCAAAGTATACGCTTATGCTGTCGGATACGTTGAAGTCAGCATCCTTTCTGCATACCTGGCACTGACGGAGAATGTCGCGGAGGAAGCCTTCCGCAAGAAGCTCTTCAGTTACGTTCATGTCAAGACTTACGATATAGCCGCCATCCTTAACGATGGAGATATTGGGCTTGGAAACTGCAGTGAGAGTAAAGAGCTCTGCGGGCATTTCCTTATCGTAACCGGGAACTGTTACCATAGCCCCTGCTTCGATGGAAGCTACAACTGCCGCCATAGCATCAGCATCAAGCTCCTGAAGCATACCCTTTACCTTGTTTACGTCACCCTTGAGGAAAGCACCTGCCTTTCTGAAATCGAGACCTGCAAGCTTAACTTCAAGTGCGTTTGTATTTTCAAGAACAACAAGGTTCTTAACATTTACTTCACCCAGCATGATGGAAACGAGAGCTTCGTCGATCTCGACTTTTCCGTCTTCGCGGCAGAGGTAGAGGTTTGCGAGAGGCTGACGGATACGGCACTGCTTTTCGTTTCTGAGCTTGAGAACGAGGGAGATGATGTTTCTTACTTCGTCAACGCTGTCGATAACAGAAGAGAATTCTTCAACGCCTTCCATAACTGTGGGCCATTCTGTAAGGTGAACGGATTCTGCGCTCTCTGTTGAATAGCGGAGAACGACTTCCTGCCATACGTGCTCTGTCATGAAGGGGATGATGGGAGCCATGACCTGAGTTATGGTCTTTATTGCGTACATCATTACGGTGTAAGCTGTCATCTTGTCCTCTGTATCTTCTACCTTCCAGAAACGTCTGCGGTTTACACGGATATAGAAGTTGGAGATATCGTCAACTACCTTTTCATAGTAAGCAACAAGGTCCTTTGTGGAGTAGGACTCCATAGCTTCCGTTGCGCGTCTTACAAACTCGTTAACGAGAGCGATGAGCCAACGGTCAACGAGGCAGAGCTTGGAAACGTCGATGGAATTAAGGTCTACCTTCGGCTTGTCGATCTCAGCGTAGGTTGCAAAGAATGTGGAGAGGTTCCAGTAAGCGAGAAGCTTTCTCTTTGCGCCGTCACCGAGGTTGAAGCCGTATCTTACGTCGTTTGTGATGGGAGCTGCCGCGTAGATATATCTTGAGGGGTCAGCGCCGACCTTGTCAGCAGCCTCGTCAAATCTTATCATAAAGCCTGTCTTGGAGAAGCGGCTTCCGTCCTCTGCGGTTACCATACCGTAGGTTCCGACCTGCTCGTAGGGAGGCTCGTCGATAAGAACCGTACTCATAAAGAGCATGGAATAGAACCAGAGACGGATCTGTTCCTTCATTTCAACAACGTACTCTGCAGGGAAATACTGCTTCCAGTATTCCTTATCTTCGAAATACTTAAGTGTGGAGAAAGGAACGATACCTGCGTCAAGCCAAACGTCACCGACCTGAGTAACTCTTGTTACGGGCTTTCCGCAGTGAGGACAGGTGATGTGAATTTCATCGATCCAGGGTCTGTGGAGATGAGGAATAGCATCAACGAGATCCTTCTCGATAGCCTTTTCTCTCAGCTCTTCCTTGGAGCCGATAACGGTTACGTGACCGCATTCTTCACAGTTATAGAAAGGCAGGGGCAGACCGTAGAAACGCTTTCTGGAAATGTTCCAGTCTGTCATGTTGTTGAGCCAGTCAAGCATTCTCTTGCCCTGATAGGGGGGATTCCACTTTACCTTTTCCGCATTTCTGATAAGACGGGGACGAAGCTCTTCAACGTCGATAGCCCATTCCTTAACACAGCGGAAGAGAATTTCCGTCTTACATCTCCAACAAACGGGATAGCTGTGAACGATCTTATGTGTGTAGAACAGCTTGCCGCGATTTTTCAGCTCTTCAAATACTTCGTCACGGATGTCGTGTGCGCTCTTGCCTGCGAACATTCCGCAGCCTGCGCTCATGATACCGTATTCGTCGATGGGGATAAGAACGTCAAGACCTTCGCGCTTACCGAGCTCAAAGTCTTCGGCACCGCAGCCGGGAGCGATATGAACAACGCCGCAGCCTTCATCGTCGAGAACGTCTTCCCAGGGAACGATCTTGTGGTCAACGCCTGCCTGAATGCCGAATTCGGGGAAGCATGTTTCGTAGTGGAGACCGACAAGGTCGGCACCCTTGAATTCTTCAGCAATCTCGTACTTGCCTTCGAACTTGCCCTTGTAGTAGGTCTTGCCCATGATGAGCTTCTGACCTTCGTCTGTTATCATGGAAACGTAGGTCAGCTCAGGGTTAACCGCGAGAGCAACGTTGGACGTGAGTGTCCAGGGAGTTGTAGTCCAAACGAGCATGTAAGCATCCTTCTCAACGAGAGGAAGCTTGATGAACACTGCCGTATGCTCTATCTCCTTATAAGAGCCGGACATTTCGTGCTCGGAGAGGGACGTACCGCAACGGGGACACCAGGGCATAGGCTTATGTACCTGCTTGATCCAGCCGTTATCGTCACACTTCTTGAGGAATGCCCAGATACCTGTGATATTGGAATCCTTGTAGGTGTAGTAGGAGTTATCCCAATCCATCCACTGACCGAGACGCTTGGACTGCTCGGTGATGATGCCGGAATACTTCTTTACTCTTTCGATACACTTGTCTGTGAACTTATCAAGACCGTATTCTTCGATATCCTTCTTGCTTTCGAAGCCAAGTTCCTTTTCAACTTCAACTTCTACCCAGAGACCCTGACCGTCAAAGCCGTTGCGGTAGTGAGTGTCATAACCCTGCATAGCCTTGTATCTGAGGAATACGTCCTTCAGAGTTCTGCCCCAAGCATGGTGAATACCCATGGGGTTGTTTGCGGTGATAGGGCCGTCAATGAAACGGTACTTCTTACCGTCCTTATTCTTTTCTTTCAGTTTTTCAAAAGATCCCTTTTCTTCCCAAAGTTTAAGCACTTCCTCTTCATTGGCAGAAAAGGAATAGGAAAAATCAAATGAGTCCTTCATATATTTCCTCCGAAAATTGTTAATCATATTTATACAAAGTATATTATACCACCCGTAAACTTTAAAATCAATACTTTACTATAAAATAAAATATATTATATATAACGACAGAAAACTCCTTGACACTTACCCGCATTTAATATAAAATACATATATAATTTCAAAAAAGAAGGGTTTTGCCCACGGCAAAACCCCACAAATTCTTTTCTCTTTTCTCAGCTACGCTGACGCTCCGCATAAATTCCACTAACCGATTAAAATTCGAAGTGTCATTTATCTTCACTCTATTATTGATGCCTTATCATCAATAATAATTCTGTTGTCTCGTTCTTGAAATATTGAGCGGACCTTCGGGAATTACAGAGATATGGTCAAGGGAGAGACCCGTGCCGATGGCAACGCAGTCGACCGCCTTGTTGGCAATTCTCGTTTTGATACCCGTAACGTTGTTGATAAGTCTGTCAAGACCGAAGAGCAGGCTTCCGCCGCCGGTCATAACGATGCCGTTGTAAAGAATGTCTCCGATAAGCTCGGGGGGAGTTCTTTCAATAACACTGCACACAGCTTCAATAACCGCCGTGATAGGCTCCTCGAGCGCCTCGGGCATTTCAAGGGAAGAAATTCTGACGACCTTAGGAAGGCCCTGAATAAGGCATCTGCCCTTAACGTCGATAACACGGGGCTCGTCGCGATGCCATGCGCCGCCGACCTTCACCTTGATCTCTTCCGCAGTGCGCTCACCGATGGCAACGTTGTATTTTCTTCTTACGTATCTTATAATAGCCTCGTCAAACTTGTCTCCCGCAACCTTGATGGATTCGGAAACAACGACGCCGCCGAGAGAAATTACGGCAATATCCGTAGTACCGCCGCCGATGTCAACTATCATGTGACCGTTGGGAGTGGAAATGTCGATGCCTGCGCCGATAGCCGCCGCCACGGGCTCTTCGATAAGATAAGTCTTCTTTGCGCCCGCCTGATTTGCGGCATCAAGAACCGCTCTCTCTTCAACCTCGGTGATACCGCTGGGAACGCAGATGATAACTCTGGGCTGCCAGAACAGATTGAAGGAGCCGCCGCAGGCTCTCTTGATAAAGTGCTGTATCATTCTCAGCGTTACCTCGTACTGGCTGATAACGCCGTCGCGAAGAGGTCTGAGAGCTATTATGTTACCGGGAGTTCTGCCCAGCATCTGCTGCGCTTCCCTGCCTATTTTAAGTATGTTACCGGTATCACGGTCAATGGCAACTACGGAAGGCTCTTTCATTACGATGCCTTTGCCCTTTACGTACACAAGGACCGTCGCAGTTCCAAGGTCTATACCTATATCTTTACGCATTGTTACTCCTTTTCTGTGGTTTCTCTATATAATAAACCAAAACTCAGTGGTATTTTCGCATTACATATTCCTGCAACCTATATTTTAACACATTCCCTCTTTTTTTGCAACCTCTTTTTTTGACAAAAAACTAAAAAGGTGAACGCCTTTATCGTCATTTGCATAAATCCTGCAGAGCATTCTGAAAAATTCCGCAAGTGTTCACACAAACTTCACTTAAACAGATTATAATTGCTATAATAAATTAATATACGAATTCATAAGTATCAGGGAGGACTGAACTTTGATAGAAATCAAAAATCTCACAAAGAAGTACGGTTCCTTTACCGCTGTAAAGGATCTGAGCTTCACCATTGAAAAGGGCCATATCTACGGCCTTCTCGGCCCCAACGGCGCGGGTAAATCCACCACCATGAACATAATGACGGGATGTCTTGCGGCAACGGAAGGCTCCGTTACCGTCAACGGCTGCGATATCTACGAAGAGGCAAAGAAGGCGAAGAAAGCAATAGGCTACCTTCCCGAAATTCCCCCTCTCTATATCGACATGACACCCTATGAATACCTCGTTTTCGTAGGAAGAGCAAAGGGTATCCCCTCAAAAGACCTTGAGAAATCCGTCACCGAGGTTATGGAAAAAACAGGAATTACCGAAGTGGCAGACAGACTTATAAAGAACCTCTCCAAGGGCTACAAGCAGAGAGTGGGCATCGCTCAAGCTATTCTCGGGAACCCGGAAATAATCATTCTCGACGAGCCTACGGTAGGTCTTGACCCCAATCAGCTCGTTGAAGTGAGAAACCTTATCCGCTCCCTGAGGGATGACCACGCGGTGATCCTCTCCAGTCATATCATGGGCGAGATAACCGCCGTTTGCGACTACGTAATAATGATAGCAAACGGAAAAATAGTAAAGCAGGGCACCCTTGAAGAGCTTGAAGGAAGCACAAATTCGAACACAATTACCATTGAATCAAGAGGCTCCGCTTCACTTCTCGAAGCGTCAGTAAACGCCCTCGACGGCGTAAAGTACAGCCGCTTTACGGAAACGGGAACTACCGTCAAGGCAGTTATAGAAACAAAGAAGGGCACAGACGTCAGAGAAGAGCTGTTCTATATTTACGCAGACCTTAAGGCTCCTATTCTCTCCATGACAAGCTCCTCGGTAAGCCTTGAAGACCTCTTCATCAGACTTACAAGAGAAGCGGAAAAGGCTGACAAAAGCGAAGAAAAGCCCCGCAGCGAAAAGAAAATTTTCACACCCTCTCCCTTAGGACAGGCATATATTGAAGAAAACCCGGAAATTTCCGAAAATAAACCCGAAGAAGAAAACGAAGCCGAAGAATACACATCACTTTTCGGCGAAAGCGAAGGAGGCGAAGAATAATATGGGCGCAGTATACAGAAAAGAACTGAAAAGCTCTCTCTGCAACATGACGGGAGTAATATTTATCGCATACGTGCTCTTGTGGTTCGGCATCTACACCGTTGCCGTCAACCTCATGAGCGGCGTTTCACAGTTTGAATACACAGTTTCAAGCGCAGGCTTTATATCTCTTCTTGCCCTTCCCGTTCTCACCATGAGAAGCTTCGCGGAGGAAAAGAGCAACAAAACGGACCAGCTTCTCTATTCCCTTCCCATAAGCACAACGTCTGTTGTTATCTCCAAATTCCTCGCCATGGCAACTGTTTTTGCAGTACCCGTTGTCATCGCAGGCTTTTATCCCTTTATCCTCTCCCTCTACGGAACGGTCTATCTCAACACCGCATATTCAACCCTTATAGCATACTACTTCCTCGGCTGTTCCCTCATTTCCGTGGGAATGTTCATTTCCTCGGTAACCGACAGCCAGGTCATAGCTGCAGTGCTCAATATCGGCGCTATCATCCTTATATACTTTATGTCCTCCATCGCAGGGCTCTTCTCCTCAGCGGCATCCGTCTCCCTCGTATGCGTTATCGCGGCAGCACTTATTGTGGCGTATATCTCCTACGTTCTCACTAAGAACGCAGTTGTGGGCGTGTCCGTGGGCGCAGTTCTCGCGGGAGCTGCAGGCATCACCTATGCAGTGAAGTCCTCCCTCTTTGAAAACCTCTTCCCCGAGACCCTCGAGGCTCTTGACGTTTTCTCAAGAACCAACTCCTTCGTTAACGGCATCTTCGACCTTCCTGCAATTATTTTCTATCTCAGCGTGACCGTGTTCTTCGGATTTCTTACAGTCCAGTCCATGGAAAAGAAGCGTTGGAACTGATAAAGGAGGTACTTAACTTATGAAACTCAACAGAAAAACACTTAAAATAGGCTCCTTTACTCTCGTTTCAACGGCAGTTGTTCTTGCGGTCCTTATCTTCGTGAACCTCTTCGTAGCCGAGCTTCCCCGAAACCTCACCTATTTTGACACGACTCCCGGCAAGGTCTACACTCTCAGTGAGGACAGCCTCACCTTCCT
Source organism: Oscillospiraceae bacterium (assembly GCA_015063695.1). Lineage (GTDB taxonomy): Bacteria > Bacillota > Clostridia > Oscillospirales > CAG-272 > RUG14199. The sequence continues at coordinate 45,421 of SVTQ01000008.1, forward strand.
TGAAGGCGTTAACTCTCCCATCAATATTTATATGATAGCGGAAAGCGGAGCTGAGTCCTCTCAGTCCATTCAGATAACCGCGTTCATCGAAAAATATGCAGAGGCAAATAAAAATATCACCTTTAGTACCGTTGACCCCATTCTCCATCCCGATTTCACAACAAAGTATACTACGGAAACTCTCACTCAGAATTCCGTGATCGTTGAAAGTGAAACAAGAAACAGGATCATCGACGGCGGAGCGTGGTATATGTATGAAACCGATATGGGCTCCTTTGATGCCGCAACCTACCAGATGTACTACAACTACGGCTACTTTGACGGCACAGACCCCTTCCTTTTCTACGGAGAAATGAACCTGACAGGTGCCATCGACTACGTAACTGCAACGGATATTCCCAAAGCTTACGTTCTCACAGGCCACGGCGAAAAAGAAATAACAGCGCCTTTCCTCGGCTACATCGACAAAGAGAATATCGAATACGAAAGCTTCTCTCTTATGACGGGCGACGGCTCCATCCCCGAGGATGCTGACATCATCATCATTAACGTTCCCACCACCGACTTCCGCGAGGAAGAATGTAACACCCTCGTTGAATACTTCCGCGGCGGCGGCAATATCATTCTCACAACAGCCTATAACTACTTCTCAAAGGCCCTCACTCCCAACCTTGCGGCAGCTCTTGAAAAGATGGGTCTTACCTCCACCGACGGTATCATCGTTGAAGGCTCAACTTCAAACTACTATCAGTACCCCACCTATATTATCCCGAAGACCCAAAACGAGTGCCCCTATTCCCTTGAAGCGCTCAGCGGCAAGCAGATGTTCACACCCTATGCCCACGGCATCGAAAAGGTTAAGGAAACGTCTTCTGCCGTTTACGCCCTTTTCTCCACAAGCGACAAGGCATATCTCAAGACAGACCCCTCAAGCTCCGAGACCTTCGATAAGGAAGAGGGCGATGTTGACGGACCTTTCCTCGTAGGTGCCATGGCATCCCCCGCAGGCTCCGATTCCTCAGCAGGTCTTATCTGGATATCAACTCCCCTTCTCCTTGAAAGTGACTATGACCTTGGCGGCAACTCCGTATTCTTCGCGGAGACCCTCAAGTGGATGGCTGACAAGGAAACCGGAATCTCCATTCTCGGTGTCGACATGAATTCCGAAATGCTCATGGTAACTGAAGGCTCCGTTATCGGCTGGGGCGCCGCTCTCGTTATAGGCCTTCCCCTTATCATCCTTGTAGCAGGACTTTACGTCTGGATCTCAAGACGTAAAAGATAAAAGCGGAGGCAAGAGAAAGTGACAGATAAAAAGAAACTGATTACGACCGTAGCTCTCCTTTGTACTCTTGCTGTTTTCCTTGTAGGCTTTCTCGTTATGAAAAACTATAACGAAAATAATGAAGTACCCGGGGAGACCACCGAGGAAACCTCAGTTAAGGTAACTGAATTCAAAGCTGATGAGCTTACAAACCTCAGCTACGTTTTCGAAGGAAACGAGTACTCCTTCACAAGAAATACCGACACCACCTGGTCTCTCGATACCGACGAGCTCTTCCCCGTTAAGGACAACACTGTTGACATAATGGCAACAAAGCTTTCGGGAATCGAAGCGGAAAAGACCGTTGAAAACGGGGACGTTGAGTCCTTCGGATTTGACGCTCCTTACCTCACCGTAAAGGGTAAATACTCCGACGGCACAACGGTCGAATTCATCTTCGGCAAAACAAATCCCTTCAACGAGCTTGTATATCTTAAGGACGTAAAAAGCGGAAAGATATATATGGCAGAGTCCACGGTAATGTCTCCCTTCAAGGTTGCTCTCACAGACCTTATACAGACAGATAAGCTTCCCTCCGACATTTCCGATGACTTTGTAAACTCCCTTACTATTACCGACGAAGCGGGCACCTCAAAAGCTATTAACCCCGAAATGGGAATGCACCTTACCGAGGCAATGGAGCTTTTCTACAAGCTTGAATTTCCCGCTTCAAACTGCAAATATACCACCGAAGAGGGTCTTGCAGACTACGGCATCGGAAAAAGTCAGGCAAAGGTCGAGCTTTCCTACAAATCCCCCGAAACAATTATTAATGAAGACGGCACCTCCTCCACAGTACAGGTTGATACCGACTATAAAATAATCTTCGGTGACAGCTGGGTGAGAGAGGAAACTCTTGAGGACGAAGACGGCGAGCCTTACGTTGAAAAGACCGTGTTCTACTACTACACCACCCCCGGCTCCACCATCGTTTACAGTATAAACGAAAACGATTACGAAAAGCTTATGCACTACGTCGGAATGACCGACGACGAGCTTTACGACGTGGACTGAGAAAGGATATTAAAAATGATCTACGATAAGATAACAAATCTTGAATTTTACGCCCCCTTTGACAAGAGATTTCTCACAGTTTCCAAATGGATAAAGGAAACAGATATCGACGCCCTTGAGGACGGCTCCTATGAGCTTGGCGAAGGAATTCTCGCAAACGTTTCCGAATACGAACCTCTTAAGGAAGAGATAAGCTACGAGGGACACAAAAAATATGCCGACCTTCAGTACCTCCACCGCGGCGACGAGCTTATCGAATGGGCACCCATCGATGAGATAGAAGACCTCTCCGACTACGTCGAGGAATACGACTTCCACGGTACAATGAAGAGCGGAAAGACACATCTTACCCTCACCGTTGACGAAGGCTCCTTCGCATACTTCGCCCCCTGTGATCTCCACCGCCCCGGCCTGTGGAGAAACGCCGATAAAGTAAAAAAGGTAGTGTTCAAGCTTCCCGTAATTGACTAAATGAACATAAAAAAGCTCTCGGTACCCCGAGAGCTTCAGACTGAAGACAAACTCGGTATAACGCAGAAGTGAGCAGAAGAATTTGCATAAAGCAAATATTTCTTGATGAAATCATCTGATATTGAAAAGGCGGGCGAAAGCCCGCCACATCTGCTTTTGGCGAGTTTTTCCCTCTACCATAGACAACTATGCCGACGAGGAAAAAATCGCCAAATCTACCTTCGTTTCTCTCAGTCTCACTCAGAGTGTAGACTTTGTCTACACTCTGAAGCTCTCGGTACCACGAGAGCTTTTTTATGATATACAAACAGTAACAACCGACCAACACACAGCCTTCTCCTGAGGGAGAAGGGGGACCACGGCGGGGTCCCCAAGTTAGCCCTGCTGACTTGGGGTTCTCGCGTAGTGGTGGATGAGGAGTAGCGCAAATACAACAGAAAACTACATCATCACCATAGAAACAACCGGCCAACATCCACCCGTAGGGGTCGGCGCCCCCGACGAGAACCCCAAAAATCATAAAGATTTTTGAGGACCCCTGCCGACGAGAACCCCAAAAATCATAAAGATTTTTGAGGACCCCTGCCGACGACCCGTCGCCCTTCACCGCCTTCATCAAACTATATCTTTTACCCGTAGGGGCGAGCATCGCTCGTCCGCTTTTAACCCTTTCGCCTCAGATACATCATCTTATTTATCTCTGCCCCGAGAAGGATAATATACATACAAAAATAGAGCCACAGCATAAGAAAAACGACCGCCCCAAGGCTCCCGTAAACGTAGGAGGAGCGCGGAAAATATCTGATATATAAAGAATAAAAGAAGGAAAAAAGAAGCCATCCTGCGGCGGAAAACAACGCTCCCGGAAGCTGTGCCCTCAGCTTTTCGGGACAGCATTCCGAGGTCTTCCGCTCCCTTTTGAAAAAGAAGACCCCTTTGGTAACAACAAAATAAAGAAGAGAAAAATACAGTGTCAGAAAGAAGGCAAAAAGCAGATATTTAAACCTGAAGAGAGAGGAATATTCATCGAACATTTTAACAAGGGGAAATATGCCGCCGAATACGAAAAAGAGGACTGTGGCGGTAATTATGGCAACAAAAAGAGCCGTGTAAATAAGAGATAGAATGAGAGTGTAAATAAAAGTCCCCTTCATTCTCACCCTGTACACCTCGGAAACTCCGCGCATCACTGCCCTTATCCCCCTGGAAGCGCTCCAAAGCGCCGCCGCAGCTGCCGTTGATACTATCGGAATATCCGCACTTTGTGAAGCCTCGGTGAAAACAAAATCAAGAACGCCCGATGCCTCCCTCGGCAGAACGTCATGCAAAACTTCGGCAAGCTCGGGAACAAGATCGGGAGAAAAAAGACGGATAAGAAGAATGAGAAGAATAACGAAGGGAATGGCGGAAATACATATATAAAAGGCGGTCTGCGCCGCATACACCGTCACCCTGTCCTCGTGAAGAGTGTCCGCTATGCGCCGAATTCTTTTAATAATGGGCGAGAGCGCCACAACCGAACTTTTCATATTAAACTCCAAAACCTGAAATATTACCGTTCTATATATTATGCTCATTTATTTCCGCAAATTACGCACTTTTCAGAGATAGAGATAAACCTCACCGCTTTGTTGACTTAAAAGCATTTTTCTGCTATAATTTATATAGATAATATAGATAAAAACTACTCAAAGCGACCAACATCAGCACAGGTAGGGGAGGGGTTTACTCCTCCCGATATATTAAATCTAACAAACGAGGTTATTATGTTTTATATAGGATGTCATCTTTCAGTCAGCGGCGGCTACGAGCACATGGGCAAAGAAGCCCTCAGCATAGGCGCCAACACCTTTCAGTATTTCACAAAAAATCCGAGGGGCAGAGGCTCAAAGGAGCCAACACCCGAGGATGTGGCGGCACTTGTGAAGCTTCTTGAAGAGAACAACTTTGCGCCGCCCCTTGCCCACGCACCCTACACCTACAACCCCGCATCAAAGGACGAAAATATCCGTGAATATACCACGGAAGCAATGGCAAAGGAGCTTCGTTTCCTTGAGGCTATCCCCGGCGCTCTCTACAATTTCCACCCCGGATGCCACGTAGGTCAGGGACTTGAAGTGGGAATTCAGTATATTGCAGACCTTCTCAACACCATCCTCACTCCCGACCAGAATACCACCGTCCTCCTTGAGACTATGGCAGGAAAAGGCACGGAGATAGGCTCAAAATTTGAGGAACTGAGAGCTATAATCGACCTTGTAAACGAGGACGTGAGAGGCAAGGTGGGAGTATGCCTTGACACCTGCCACGTCAGCGACGCAGGCTACGATATAGCAGGTGACCCCGATGCAGTTTTTGCAGAGTTTGACCGTATCGTCGGCCTTGACAGACTGAAGGCGATCCATATCAACGACTCCAAAAATCCTCTCGGCGCCCATAAGGACAGACACGAAAAAATAGGAGACGGCTTCCTCGGCATCGAAGGCTTTGATAAAATAATCAACTGCAAGGCCGTAAAGCACCTTCCCTTCTACCTTGAAACACCAAACGAAGTCGACGGCTACGCAAAGGAGATCGCCCTTCTTAAGTCTATGAGAAAAGAATAAAAATTACGGCAAAAGCTCCACTGCCGTAAAACAGCTTCACTCCCGAAAGTTCATTCTATCGGGAGTGTTATTGCATAAATAGTTGCTGTGTGTTATAATGTGATAGGATAATACTAACAGTTTGATAAACTTGAATTTAGTTAATAGGTGGTGATATAGTGAACGAATGGAAACTAATTGGCACATTGACCGATAAATGCATACTTGGGACGGATGGGCTAAGTACGAAAGAGCCAAGAAGAACATCGAGAGCGATATTGATTAACGATGAAGGTCAATATGCGGTGATGTATGCTAAAAAATTCAATCTTCATTCTTTGCCTGGTGGTGGAATAGAAAATGGCGAAGATGAATTTTCTGCATTGGTTAGAGAAGTGTCTGAAGAAACAGGATGTGTATGTGATTCTGTAGAGCCGTTAGGTATTGTTGCCGAAAATAGATACCATGCAGACTTTACATCGTTATCGTATTATTTTGTTGTACATACAAAGACTAAGCAGGCTGTATTGCATCTGACAGATGCAGAAATTGAAAACGGAACGATATTAAAATGGTGCTCATTTGATGAACTATATAGTTTAATTAAGGATATTGAGCACGAAACAAATCAACGAAAATTTCTACAGGCAAGGGACTTACTTGCACTTAATGAATATAATCAAAATCTCTAACCAATTTCAATTTGTCTGACAGCTTCAAAGACGCACATCAATACAAAAAAGCACGGAAACAGAACTTAAAGTTCAAAATCCGTGCTTTTTTATCGAAATAATTATCACTTATAAAGAATAGCTGCAAGAGCGCAGTAGTCCCTTGCGGAGAGCTTTTCGCCTCTTATATCGCTTCTTATGCCAAGCTCGGAAAGCGCCGCCTCGGTCTTCTCCTTGGGGATCTCCGATGAGAGAGCGTTAACGAGGGTCTTTCTTCTCTGAAGGAACGCGAGGGCAATAAGCTTTTTAACTCTTGCGGCAAACTTATCGCAAGCCGCCTTGTCCTTTGGAGCCTTGTCCCAGACGTCGTAAATGCCGTTTTCATGGAGAGTTATCTGAACGACGGAAGAAGAGACCTTGGGCGCGGGAAGGAAGTTCCCTGCACTTACGGTAAAGAGCTTTTCCGCCGTGCCGTGAAGGGCAACGGAGACGGAGAGAGAGCCGTAGTCACCGCTTCCTGCAGAAGCGCATATCCTGTCGGCAACCTCGGTCTGTACCATTACGGTAATGCTTCTGAAACGTGAGGGGCCCGAAAGGGGGTATTCCTCAAGAAGCTTCATGAGAACGGGAGTTGTAACGTAATAAGGAAGGTTTGCGCAAACGCACACGGGCATGTCCCCTGCAAGCTCTGAAAGAAGAGCATCCGCCTGAACGTTCATAAAGTCCTCGTTTACAACCGTAACGTTATCACACTCGGCAAGGGTCTCTTCAAGAAGAGGAATAAGCCCCTTATCTATCTCAACGGCAATTACCTTTTCAAAATAGGAGGAGAGCTCCACGGTCATGGAGCCTATACCGGGGCCTATCTCAAGGGCGCAAACCCCCTCCATAAAGCCGCCGAAGCCGTCAAAGCCAACGTCACCGCCTGCCGCCGCGCTTCCTGCAATTCGCTCGGGTATGGCGCTGTTTATAAGAAAGTTCTGACCGTAGCCCTTCTTGGGGGCGAGGCCGTATTTATCCATAAGCTCCCGGACTGTTTTGGGACTGCAAAGATTCATCTTTATCTCCTGAAAAAATATCGTATTCTCAAACAGGGGGTCTCACGGTAGGGGAGGGGCAGTGCTGTGAGGATTTCCTTGGAAATCCGAGGAAATGCCCTTGGGGTACTCCTCCCGTCTTAACCGCAAGGCGACTTGGGGTTCTCTTTTATCAGATAACCGTCATCTTGTAGGACGTTTCAAAATACTCACCGGGAAGGATGCTCTTCGCATACTTCTTGCTTTCAAGCTCGGGAGTTTCGTTTGTTCCTGCAGGGAGACCGCACCAGGGCTCAAGGCAGATGAAGGGGGATTCCTTCTTGATAGGTGTCCAGAGACCGATAGCGTCAAAGCGGTCAAAGTCAAACCTTATACCGTGACCTGTGTTTCTGTTAACGAGGCGAATGCTCTTTACCTTGAGGTCTTCGATAATAAGAGCGTCGTTATCGTAGTCGCTGTATCTGAGGGGAAGCTCGTTGTTCTTAACAAGGTCAAGCTTGGGGATATCAGGACACATGTAGCCTGTTCCCTCCTGAGTGATAGACATATAAGCACCTTCGTAGTCCTCGAAGTAAATGCTGTAATCCTCAAAGCTTTCACCCTCGAAAATGGGACAGTTGAAGCCGGGGTGACCGCCGATGGAGAAGGTCATCTTTTTGTCACCTGTGTTGATGACTCTGTATGTAGTTTCAAAGCCGTCATCCGTTACCTCGTGAGTAATTCTGAGGCAGAAGGGATAAGGATAGCTCTTAAGAAGCTCCTCGTTTTCCACAAGCTCGAATACGACCTTGGAGGGAGTGATCTCCACGGGAGTGAATTCGCACTTTCTTGCAAGGCCGTGCTTGGGCATGGGATATTCCTCGCCGTCAGCAATTATCTTGCCGTCCTTGGGTGAGCAAAGAACGGGGAAAAGAACGGGAGCTCTTCCCGACCAGTGCTCGGGGAGACCGTACCAACAGTATTCGGTTCCGTTTTTCTCGCAGGAGATAAGCTCTGCACCGAGAGAGGTGCAGATAGCCGTTACGTCATTTTTGGATATTGTGAAATTCATAATAACTCCAATTATTTTTTAAATTTTAAATCAGAAAGCGATCTTTTCAGAAAGGTAAGCTTCAAGCTCGGAAATAGGCAGACGAACCTGTTCCATGGAGTCTCTTTCTCTTACCGTTACACAGCCGTCTTCAACAGATTCAAAGTCGTATGTGATGCAGTAGGGTGTACCGATCTCGTCCTGACGGCGGTAACGCTTACCGATAGAGCCTGTTTCGTCAAAGTCAACACAGAAGCTTTTGGAAAGCTGAGTAAATACTTCGTCAGCCTGCTCGGAAAGTTTTTTAGAGAGAGGAAGAACTGCTGCCTTGAAGGGAGCGAGAGCGGGATGGAGACGGAGAACAACGCGGGTGTCGTTCTTTTCAGCGTCAACAACTTCTTCATCGTATGCGTCAACGAGGAAAGCAAGTGCCACACGGTCAGCTCCGAGGGAGGGCTCGATAACGTAGGGAACGTACTTTTCGTTTGTTTCGGGGTCAAAATATTCCATGGGCTTGCCGCTGTGGTTTGCATGCTGAGTGAGGTCGTAGTCAGTTCTGTCAGCTACACCCCAAAGCTCACCCCATCCGAAGGGGAAGAGGAATTCGAAGTCAGTGGTTGCCTTGGAGTAGAAGCAGAGCTCATCCTCGGAGTGGTCACGGAGTCTGAGGTTTTCTTCCTTCATGCCGAGGTTCAGGAGGAACTGCTTGCAGTATTCCTTCCAGTAAAGGAACCATTCAAGGTCAGTGCCGGGCTTGCAGAAGAATTCAAGCTCCATCTGTTCGAATTCACGTGTACGGAACGTGAAGTTACCGGGAGTAATCTCGTTTCTGAAGGACTTACCGATCTGACAAACGCCGAAGGGGAGCTTCTTTCTGGAGCTTCTTGCAACGTTCTGGAAGTTTACGAAGATACCCTGAGCTGTTTCGGGTCTGAGATAAAGCTCGGAGCTTGAGTCCTCGGTTACGCCCTGGTACGTCTTGAACATAAGGTTGAACTTACGGATATCCGTGAATTCTTTACTGCCGCAGTCGGGGCAAACTATTCCCTTTTCAGCAATGTAGTCAGCCATTTCTTTATTTGTCCAGCCTGCAGGATTATCGTCGAGACCGTTTGCAAAAGCATAGTCCTCGATAAGCTTGTCGGCTCTGTGACGTGTCTTACATTCCTTACAGTCCATAAGGGGGTCGGAGAAGCCGCCGACGTGACCGGAAGCTACCCATGTTTCGGGGTTCATGATGATAGCCGCATCAAGACCTACGTTGTATTTACATTCCTGAACGAACTTCTTCCACCAAGCCTTCTTTACGTTGTTCTTGAATTCAACGCCGAGAGGGCCGTAGTCCCAGGAGTTAGCGAGACCGCCGTAGATCTCACTGCCTGCAAAGATAAAGCCGCGGTTTTTACACAGCGCAACAATTTTGTCCATCGTCTTTTCTGAATTGTTCATTTCTGTTTACCTCTTTATGTATATGTTTTATTTTTTATTTTATCCGCTCTGCCGAAAGACAGAGGGTCATAAGCATTTTATCTGTATTTTGAAAGCGCCTCAACACCGCCGGAAACGTCAGGCTCAAAGGTTGCATCCTGAGGCTCGCCCGCGGGCTTGAAAAGTCCGGGATAGGATACCGTTACCGCAATATCGTCGCTAAACGCTTTGATAAGCTCTCCGTTCTGTGCGAAGAAGTCTGTCGTGATATTGGTAACTGCATATTTTTCAACTCTCGTCCAGAGAGAGGACTGACCGTTCGGAGAGAGCTTTGCGAAGTTTCTGAACACGCCCTTTGTGTAGCCGTCGGAGATTATAAGCTCATCCTCAATTCCGTCGGAATAGTCACTGTAAAGAAGGAGACCCATGGAGGAAGGGCCGATGTTGTCGGTACATTCCTCAAGGAAGGAATCAAATTCAACCTCGGGATCAAGAGCCTTTATCTTCCCTGCGCCCGACTGACCTACGTAAACCTTGCCGTCCGTGAAGATCTCACAGGGCACGGTGCAGTACACCGCGCCGATAACGTCAACGATGCTCTTTACGTCGGTACAGTTGACCACAGCATAGTAGTCAACGGAAACGCCCGTTATGGACTCAACCTTCGATTTAAAAAATTCAAATCCGTAATAACCGTAAACGTTGTAAAGTGTTTCATATCCCGCAGGGGTCGTTACGTTTGTGTTGGGTGCAATGGGAGTGAAGATATACTCGCCGTATTCCTTACTGCACTGAACAAGGCAGATGGTTGAGGGACCTGCAATGCGGAAGCCGTCCTCAAGATATCCCGCCTCATCCTCGGTCTTATCTATTTCCGAAGGGGCGGGCAGATAGTCCGAAAAGACCTTGGGTCTGTAATCGGTGCACACTATAAGCATGGAGAAGGAATTTCCTTCAATATCCTTCAAAGTGTTTTCGGTTTGATCGCTTTCTTCCTTATCCGCACCTCCCTCGTCCTTGGGAGCGTTTAAGATATCGGTAATTCCGTCGGGAGTTCTGTCGAATATTCCAAGGAGAATTCCCTCAACGGAATTAGTTACGAACACCGCCGCAATACCTGCAAGCACAGCCGTAATAAGAAAAGCAATTCCGAAGCTTTTTAAGCCTTTCATAGTATTTTTCCTTTCACTAAGGGGAAATTGTGCCTTTTAAGACACTACCTTTGAGATACCCGTAACGATCACCGTAACGGTAGCTTTCTCTGTGTGAAGCTCTATCTCGAAGTTAGGGGCAATATATGTTTTTCCGTTGACAAGAAAGCCGTAGTCCGCAGTGTAGCCCTGCACGGATGCCGCACCCTTTATGTCAACAAGACTGTTGTCGCCTATATCTGCCGATGAATATACGGAAACGTACTTGCCGTCGGAGTCCTCAACGAATATCTGAGCGGGAGTTACCGTAATATTATCGCTTACCGTTCCGAAAAGAGTGCCGTCTTCAGTCCAGAGGCTTTCCCCTGCGGAAAGATATCCGCTGACGGATGCCTTTGCCTGCTTGACCTCAAAGGAAACGGCATATTCGGAAAGCTCGGGGCTTATCACGGGAAGAATTCCGTCGGAGCCGACGTAAACTCTGACAATTACCCCTGCTATACACATCAGCACAAGTACCGCAATAAACACGTCAAGGGCAGAAACTCTGCCGCCTTTTTTGGCATTTTCTTTATTTTTCATACCAAGCGGTTCCTCACTTTAATTGGTTTATTTTTTGTCTGTCTCGTGACTGAGCTCCTCGCCTTTTTTAATGGGAGTGTAGCCGTGCTCGGCAAGACCGGATAGAACACGGGAGCTCGTCTTCTTCATTACAATATAGTTGAGACCGAAAACGATGATAGCGCAAGCGGCAACTATAAGGGTCTTCGTCAGCTTATACTCGCTGAAGATATCCTCGGAGAAGGTTATGGAAACAAGCCCGAGTATACCGCAGACCGCATAGAGAATTCTCACAGCCTCGCGCTGGGTAAATCCCATGTCCACAAGCTTGTGGTGCAGGTGCTTTCTGTCGGGAGCGAAGGGGCTCTCACCGCCCTTTATTCTTCTGAATATGGCAAAGAGCGTATCGAGAAGAGGAAGGGCAAACATTGCAATGGGAATGATGAAGGAGATAACGGTGTGCATCTTGAACACGCCCTGAACGCTCATTACCGCCATGGTATAACCGAGGAACAGGGAGCCCGTGTCGCCCATGAAAATTCTCGCAGGGTTCATATTAAAGGGAAGAAATCCCAGACACGCCGCCGCAAGTATCGCCATGATGAGAGCTGACTGATAGTCTCCGTGAAGAAGTACAACACCGAGAAGCGTAATAGACATAATGGCGGAAACGCCGCAGGCGAGACCGTCAAGACCGTCAAGAAGGTTGATGGCGTTTGTAAGACCCACGATCCAGAGGATACTTATGGGAATACTGAGAACGCCGAATTCTATTACGTACCCGAATAGGGTGATATGCTCAATTACAACTCCGAAGAGAACGGCAACGACTGCCGCCGCGACCTGCACGATAAGCTTTACCCAAGCCTTGAGACGGTAAACGTCGTCGAGAATACCCATGACCACCATAATAAAGCCGCCTGCAAGAACTGCGCCGAGAGCAGGTGTGTATGTACCGAACACCAGGGCGCTTATGGCAAAGCCGCCGAAAATGGCAAGACCGCCTATTCGGGGAGTGGGCTTCGTGTGCATTCTGCGCTCGTCGGTAGGAACGTCAACTGCTCCGATGAGGAACGCAAGAACTCGGACGGGAGGGGTCAGAGCAAAGGCAAGAAGCCCCGAGCAAAGAACCGCGCTCACAGCGTATATAATCGTATTAATAAGATTTTCCATTATACTTCTCCATAATCATCCGCCGTCATGCACGGCGGTATTATCATGTTAAACGTCTTTTCAAAAAGCTCAGTCGATAACCTCGGCGCTGATACAGCTTCCCGTGCAGTAGAGCTCGGGGAGCATGAGCGCATAGTCTTTGCCGACGCTTATCGAAAGCTTATCGATATAGTAACCGGTCGGGCCGCCCGTAGCAGGGCTTTCCACCGTGATGTAAAGACTTCTGTATCCGACGATATCGCTGACCACCTGAACGCCGCCGTCGGACATACCCACGTGAGTAGCGTTTCTGATGTCGCAGGCGGTGACCGTACCGATCATCCTGCCGCTTTCATAATCGTAAACCGCGTCCCCCGCCTTCACGTTGTCGGCAAGGTCCTCGGATATCATGTCGGTCTCAATTACGTACTGAAGGTTGATCTTTTTACCCTCTGCATCCCCGCCTGCATTAAAAACAAAGCTTCGAAGCAGAAGAGCAGCCGCCCCCAAAACTACAAGTATTATAACAAGGTCAACTATATTGAACCTGTGTTTTTTCTTTTCCATTGTATTTTGCCACGTCCTTTCTCAGTTACGTTTTTTATCTTGTTTACACTATATCAGCCTCAAAATTATGCTCTCTGTCGTCACCGAGAGTATAGGAAGCTTCAATTTCGTCGATCTCATTTCTTGTGATAGTGCTGTAAGCTGCCGAGAGCCCTGCGGCTATCCAGAAAAGAAGGAATACTTTTTCGTTGTACCATATATAGTCGAATATTCCGTAAAACAGCATCCCCGCAACGCTGCAGAGGGGAGCCGCAATTCCCATACGCCTTGAAACGCAGTACTCATTAACGGAGAGCTTTCCCTTGGACTTTACGTCCTTGGAGGCAAACTGAGAGAGGCTCTCGGGGATATTTATATAAATTCCTCTCGTTCTGAGAGCAGGATTTTTTCTCGCTCTGTCAATGCGCAGAAACGCCGTAAAGGCAGAGGAAACGATGAGCCACGCGAAAACAAGGAAGATGACAAGCCCGAAAACTCCCGTTTCGACCCATATCTGAAGATAAGTGTTATAGGAGTGAGCCACGCTGTCGGGAGTGTTTCCCGAAAGCATGGGGCGAACAGCCTCAAAGGATGCCTTTCCGAAGCCGACACCTCCGAAAAGAAAATCGGAGAGCGCCCCGCTTATACTGTCCCAAAGCTCAAGACGCGTTCTGCCGAAACGAGCAAAGCCCTCGGAGAGTGCCGCGGCAATACGGGATGCCGCCGCAGGAAACAGGAGAGATGCCACAGGCACCGTGATAACACCCGAGAAGATAATATAGATAGCATTTCTCGAATATATCAGAAGAAGAAGGAGGACGGAAAGCGCCGCCGCAAGAGCCGAATAAACGGAGCCGTCAAATATAACGGGAAGAATGAGAAGAAGCACTGCCGCCGCGCTGTAGCCCCTTGTAACCCTGAAGGCAGGGCGCATGAAGAAGGACACCGCCATGGGGAGAGCTACGGCGGAAACTGCGGATATGACCGCCTTATCTCCCATGATAAGCTGAGAAGCAAGAGTGCCTTCAAGCATTTCGGAAAGGGCAAGGCTGACACCGCCGAATGCCATATCTCCGAGAAAGCCCGCAACGTAAAGCAGACAGGAAGCGGAGAGACCCATCACCGCCGAGGCGGTTGCTCTGTCAAGCCACGCCTTTGTTTTGAAGAGGTTCACCGTGAGAAAATACACGCTGATAAGAAGCACGTACAAAGCCGCTTCTCCGAGGGCACCGTCTGCACTTGCCACGATACCGCCTAAAAGGATTATGAGAAGGACACCGAAAACGGAGGCATCCAGCGTTTCAAAGGAAGCAAATCTTTTTCTGCGGACAAGCTTTACAAGGAAAGAAACAGCCACCGCAGAGATAAGAATAAGGTTTGCGGAATTTGTGAGAAAAGGAAGCAGGAATGAGAGGGCAACCATTCCGAACTCAGGTCTTGAAACCGTTATCCACAGAAGCGCAATGAACAGAAGCACGAAAACTATTTTGTAGGGAGATACGAAATAGGCAATACCGCCTGCGATAACTCCCGCAATAAATCCGTAGCTCACTCTGCCCCGCCCCGTTTTTTCGCTTTCGTCAAATCTGCCGTCATTGAGGCCCGAAACCGATTTGAGCGCCGAGCCGAAGGCAGAGTTGTCAACGGCGGAGGAGGCGGCCTCGTCACTGAAAAGAAGGGGCAAAGCCGACACCGCAAGAATGAGTCCGAAAAGCAGACCGAAAACCTGTCTTTCGGTACCGAACAAAAAATTGTCAACAAGTCCGAAAAGGAAGGTGTATATTCCGAAAGACATAAGGAAGGTTCCGTAGACCTTCAGCTTTATATCCAAAAGACGTGTCGCAAAGGATTTAGAAGCATCGGAGGCGCGGCCCTCGTCAAAAGCAGCCGAAGCCGCCTCTCTGAGAGGAGAAAGGAAGGAAGAGCTCTTCTTGCCGTGAGCATCCTTCTGCCGTCCGTCGCTGTAAGAGGTAAAGACTGCGCCCACAACGCCGTTTTTCAGTCCTCTGTAAATAAATCTTGCAAATCTGTCAAGATAGGATGCCGTTCCCGCTCTCACAGCTTTTCTTTTTTCGCCGATTTTTGCGTTTTTTCCGTTGTGTGCCACATGCTTTCCTCCTTCCGTACAGTATTATTCATTATATTATACTATAATATTTAAATAAATTCAAGGTCTCTCAAAAAAATAACAAAAAATTTAAGTGTGCGGAAGGTATTGACTATAACTTTTAATTTTGTTATAATTAATAATTGATTTAGAAAATACAAAGAGGGCATCTCTATGCCTCTCTCTTCACATAACATCGGAGGAACTAATGGAAAGCATCAGAAAACCCAGAGGTACCATGGACGTACTCGCACCCGACGTGTACACATGGCAGTATATCGAAAGCACGGCAAGAAGAGTTGCCTCAAAATTCGGCTTCGACGAGATCAGGACCCCCACCTTTGAAGAGCTTGCGCTCTTCTCACGAGGTGTCGGCGAATGTACCGACGTTGTTCAGAAGGAAATGTACACCTTCGAGGACAAGGAAGGAAAGCTCTTCGCCCTCAGACCCGAAGGAACGGCATCCGTCGCAAGAGCTCTTATCGAAAACGGAAAGTGCTCCGACACTCTTCCCATAAAGCTCTCCTACATCATCAACTGCTTCAGATACGAAAAGCCCCAGGCAGGCAGAAGCCGCGAATTTGAGCAGTTCGGCGTTGAAATGTTCGGTTCTTCCGATGCGGGAGCTGACTTCACCGTTATCTCACTTGCGGCAAGCCTTCTCACAGAGCTCGGCATCGGAAACATCTCTCTCCACGTAAACTCTATCGGATGTCCTGACTGCCGTCCCTCCTACAGAGCTGCTCTCGTTGAATATTTCGAAAAGAACGCAGACGGACTTTGCGATACGTGTAAAACAAGACTTAAGACCAACCCTCTCAGAGTTCTTGACTGTAAGTGCGAGAGCTGTAAGAAGCTTGCTGAAAACGCACCCAAGACCATCGACCACCTTTGCGAGGGCTGTAAGAACCACATGGATAAGCTCACCGCCATGCTTGATGCCTGCGGTCTGAACTACGTTATAGATACACACATCGTCCGCGGACTTGACTACTACACAAAGACAGTATTTGAATTCATCGCCGAAGGCATCGGCGCACAGAGCACCGTTTGCGGCGGCGGCAGATACGACGGACTCGTAAAAGAGCTCGGCGGCCCCGCTCTCCCCGCCTGCGGCTTTGCAATGGGTATCACAAGACTTATCCTTGCAATGGAGCAGAACGGCGTAAAGGTGCCCGGAAAGAACGCTCCCGCACTCTATATCGCATCCATGGGTCAGACGGCGCAGATAAAGGCGCAGGAGATCGTTTGGAACCTCCGAAAAGAAGGCATCTATGCGGAATGTGACGTTGTGGGCAGAAGCCTTAAGGCACAGATGAAATACGCCGACAAAACGGGAGCTATGAAGGTTCTCATCATCGGCGACAGCGAGCTTGAAAGCGGCCGCGCAATGCTCCGCGATATGACAGGCGCAATGGGCGAAAACACACAGACAGAGATCGAAATTGCAAAGGTTGCAGAATATCTCAGATAAAACGTGCGGGATATACGAAAGGAACGAATTTCAATGAATAACAGATTTGAAAAAACAGACAGAAGAACTCACTACTGCGGTACCCTTACCGCGGCAAATATCGGCGAAAGAGTTGCAGTTGTAGGCTGGTGCCAGAAGCAGAGAGACCTTGGCGCCCTCATCTTCATCGACCTTCGCGACAGAACGGGCATGGTTCAGCTTGCATTTGACGAAGCAACTGAGAAGTCCATCTTCGACGCGGCCTTCGGTGTTCGCGCAGAATATGTTCTCGCGGCTCAGGGCGTAGTTCGCTCAAGAGGCGCAGAAGCGGTAAACAAGAATATGGCAACAGGTGAGATAGAGATCGCAGTTGACGGCTTCAAGATCCTCTCCGCCGCAAAGACTCCCCCCTTCGCAATAGTCGAAAACAGCGACGTTAAGAGCGAGCTCAGACTTACTCACAGATATCTTGACCTCCGCCGTCCCGACATGGCAGGAAACCTTATCGCAAGAAGCAAGATCACAAAGCTTGCAAGAGACTACTACCACGAAAACGGCTTTATCGACGTGGAAACCCCCATACTCGTAAAGCCCACACCCGAAGGAGCAAGAGACTATCTCGTTCCCAGCCGTGTTCACCCCGGCAAGTTCTATGCTCTTCCCCAGTCTCCTCAGATCTACAAGCAGCTTCTCATGTGCTCCGGCTTTGACCGCTACATTCAGATAGCCCGCTGCTTCAGAGACGAAGACCTGAGAGCCGACAGACAGCCCGAGTTCACACAGATAGACCTTGAAATGTCCTTCGTAACCGAAGACGACGTTATCGCAGTAAACGAAGGCTTTATCAAGCACGTTTTTGAAAACTTCATGAACCTTCCCCTTGAGGTCCCCTTCAAGAGAATGACCTGGCACGAAGCGATGGAGCGCTACGGCTCCGACAAGCCCGACACACGCTTTGAAATGGAGCTCTGCGACATTTCCGACATCGCGGCAGGCTGCGGCTTCGGCGTATTCAGCGGCGCAGTAGCAGACGGCGGCAGCGTAAGAGGTATCACCGTCAAGGGCGGCGCGTCCATGTCCAGAAAAGAGATCGACTCCCTCGTTGAGTTCGTAAAGTCTTACGGAGCAAAGGGTCTCGCATGGTACAAGAATGCAGAGGGCGCAGTTTCCTCCTCCTTCGCTAAGTTCCTCACAGAGGACGAAGTAAACGCTCTTCTCACAAAGATGAACGTTGAAACAGGTGACCTTGTCCTCATCGTTGCGGCAAAGAACAAGGTAGTATTCGACTCCCTCGGCGCACTCAGATGCGAGGTCGCAAAGAGAATGGGACTTATCGACAAGTCAAAATTCAACTTCCTCTGGGTAACGGAATTCCCTCTCCTCGAGTACAGCGAAGAGGACGGCAGATACTACGCAATGCACCACCCCTTCACAATGCCCATGGACGAGGATATCGAAAAGCTTGACACTGCTCCCGGCGAAGTCCGCGCAAAGGCATACGATATCGTCCTCAACGGCACGGAGCTTGGCGGCGGTTCCATTCGAATTCACTCCGAAGAGCTTCAGAGCAAGATGTTCTCCGTTCTCGGTATCGGCGAAGAAGAAGCACAGGTCAAGTTCGGCTTCCTTCTTGACGCATTCAAGTACGGCGTACCTCCCCACGGCGGTCTCGCATTCGGTCTTGACAGACTTGTAACACTCCTGCTCGGACTTGAAGATATCCGTGACGTTATCGCCTTCCCCAAGGTACAGAACGCGTCCGAGCTTATGTCCAAGTGTCCTGCACCTGCTGATGCTAAGGCACTTGAGGAGCTCTGCATCGCAGTAACGGCCGAAGAAGAATAATCAAAAAACTCCTGACGGTAAGACGGGAGGAGGCAAGCCCCTCCCCTACCGTTTCACCATATGATATAAAAAGCACTGTTGTCCCACAAAGACAAAAGTGCTTTTTCTCCCCTTTACTACTTATTTTAACAAACCACTGATTTTAAACAAAAGAATGAAGAAAGAAAACCAAAAGAAAAAAGAAAGAAAAGAGACCGTCTCTCTTATATGGGGCTTTCTGAAGGGAAGCCGTCTGTTTTTTGCCGTCAGTATAATTTCTGCGGCGCTGATGGCTCTTGCGGATATGATAAGCCCTCAGATAATAAGAGCGGCGGTGGACAACGCCATCGGAGGAAACAAGCCCGAGTTTCCAAAGTTCGTTATGAGCTTTGTGAACAGAATAGGCGGCTTTGAATATCTCGGAAAAAATCTCCACGTAATGGCGCTTGCGGTAGTTGTTGTCGCCGCGGTCAAGGTGCTGTCTCAGTATGCCTTCCGCGTGTTCAATGCAAAGGGCTCCGAGACCCTCGTTAAAAATATGAGAGACACACTGTACTCTCATATCGAGCGTCTTCCCTTCTCATGGCACATGAAGAACAAAACGGGAGACATCATTCAGAGATGCACCTCGGATATTGAAACGCTCAAAAGATTTATTTCCGAGCAGATGACCTCTATCTTCAGAATAGTCATCCTTCTTGTGCTCTCCGTGGTGTTCATGCTCTCCATGAATATCCCCCTGACCCTTATCGCAGTTATTCCGATGCCCATAATCATTCTTTACTCCATGTACTTCCATAAGAACATACGCAAGGGATTCAGAGAATGTGACGAAAACGAGGGCAAGCTCTCCGCCATGGCGCAGGAGAACCTGACGGGAGTGCGCGTTGTCAGAGCCTTCGGACGTGAAAGCTTCGAAAAGGAGCGCTTCGAGAAGCATAACGAGTTCTACACGGGACTTTGGGTCAGAATGGCAAAGCTTATGAGCCGTTTCTGGGCAACGCTCGACGTGCTCTCGGGGCTTCAGATAATGCTTATAATCGTCTTCGGCGCAGTGTTCTGCATCAAGGGACAAATGACCTCGGGCGAATATATCGCCTTTATCTCCTACAACGCCCTTCTCGTGTGGCCCATACGAATGCTGGGCAGAATGCTCTCGGAAATGAGCAAGGCTCAGGTTGCGATAGAGAGAATTAAATACATAACCGACACCGAAGAGGAAAAGGACAAAAAGGGCGCGGTGTGCGCCGATATGAGCGGCGACATTGAATTTAAAAACGTCAGCTTTGCCTACGAGGGCTGTCCCGAGATACTCCACGATATAAATCTGAAAATCAAAAGCGGAACGACCCTCGGAATTCTCGGCGGCACGGGAAGCGGTAAGACCACCCTTATGCTCCTTCTTGACAAGCTTTACGGGCTTGCCCCCGAAATGGGACAAATAACCGTCGGCGGAGTAGATATTGCCGACATCAAAACCGAACACCTCAGAAAGAATATCGGCATAGTCCTGCAGGAGCCCTACCTTTTCTCGGGAACCATCCTCCAGAATATCGGTATCACCTCGGAAAGTATTGACAAGGAAACCGTAGAAAATGCGGCTAAAGCAGCTTGCCTTGACGAGACCGTAAAGAATTTTGCCTCGGGCTATGAAACTTTCGTAGGTGAGCGCGGCATCACCCTCTCGGGCGGTCAGAAGCAGAGATGCGCCATCGCGAGAGTGCTGACCAAAAAGACCCCCATCATGATATTCGACGACTCTCTCTCGGCAGTTGACACCGAAACGGATGCAAAAATAAGAGCCTCCCTCGAAGCACTTTTCGGAGAGGCGACCATCATTATAATATCCCACAGAATAACCACCCTCTCAAAAGCAGACAATATCATCGTTCTTGACAAAGGCCGTATCATCGAGGAAGGTCCCCACGAAAAGCTGAAGAGCGCAGGGGGAATATATCAGAAGATATACGAAATTCAGTCGGGTACGGGAGAGGAGGTGCCGGCATGAAAAACGAAAAGCTCCCCTTTTTCGGAGTGGGAAAAATAATTCCCTTCATGAAAAAATACCGCATGACCGTTATAGCTATGATCCTCTACGGTCTCGGCGGAAGCGTTATCGACGTTCTTCAGCCTCTCTTCCAGAGATACGCACTCAATGAGTTCGTAGGAGAAAACAGTCTCAGAACACTTCCCCTGTTCCTTGCGATCTACGTCGGCGTTATCGCCTTCACGGGTGTTGTGAACTACATCTCCTGCGCCCTTGCCATGAAGGTGGAGGTCAGCATAAACCGCGACCTTCGAAATGCCGCCTTTTCAAGACTGCAGGAACTGTCCTTCTCCTACTTCAACAGAAACAGCGTAGGCTATATCCACGCGAGAATTATGAGCGACACCTCGAGAATAGGCTCCCTCGTTTCATGGTCGCTGATGGACAGCGTATGGCATCTTTCTTACCTCCTCGGAGCAGTTGCCGTAATGCTTGCGGTAAACGCAAGGCTCGCCCTTCTCGTTATCCTCATAATACCCCTCATCGCCATTCTCTTTTCCCTGTTCCAGGGTAAGCTCATAAGGGTAAACCGCGAGGTGCGTGAGATAAACTCAAAGATAACGAGCAACTTCAACGAAGGTATTACGGGTGCCAAGACCATCAAGTCCCTTGTTATTGAGGAGAAGATGGAAAAAAGCTTCACAAAAGATACCGCGGAAATGAAGCATAAGTCGGTAAACGCCGCAAGGCTTCGCGGACTCTTCTCCGCCACCATGAATTTTGCTTCCTCCCTCGCCCTCGCCATCGTGCTATGGAGAGGGGGATATATTGCCGCATCGGAGGTTGGTACCTTCTCCATGTTCATGTCCTACGCACAGGGCATGATGGAGCCTGTCCGCTGGATAATCGACTCCATATCCGACCTTATCACCACAAGGGTAAACATCGAGCGTCTTTCAAAGCTTCTCGAAACTGAGCCCGACGTAAAGGACACCCCCGAGGTCATAGAAAAATACGGCGATGCCTTTGAGCCGAAAAAAGAAAACTGGGAGCCCATAAAGGGCGAGATAGAATTCTGCGGCGTTGACTTCAAATATCCCGACGGCGAGGAATACATACTCGAAAACTTTGATCTGAAGATACCCTTCGGCTCAAACGTTGCCATCGTCGGCGAAACCGGAGCCGGAAAATCCACTCTCGTAAACCTCGTCTGCAGATTTTTCGAGCCCACGGGGGGCAAGGTTCTTATTGACGGAAAGGATGCAAGAGAGCGCTCACAGCTCTGGCTCCACTCCTCCATCGGCTACGTGCTCCAGACACCCCATCTGTTCTCGGGCACGGTAAGAGAAAACCTGCTCTACGGAAATCCCGATGCAACGGAAACGGATATCGAAAGAGCCCTCGCCCTCGTTTCCGCCGAGGACGTTATAAAGAAGCTTGAACACGGTCTTGACACCGATGTGGGCGAAGGAGGCGACATGCTCTCTACGGGAGAAAAACAGCTTCTCTCCTTTGCAAGAGCAATTCTCGGCGACCCGAAGATACTTGTTCTTGACGAGGCAACCGCCTCAGTCGATACCATAACCGAGCAGAAGATACAGTCCGCCATCGACACTGTCATCAAGGGCAGAACTTCAATAGTTATCGCCCACCGCCTTTCCACCGTAAAGAATGCGGACGTGATACTCGTCGTAAAGGACGGAAAGATAATCGAAAGAGGCGCACACTCCGAGCTCATAAAGGCAAAAGGACACTACTATAATCTCTATACCCGCCAGTACGAGGACGAGGCAACGAATTCTCTTCTCGGATAAAGGACCAACCATAGCCTTCTCCTGAGTGCCCATTCCCCAGAAATCGTCGTAAACTCCGATTTCCCGGGGGCCCCAAGGACCGAAGGGGGACCACGGAGTGGTGGATGAGGAGTTACATTGAAGTTAGGCTGCCATCTCCCCCACCGTGGAAAGCTTCTTTTACCCTCGTCTTACTCGATTGATTTTTCTCATCATAGCTAAATCACATTACAAAAGAGAACCCCATGAGCATTAAAACTCATGGGGTTCAGACTAAGAGAAACGCAGGTAGATTTGGCGGGCATTTTGCCCGCCTTTTTTCGATGTTTGATAATTATTATATCAAGAAAGATTTATTATATACAAATGGTTTTACTTACATCTGCGTTATACCAAGTTTATCTTCGGTCTGATTACTGTTCATTCTTTATCGATGCCTTATTCGCCTCATGTCCCGCAACGTTTGTTGCAAAGAGAGTCGTTCCGCTCTTGGAGGAAACGAAGAAATAATAGTTTGTATCCGCAGGATAAAGAGCATATTTAAGAGCGTTCATACCGGGGTTTGCAATAGCTCCGGGAGGAAGGCCGTTGTTCTGATAGGTGTTATAGGGGCTGACGTAGCTTATGGTCTCGCCCGTTACGTCGGTAGGTCTCTCACCCGTCAGATGATGGATAGCGTAAACTACCGTCGCATCACTTTCAAGACGGGGATAGGTTCCCGCATTATTCAGTCTGTTGTGGAAAACGGAGGAAACGTTTCTGAAGTCCGAGGAGAAGCCTGCTTCCTTTTCTATCATGGAAGCGAGAGTCACCACCTGGTCGGTAGTAAAGCCTATCTCGTCGGCTCTTGCCTTATAAGCCTCGGTATAGACCTCGGAAAACCTCTTCAGCATCTTGTTGATTACGGTGTAAGCATCGGAAGCGTTGTAGAATTCATAGGTGTCGGGGAAGAGATAGCCTTCAAGACGGTAAAATCTGTCCTCGCTCCAACCGTTTGCATCAAGCTCTTCAACGAACCAATAGTCAAACTCGCCTTCGTTGATGACCTTGGCATAGTCCTCCTTCGTTCCGCCTATCTCATAGGAGAGCATAAGATCGATTATCTCGTCAACGGTGTAGCCTTCGGGAATAGTTATCCATGAAGTACCCGAAACTCTCTTAGGCTTGAATTCATAGAAGAGGCTCTTGTAGTTCATCATGGGAGAAACGCTGTAATCTCCCGCAACGTAGTTTTCCTCGATCTCCTTGATGCTTCCGTAGAGAGAGAAAATGCCTTTGTACTTAATAACGCCGTTCTGATAAAGTATCTCCGCTATATCGTCCGTCGTAGCATTTTCGGGGATCGTTACCTCAATTACCTCGTCGGACTTTACGAATGCAAAAACGTCGTTGCCAACGTTGATTGCAAATACGGAAATGACCGCCGCAATAACCGTTACGAAAACGAGATAGATCACGGCAACGACCATGCTTCTCACAAGATGGCTTCCCGTGTCGGAAGACTTCTTATTGTCGGGCCTACGCGCTTTACTCTGCTTTTCAACCTGTTGGCTGACATCGGTTTTTCTCGTTGCCTGATTGTCAACTTCCTCTGAAGTGCGCTTTATAACAATGGGACGCTTTCCCGCCTCGGGAGCTCTTTCCCTCGGAACGATTCTCTGCCCCGAAGTCACATACTCGCGCTTTTGCACCGCTTCGGGTGCAGGAGTTACGGAGTCTGCCGCCTTAGGAGCCGCCGCAGGTCTTGCGGCAGGTGTATTCCGAGGGGCGGGTCTTACACCGACAGGAGTACCCTGCGCTGTAGGTCTTGCTGCAGGTGCATTCTGAGGAGCAGGTCTTGCGGCCGTATTTCGCTGAGGCACCGCATTCGCAGGTCTCGAAGGTTCGCCCCGAGGGGTAATTCTCTGACCGGACGCGGGCTGTGCCGTTCTTTCCGATACAGGACGGGCAGGAGCCGTACCCTGAACGGGACGGCGGACGGAAGCATCGCTCTCCGTATTCTTTTTTCTTTTTTTCATCATGAAGTCAATGCTCTCGTCGAGATCTTCTTCACGGTTAGTTCTGTTAAAATCTGACATTACGTTAAACGTTCACTAAATAGTGACTCCTTTCAAAGGCTACCCTTTTCTGATCATCGCGCCTATTATGCTGATAACGGCAAGGGCGATAAATGCAGGTGATGCAAAGGGCTCGACAGCGTAAGGGAAACTGTCTCTTTTCTTTTTGACCGCGTGATCCGAGGGGAGATTTCGCTCTGCGAACTCCGCGTAATTTTTCTGAGCGGCGCCGAAGAAGAGCACGGCGAAAAGAAGGCAAGCGCAGACGGTGAGAAAGCCGAACATCACAAGTCCTCCGCCCTGCCTTACAGCGGCTCTGTAAATATACACTTCGAAAAACAGCGCGAAAACGTTGTTTGCCGCGTGCACAATGACAGCCCCGAGAAGAGACCTTGTCGCATAGAGAACAAGGGCGAGAATCACGCCGTTGAAGAAATAAACGGGCATTCTCTCAAAACTGAAATGTATAAAGGAGAAGGTGAGGGCACTCATAATCACGCCTACCGCAACTCCGTTTCTCTCATATTCCGCCATGATGACCCCG
>SVTQ01000009.1 GCA_015063695.1 Oscillospiraceae bacterium
CGGCGCAGTTACTATCAAGGATATCAATAAGACTGCCGCTGACACCGACAGTGACGACAAGCTCACCACTAAAGACGTTCTTTATATAAGACAGATGCTTGGCGGTATGATCGACAAAGAAGGCAATAACACAGACGACAGATATAAAGTTGATTCAATTACCATTGACAACAAGAATATCAGCCGTTATACCATCGTTATTGACGACGAAGCTACAAAGGCGATGAATACTGCATCCGGTATTCTTAAAAGATATATCAGGAACGCCTGCGGTATTTCTCTCAACGTCGCAACTGAAGATCAGGCTGTTGATACATACCAGATCAAAATGATCTTCGATGCAGATGATGAATTTGAACTCGGCAAGGAAGGCTACAGAATAGCAGTTGATGAAAACAGCGACGTTCTCATGTACTGCGGTACTCTCAGAGGTCCTATATACGCTACGTATTTCTTCCTTGAAGAACTCGTGGGATACAGATTCCTTTTCGGCGGTATTGAAGAGAGACGTGAAAATGAAGACGACCGTTTCTATGACTGCGTTGAATATCTGTATGAAGCAGAAAACATCAATATCCCCAAGGGATATGATGAAACTGACGTTCCTGCAGTTAAGTACCGCGCAGTAAACCAGCTTGGTCTTTCCTGGGGTACATATCATATGTTCCGTTGTAACGCACAGGACGGCGGCGGTATTGCTCAGGAAGAATACGGTTGGTCAGAAGGTACTCTTTACATTCACGCTCACTCCTATGAATACCAGTGCGGTATTTCCCCGATGCAGCAGCCTTGTCTCACTTCTGAAGAGACTTTTGAACAGGTAATTGATTGGTGTCTTAACCTCATCGAAGAAAGAAAGTCCTGGCCTCAGCTCTTCGGTCAGCACTGGACACAGATATCCTGCTCCCCTAACGATAATACAAACTTCTGTAACTGCATGACTTGTACTGCAATATACAAAATAGAAGGCAGTATCGCCGGTACGGTATTCCGTCTCTCCAACAGAGTTGCGGATTATCTTGACGATATCATTCCCGAAATCGAAGTTTATACTATCGCATATTGGGATGCACGTAATCCTCCCCTTATGACCCGTCCTGCTGAAAACGTATGCGTACACTTCTGTGTAGGCGGTTGTAACAACCATACGTACGACTGTCCCGAAGATTGTATTGCGGCAGGCGGCAACCCCCGTCTTGATTCAGTTGACTTCAACGGTAACACCCAGCCTCAGAGTAACGCTCTTGACCTTGAATACTTTGAAAGATGGATGGAGCTTACAAACAACGTGTATATCTGGTACTACGGTCCCAACTATCACTACTTTGTATCTCCCTCAGCAAACATCTTCAACGTATATAACGACTTCAAGTATGCGGTAGCTGCAGGTGCTTGCGGTATCTACTCAGAAGGTAACTACGGCCTCAATGCTCCTTATTACAGCTTTGAATATCTCCGCGGTTATATGGCATCCAGAATGATGTGGAACCCCTACATGAGTGAAGAAGAATTCAACGATCTCGTTAACGAATATCTCATGATCTACTTCGGCGAAGGCTGGGAATACATCAGAGAGTATCTTGAAATGGCTCACGCTGCAGGTGACGCAAACGGCTGTTGGACAAACAACTATGACAGACCCTGGAACCTTTACAACGAAGACTATTTTGAAGAACACTATGCTGAGATGGCAAGCTTGTTTGATGCAGCGATTGCAGCAGCTTCCGATGAAACATACGTCCACAGACTTACTCTTTGCCGTATGCACTGCGACTTCCTCGGTCTTTCTGCAACCTATGAAAGAGACTACGTGAACGGTGATGCTAATAAAAAGGCTGCTTACGAAGAAGCTTATGCAGCGCTTTATAACAACATCGTTACAAACGAAATCAGACTTACAAGCTACGGCTCAGGTAAATATGCAGCAAACAATTTCCCCTCAAGTGCAGAGGACATCTACAATCCCATGGAATGGCTTGATGAAGGCTTCACAGGCCGCTGGGAATGGGACGGCGTAAGATGGCAGTAAGGTTTGCCTTATGCTGAACTGACAATTTCAAATTACAAATTACACCCCGAGAAAACTCTCGGGGTGTAGTATTATAAAACCTCGCTGACAGTGTTCAGCGAGGTTTTTGCGTTTTCAGTTGTTACCCTTTTTCAGAACGTCCCAAAGATAGTCCATGATGGGATCGCGGTCAAAATTGGTGAGCCACGCGATCTCGTGACGTGAGTCGTCAAAGGCGTACTGCATATCGTCTGTCAGAATGGGGCAGGGAATTATATCGTATTCCATGCACTCGGGCTTGTCTATGATTGCGGGAGCTCCGAGGTCCCAAAGAGTTCTTCTCCATTCTGTCCAGCGTCCGCATTGTTCCCATGCATTTTCGGCAAGTGAATAAAGATAATCGCAAACATCGTTATGACCCTGAAGCTGACGTACAAAGTCGATATCCGCTTTGAGAAGGAAGGATACCCAGTTAGCAGGACAGATAATAAGAGGAACTTCGCTGTCGAGAAGAATTTGTCCCGCCTTATAATCCTGTTCAAGATTGTAGTCAAGGGGCGTTGTGCAGGTGAAGTCGCAGAACGCGAGCCAAATAACGCATATCTTGTCTTTAATGGCAGGCTCCATCATAATGGCAGAGGTTATGTTGGTTATGGCGCCGATAGCGAGAACGTATATTATCTCGTCGGAATTCATGGCAAGCTCCACAAGATGTCTTGCCGCTTCGCTTTCAACAGCTTTTCCCGTCACATCTATCTTTGTAGTGCTTCCGCGGAGGATGGGAACATTGTGGCCGGGATCGCAAAGGCTCATTACCTTTACTATCTCTTCATAGCTTTTTTCCATACCGAGGGCGGCATCGTTACACCTGTCGTGCATGAAGTGCTCGGCGTAAATTGCAAGGAGCTCTTCCTTCTTTGAAAAATAGCATGCGGCTATGGCAAACTGGTCGTCTATTTCATTGAAGGCGTCCGTATCAAGGACGACCTTCTTTTTTCTGTCACTTTTTATATCGTTCATTATGTCGCGGATGTTCATTTTTGTCCTCCGTAGGTTGTTTTGATAGTCTGTGTTCAGTATATCACCGCTATATAGAAAAGTCAACAATTATACGGATTTTGAGCTCATTCTGAGTTTTTTGTTATTTTCATTCGGTTTTGGCAGTACGTATTGCTATTTGGGGAATTTTGTGGTATAATTTATAAGGATTATTATGCTTTTTAAAGCATGATTTCTTTTTGATAAAAATGTGAGTTTATATACAAGGAGTTTATTATGAAGTTTTCTGAAATGAAATATGAGCGCCCCGATATCGAAGGCGCAAAAAAGGAAATGACAGCACTTATTGAGGAGCTTAAGGGTGCCTCATCTTATGAAGCGGCAAAGGAAGCTTTCTTTAAGCAGGAGAAGCTTCTCCGTGATATATCAACCGCTGAAACTCTTGTCAGCATCCGTCACTCCATCAACACAAAGGACGAGTTTTACGATTCCGAAATGAACTATTGGAACGGCGTTATGCCCGAGCTTCAGGAATATTTCCAGGGCTGGACAGCCGCTATGATGGATTCCCCCTTCAAGGCGGATTTTGCCGCTGAATACGGCGACGTTATGTTCCTTAACGCAGAGCTTGAGCTGAAAAGCTTTTCTCCCGAAATAATCGGCGAGCTTCAGGAAGAGAATAACCTCACTCAGGAATACGAAAAGCTTTTGGCATCTGCAGAAATTCCTTTTGAAGATGGCACCTACACTCTTTCTCAGCTCTCCCCCTTTAAGACTTCCGCTGACGACGAGCGCCGTCTTGCCGCATGGAAGGCAGAAGGAAAGTGGTATAAGGACAACGCTGATAAGCTTGACAGCATTTACGATAAGCTTGTAAAGCTCAGAGATACAATGGGTAAGAAGCTCGGCTATGCAGGATATACGGAGCTCGGCTATTACCGCATGAACAGAAACTGCTACACCAAAGAGGATGTTGCAAAGTTCCGTGAAGCAGTTGTAAAGTATCTTGTTCCCGTAGCTGACAGCATTTACCGCGCTCAGGCGAAGAGACTCGGCAAGGAATACCCCATGAGCTTTGCTGACAATGCCCTTCAGTTCAGAAGCGGCAATCCCCGTCCTGCAGGTGATGCAGATGCTATTCTTGCTCAGGGCAAAAAGTTCTATGATGAGCTTTCTCCCGAAACCTCCGAATTCTTCAACAAGATGCTTGACGGCGAAATGCTTGACGTTCTCTCCACCGAAGGTAAGCAATCCGGCGGTTACTGCACAGGTATCGTTAACTACGAAATGCCCTTCATTTTTGCCAACTTCAACGGCACACAGGGCGACGTTGAGGTAGTTACCCACGAAGCAGGCCATGCTTTTGCATACTACACAAACCGTAAGAGAATTCCTACCTCCTACGCATGGCCCAGCCTTGAAGCCTGTGAGGTTCACTCCATGTCCATGGAATTTTTCTCCTGGCCTTGGGCAGAGGGCTTCTTCGGTGATGATACAAGAAAGTTCAGATACAGTCACCTTGCATCTGCGCTCACCTTTATTCCTTACGGAACAATGGTAGACCACTTCCAGCACGAAGTATACGAAAAGCCCGAAATGACTCCTGCAGAGCGCCATGAAACGTGGAAAAAGCTTCTTGCCGTCTATATGCCTTGGGTACGTCTTGACGGCGAAATTCCTTTCTACAGTGAAGGCATGGGCTGGCAGAGACAGCATCATATCTATTCCGCGCCCTTCTATTACATCGACTACTGCCTCGCACAGACGGTTGCACTTCAGTTCTGGGCAAGAATTCAGAAGGATCTTTCTTCTGCATGGAAGGATTATATGGCATACACGGTTCACGGCGGAAGCAAAGTATTTACAGAGCTTCTCAGCTCAGCGGGACTTGACACTCCCTTTGCAGATAAATGTCTGAAGGACGTTTGCGAGGTTGCAAAGAGCTGGCTCGATGCTTACGATCTGACAGGTATTGAATAATATACATTTGTAAAAAATGACCTACTTGTACCGAAAATGAGCTTTTGTTTTCGGTACAAGCAGTTTTTGAAAAGAAAGGACTTTCGTTTTATGTCTGATATTAGAAATATAGACAAAGCTGAAGCCACAGAGCGTTTTTATCATTGTTCATGTCCCCACGGGCAGTACCGCTCCGCTATTGTATTTGCGTGGGCCTGTGTGATTTTGGCGTTTGTCTTTCAGATTGCGTGCGGTATTGTTTCAGCGGTATTCTCGTCAGCTGTTTTATATACCTGTATTCATACCGTTTTTTGCGTAGTTGTATATGCGTTCCTTCTTCTTGCGGTTATAAGAATAACCATGGGTAAAAAGAAGGTTTCCAAGGCTGTTTATGAGAAGGAAACAAAGAGAATTGCAACTATGACGCTTCTTGCGGTAATTATTGCGATCTGCGGAATTGTTTATGAAATACTTTCTGCTGTTTTTGTTGAGGGCGGATCTGATATTCTTGCCGTAATTCTTTGCATTGTGCTTCATCTGTTTTCAGCCTTTGCAGTGTTCGCCGCAAGACTTTCCGTAATGGGACTTCCTTTCAGACTTGATTCTGACAGATAAACAGAAGACACTTACATTAATTTTCAAGGAGGAAACCTCAATGAAAAAGACAACGGGATCATTTGCGCTTCTTCTCTCGGTTCTCTTGATTTTGGGAGCCTTTGCAGGCTGCGTGAAGTCCCCTTCGGAAGACAGTTCGCCGCTGAACGTTGGATATTCTTCCTTCAATGGGAAGTTTTCCCCCTTCTTTGCGGAAACTTCCTATGATAAGGATGCCCAGAGCATGACACAGGCGCTTCTTCTTTCAAGCGACAGAACCGGTGCCATAATAGAAAACGGTATAGACGGCGAGACCGTAAACTATAACGGTACGGATTACACTTATTACGGTATTTCCGATCTTAAAGTGACTGAAAACAGCAACGGCTCCGTTTACTATGATTTTACCCTTCGTCAAGACCTGAAGTTTTCCGACGGCGAAGCGGTTACGGCGGATGACGTGATCTTTTCTATGTACGTCCTTTGCGACCCCACTTATAACGGGACGTCTACTCTTGTGGCTCAACCCATAAAAGGGCTTGATAAATATCTTGCAGGAATGGAGACATTCTTTGATCTTATTTCTAAAGCCGGAAGAGATAATACCGACTTTACATATTGGACCGAAGACATTCAGAATACTTTCTGGGCGGATATAGATGCAGGCGGTAAAGAATTTGTCCGCACCGTTGTAGAGTACCATAAAGAAAACTCGGGAGCTGTTGATGTCGCTTCTGCAGCGGCGGCTTCGGGATATTCACTCTCCGAAGATGCAACCGAGGAAAACTTCTGGAAGGCTATGGAAGAGAAGTACGGCGGTGATTTTGCGGCTCTCGATAAAGCTGAGATGAAGACTGAATCTTTATTCGGTTTTGTCTCATGTTACAGTGATTTTTCCTACGGTATACAGACGGGCGATTCTTCTTCAAATATTGAAGGAATTCAAAAGACGGGTGACTATTCGGTACGGGTTGAAATGACGCAGTTTGATGCTTCTTCAATTTATCAGCTTGCAATTCCTGTTGCTCCCCTTCATTATTACGGAAGTGATGAGAACTACGATTATGAGGCAAATAAGTTTGGCTTTGAAAAGGGAAATCTTATTGGCATCCGCGAGAAGAATGAAAAACCCGTTGGTGCAGGACCGTACAAGCTTATGTCTTATGAAAACGGCGTTGTAAGCTTTGAAGCAAACGAACACTATTATCTCGGTGCTCCCAAGACAAAGTACGTAAACTTTATTGAAACTAAAAATGAAAACAAAATAAGCGGAGTTGCCGACGGCAGTTTTGGTATCAGCGCGCCTGACTTTGACGTTGATGCGGTGAAGGCCATAACAGAGGCAAACGGCGGTACGCTGAACGGTCAGACCATATCCGTAAAGACTGTTGATAAGCTTGGTTACGGATATATCGGAATTAATGCAAGTCTTGTGAGTGTGAACGCTGACGGTGCATCCGAACCGTCAAAACACCTTCGTCGTGCTTTTGCAACCCTGTTCTCGGCATACCGTGAGCTTGCGGTAAGCTCTTATTACGGAGAGCGTGCCGAAGTTATAAATTATCCCATATCAAACACGTCCTGGGCGGCTCCCGTTTCTACCGACGAAGGGTATGAGACTGCCTTTTCCAAAGACGTAAACGGTGCACAGATATACAGTGCCGATATGTCGGAGAATGCAAAGTACGAGGCGGCTCTTAATGCGGCGATAGGATATTTTGAAGCTGCCGGTTATACCTTTGAAGACGGAAAGCTTACTGCGGCTCCCGTGGGCGCAAAGCTTGAATATGAGATCCTTATTCCGGGCGACGGAAAGCAGGATCATCCTGCCTATCTTGCTGCCGTGAAGACAAGCGAAATGCTATCGCGTATTGGGATGAAGCTTATCGTTACAGATCTTACAAATTCAGCAGATCTCTGGACTGCGCTTGAAAACACAAGCTGTGAGATGTGGTGTGCAGGTTGGAATGCGACAGCTGATCCCGATATGTATCAGACGTACTTCTCGGGGGATAAAGTAATGCCAGCCGGCGGTTCAAATTACATGTACGGAATTTCAGATAAGGAACTGAACGGTCTTATTATCTACGCACGAAGCAGTACAGATTATTCTTTGAGAAAGAGTCTTTACAAGGATTGTCTTGACATCATTCTTGATTGGGCGGTGGAAGTTCCCGTTTATCAACGCCAGGATGCGGTAATATTCAGTCCTCTGCAAGTAAGAATGAGCTCGGTAACTCCCGATATAACTCCTTACTACGGTTGGATAAATGAAATTCACAATATAGAGGTCGTTCCTCAAAAGTAAAAAAAGAAAACCTCAAACATTCCTTGCGGAATATTTGAGGGCTCCTTGTCAAATCAAGCTCCCGAACATTCAGATGCTCGGGAACTTTTATCGTATCTGTTATTTTCCGCCCTGAAGAACTGCCTGATTTTTTGCGGGGCTGTTTCTGCCCTGAATAACGGGAGCTCGTCTCTCAAGCGCCGCAAGTGCGATCTCAATATCCTCAGCCGCCTCCGCTTCGTTGAAGCATCCGACGGTTACCATGTCGCAGTCGCGGATGGTGGCGAAGGAGAAGTTAAGGCCAACAAAGGGAGTCGTTCTTCCTGCGGCAAAGGGCTTGATGGTCATAACGGGCTTTTTCGCGCTTCTGATGATAGCGGCAACTGCTTCGATTTCTACCTGCATCAAAAATCCCATACAGTTGTATATCTGAATATAAGTCTCAACGTCGTAGCCGTTTTCGTCGCTGAACAAAACAAGCTCGGGCATGTGGGCGGAAAGACCGGGTATCATGCCTGCATCTCTTATCATTTTTGTGTAGTCGTCAAGACGTGTGATCTGTCTCTTGTTTTTGTTTACAAGTTGTTCTGCGCTGTAATGATGTATAAGGCAGATCTTTGAACCTCTTGCGGCAGACTCTTTGATGGTAGCCTCTGCTTCTGCTCTTGCGGCGGCATTGTCGTCAACGTTGATAACGGGTGTGTCAACCATTATCATGGGACGTTCGCACTTTTCCTCGGCAAGATGTACCGCCTCAACGATATGAGGATTTGATCCAAAGGGCGCCATTACTGTGTCAACACCCTTTGAAAGAAAGGTCTCGAACATGGGCACGATGGATTTTGCGGTGCTGTGTCTTTCCTTTATCATATTATCGGCACTGGAGCTTCTGTGGCTGTAGCCTGCGATCCAGTTTGTTCCTGCTATCATTCTTGAAACGGAGAGTCCTCCGACTGTTGTTCTGGGAAACATAATAGTAACTCCTTGGAATTCCTTTTTTTATATTTTACCATATTGTTTTGCATCCTTCAAGTGCCAAACAGAAAGATTATTATTTGATAGTTAAAAGGTTGCGGGGTTGTTTGACGGTTTTCTTGCCAAAGAATTTGGGCGTTTGCTCAGATGGAAATCGTGTGTGTCGGTGTTCTTGCACGCCACTTTTCCTTCGTTAAAATCATAAGGGTTGATTTTTCTTCAAATATGTAGTATAATAATTATGTATGGGCTTATTTTGGCTTCGAAAAAATGCCGTGAAATATCCTGTTTTATAGTGTCCATACAAACAAATTTTAAGTCAGGTGGTGGAATTTTTGAAGAAAAAAGCAAGCGCATTAAATCGCGCCATGGCTGAGCTTCGTTCAAACGGTACTGACAACAACAAGGATTCCCGAGGGCCTATGGCCGAGGGTAATGACAAAAGAGAAGAACTGAAAAAAGCACTTTTTGAGAGTGGCGAAGCTTTTGAAGATTTGTCCCTTGAAAAGAGCGATGAAAAAAAGAGAATGGAGGTTTCAACGGAAGCCCCCCGTTCTGCGCAGAATGCGACAGGACTTGCTGTTGAAGCTCCCCGTCCCCCACAGAACGTTACAAGACCTGCAGCAGAGGGCCCCCGTCCCGTGCAAAATGCGGCGAGATCCGCTATGGAATCCCCTCGCCCTGTACATCCTATGACAAGACCTGCAGCAGAAGCACCTCGCCCTGTACAGAATGCGGCAAGACCTGTAACCGAAGCATCCCGTCCCGTACAGAATATGGTACAGCCTATGCGTCCCATGCAGAGCGCGGCGAGTGCTCCTTCCCCTATGCAGGTGTCAGATAAGCGTGAGGCTGCAAAGCAGGCATCTTCCCAAAACAAAAAGAAAAAGGGTGTTATCGGTAAAGCTATTGCATCCGTAGCTGCATTTATGGTGATTGCAGTTATCGGTGTCGGTGCTTTTCTGTATTTCGGCCGCGGGGAGGAGTTTATTCCTGCCGACCTTATTGCGGGAAATCCCGTTGAAACGGAGGGGTACAGCGAGCTTATGTCCGACACTGCCATTGATTATCTGACAAGCGAAAGATATAACGTCAAGTTTACCTTCTACGAAAAGCCCGAAATTATCTGTACCACAAAGGAGATAACGGTGGGTGAGCTTATGGAAAAGCTTGGAATTACTGTAGGCGAAGATAACAGATGCTCCATGACAGCGGATGCGGTTCTTTCCGCCGACAGCACGGTTGATATTCAGACAATTACATATGAGACCGTTTCCAAAGAAGAGGCAGTGCCCTTTGAAACGGAATACGTTGACGTGAGAACTATACCCAAGGGCTCAACCAAAGTGAGAACAGAGGGCAAAAACGGAGTAAAGACTTATACTTATAAGTGCACTCTTGTAAACGGTGTTGAAGAGTCCCGCGAGCTTGTCGGCGAAGCGGTGACTACAAAGCCCAGAACAAAAGTTATGTACCGTGGCGTTGGAGGGACGATCACCTCTCAGGGCGTAACTTATAAATATTCATATTATATCGACGTAAAAGCAACCGTTTATAATATTGTAGGCAATACCGCCTCAGGTCTTCCCACAAGTACAAGCGTTATGGCAGTTGACCCCCGAGTTATTCCCCTTGGCACAAAATGCGTGGTGACGGGTATAAGCGGTGACTACGGCTACAGAATTGCCGCTGATACGGGTGGCTCCATCAAAGGAAACAAGATAGACCTTTGGTATCCTGCAGGAACCTATAGCGGTTTCGGCTGGAGAAGTACGAGAGTATATATTCTTGAATGATAAAAATACGGAGAGAAAAAATGGATTTTACAAAGCTTTCTGAATTTCAGAATTGGATGAGTGATTCCTGGAGAATTCCCGGAAGCACTTGTGTTGCATACGTAAACGGCGAAAAGGTCTATGAGCATTCCGCAGGATATGCGGACGTTGAAAAAGGTGAAAAAATGAAGGGCGACGAGCTTATGTTCATGTACAGCATAACAAAGGTCGTAACGACCCTCTGTGCTCTTCAGCTTCTTGAAAAGGGAATGTTCCATCTTAACGATACTCTCGATTACTACATGCCCGAATTTTCCGACATGAAGGTGAGAAAGACAGATGAAAACGGAAACGAAATTATTGTTCCCGCAGAGAAGAAGCTTCTTGTTCGCGACCTTTTCCAGATGACCTGCGGTTATGACTATAACCTTGAGACCGAACAGATCAAGGCAAGAATGAGCGAGCCCGGTAAGATATCCACAATGGAAATGGCAAGGGCTCTTGCTGAAACTCCGCTTCTTTTTGAACCCGGTGATAAGTGGTGCTACGGTCTCGGTCACGATATACTTGCGGCATTTGTCGAAAAGCTTACGGGTCAGCGTTTTGCCGATTACGTGAAGGAAAACGTCTTCGAGCCCGTTGGAATGAAAGATTCTTATTTCCATCTTCCCGAGGAAGAGCTTGAAAAGAGAATGGCTCAGCAGTACGTTTTTGACGATGCAACAGTTTCCTATAAGCCCATAGGTAAGGGTAACTGGGCTGTATTCGGCGACGAATATGACAGCGGCGGAGCAGGCGTTATCTCCACTGTTTCCGATATCGCTCTTCTTGCAAAGGTAATTGCAGGCGGCGGTGTTACCGATTCCGGTAAGCGCATTATTTCAAAGGCATCCATTGACCTCTGGCGCACAAACTGCCTTGATGATAAGCAGATGTTCCACTACTGTTGGGATGCTCTCAAGGGTTACGGCTACGGTCTCGGTGTCAGAACTCATATAGACAGAGCAAAGTCGGGCTCTCTCTCCTCCATCGGGGAGTTCGGCTGGACGGGAGCTGCAGGCGGTTTCCTTATAATCGACCCCGATCGCAACGTCGCTCTTTACTATGCTCACCACATGCAGAACAACCAGGAATATTTTACAAACCCCAGACTCAGAAATCTCTTCTATTCCTGTCTGGAATATTGAGAATCAACTTGTTCAAATGAAAAAACACAGTAGTTTAGTAAAACTTATTCTTGCCGCTTTCTTTCTGGCACTTGCTTACGTAATGCCTTTTCTGACAGGGCAGATACCTGAGATCGGTTCGATGCTTTGTCCTTTACATATTCCCGTGCTTCTTTCGGGATTTTTCTGCGGCCCTGTTTGGGGTACGATCGTGGGGCTCACCGCCCCCCTTCTCCGTTCCCTTACTCTCGGTATGCCTCCGCCCTTTCCTACGGCGGTATGTATGGCCTTCGAGCTTGCGGCTTACGGCGCACTTACGGGTGTGATGCACAGAGTTCTTCCGAGGAAGAAACCCTTCGTTTACGTTTCGCTTTTGACGGCAATGATAGCAGGAAGACTTGTATGGGGAGCTGCAATGCTTGTATGTATGGGTATAAATGGCGCAGGCTTTACATTTGCCGCGTTCATCGCGGGCGCATTTACAAATGCAATTCCCGGCATAGTTGTTCAGATAATTCTTATTCCCATTCTTGTAATGATCCTTGATAATCCTAAGGTGGCTCACCTCAGAGATTGACAAAAT
Organism: Oscillospiraceae bacterium; assembly: GCA_015063695.1. GTDB lineage: Bacteria > Bacillota > Clostridia > Oscillospirales > CAG-272 > RUG14199. Next base: position 12,347 of record SVTQ01000009.1, read on the forward strand.
ACCCCAAGCTGTCGTAATCAGTAAGACGGCTTGGGGTTCTCTGTGACAAGGGGTCCTCAAGTTGCCGCAAGGCGACTTGGGGTTCTCTTATATTGCTTCATCAAATACTGTTTCGATGACCTTGCGGCACCCTTCGGGCGAATATTTCCAATGGGAAATGTGGGTAGTGCTGTCGGGGTCGATGTAATATTTAAGCTCCTTTATTTCGGTGCTTCTCCTGTAGGAATCAATAATTGAAAGCTTTATTTTCATTCTTTCGTTTATGATATTCTTTATGTAAACGGCGCAGATATCGCCTACCTCAACTCCCGGATGCTTTTCGGCAAGTCCAGCAAGGTTGGGGGAAAGCTCAACAAAAACTCCGTAATCCTCAATGCTTCTGACGCATCCCATGACGGTGCTTCCTATTTCAAATTCGGCGGCGTTTTCTTCCCACGTGCCCAGAAGCTCACGAAGGGTCATATATATCCTGCCCGTTTCACGGTCGATGCTTTTGACGGCGGCACTCAGAAAATCCCCCTTGCGCAGTCTGTCCGAAGGGTGAGAGATACGGGAAACGGATATGCAATCCACACTGAGAAGGGAAACTATTCCGCAGCCTATGTCAACAAAAGCGCCGAAGGGGTCGAGGTGAGTAACGGCGCAGGGAATAATGTCACCCGGTTTAAGCTTTGAAAGTCTGTCTCTGCGGCACATTTCCTGAGCTTTTTTTCTTGAGAGGATCGCAAGGAGGCGGCCGTTTTCTTCTTTCAGCTCGGTAATGACAAAGCAGACGGGTCTTCCGACCCTTGTTATTATGGCGATGTCACGCGGGGCATCCTCGCCGTCTTTTTCAAGGACGGCTTCGCTCCTTGGTATGATGCCGATGGCGCATCCAAGGTCAACGAATAGCTCTAATTTGTCGCCGCGGCAGTATTCTGCTACTCCCTCCAGTATCTTTTCTTCACGCATAGCTTTTTCAAGCATCTTTTCCGACGAAAGGTATAATTTGTTTTCTGCAGTGTTTATAAGATAACCTTCGGGAAGATATGTTCTTTCCTTCATTTTTTCTCCCATTCTTTCTTCTCGTAATGCTTATTTACATTAAAATCTATGAGAGAATGGCTTTTTCTATGACAAAAATACTATTGATTATTTTTTGTTGGGGCATTATAATATATATAGGTATTATCGTAAGAAAGGAAGCTTTTATGAACAGAAGAATTTTCAGTGCTTTTTCAAATCTTCTATTGTTATTCGGCGGCTCCGCACTTTTCGGCGTTGCAATGAATATGTTTCTTTCGCCTGCCAAGGTTGTTATGGGAGGAATAACGGGTATTGCAACTACCATAAATTTTGTATTCCCTAAGGTGCCTATAGGTCTTGCGATAATGGTTTTAAATATTCCGCTTCTCATTCTTAACGTGAAAATGATCGGTGCGAGGTCCATGCTCAAGACCGTTGCGGGAATTGCCTTTTCTTCGATTATGATAGACGCTCTCGTTTTCCTTCCCGTGGGACTTGAGGAGCCTCTTCTTTGCGCTCTTTTCGGCGGTGCTCTGATCGGAAGCGGTACGGGGATGATGCTTATCGGCGGCTACACCACCGGGGGAACTGACCTTTCAGCATCTCTTATCAGACGTAAATTCAAAGGGCTCAGCACCGGAAAAATGGTTCTTCTGATGGATGCCGCTGTAATTATCGGTTCGGCTATCGTGATGAAGGATTTTCAGAGCGTTATTTATTCTGCGGTTTCGATCTTTGCCTGCAGTGTTTCCATTGACGCGGTAATGGGCGGCGCGGACAGAGCGAAGCTTGCCATGATCATTTCTTCCGAATACGAAAGAATTGCAAGGGCTGTGTCAAGCGAGGTCAACAGAGGCGTCACTCTTCTTCACGGAAGCGGTTACTATTCCGGAGAGAACAAGGAAATTCTCATGTGTGTTGTAAAACGTCATGAAGAATATCAGCTTAAAAAGGTCGTGGAAAAGATCGACCCTGATGCTTTTATGATACTGAGTGATGCAACCGAGGTTCTCGGTATGGGCTTCAAGAAGATAGATGATAACGCGGAAGACCAAAAAACGGCTGAGAAAAAGTTAAAGAAAAAGAGAAAATAACGACCTTTAAAAAGGAGGTTCATTATGGTAACTTTTGAAGATATAAAGAATAACGAAGACATAAAAGTGTACGTAAAGAAGGCGGATGAGTCGCTGAATGCTCTCGGATATACGGAGCATAGCTTTGCTCACGTTGGAAAAGTTGCCGAGGTTGCAGGTTATATTCTTGAAACTCTCGGTTATGATGCTCACGATGTTGAGCTTGCAAGAATTGCAGGCTATATGCACGATATAGGTAATCTTGTAAACAGAGTAGAGCATTCTCAGAGCGGAGCCATTATGGCTTTCAGAATTCTCGATAAAATGGGAATGCCCTCTGAGGACATTGCAACGGTCGTTACTGCTATCGGAAACCATGACGAGGGAACGGGTGTGCCCGTAAATCCCGTTGCCGCCGCTCTTATTCTTGCGGATAAATCCGACGTGCGCCGCAGCAGAGTCAGAAATCATGACGAGCAGACCTTCGATATACACGACAGAGTAAACTATTCCGTAAAGGAATCTGTGCTGAAGATAAACGAAGCCCGCACTCTCATGAAGCTGAAGCTCAGCGTTGACACCCGTTTTGGTACTATTATGGATTATTTTGAGATATTCCTCGAAAGAATGATCATGTGCCGTAAGGCATCCGAAAAGCTGGGCTTGGAATTCAAGCTTATTATAAACGAACAGCAGCTCATGTAGCTTCTCAAGGCAAAAATAAGATGCTTTACCAATATATTTTTTGTTTTTGCCGAAAAAGATTTCGAAAAAGTCTTTATTTTTACATATAAATGTGATATACTTACTTATTATAATACTAAACTGAAGGAGATTGTGCCAAGCTATGGACGTGCCTTTACCTGCCACCGATTATTTCGGGTGGGAAACTGCTCTTGTTAACTCTTACATAAAGCAGCAGAGACAGAACGGAAACAGACCGCGCCTTCGTATATTCCGCTGTTAGTCTTGATTTGATTTTTAAGATTTAATTTCGGATATAAATTCAGGAGGATAAAAATTTAATGGACTTTTTTATAATGATACTCTGTATCGTTTTGTCTGCTTTCTTTTCTGCAACGGAAACTGCATTCAGCTCAATAAATAGAATCAAAATGATAAGCCTTGCCGAAAATGACGGCAACAAAAAGGCTGCCGCGGTGCTTGACATCGTGGAAAAATACGATAAATTTCTTACCACTGTCCTTGTGGGAAACAATATTGTCAACATTCTTCTTGCATCTCTTGCCACCATTTTCTTTATAGGCAGAGTGGGCGATGAATACGGCACCACCGTTTCCACTGTGGTAACTACCGTTGTTGTACTTATTTTCGGCGAGATAACTCCCAAATCCCTCGCCAAGGAATTTCCCGAAAAGTTTGCGATGTTCGCCCTTCCTTTTGTGAAATTCCTCATGTTCATTTTCGCTCCCCTTTGCTTCATCTTTTCTCTCTGGACAAATCTTCTCTCTAAGATCAATAAGAACGAGGAAGATGATTCAATTACGGATGATGAACTTTTGACAATTGTCAAAGAAGCCGAAAACGAAGGCGGTCTCGACAAGCACGAAAGTGAGCTTATTCAGAACGCCATCGCCTTTGATGACCGTCAGGCTCTTGATATTCTCACTCCCCGTGTTGACGTTATTGCCGTTCAGTCGGATGCAACTGAGGAGGAGATAAACAAAGTATTTTCCGATTCGGGTTACTCCCGTCTCCCCGTATACGAAGGATCTCTTGACAATATTATCGGTATAATCCACCAAAAGGACTTCCATGACGGAACAGACGAAGGAAAGGCGCTTGCCGAAATTTACAAAAAGCCCGTATTTGTAACTCCCACGCTTAAGATAAGCAATCTTCTCAGAAAGCTTCAGGAGGAAAAAGCGCATATCGCCGTTGTCGTTGACGAATACGGCGGCACCGCGGGTATTGTAACCATGGAGGATATCCTTGAGGAGCTTGTAGGTGAGATCTGGGACGAGCATGACGAGATAGTTGAAGAGGTAACCGAGGTTTCCGAAAACATCTATCTGCTTCAGGGAACAGTCCTTCTCGACGAAATGTGCGATCTTCTGGGCATCAAGTGCGAGGACAGTGAAGCTGATACGGTCAGCGGTTTCATTATGGAGCAGCTTGACCATATTCCCGAAGCAGGCGAGACCTTTGAATATGAAAATCTTAAGTTTGAGATAACCGAGGTGGTTGCAAGAAGAATTACCGAGGTAAAAATTGAAGTTCTTCCCGTAGAGGAGGAAGAAGAAAAGGAGAGTCTTCTCGATAAGCTCCCCGGAAAGAAGACTGAAGCTGTTCAGGAAAAGAAAGCTGAAGCAGCAGAGAAAAAAGCTCAGACAAAATAATCGAAAAAAACTCCGCCGCGGCGGAGTTTTTTTGACGTTTGTGTAATATTTATTAAAGAACTGTATAACCCTGTCTTTCAACAGTCTCCTTGAGTATTTCATCGGAAACGTCGGCGGAAAGCGTAACGACTGCAGTTCCGCTTTCGTGGCTTACAACAGCCTCCGTTACTCCGTCAAGGGCTTCAAGACATTTTTTTACTCTTGCCTCGCAGTGGGGACACATCATACCTTCGATATTCATTGTTTTTTCCATTTTTATATTCTCCTTTTGTATTGTTTCAGATTTGAAAGCCGGGAGTTCGGTGACTTTTACCTCAAAGCTTTTATTATCTGCACTTTCGTTTTTGTAAACGTCTCCTTTTAGCTTATTACCAAAGAGGTTTAGCCTCAGCGCGTTTGTAACAACAAAGAAGCTTGAAAGGCTCATGGCTGCCACCGCAAGCATGGGGGAAAGGGAAATTCCGAGTGCTTTTATCAGCACTCCTGCCGCAACGGGAATTCCGATGGCATTATAGAAGAATGCCCAGAAAAGATTTTCATGGATGTTCGTGAGGGTACGTCTGCTGAGCTTTATTGCTTTCGAAACGTCATAGACGGAGCTTCCCATCAGCACCACGTCTGCCGCGTCAATGGCAACATCGGTTCCTGCCCCGATTGCAATTCCCGTATCAGCGGCGGTGAGTGCGGGGGCATCGTTTATTCCGTCGCCTACCATAGCAACCTTGCCCTCAGCTTTAAGCTCTTTTATGACCTTTTCCTTGCCGCCCGGAAGAACTCCCCCGATTATTCGGTCGACTCCTGCGGCGCGGCCTATAGCCTCAGCGGTGCGCTCGTTGTCTCCCGTCAGCATTATTACTTTAAGTCCGAGGGAGTGAAGCCTTTCAACTGCTTTGATACTGTCTTCTCTCAGAACGTCGGAAACTGCTATAATTCCCATAAGATCTTTGCCTTTTGCGAAGAAAAGGGGCGTTTTACCTTCATCAGAGAGCTTTTTTGCCGTTTCCTCGGCCTCCGTGGGAATAGTTGCCTTTTTTGAAATAAAGTCGTAATTACCGCCGAAAACACTCTCTCCTTCAATTTCGGCGCTTACCCCGCTTCCGACAGTTATACTAAAGTTTTCGCTTTCCTTCATGGACAGTCCGTTTTCCTCTGCAAAGAGAACAACGGCGCGGCCGAGGGGGTGCTCACTCTTTTTTTCAACGGATGCGGCAAAGGTGAGAAGCTCGTCCTTTTTGTATCCGAAGCAGATAACGTCAGTGACCTTGGGCTCACCCTTTGTAAGTGTTCCCGTTTTATCGAGAACTACGGTCTTTACCTTTCCCGTTTCCTCAAGGGCTTCTGCAGTCTTGAAAAGAATTCCGTTTTTTGCTCCTATTCCGCTTCCCACCATTATCGCAACGGGAGTTGCAAGTCCGAGGGCACAGGGACAGCTTATAACAAGGACTGAAATTCCTCTCGCAAGGGCAAAGCCAACGCTTTCACCAAGAAGAAGCCATATAACTGTAGTTACAAGGGAAATAACCATTACAGCGGGAACGAATATGCCCGAGACCTTGTCCGCCGCTTTTGCGACGGGGGCTTTTTCGCTTGAGGCATCGCTGACCATGCGGATTATTTCAAAAAGGGAAGTATCTTCTCCCACGGCGGTGGCGCGGCATCTTATAAATCCGCTTTTTGTGACCGTTGCAGTGCTTACCTTGTCGCCTTCTTTTTTATCAACAGGCATACTTTCTCCCGTCAGCGCCGATTCATCAACGGCGCAGCTTCCGTTTATTATGATCCCGTCGCAGGGGATCTTTTCGCCGGGATACACTACGAACTCATCGTCTACTTCAAGCTCAGAGGCGGGGATCTTTATTTCTTTGCCGTCACGTATTACGTATGCGCTGTCGGGGGATAGCTCCATAAGGGCGCGAATGGCATTTGTGGTCTTTCCCTTGGAATAGCTCTCAAGAGTCTTTCCGAGAGTTATAAGGGTGAGTATCATTGCCGCTCCTTCGAAATAGAGCTCGTGCATGTAGTGAGAAGCCCCGTCAAGATTTCCTTCAAGGATGGCTTCGCTTATTGCATAGAGTGCCCACGTGCTGTAAATAAAGGATGCGCCTGAGCCTATTGCAACGAGGGTGTCCATATTGGGAGCACCGTGAAGAAGGCCTTTTATGCCGTTTACAAAGAACTTTCCGTTTATTATCATAACGGCGGCACATATCAAAAGCTCCGTAAGTCCTATGGAAGCTGGGTTTCCTTCAAGGAACGAGGGAAGGGGAAAGCCCCACATTACGTGGCCCATGGATATATACATTAAAGGAAGGAGAAGCGCAAGGGAAACGATAAATCTTTTAAAAAGAGCAGAAGTATCGCTTTTCAGAATATCATCACGAGGTGCGCTTTTTGTGTCTTTCTTTTCGTTTTTTGAACCGCTGTTTAAAGCTGCCCCATAGCCTGCTTTTTCAACTGCTGAGATTATTTCGTTTTCCGTTGCGGTGCCCTCAACGCCCATGTCACCCGTAAGGAGATTGACGTAGCAGGAGGAAACACCGTCAAGCTTTGAAACTGCTTTTTCAACTCTTGAACTGCAGGCGGCGCAGTTCATGCCTGTAACCTTGAATTTTTTCATTACAAACCCGCCTTTCACATTTACTACATTATATTATATACCCCAAAAAGATATCTGTCAAAGGCGTTTTAACTTATTTTCTTAAAAAAACGAATATCCTTGCATTATGTAATTTGTTGTGTTAAAATTAGATTAACAAATTAAGCGTCATATATGACGGGAAGGGAAATATTATGAATAATAAAACTGCTACAATAGTGCCAAGTCCTCGCCAAACTGCTCAGGACCGGTACAATACAGCCCGCTCGTCCCTTATTTTACTTATTCTTCTTACAGTGGTAAACTTAGTACTTTATGTTATTGAGGCTGATAGAATGCTTCTGTTTTCGGCAACGGTACCCTATTTTGCGGTTGCTTTAGGAATTTCTCTCAACAACATTATAGCCCTTGTGATCTGCTCAGGTGTTGCGGCGTTAACCCTTATTTCCTATCTTATATGCTGGATAGCCTCAAAGAAGAATAACGTGTGGCTTATTGTTGCTCTTGTCCTTTTCGTTATTGATACTTTGGGACTTGTGGGTATTTGTCTTATAAACGGGGAGATTACTATGGGAATTCCTAACTTTGTAATACATATCTGGATAATTGTTGAGCTTGTTATCGGTGTAGTAAACGGCAGAAAGCTTAAGAGATTTCCCGAATACGCCGATGTTGAAGAAGAGTCTGTATCTGAGACAGCAGAATCTGCGGAGAACGTTTCGGCAGAATAAACTTTGATAAATACAAAAAAAACTCAGTCCGACAGCTGAGGCTTTTTGTATGCAAAACACCCCCGAGCGGCAAGTGCCTGCTTGGGGGTGACGTGTTTTATAAGTTTATCAGAACATGATGATAAGGAACTGAGAAACGAGAACTACTGCGATAAGGGCAATAGGATAGGTCGCCGCGTAAGCTGCCGCAACGTCTTCCGTTCCTGCTGTACTGATAAGTGTACCGAGGGCAGGGGTACTTGTCATACCGCCTGTAAGAGCACCGAGGTTGTTGAGAAGGCTGAGCTTTAGAACGTACTTCGCAAAGAAGAAGCCTACGAGCAGAGGGAAGAGTGTCATAATTGCGCCGTATACGAAGTACATGGGGTCAAAGTTAGCAACGAACTCTGCACCGCCGGGGATACCTGCGCCTACGAGGAAGAGGACGAGACCCATTTCGCGAAGCATCTTGAGAGTGGAATTCTCGGGCATAATGCTGATCTTACCGATCTTACCGAAATGACCGCAGATGAGAGACATAAGCAGACATCCGCCCGTTGTGGTAAGAGCGAAGCACGTTCCGCTGAGGCCTGCAGAGGTGAGAGGGATCTTGACAGAACCAACGAGAACACCGAGAAGTGCCGCAAGGGAGAAAGCCGCAAAGCCGTATTCGTCAAGCTTGAAGCTTCCGGGCTTCTTTTCCTTTGCTCCGCCACTGACAGAAATGAGCTTCTGTCTTTCAACGTCCATATCCGCCTTCATGATCTTGGGCATGATCTGTACGAAGAGTACAACCTCCAAAACTCCGAAGATATATGCGATACCCTGTCCTACGGCTACAAGACTTACATATTCTTCAGCAACGGCTTCTTTAGCAGCTGAAAAAGCAGGTGTGGAAGTAAGTGCACCCGAAAGAAGACCTGCTATCATGGCTGTAAAGCCTTCAGAAGTTTCAATGCTGGAACCGTAACCGATGCTTCTGCCTATGAAGATACATCCCACTGCGGCGAGTCCGCCTGCGAGGATTATTATTAAACCGAGGAGAACGTAAGATTTGAAGTTTTTCTTCATATTGCTGAAAAATTTGGGACCTGCGATAAATCCTACTGCCGTAACGAAGAATATGAGCCCGAGTTTTTCAACGATACTCAGTGCCTGTTCAACAAATTTCAGTTGTTCTGCTTCACCGTTTATGACAAGCTGATTTGACAGCGGTTCAAAAAACAGTGCGCCGAACAAAAGAGCGATAAAGAATACACCTGCATCTCCGAGAGATATTCCTTTAACGGTTATACGGCCGATGCCGTAACCGACAAGCAGTACGGAAAAGATGCAGAATATGAGAAATGTCGTTCCCGTTACGGGAATTACACCGCCGAATAAATTCATATAAAGCGCCCCCTATCAGATATTCTTCTGTTTTGTATAGTTTGGAAGAAGCTTGGGAGAAACTGCATCTGTTTCGATGCCTGCTTCTGCAATTTCAGCTTCGAACCTTGTTACGTGGTCAAGGGAAAGTGCGCCGAGCTCTGTTTCCTTTGCAGCCTTTGCCGCATTCTGACCGGCATTTCGTCCGAATACGATGATGTCAAGAAGAGAGTTACCCATAAGTCTGTTCTTACCGTGGATACCGCCGACAGCTTCGCCTGCAACAAAGAGGTTTTCAACGTTTGTTGTCATACCGTTTACGTCGATATCAAGACCGCCGTTCTGGTAGTGGAGAGTGGGGTAAACGAGGATTGGCTCTTTTCTGATGTCGATGCCGTACTTGCCGAACATACGCATCATGGCGGGAATTCTCTTTTCAATTGTACCTTCGCCGCCGATAGCTTCGATCATGGGAGTGTCAAGCCATACTGCGAGGCCGTTACCTGTTTCGATACCGTTTTCGCGGTCGCTGCATTCGCGGATGATGGAAGCCGCAGTTACGTCACGGGTTTCAAGGGGATGCATGAAAACTTCGCCGTTCTTGTTTACGAGCTTTGCGCCGAGAGAACGAACCTTTTCGGTAACCAGTGCGCCGAAGATCTGTTCGGGGTGAGCAGCTCCCGTGGGGTGATACTGAAGCGTTTCTGCATAGAGAAGCTTTGCGCCTGCTCTGTAGCCGAGAACGAGACCGTCAGCTGTTGCTCCGTAGTGGTTGGATGTGGGGAAGCCCTGATAGTGCATACGGCCTGCGCCGCCTGTTGCGATAACAACGGTCTTAGCCTTTGCAACGAGGAGCTCCTTTGTTTCCATGTTCATAAGAACTGCGCCTGCCGCCTTGCCCTTTTCGTCAAGGATAAGCTCGATCGCAGAGGTGAAGTCAACAACGGGGATCCCGCGGTTTAGAACCTCGTCTCTGAGGGTTCTCATGATCTCAGCGCCTGAGTAGTCCTTTGCCGCGTGCATACGCTTACGGGAAGTACCGCCGCCGTGAGTTGTTACCATTGTGCCGTCTGCTTCCTTATCAAATTCAACACCGAGATCGGAGAGCCACTTGATAGCTTCGGGAGCATCGCAAACGAGCTTTGCAAGAAGCTCGCGCTTTGCGGCAAAATGGCCGCCGCCGAAGGCGTCAACGAAGTGGATAGCGGGAGAGTCACCCGGCTTATCGGCTGCCTGGATACCGCCTTCTGCCATCATTGTGTTAGCGTCGCCCATACGGAGCTTTGTTACAACGAGAACGTCAGCGCCTGCTTCGTGTGCTTCAATTGCCGCCGCTGTACCTGCGCCGCCTGCACCGATAATAAGAACGTCACATTCGTAGTCGGGCTGTGTAAGGTCAACACTGTCAGCGGTAATTCTGCTGTGAGCCTGAAGCATTTCGCAGAGCTCGTGGGGAACCTTGTCTCCCTTATTGGGACCGATAGCAAGTACGGAGAACTCTTCTTCCTTATAGTCGGGATGATAAGTTTTCAGAAGTGTTTCCTTCTGTTCTGCAGTCATACGTGCAGGCTCCATAGCAAGGTTTGCCGCTCTTGCCGCCGCAACCGCCGCAAGGGAGTCTTGATACTTTTCGGAATACATTACGTCTCTCCTCCTTACTTTTCTATCTCGCGTGTGTTGTAAAGCTCTTTCATTTCTTCAACGGGCTTCTGCATGAGTGCCTCGATGAGTTCCGTGAAAGTGCCGTCGTTTATTTCCTTTACACGGTCTTCAAGATGACCGCAGCCGGGAGCAAGGTACTTACCGTTGATACGTCTTGCAAGCATTGCGACCTGAGGATGAGAGATACCTGCAGGACAGCGGCTGGAGCATACTCCGCACATTACGCAGTCGAAGGACTCCTCGGCGCAAGCCTCAAAGTCGCCTCTCTGGGCGTATGCTATGTACTGCATAACGTTAAGATCCTGAGTACAAGCCTTTGTACAGGCGTTACAGCCTACGCAAGCGTAGATCTCGGGATAGAGCTGCATCATGACAGATTCATTGGTGCTGATCTTTTCAACGTCGTAAACCTTTTTAACAAGGGGGAAGAAGGGAAGAGTTGCTATATACATATTGTCTTCAACGGTTGTCTGACATGCGAGACAAGCCTTAAGCTCATTGTCCCCCTTAATTCTGTAAATGGTAGCACAGGCACCGCAGAATCCGTTACGGCAGCCGCAACCGCGTACAAGCTGATAGCCTGCATATTCCATCGCAGTCATGATGGTCAGGTTCTCAGGTACACTGTATTTCTTACCGAAAAGAAAAATATTTACCATCTTTTCCATTTGTATCACCAATCTTTCTTAATATTCGTCGGGGAGCTCGTCGATCTCGTCGAAGCGGAATACGGGACCGTCTTTACATACGTATTTTGAGCCCACGTTACATCTGCCGCATTTACCTACACCGCACTTCATGCGAAGCTCAAGTGTGGTATAGACCTGTGTCTTTTCAAAGCCGAGGGAGGCAAGTCCTTCAAGGGTGAACTTGATCATGATGGGAGGACCGCAGAGAACGGCGATCTTATCCGTGTCAAAGCCGAGTTCCTTAACGTAATTGGGAACGAAGCCTACGTGTCCGCCCCAGCCTTCCTGTTCGCGGTCGATGGTAAGGTAAACGTTTACGTTTTCGTCCTTTGTCCATTCGTCGATGATCTCCTGATAGTCAAGAAGGTCTTCTTTACTTCTTGAGCCGTAAACGATGTCTATCTTTCCGTAACGGTCGCGAAAATGGCGGCAGTAGTTGATAACTGAACGGAGAGGTGCAAGACCGACACCGCCTGCGATGAAGAGCATGTTGTTGCCTGCAAATACGTCGTCAACGGGGAAGGGATTGCCGTAGGGGCCTCTTATTGTTATCTGCTGACCTACCTCTGCCTGATGGAGCCAGTCTGTAACACAACCGCACTTTTTAATGGAGAATTCCATATATTCTTCGTTTGTGGGGGAGGAGGTTATGGAGAACATAGCCTCGCCCACACCGGGAACGGATAGCATTGCGCACTGTCCGGGACGGTGATCAAATGCCTTCTTGCCGTCGGGAGTTACCACTCTGAAGGTTTTGATATCGGGTGTGTCGATACGCACGTCGGTTATAACGCCTATCATGGGAATTAAGGTTTCATCATATTTGTTCATCAGTTTTCCCCTCCCAGCTTTTTCATTACTTTTACGATATTCATGGAGATGGGGCATCTTGACAGACAGCGTCCGCATCCTACACAGCTGAACAGACCGTCGTTATTTTCGGGGTAGTATACAAGCTTGTGCATAAATCTCTGACGGAAGCGTTCCTTCTGTGTGAGACGGTTGTTTCCGTGAGCCATTTTTGTGAATTCGGAGTACATGCAGGAGTCCCAGCATCTGTAACGGATAACGCCGTTTCCCGTGTTGAAGTCTTTGATGTCATAGCACTGACACGTGGGACAAACGAAGGTACACGTTCCGCAACCGAGGCATGCTTCGGAAAGCTCTGCCCATTCGGGTCTGTCAAAGAATTCTTTTGTTTTGCCGCCGCCGAATGCCTTTGTGTCAAGGCCGGCAAGGGGCAGCTTTGCCATGATTTTATTAATTTTTTCCGTCACTGCATCTACTGCTTCGGAAGAACACTCTTCCGTGTACTCTTCAATTGATTTGAGGAGCGCTTCGCCCTTTTCGGTGTTCGCCTGCCAGAAGAGCTCCTTTTCGCACTTCCGGCAAGTAACGTCGCCTGCGGGGGCGGCAGGGTCAATTCCGAAAGACTTGCAGAAGCAGGTTTCGGAGGGTCTTGTGCAAGCTACGGAAACGATAATTCCGTGCTCACGGCGGGAAGCATAGTAGCTGTCAACGGGGGCGGAGAGGAAAACTCTGTCGAGAATATCAAAGCTCTTTACGTCACAGCCTCGCACACCGAAGATAACGAAATCTTCGCTCTCTTCCCTTATATCCGTAATTTCGATATTCTTACCCTCGGTCTTAAATCTCATAAGATCTTCAACCTGAGGGAAGAAGAAGTCCTTGGGGCTTCTTACTGTATTGAGGGCATCCGACCATTCTTTGCCTTCCGCCCATTTAGTGAATGATGCTTTTCCGTCATCACCGTCTACGGGGAGATAGAGAGCTGCCTTTTCCGCAATTTTTGCGAAAACGGAATTTATATTTTCAAGTGAACACTTACGCATCTGTATCCCTCCTGTCAAAAACCTCACCGGGCTCAAGGTCTTCCGTTGTGTAGTCCACAAGGGGAGCCTTTGTGCCCACCTCTTCGCCTGCCTGATACTCACCGTAGCATTCGTTCATATCCTTGATGAACTTACGGTTGAGAAGGTGGAGAGGAATGTTCTGAGGACAAACACGGGAGCATTCGCCGCAGTCGGTACAACGTCCTGCCACGTGGAATGCGCGTATGATATGGAACATTTTTTCTTCAAAGCTGTTTGCGGGAGCCTTATTTTCAACACCGGATCTTGGGTTATTGAATACGCAGACCTCGCAGGTGCATGCGGGACACGCGTCGCGGCATGCGTTGCAACGGATGCAGCGTGAAAGCTCGCCCTGCCAGAATGCAAAACGTTCATCGGGTGTCATAGCCTCAAGCTTTTCAACCTCGTCAAAGCGTGCAGAGCTTACAACTTCGCCTTCGTCGCCGATGAGTTCGTCATAGGCTACGTGCTTTTTGCTCTTGCAGTTTGCACAGCGTTCTGCGAGAACGTCCGAGGGATCAACAGGCACGGGAGCATCATTATAAATCGTTGTAACAGCGAGCTTTTCGCCGCACTCGATCTTTGCGATACCTTCTCCTGTTATTTTCTTTATCTTTTCGATATCCGCCATGCCTTCGCAGGGAATACCGACGGCATACACCTTTTCGCGGTCAAAGCGGTGCTCTGTGAGAAGCTGATTGAAACTGTAGGTATCACAGGGCTTGAGAAAAACAAGAATTTTTTCTTCCGCCTTGACAGTTTTTGAAACGAGATATTTGGAGAAGTTAGCTCCGCAAAAATCGTTCCAGACGAATTCTTTTTCAAGCTCTTCTGCGCTTTCAAACACGGCGGGAGTGATATCGTAATCAAACTCACCGCGTTTCCATCCGAGAACGGAGGAAACAGTGCCGTCTGCAAATAAAGCCGCCGCTCTTTCGATAAGCTGCTCTCTTGTTACTTTTTGCATCTCAGATCCTCCAGTCTCTTGTTTTCACCGAGCTCCGTAACCTTCTTTACGAAGTCGTTCATTGTTGCGGCAAACTTTGCGCCTTCAGCCGCTGATACCCATTCAACACGGGTACGCTCTCTTTCGATGCCGAGATAGTCGAGCATGGAGAAGAGCATAGCCATACGGCGTCTTGTATAGTAGTTGCCTGATGTATAGTGACAGTCGCCGGGGTGGCATCCGCAAAGGATAACTCCGTCAGCGCCTCTCTGAAAGGCTTTAAGAATGAACATGGGGTTTACACGGCATGAGCATGGAACTCTGATTATCTTTACTTCTGCGGGATAATCTGCTCTGTTGTTACCTGCAAGGTCAGCGCCTGCGTAAGAGCACCAGTTACAGCAAAATGCTACGATAAGGGGTCTGTATTCTTTTACTTGCATATTGCATCTACCTCCGCCATTATCTGTTCATTAGTGAAGCCGCGAAGATCCATTGCGCCCGAAGGACAGGCAACGGTACAGCAGCCGCAGCCCTGACACACGGCAGGGTTGACGGAAGCAACACGGCGAACTTTTGTGGTTCTGTCGGGCATACGGAATTCTTTATCCTGATAGGTGATAGCTCCGTAGGGGCATACCTTTTCGCATGAGGAGCATCCGTTACACATAAGCTCGTCGGAGCTTGCGATGCAGGGGTTACCCGTCAGCTTATCCTTAGCGAGGAGACCGATGACCTTTGCGGCAGCCGCTCCCGCCTGAGAAACTGTTTCGGGAATATCCTTCGGGCCTTGACAAGCACCTGAGAGGAACACACCTGCCGTGGGGCTCTCTACGGGACGGAGCTTGGGGTGAGCTTCTGTGAAGAAGTCGTTTGTGTCCATACTTGCGGTGAGCATTGTAGCGAGGGGGCGCGCACTCTTATCGGGTTCGATCGCCGCCGCGAGAACTACCAGGTCAGCATCGATATGGAGCTGTTTGTTTTCGATAAGGTCGGAGGCCTGAACCTTCAGCTTATCGCCTTCGGGAGTGACCTTACCTACCATGCCCTTGATATATTGCACGCCGTAGTCTTCAACTGCGCGGCGGTAAAACTCGTCGAAGTTCTTACCGGGGGTGCGCACGTCGATATAGAATACGGTAACGTCAGTGTCGGGATACTTATCACGGGTGAGCATAGCGTGCTTTGCCGTGTACATACAGCAGATCTTGGAGCAGTACTCCTTGCCTTTTTCGGCGCAGGAGTCACAGCGCGAGCCTACGCACTGAACGAAGACTATCTTCTCGGGATGCTTGCCGTCGGAGGGACGGAGAAGCTTTCCTGCTGTGGGGCCTGCCGCGTTGGTGAGACGTTCAAATTCGAGAGAAGTGATAACGTCCTTTGACTGGTTATAAGCGAATTCATCGAACTTATCCATGCTGATGGGATTAAAGCCCGTTGCAACTACGATTGCACCGTACTTTTCTTCGATGTATTCGTCCTTCTGTGTATAGTCGATAGCGCCTGCGGTACAGACCTTTGCACAAACACCGCACTTACCTGTCTTCATCATTGTACAGTAGTTAGGGTCGATGGTTGCGACCTTGGGTACTGCCTGAGCGAAGGGAATGTATATCGCACGACGCATGTCCATACCCAGATTGAATTCGTTGGGAACCTTCTTCTGAGGGCATTTTTCGGTACAGATGCCGCAGCCTGTACAAACGTCTTCCTTTACGTATCTTGCGTTTTTCTTAATCGTAACCTCGAAGTTACCTACGAAGCCGTTTACCTCCGTTACTTCGCTGTAAGAGAAAACTCTGATCTTCTCGTGCTGAGCAACGTCAACCATTTTAGGAGTGAGGATACAAGCCGCGCAGTCAAGGGTGGGGAAGGTCTTATCGAGCTGTGCCATCTTACCGCCGATAGTGGGCTTCTTTTCAACGATGTCAACTTCAAAGCCTGCGTCCGCAATATCGAGAGCTGTCTGGATACCTGCGATGCCGCCGCCGATAACGAGGGCTCTCTTGGTAACGGGGGACTCGCCGGGTGTAAGGGGAGCGTTAAGGTTGACCTTAGCAACTGCCGCTTTGCCCAGAATAATTGCCTTTTCCGTACCTATTATCATATCCTTATGTACCCATGAGCACTGCTCGCGGATATTTGCGATCTCAACCATGTAGGGGTTGAGGCCTGCCGCCGCCGCAGTTTTGCGGAAGGTCGCTTCGTGCATACGGGGAGAGCAGGAGCAGACAACAACGCCTGTGAGTTTATGCTCTTTTACGGCGTCGATAATAAGGTTCTGACCTGCCTGAGAACACATATACTGGTACTCGGTGGAAAAAACTACACCGGGTTCGCTCTTAAGCGCTTCAGCAACCTGCTTTACGTCGACCGTGCCTGCAATGTTACTGCCGCACCAGCATACGAAAACGCCTATTCTCTGCATCTGTTTTTTCCTCCTTACTTAGTATATTTTCTGAATGCGCTGACAAGCGCCTGTTGAGGCATATCTTCGTCAAGCATATCGGGGATCATATCAGGTGTGAGACGGTTCTTTCCCTTCTGACGGACGGTGAGAAGGCGAACCGCTTCAACGAGCCTTGCAGGCTCAACGCCGCGGGGGCATCTTTCAACGCATGCAAAGCAGGTGAGACATCTGTAGAGAGACTCGCTTTTCATGAGAGGCTCGATGTCTTCGTTTTCTATCATGCTTACAAACTGATGAGGATGGTATTCCATCTCATCGAAAGCGGGGCATGTGGCTGTGCACTTGCCGCACTTCATGCACTTTTTGGGTTTTGCTCCGCTTATGCGGATGATCTCTTCCTTGAGCTGTTTGTTATTCATTTTCGCCCTCCTTTACACCAAGGGCTTCTGCAAGAAGCTCGGTAAAGTAAACAACGGGAATATCGCATCCGTTTTTCTGAAGGTTGTACTTACAGAGAGGACAAGCTGTGATGATCATCTCTGCGCCCTGAGCCTTGGCGTTGGATGCGATATCAAGGCTTCTCTTTTTGGCAAATTCGGGACTTTCCGTAAGGACGTAACCGCCGCAGCATTCGTTTCTGTTTGCGAAGACGACGGGCTCGGCACCCATAGCGCGGATGAGGTCTTCCATGACGGAAGGATTTTCGGGGTCGTCCATTCTCATTACGGAGCCGGGTCTGAGAAGAAGGCATCCGTAATAAGCGGCAATTCTTTTGCCCTTGAGGGGATTTACGACCTTTTCCCTCAGCTTATCGTAGCCGACAACGTCACGGAGAAGCTCGAGGTAGTGGTAAATTTCGGTATCACCGTCGTAGATACCTTCATTTGCCATGTAGCGGTTAACTTTATCTGCAAATTCTTTATTTGTATTCATTGCGTGGTTTGTCTGCTTCACAACGTTGTGGCAAGCAGAGCATACCGTAACAAGGGGCTGACCCTTTACGGATGCCGCCCTCAGAATACGCACGGAGGAAAGCTTAGTGGCAACCTCGTCAGCAGCCGTTGTGAACACGCCGCCGCAACACTGCCAGTTTTCGATCTCCTCCATAGTTACACCGAGAACCTCAGCGCATTTACGTGCATATTCGTCAAGCACTTTTGCCTTGTTCTTCAGTGTACAGCCGGGGAAATAGCTTACTTTCATCGGGTGACCTCCTGTCAGACCATTTTTTCGGGATGGAATACTTCGTCAAATCTTTCAGCTGTGAGGAAGCCCAGCTCAACACATGCTTCCTTCAGAGAAATGTTATCCTTGAAGGCTTTCTTTACCGTCTTTGCGGCATTTTCATAACCGATATAGGGATTGAGAGCTGTAACCAGCATAAGAGAGTTATGAAGGTTATCGTGCATCTTTTCGCGGTTTGCTTTAATTCCTACTGCGCAGTTCTTGTTGAAGGAGACGATAGCTTCGGCAAGAAGTCTTGCAGACTGAAGGAAGTTGTAGATGCAAACGGGCATGAACACGTTGAGCTCAAAGTTGCCCTGAGAAGCGGCGAAGGAAACTGCCGCGTCGTTACCCATTACCTGAACGGCTACCATTGTAACTGCTTCGCACTGGGTGGGGTTGACCTTGCCGGGCATGATGGAGGAGCCGGGTTCGTTTTCGGGAATTGTGATCTCTCCGAGACCGACGCGGGGACCGCTTGCCAGCCAACGGATATCGTTTGCTATTTTCATCATGTCAGCGGCGAGAGCCTTTACTGCGCCGTGAGCGAATACAAGCTCATCCTTGGAGGTGAGGGCGTGGAATTTGTTGTCTGCCGTTACGAATTCTTTGCCTGTAAGCTTTGAAACCTCTTCAGCAACCTTTGTGTCAAAGCCTGCGGGAGTGTTAAGACCTGTACCCACTGCTGTACCGCCGAGAGCGAGCTCGCGAAGGGGATCGAGAGCAAGCTTCAAAAGCTTTACGTCCTTTTCAAGGCTTGAGCGCCAGCCGCTTATCTCCTGACTGAACTTGATGGGAGTTGCATCCTGAAGGTGTGTACGTCCGCTCTTTACAACGTCGTCGTTTTCAGCCTCGAGGCGGATGAAGGTTGCGATAAGCTCGTTTACCGCAGGGATAAGCTTATCCTCTACCATAAGCACAGCGGCTATATGCATTGCCGTGGGGAAGGTGTCGTTGGAGGACTGGCTCATGTTAACGTCATCGTTGGGATGAAGGAGCTTTTTGTCAGCGATCTGATTACCGCGGTTTGCGATAACCTCGTTTGCGTTCATGTTGGACTGTGTGCCGCTTCCTGTCTGCCATACAACGAGAGGGAAGTGGTCATTCAGGCTTCCGCTTATAACTTCATCGCAGGCAGCGCTTATTGCGGAGAGCTTTTCTTCGGTCATCTTTTCGGGACGAAGCGCCGCGTTTGCAAGAGCTGCCGCCTTTTTGAGAATTCCGAAAGCGTGTGTAATTTCGCGGGGCATTATCTCAATGCCGACACCGATCTCAAAATTTTCGTGGCTTCTCTGTGTCTGAGCGCCCCAAAGACGGTCTGCGGGTACTTTGATCTCTCCCATGGAGTCATGTTCAATACGGTATTCCATAATAACTTTCCCTTCTGTATGTGTTATTTATTAATTATAAACTGTGTTAAAATAGAGGGGCCGCAAAGGACCTTTCCTGTATTCGGCCATACTTACTCTATTATAATATATTATAGAATATAAGTGTGAATTTTGCAATCGGTTTTTATATATTATTTAGAATATTCTTTAGAAAAAAACTGTATATCCGATAAAAAATATGTAATTTGTCCGTTTTTGGGAAATTTGCGTTTTCCGAAAGACGAAAAAGAAAAGCCCCGAGGGGCAGCGAAAGCTTCTTCGTGCCGATCGGAGCAGTTTTACTTTTCTTGAAATGTGTCAATCGGAGCAGTATTTGCGTTTCGTTTCGAAAAGCTCCGTTATAAACAGGTGGTCAAGGGTGGTGAGCTCATAATCTTTTTTATATATGATGTAGTCCTTATACACTTTCTTGTTTTCTTCGCATTTTCTCTGGACAAGACCGTAACGGTTGAGAAGAGGATGAGGGATTGGAGAGACCCACATGAAAGTTTTCGGATTTGTTGAAAGAAGGTCAAACTGACTTGCTCTCTCAAACACGAAAATTCTTTTTTCTATGGACTCGGGAAGCTCCTCTTTTATAACCTTTGAGAGGGGCATGAGAGGAACGTAGGGGTCCGCATGGGCTATTTCAATATAATCTGTAAGATCGTCAAAGGTGATGGTCTCCTTTGATGCCAGAGGAGAGTCAACACTCATTACAAGAGAATAGGTGAACTCCGTTACAAGCTCATAGACCATATCCTTTTCGTCAAGCATTGATTTAAAATACTTTTCGTAGTTCTCTGCATAACGTATTACGCCCAGCTTATAGTCGTGCTCAAGAATATTCTTGATGGTATGCTGTGAATTGGTTTCTTTATAGAAAATTTCGACGGGAGCATCGGTAAGCTTCTTTGAAAAATCTGCAAACGCCTCTGAAATATAACTTGCTCTGGGAACGGAAATGGAGAATTTCTGCTTTTGGCGTGCGCCCTGCTTGTACATCTTTTCCGCATTTTCAATTCGCGTTATGATGTCCTTGGCGACAATAATGAATTCCTTTCCTTCGGGTGTGAGCTCCATTCCTTTTGCACTGCGGTCAAAAATAGTAATGCCGATATCCGCCTCAAGCTCTTTTATTGAACGGCTTATATTGGGTGCGGCTATAAGCAGAATTTCCGCCGCCTTGCTCAGTGAGCCGACCTCTGCGACCTCGATCGCATATTTCATATGAAGGATATTCAAGTGTTCGGGCTCCTTTTAAGTTATATTGGGGTGAGAACGGGTTATATGGTGAGCTCTGCGATGACCGCCTTCAGACAGTCGGCGCTGTTGCGGAGAGCCGCAATCTCTTCTTCATTGAATTTAAGAAGCACCTTGCTGTGGGCACCCTTGGGTCCGACTACGTTGAGAAGGCTGAGGCAAACGTCGCTTATGCCGTATTCTCCGTGAAGCATTGTTGAGACCGTAAGCGTCGTATCAATGCCGCTGAGAAGGCACTTGCAGATGTGGCAGACGGAAACGGAAACGGCGTAATATGTCGCGCCCTTTCGCTCGATTACTCTTGCGCCCGATTTGCGCACGTAATCCTCGAGCTCGGCTCTGTTGAATTCGGGGAAGATGGTGTCCGGATGGAGAATGGAGGCGCCGTATTCTTCAACGGGGACGTTGGAGATATTTACAAGGGACCACGGGATAAAAGAATAGTCTCCGTGCTCGCCGAGAACGTAGGCGTGAACGTTTTTTTGGTTGATGGAATAATATTCGGAAAGACGTGAACGGAGTCTTGACGTATCGAGGATAGTACCCGAACCGATAACTCTCTCCTCGGGAATTCCCGAAAGCTTGCAGAATGTATAGGTGAGGATATCAACGGGATTGCTTACGATAACGTACGTTGAATCGGGGCAGTATCTCGTTATTTCGGGGATAATGCTCTTGAGGATGTTGACGTTGGTCTGAGCAAGGTCAAGACGGGACTGACCGGGCTTTCTTGCAACGCCAGAGGTTATGATCACAATATTGGAGTTTACGGCATCCTCGTAGCTTCCTGCGTAAACGGAGCAGGAGCTGCAGAAGGGTGTACCCTGACGGATGTCAAGAGCTTCGCCTACGGCTTTTTCTCCGTTTATATCTATCATTACGATCTCGTCGGCAAGTCCTTGAATGGAGAGTGTGTATGCAATGGTTGAACCAACGCTTCCTGTTCCGATTATTGTTATCTTGTTCATTATTTTCTCCTTAATATGTCGGGGATTATTAAAATAATGTGAGTGTTACTTATCGGGCAGAATAATCATATTATATGATTTCTGTCCTGAAAATATTATAATTCATTATATTCTACCATAAAATCAAAGGATATTCCATACTTTCATGAAAAAAACTGCCGTTTTTTGCGGCAGTTTTTTGTGAAAATCAAAATTATTTATCGAATTCAGATGAAAAGCACCATGAGCGGGATCGTGGCAGTGCTGAGCAGTGTGCCGAGAAGCACCAGGTTTGCCGCTTCCTTCTGCCCCTCTCCAAGCATTTCCGCGAAGTTCAGAACTACACTTGCAACGGGACAGCACATCATTATGTAGACCGTTTTTTTGATACTTCCGTCAATGGGGATAAGCGCGAGAAGGAGCAGACAAATAAGGGGGAATACAAGCTGTTTTATTGCGATCACAACGTACTGAGAGAAGCTTCCGAAAACGTTTTTGAAGGTGGAAGTTGCAAGTCTCATTCCCATTATTATCATGCACATGGGAGTTGACATCCTGCCCAGCAGTGAGATAATTCCATCGAACATCGGAGGAATGTCAATGCTGAAGAAGAATACGGGGAGAACTGCCGCAAGGGCGAGAGTTGTCGGATTTAAAAGTATTTTTTTGGCGCTCATGTGCCGTCGGTCTCCCGTTATGATAAAGGAGGCAACGGTCCAACCCAGAATATTGAGAGCAAGGGATGCCATAGCAGAAAAGGCAACTGCTTCGGGATAGTCCGGAAGGAGTGCTTCAAGGACTGGGACACCCATGAATGCGCAGTTTGCAAGGCAGGTTGCAAGAGCAAAGATGCGGTATTTCGCATCCGTCATTTTCTTTTTCAGAATGAGGTATGCGATAAACAGCATTCCGCCTTGAAAAACAAGGAGAAAGACAAGAACTATAAGAAGCTCAAGTGCCATTTTCGGTGAGTATTCAACTCTGCTCACGGAATAAATAACAAGAGCAGGCGAGCAAACGAACATCAGCAGTCTGGCAAAAGACGATATGGAGTCTTTTGATACAAGCTTCGTTTTTATAAGCAAAAATCCCGGTACTGCATAAATGAGCATTACGATAACCGATGACAGTGCCGCTGTAAAGCTGTTCATAGTTCCTCCTTATGTCATAATTTTTTAAAAACTTTATTCGGTTTCAGCCTCTTGGGGGGCTTTTTTTGCCGCTTTTTCTTCTTTTCGTTTCTTTACGTTGTCGCGGATAGCCTGATATACTGCCGCCGTAAGAGGTACGCTCACAAGCATACCGAGAACTCCGCCGAGGGCACCGCCCACCGTAACTGCCGCAAGCACGAAAAGTCCGGGAAGTCCGATGGAGGTTCCGACGACCTTGGGGTAAATAAGGTTTCCTTCAAGCTGCTGAAGGACGATAATAAATACGAGGAAGAGAAGAGCCTTCTGTGGGGATACGGTAAGTATCATAAATGCGCCCACTCCTGCACCGATATATGCACCTGCAACGGGAATGAGAGCGGTAAGACCGATAAGAGCCGCTATCATGGGAGCGTAGGGGAAGCGGAATATGCTCATGCCGATAAAGCAGAGGACACCGAGTATGACCGCTTCAATGCACTGACCGACGATAAACTTATGGAAGCATCCGTCAAGCAGTCCTACGGTATATCTGAAACGGCTGTTCCACTTTTCGGGAAGATAGGTGTCAACGAGGGCGTTTGCCTGTGATCCAAGTCTTTTTTTGCTGAGAAGGATATAAAAAGCAAAAATGAGACTGACAACTACCGTAATAATGCCCGAGAAAAAGGTTGAAACAACTACCGTAATTCCGCCCACAACTCCGCCGAGACTGTTTTTAGCAATATCGATGGCTTTTGATATTGTGTTTTCCCAGTTCATTTTTTCAAGGGCGCTTGAAATATATTCGGGAATAAGTTTTGAGAACAGCGTGTTTTTTTCGAGCTTTTCCATAGCGGGGGGAATCATGTTGATAAGAGTTCTGATACAGTCGATAAACTGAGGGATAACGATACCCGTAACAAGAGCTATTATCAAAAGCAGAGACAGCACCGCAGCTATCATGCAGACGGGAGTGCGTGTTGCTTTTACAAATCCTGTGTGGCTCTTTTTGGGAAAGTAGTGTCTTTCGTAAAAGCTCATCAGAATGTTGATGATATATGCCACGGCGGCACCTGCGAGAAGGGCCTTACCGCCTTTAACGAGTGTCAGGATAATACCCGACACACCGCTCCAATAGTAAACGGCGAGAAATAGAATGAAAATTCCGATTCCGATCTTCAGAAGGGATTTTGAACTTGTTTTCATTTGATTTTCCTTTTTAAAGTATGCTTTTTTAAAAGTATGCTTTTATTCTGTTCTGAGGGCGACTACGGGGTCCTTTTTGGCAGCGCTTCTTGACGGGATGATACCCGAGATGAGGGTCAGAAGGACGCTTATAACAACGAGTATTACTGCAACGGGGAGGGGAAGCTCTGCACTGAGGTTGCCGATGCCCGTCACTGCATGGAGAATAAGATTTATGGGAATGCAAAGTGCGTAAGTCACAAGGACACCGAGAAGACCCGATGTAAATCCGATGATGACCGTTTCCGCATTGAACATGGAGGAGACGTTGCGCTTGGATGCACCGATGGCGCGCAGAATTCCTATCTCCTTAGTTCTTTCCTGAACGGAAATGAGGGTTATAACGCCTATCATTATTGAAGAAACGATAAGGGAGACTGATACGAATGCAATAAGAACGTAGGTTATAGCATTGATGATGGTGGTGATAGAGGACATCATAATACCGATGTAGTCGGTATAGCTGATTTTGGAGAGCTCGTCAACTCCTTCGTTATATTCAGTGATAACCTCTTCGATAACGTCCTTGTTTTCGAAGGAGGAAGCGTAGAGATTGATGCTGAAGGGATCGTTTTTGTCAACGTTTCCGAGTATTCTCATATTGTCCTCATAGGAGGAGTCGGAGAACACCAGAACCTCGTCGTGATATACGGCGCACTGCTCTTCGGTGTAGGTATCAATAGCCATGTCAAGAGCGAGTGCAAGCTGTTCAGCGGGAGTTTCCGCCATCTGAAGGGCAACACCCTCTGCGTACTGAGCTCTTACCTGCTCGGATATCATTTCTTCGAAGATTTCGGTGAGTTCATCGTCTGTCATTTCGGAAACGTATTCCGAAAGATCGTCTTTGTTCATGGAGGTCTGCTGAGAAATAAAGGTGAGAAGTGTCTCTTCCATTTTCGCTCTGTCCATCTGAGAAAGTGCCCCTGCAACGCTTTGTTCAAGGTATTCGTCGGAGGGAATAGACATTATCTTTACGTAAGCCTCGGCTTTTTTAGCCGTGTCAAGCTTTTCAACGTATGCCTTGAATTCAGCTTCTTTTTCCGAGCCCGTCATACTTCCCGTAACCTCCTTGAAGGGAAGTCCCGTGAAGATATCAATGTCGGGGGTCTCTGCCTGTGCCTTTACGGCAGAGGTATCAGCGGCGCTTTCGATAATATGCTCCGTGAGAAGGGAGGTGTAGGCAATAGAGCCTGACAGCATTGAGGATACAGCATCCTCAGAGGGGCGGATGATACCCGTTACCTTGAGGGGGATGCCGTTGTCGTAAAGGTATTTGAGACCTGCATTTGTGTTTCTAAGGTCGGTATACGTTCCGCTTATCTCGTCGTAGGTGTAGCAATCGGCGCTTAGAACGGTTCTGAATTCCATGGAGCGGATCTCTTCAAAGCTCCAGCTCTTGAGTTCGAAGGGAACCTCTTCGCCGTTAACTGCGGCATCGACTATTTTATCTATCTCCGCCTTGGTGGTAAGACCGAGTGCGTAGAGGGTCATATCGTCGATCTCGTTGTTTTCGTCCACAACTATTACAATTTCGTTGTAGGCGGTGGGCCACCAGCCGTCGATCAGATCATATTGCTTGAGAAGAAGGTCGCTGACGGGAGAGCCGTCGTCACCGGGGAGCATTTCCTGCCAGAATCCCATTGTATTCTGTCCTGTTGTGAACATTGACATCATGCTTGAGCTGTCGGAAGAGCTTTCCTCGCTGTCGGAGGAGGATGACATCATCTTGCCGAAATACTTCATAAGTATCTCGCGCATCAGCTCTTCCGTGTCGGAAAGAATTACGTTGCCTTCAGCATCCTTAGTGTAAACGGGCATATTCATGTTGTAGGTGTACTGAACTCCGCTTATCGCCTCTTTTATGTCTTCGTCTTCCTCGCTGTCGGATGCGAGTCTGCCTTCAATATATTCCTTGAAAGCCGCAAGGTCATTTTCCTTTGCTTCAGTGTTATTGAGGGCATTTACCATATCGTATGCCGCATGCTTCAGATATACCGCATCAAGGTCGTGATCCTCACTTGCCTCGGCAGTTTCAATAAAGGTCTGCATAAGGGAGCCCATATCCATGTGGGTTGATTCGAGGGTCAAAGGATAGGAGGAAAGAGTGTCCTCCTGAACTGCGTTGATGTAGTTTGTGGTACCTTGGGAAACTGCGTAAATAAGTGCGATACCGATGATGCCGATGCTTCCTGCGAAGGAGGTCAGAACCGTGCGCCCCTTCTTTGTAAAGAGGTTTTTGAGGGAGAGCCCGAAGGAGGTTGCGAAGGAAAGGGAGGGAAGCTTTTCGCGCTTTTTCTTTTTGCCTTTTTTCTCTTCTGCTTTCGGAAGCTCTTCATCAGCTACGGGAGCGGAGTCGGAGATTATCTCGCCGTCAAGCATACGCACCGTTCTTGTGGCATATTTTTCCGCAAGGTCGGGGTTGTGGGTTACCATGATTACAAGTCTCTCTTCGGATATCTTTTTGAGGATATCCATGACCTGCACGCTGGTTTCACTGTCAAGAGCGCCCGTGGGTTCGTCCGCAAGAATAATATCGGGGTTGTTGACGATCGCGCGTGCTATGGCAACTCTCTGCATCTGACCGCCCGACATTTCGCCCGGCTTCTTTCTCAGCTGTGTTTCAAGCCCCACTGCCGCAAGAGCTTCCTTTGCTCTCTTTCTTCTCTCGCGCTTGGAAACGCCCGAAAGGGAGAGGGCAAGCTCAACGTTCTGAAGAACGCTCTGGTGGGGGATAAGGTTATAGCTCTGGAATACAAATCCTACGGAATGGTTGCGGTAAGCATCCCAATCGCGGTCACGGTATTCTTTTGTGGAGCGGCCGTTTATCACAAGGTCACCTTTGGTGTATTTATCAAGACCGCCGATGATATTGAGCATGGTGGTCTTGCCGCAGCCCGAGGGGCCGAGAATGGCAATAAATTCACTTTTTCTGAAATTCAGTGAAACACCCTTCAGGGCATGAACCGTGCCGTCACCTGCAGG
The DNA here is from genome assembly GCA_015063695.1 of Oscillospiraceae bacterium. Classification (GTDB taxonomy): domain Bacteria; phylum Bacillota; class Clostridia; order Oscillospirales; family CAG-272; genus RUG14199. Next base: position 39,201 of record SVTQ01000009.1, read on the forward strand.
ATAGTCCTTTACGATTTTACGAAGTTCAAGCATAGGTTTCTCCTTTGCATTTTTGAGATATGTAGGTTGCTTTTTTCAGGGAAACTGTCCTGAAAAACCTCCGATACGGGCTTTTCGGGGCAGTTTCCCTTTGTGCGTGTGCACAAAGGGAATGCTACCATAATAGATTATATAATTTATAAGTGGTTAAAAAAGTATAATCGTGTCTTAAATTTCTGTTCTATCGGAAAATTACAGCTTTTTCAGGAGACGGACGTAGAATTCTGCGGTCTTCACAAGAGTGTCGATGGATATTCTTTCGTCGTTTCCGTGGATCATGCCTCTTTCTTCTTTTGAAAGGTACATGGCAGAGAAGCGGTAAACTCTGTCACTGATATCACAGTAGTTACGGGAGTCACTGCACGCCATCATAAGATAGGGGGAAACGATTGCCTCGGGCCAGGTCTCGCCGATGGCAGATGTCAGCTTTTTCCACTCTGGATTATCGGTATCGGAGCAGGGAGATGCTTCGGTTCCGCTTACGACGGTGATCTCGGCATCCTTTTCTTTAGTAACGCGTCTGATATAGTTTTTCGCGTCTTCAATGGAATCCCCTTCCATAAGGCGCATATTTACGCCAAAGCCCGCCTTGGGAGGGAGAACGTTATAGGCGCTGCTTCCCGAGAGCTTTGTTACTGCCGCCGTGGTTCTCACCATTGCGTTGAGCTCGCCGCCCATCTTTGAGGCAATGAGGTCAAGAAGGGGCAGGAAGCACCAGAGGTTTGCAAAAATAATTCTGAGAGCAAAGGAGGAGTGTCTTCCGAGAGTGTCGAACATCTCAGCCGCAGCCTTTGAAAGATGGCGGCGGAAGGGCTTTTTCTGAAGTCTGCATATTGCTTTTGCAACCTTTGCGGTAACGGGATCTGCAGGAGGTGTTGAGGAGTGCCCGCCGCTTGATCTGATGGAAAAATCAAGGTTAAGGCCGCCCTTTTCTGCGATGCCGATAAGAGCGCAGCGTTTCTTTACGCCGGGGAAAACGTTGTCAACGACTGCTCCGCCCTCGTCAACTACGATGGCAGGGGAGATGCCTTTTTCCCCCAGATAGGAAACGATGTCGGCGCAGGAGTCGCCGTCAATTTCCTCTTCTCCCGAGAAGGAGAGATAGAGGTCGTTTTCGGGAATATAGCCTTCGGAGAGGAGCTTTTCAAGGGCTTCCATAAGTCCGCAGAGTGTTCCTTTTGTGTCAAGGGTTCCGCGGCCCCATATAAATCCGTCTTCAATAAGGCCGTCAAAGGCAGGCTTTGTCCAGAGCTCTTCTTCTATGGGAACAACGTCGTAGTGTGCCATACAGACGGAGGGTTTGTCACTGCTTTTGCCTTTTATATGATAGAGCAGTCCGTTTCTGCCTATATGTCGAAGCTCGGATTTTTCGTGAATAAGAGGAAATCTTTCAATCAGAAGTTTTTGAAATTTTTCAAATTCGCCTTTGTCTTCAAGGGAGTGATCGCGGTGAGAAACGGTCTTACAGCGTATCATTTCCGCCATGTCGGAGACTATCTTTTCATTGTCGAGAGATATCTCCTCAAAGGGACCCTCGTGTTTGTTTAGACGGGGACGGAAAAGAGCGGCTCTTATAAGGATAACTGCAAGGAATATAACGACAAGAGCTAAAACTGCAAGAAGTACAGGCATTATTTTACCCAACCTTTCTTATACATTATTCTTCCTGCGCCGAGTGCTATAAGAACGCCTACGGGTACAAGAACGCCGACGGAGCTTGCAAGAGAGGGAACCGCTGTGAAGAGGGCGATCATGAATATGATGGGGGCAACGGAGAGCTTCCAGTTCTTGCTGATATAAACTACGCCGAGGCCTCCGAAGAGGGCGGGGAGAATATTGTCAAAGGCAGGCTTCAGAGCGGGGGAGTCGAGAATGGGAGAGATAACTGTGAGAAGACATACGCCGAGAGCGATAACTATTGTTGTTACGATTGAGGACGTTGCAATAGCGATGGTGGAGATGACTTCTCCCTCTTCGCTTCCGGGCTTTACTTCTGCATTTTCCATGGCATTCAGGGCACTGGGAGCTTTAAGGCTTGTAAGGTTACCCGTAACGAATGCAAGGTAGGTGCCGCCAATGCCGAGCATGGGGGTGTAGGTGATAACTTCAATTACACCTACCGTCCAGTAGATGGGAGCAACACCGAGAAGTCCCTTGAAAACTGCCGTAGCTTCGGGCCATGCGTTATATTTAAGACAAATTATTATGGGAACCATGAGAACCACAACTGCCGCAGTCCATATCCACAGCTTGCCGTACATATCTATTTCTTTAAGATAATTTCTTTCGTTTTTCTTCATTTCCGTATTCCTCCTTATCCGATGATGGGGGTGATAACAGCGGCGAATACCATTGCGGCAACCATGCTGATCGCCATAGCATAGGTCTCAAGCCATTTCATGTTGCATTTCTTTATGAGAATTCCGCAGATACCCATAACGGCGGCGGAAACGAGCAGCACAAATATGGGAATAAGACCTGCAAGTCCGCTTCTGATATCGGCAAACACCATTCCGAGGAAGGCGGATATCATACCGAGGAACATGGCGGTCATGAAGATGTCGCTCCAACGGGCATCCTTGCTCTGAAGCTTTACCATGCCGCCTCTTATCTTCTTCATAAGAAGGGGAGGAAGGATAATACTGGGGAGAATGCCGAGAGTCATGACCCATGCGATAGCTGTGAACACCTTGGGGTCCTTTACCATTTCGGAGAGGGAAATTCCCAGGGCATTTGCGGTTGAGGTTGCGGCGGGAAGCTCATAGGTGAGAGCCCCGATAACGCTCATTCTGATCCAGGGAAGGGGAATTCCGAGGAACTTGGAGAGGGTGATAACGCCGATAAGAATGGAAGCGGCAGGCGCAAGGGTGAAGACCGCAGTGGAAATAACGGTCTTTTTGAGCTTGCTCTTGTCGATGCCGAGCTCTTTACCGCGGCGCCATGCCTTAATAAGGAAAAAAGCGGACTGGGCAAGAACGAAAATAATGACGCCCACCGCTATTATGTACATAAAATTGCTGTTGGGATTGAAGTTCAATTTTTTGTCCTCCGTATGTGATAACTTTTATTTTATTATTTGCTTTGCTTTTGGAAGATAATCGAGAGGATAAAAACAAGGATGAGTATAAGCGAGATAAACAATGCTGTCACGGAAAAGTAAGAGATCAGAGGTAGAATAGAAGTGATCACGGGGAGAAGTGATGTTCGCGATATGAGCCTTAGATGATTTTTCTTTTGAGAAATCAAAGCTACAACGCAAAAAATAATTTGCCAGCAGGTAAAAAGTGCCGTTAGTAAAGGTGCAAAATTTGCGTATCCGTATGCAATCGGGGAGAAATAGGAAAAGGTTTTTCTTATTGTCTCACCGTCGGGGGTTGCAAAATTAAGGACCGCTCCGAAGGGAAGCGCTTCAAGAATTAAAGCCGCAGCAGTTCCCGAAAGAAGGATAAGGGCGTTTTTGCGAATGCTTTTCATTGGCGAAGTTCTCCTTTCTTTGTGTGGATAACAGAAAACGGCAAAGGAGACCTTTGCCGCTTCTGTGTTTAGAGTGGTGTTTCGGGGGGGACCATAGGTCTTACAAAGGAATATCCCACGAATCATTCACCGTTTTATGTTTTTTTCTTAGTGAGCAGCCTTCCATTCGTCAGCTTTTGCAGCAGACATTCTCTTGATGTTTTCTTCGGGGTAAATGGAGTCAGCGCCGCCGTTTGTGTAGAGGAAGAACTTGCCTGCTTCCGTTACGTAAAGGCTTTCTTCGTAGCCTGCGGGGTCACCGAGCTCGCCGCTTGTGAACTTCTGAACGAGTTCAGCATTTTCTGTGTCGTACTCAACTTTGCAAATGATCTTTTTCATAGCTTTTTCCTTTAACTTGAAATAAATTTAACTTTTTTGTCAGTCGGACAAATATGTCCACGTATAAATTATACTATATAATTTTATTAAATTCAATAGCTTCGCCGTATTTTTTTAATACGCCTTGTCAGATAATATCTATCTGGCACATTTTCATTGTCTGAAGAGCGGCATTGTGGCTTTCGGGAGTAACTCCCGCACAGCAGGATGCGTCAACTGATATAGGAGCTTCGGGAAAGCTTGCCTTCAGAAGAAGAGCGTTTGAAACAACGCAGATGTCGGTGCAAAGTCCGATAAGTTCGATCTCGGTATCGTTCATATCGTATTCTTTTCCCAGAATGTGCGGAAGGGAGACGGAGCCGAAGGTGATCTTTTCTATCTCTCTGTACACTTTTTTATCAAGGGCTCTCTGAACCTTTTTATCAAGCTTCCAGCCGTCGGTGCCCTTTATGCAGTGGGGGACGGGAAGCTTTTTGCCTTCGGCACTCTCCATATAGTTTTCAAAATGTGTGTCGTAGGTGACGAAGATATCGCCGTCAAAATTTTCAATTTTTTTGCATACGCCCTCAACTATGGAAACGGCTTCGGCAGTGCCGAGAGCTCCGTCAACAAAGTCCTTCTGCATGTCTACGACTATTAGTACTTTCTTCATAACGTTACCTCGCGTATCAAAAGGTTTTTATGGAAACAGTATACTACACTTTCCTTTTTCTTTCAAGCAGAATTGACGGAAAGTGCTTGACTTTTTTGCTGGAATGTGATAATATAACAAGTGTTATATATCATTTGTTATGGAGGTCGGAAATGCCGCCTAAAATAAAGATACAGAAAGAAGAGATAATCTGCGCCGCAACGGAGCTTGTAAGAGAAAAGGGGGAAGATGCCCTCAATTCCAGAAATCTTGCAAAGGCTCTCGGGTGTTCAACTCAGCCTTTGTTTTCAAATTTTGAAAATATGGAAGAGCTTCGGGGAGAAGTAATAAAAAGAGCCGCTGTGATATACGGCGGATTTACAAAAGACGAGATCGAAAAGGGAAATTATCCTGCTTACAAAGCAAGCGGTATGGCATATATCCGTTTTGCAAAAGAGGAGAGGGAGCTTTTTACCCTTCTGTTTATGCGTGACCGTACCTTTGAGAACAAGAGTGATGATGAGATAGAGCCCATCGTAAAAATGATAATGGGAAACGTAGGTATATCTCACGAGGATGCAAAGCTCTTTCATCTTGAGATGTGGTCATGCGTGCACGGTATCGCCGCAATGATCGCAACGGATTATCTTGAGCTTGATACGGAGCTTGTAAGTCTTATGCTTACAGATATTTATCAAGGTCTGAGGGCACGGTTTGAAAGCAGAGGTTAAATTATGGATGCAATAAAAACAGTAAAGCTTACGAAAAAATATAAAGATACTGTAGCCGTTGACGCTCTTGATCTTACGGTTAAAGAAGGTGAGCTTTTTGCTCTTTTAGGTGTAAACGGCGCAGGGAAGACAACCACCGTTAAAATGCTCTCCTGCCTTACACGCCCCACGGGAGGAGAGGCTTTTCTTGACGGAAAAAGTGTTTTGACGGATGCCGAAAAGATAAAGCGAATAATAGGCGTTTCACCCCAGGAAACCGCCGTGGCATCAGGGCTTACGGTGGGTGAGAACCTTGAGCTGATATGCGACCTTTACGGCTTTTCAAAGGAAAAACAAAAAGAAAAAATAAAGGAACTTTCGGCACTTGTAGATTATGAAAAAACGAAAAATAAAAAGGCAGGGAAGCTGTCCGGAGGTATGAAGCGCCGCCTCAGCATCGCCATGTCTCTCATAAGTGAGCCGAAGATACTGTTTCTCGACGAGCCGACCCTCGGACTTGACGTTATATCAAGGCGTGAGCTTTGGGATATAATAGAAGGCCTCAAAGGAAAAATGACGGTTATTCTCACAACTCACTATATGGAGGAGGCAGAGGCGCTTTCAGACAGAGTGGGAATTATGAAGGACGGAAAGCTGCTTATATGCGGAACGCCCGAAGGAATAAAGACTGCCGCATCCTCTGATAGATTTGAGGATGCGTTCATAAAAATCGTAAGGGAGGAAACAAAATGAGAGCTTTTGTTTTTGCAAAGAGAAACTTCAGAGAAATTCTCCGAGATCCCTTGACGCTTTTCTTCGGCCTTGGATTTCCTCTCGTCCTTCTTTTCCTTCTTTCGGCAATTCAGAGAAGCATTCCCGTAAGCCTTTTTGAAATAGAGCACCTTACCCCCGGAATATCCGTTTTCGGGCTCTCCTTTGTGACCCTTTTTTCGGGTTTTCTCATTTCCAAGGACAGAAGCTCGGCATTTATGTCAAGGCTTTATACAACGCCTATGACGGCACTCGATTTTATTATAGGATATACTCTGCCGCTTATACCTCTCGGTGTTCTGCAGAGCATCGTTTGCTATCTTGCGGCAACAATTTTCGGACTTAAGCTTTCCCTTGGCGTTGTTTTTGCGCTTCTTTTAGTGGTGCCGACGTGTGCCGTGTATATCGGAATGGGACTTCTTTTCGGAAGTATTCTGAATGATAAGCAGGTGGGCGGTATTTGCGGTGCCCTTGTGACTAACGTTTCCGCGTGGCTTTCGGGCACATGGTTTGACCTTGAGCTTGTAGGCGGAACCTTCAAAAAGATCGCATACGCTTTGCCCTTCGTTCACGGAGTTGAGCTTCAGAGATGCGCCCTTTCGGGGAATTTTGGAGAAATGCTCCCTCACCTTCTGTGGGTCATAGGCTGGGCGGTGGTGATACTCGTCGCCGCAGTTCTTCTGTTTTTAAGACAGATGAAAAAACAATGATAAAAGATAAAAGCCCCGTTTTTCAAGGGGCTTTTTGATATTAAAAAACCTTTATAATCAGAAGCTTTCCTTCTTCAACGGAAATTTCGGCTGTTTTTCCTTTCAGCACCTCGTTGCTGATGCCGTACTGATACTCGGGGGTAATCTCTGCCTTTTCAAGGGGATATTTTGCATTTTTTATGGTTATGCCCTTTGCAGTTCCCGAAACGTTCAGAAGGGAAAAATAGGAGAAGGTATCCTCAACAAAAACGGTGCTTTTGGAAACTATCTCCATTTCGGAATAATCGTCAATTATCTTTCCCTTTTTGCCGAGGGAGTCAAGGTAAAGGAGGATAGAAAGGTTGCCGAGGGTGTGGTCAAGGCGGGCTCCTACGGCTCCGATAATAAGAAATTCCTCAAAGCCTCTCTTTATGCCTTCCTTTACACCGTAAACGGAATCGGTGTCGTCCTTTTCACGGGGGAGAACTATTGTTTCTGTACCGCTCATCGGGTTTTTCCATGAGTCGAAGTCACCGACGATAAGAGAAGGGGAAATTCCGAGTGCTTCCCCGTGGCGAAGTCCGCTGTCGCAGAAGATAAAGAAATCGTCTGCTGAAACGTATCCTTTTATTTTTTCATAATTATTTATGTCGGCACCGCATACAACTGTGCATTTTTTCATTTTGCTTTTTTCTCCTTTACGGTTTTGTTTACTTGTTTTTTCATGGCCTCAAGGGGAAGGAGTATCACAATAATACAGCAAATAACGGTCAGGGGAATTATCATTGACATATTAAGTCCTAAGCTGTAGCCCCAGGCACCCCATCCGTCCCAGGCGTTTTTTGAGAAAAACAAAACTCCGCTGATAAGATGGCCTGCAGTTTTCAGAATGAAGGCGAGAACCGTTCCGAGAAGGATCTTCCACTTTTTGTCCGTCCCAAATATTGCCGCAAAGCCGAAGCAGGAGAAGCATACCATGTGTTCAACGAAGAATTGTGCGAAGTGTATCGGCTGCCATGCGGGAATAAGAAGCATGGCAAGTATGCCGCAGATAAAGCCGGATAATACGGCGTGGCCTTTGTCGGTCATTACCGCAAGGATTATAAGGGGAACCGGTGAGCAAAGGGGCATGGTCGTTCCCGTGGGGAGCGGTATCTGAATGGCTTCAAGAACAAGGGTCATGGCGATCATGATGCCGCAAAGGGTCAAAGACCTTATAGATGGCTTAAGCCGTCTTACCGCAAGTATTGCGGCTGTGTAATAGATTACCGCAAAAATAATTGAGATCGTACTGTTCATGCGCAGTTATACTCCTGTAAAACTGAAGAATTCGTCCGTGTGTTCAAAATCCGTCATAAAGAGATCGGAAATATCTTTCAGCCCTTCCTGATTTCTTTCGTGTCTGTCGTATACTCCCGCAATAATAAAGCCGTCTGCCTTTGCCGTCGATGCGGCAAAAAAGGAGTCTTCAAAAACTATTGTGTTCTCTTTAGTTGTTCCGAGGTGCTTCATTGCCTCTCTGTAAATGATCGGCTCCGTTTTGCCGTGGCCTACCTCGGCGCAGGTGAATATCTTTGAAAAATATCCGCAAAGACCGTGCTTTTCGAGAACAGCTTTCACAAGATACTTGTCGGTTACCGTTGCAACACACATTTTAACGCCAAGGTTTTTAAGCTCTTCGAGAAATTCTCTGATCCCGTCTTTGGGAAGAACCTTGTTCATATAATAGTCTTCAACTATATCGTTTATGCTCTGCATAATTTCGGCGGTTGTAAAATTAACTCCGTAGGCATCTCTGAAATATACGGCACATTCCTCGAGAGTATAGCTTTTGAGCTTTTCTCCGAGTCCTTCTTCGGGCTCCATTCCGAGAGAGGAAAGGTATAGTTCACCAACGTTTTTCCATATAAACATGGAGTCAAAGAGCGTTCCGTCAAAGTCAAATATTGCGCCGTTTACAGCCGAAAGGGGCATGTTTTCTGTGTTATGTGTCATGGTTTCTCCGTTATGATAATCAATCTTTGGTTCTTCCTCTCAAAGAAATAGCTACACCGTTTTAAAAGCCTTCCCCAGTGGGGGAAGGTGTCAAGCATCAGCTTGACGGATGGGGTGTTTCTTAACTTCAATGTAACTCCTCATCCACCACAACGCGAGAACCCCAAGTCAGCAGAGCTAACTTGGGGACCCCGCAGTGATCCCCTTTCTCCCCTTGGGGCCCCCGGGAAATCGGAGCTTGCGACGATTTATGGGGAATGGGAACTCAGGAGAAGGCTGTGAGAGAAAAAACGGAAACTACCTTTTTGGTAATTTCCGTTTGAAGCTTTATTTGAAGTCTCTTGAAGGCTCCCTACGTTGGCATTATCCAAATCAGGTAATCGGTCGAAGGCAAGACCTTCCTCTCAGCCTGTAAAAACAAGCTCCCGCTTTTCTGTATTATGGAAATCGCAGCGACTTCCTTTTTTCGTATTATACACTTGTTTTTAGATAATTACAAGAGTTTTCAGAAAAATCAAATTTTCGCTTTAAGAATTTGTTTTCTTCAGATATGTTTTTTACTCGTCCTTTATTTGGGGCTCCTTCGGCAGGGCAAGCTCAAAGACTGCGCCGTCGGGAACTGTTTTGAAGAGGATGTCGGAAGAATGCTCTTTGTCAAAAACCACATTGTCCCCTTCAATTCGGAAGGTGTAAATGCAGGTGCCGTCGTATGAGGTTAATACAAGCTTGTTATCCAATGTGGAATAGGTTCCGTCGTATACCGTGCTGTCAAGGGCGGAAAAGGTTGCCTGAAAGCTTCCGTCTTTGCAAAGATGGAAGCCCGGCTTAACAGTTTCTTCCGATGCCGTGTAAACGTAGCTTGCAACGGGGAAATTCATAAGAGTTCCCTCGGGGTCGTTTCTTTTTGTGAGATAAGCGGAGACCGCCTCGGCTTTTGAAACGTCGTCCTTTGAAAGACTTACGCACATAAGCCAGCCTTCCTGCTTTGTGTCTTTGGAAGCATAAAGAGTTTCGGCAATACAGATGGCAAGCTTTCCTTCGGTCAGCGTTACTTTGTCAATACCGTATCTTTCGGGCGCGCCTGAGCTCATATAGATTATAAAGAGAGTGTTTTCTTTGAAGAAGCCGTTTGTGTACTCGCTCTTTATGCTGTCAAAGGAGGGAGTAGAAAAAGCATCCTTATCGGGATAGGAGAGGGAGAAGTTCATTTGCCCCTTCATTCTCTCTGTGAACTTTTCAAGCTCGGAAACGCTTGTTATCTTTACGGTGTTAAGAGACAGAATGTGACTCAGAACTGCATCCTTCGGTATACCGTAGTGCTTAATAAGCTCTGAGTAAGCACTTTCACCGGGGCCGACGGGGCAAAGATGCCATGAGGCGCCAAGGGAAACTGCGACGGGATTGTCCTTATGGTCGGCGATAAATTCCTCTACGTTACCGTATCTTACGTCAATTTTCGCATCCGTTCCGTCGTTGGCGGAAAGATAGAAGTAGAGGGGAGAATTATCTTCCTCGTCAGGGGAATAGGCTCCGCCGATGGAAAGGTAGAACATTTCGTCTATGGGGTACTGTCTGATGTAAAGTCCCGAGCCTGTGTCGATATGAGTATATCCGTCAAAATCTGACCACTTAAGCTCATCTCCTTTTTTTGAAAGAGAGATAAGCTCTTCAAGGGTGAGTTTTTTCGTTGTAACAACGTCTGACGGTCCGTCAGCTCCGCCTATCTCGGATATATTATCATTTTCGGGTTTATCCTTGGGATCGGTAAGAAAACAGATGGCAAATACCGCGCAGAGCACAAGGGAGACAATAACGATAATAAGCGCAGGCTTCTTGTATTTCAGAATACTTTTAATTCGGGTACCCACACCTGTTTCGCCAAAGGCGAGGGGACACGCCGTGATAGCCTTTCTTTTTACGCTGCAGTTTACAAGTGCCTCGGAGTAGGGCTTTTTTATTTCTTCACCCATTTCCTTCAGCACTTTTTCGTCGCAGGCAAGTTCAATATCTCGGCAAAGGAAAACGTACGCTGCCCACAAAAGAGGATTGAACCAATAGATGGAGAGAAGGAGAAAACCCATGGGCTTTATCATGTGGTCCCCTCTTTTAAGGTGCGCTCTCTCGTGGGCGATAACGTACTTTGCATCGACCTCGGAGATACTTGAGGGAAGGTATATTTTGGGCTTTATGATCCCGAGAATAAAGGGAGTGTCAACGCTGTCGCAAAGCATTATATTGTCCTTCTGCTTTACTGCTTCGCGGACTTTTATTTTTATATGCAGATAACTTATCGCTGCATAAAGAGCCATGGTGCACACGCCGACTATCCATATAACTGCCGCCATAAACACCACTATCTGCATTGGATTTGCGCTGTCGCCGACGTTTGGCGCAAGGGACTCCGAGATAACGGGATTTACCGCGCTGTTGATAACGGGAATTCCCGTATGAACGGTGGGAGCGGGAGAATACATAATATCCTCGGGCACAGTTTCTGCACTGGGGATAAGACTGAAGATGCTCTCAAGAGAAAATGGCAGAACAAGTCGGAGTCCGACAATTCCCCACATACAGACGTTTATCCATTTGGGGGTCTTCTTGAACAGAAAACGGAATATCATTACCGCAAGGACTATCCAGCCTGCGGTTATGCTCATGTTAAAGAGTTTTAAAAACAGTTGTTCCATTCTTATTCCTCCTCTCCGTATTCTGCTATCATTCGGCGCAGATGCGCTACCTCCTCGGGGGAAAGTCCTTTGCGTGACGTGAATGCCGCAAGGAATGCAGGCAGGGAACCGCCGAAGGTGTCCTCAACAAATCTTTCGCTTTGCATGGAGTAGAATTCTTCCTTTTTGATAAGGGAGGTTACGCACCCTTTGTCGTTTTGGAATATCCCTTTTTCGCAAAGTCTTTTGAGAACCGTGTAGGTAGTGGATTTTTTCCACCCCAGAGCCTCTTCGCTTTTCTTTACAAGCTCCGTTGAGGAAATGGGCTCGCTCACCCATATAATATCCGCAAACTGAGCTTCAATAATTCCAAGCTGAATATTATTCATAACAGGACCTCCTGTGTTCGATTTGTGCGGTCTACACTTTGTCAACCAACTATATTCTACACTGTGTAGACCAATTTGTCAATAGGTGGAATGAAAGTTTTCAAGAATTCGTCTTGACAGAGATACGGGGAATATGCTACAATATATTTAACAATTAGGTTAAATGTTAAATGAAGGAGGCGGAAGCTTGTCTTTTCAGAATACCATGAAGGCACTTGCAGACCCCATAAGGCGCGAAATTCTGAACATGCTTAAAGGCGGCAGAATGTCGGCAGGGGAGATATGTGAGCATTTTTCCGTGACGGGCGCATCAGTATCAAGGCATCTTTCGGTGCTTAAGGACGCAGATCTTATAAGAGACTCAAGGGAGGGAAAGTTCATCTATTATGAGCTTAACACCTCCGTACTTGAAGAAATACTACTCTGGATAAAGGAGCTTCGCGGTGATGAAAATGATCAAAGAAAATAAGCTTAAACTTGTACTTGTTTCGCTTGTGACACTTTTGCCGATTTTGGCGGGAGTTATCCTTTGGGATAAGCTGCCCACTCAGATGCCTATGCACTGGGGGCCCACGGGTGAGGTTGACGGATATGCCTCAAAAGCCTTCGCGGTGTTTTTTATGCCCGTATTTATGGTCGTTATGCTTTGGATCTGCATTTTTGTTTCTTCTTTTGATAAGAAGAACCGCGAGCATAACAAAAAAGCAAATACGGCAGTGTGGTGGATAATTCCTTCGCTGTCAATTATAATGAATTCAATGGTTTATCTTACCGCTATGGGAAAAGGTGTCAGTGCAGGTGCAATTATGACCTTCAGCATGGGACTTCTGTTCGTTGTTATCGGAAACTATATGCCTAAGGTGAAGCAGAATTACACTCTCGGGGTGAAGGTCAAATGGACTCTTGAAAGCGAAGCAAATTGGAACGCGACCCACCGTCTTGCGGGAAAGCTTTGGTTCTTCGGCGGCTTTGGCGTGATGCTCCTGGCGTTTCTTCCCGAAACTGTTTTGTTCCTTTGCTTTTTCGCGGTCATGCTGCCAATGGTAATTATTCCCGTTGTTTATTCATGGCGCTTCAGTAAAAAGGAGAATAAAAATGAAAATAATTGAAACTCACGGACTTACTAAATTCTACGGTAAGTCAAGAGGGATAACGGACGTTGACCTGTGTGTGGAGCAGGGAGATTTTTTCGGATTTATCGGCCCTAACGGTGCAGGAAAAAGTACTCTTATAAGAACACTTTTAGGACTTATCGCGCCCACGTCGGGAAGTGCTGAAGTGTTCGGGCTTGATATTCGTAAAAACAGAACGGAGATACTCTCAAGAATAGGCTTTCTTCCCTCGGAAACTAACTTTTACAGCGGAATGAAGGTGAAGGACGTTATCGCACTTTCCGCAAAGCTTCGCGGTAAGGACTGTTCCAAAACTGCGGCAGAGCTTTCGGAAAGACTTGAGCTTGACCTTGACAAAAAAATTGAAAAGCTCTCCCTCGGCAACCGCAAAAAGGTTGGCATCGTCTGCGCCCTTCAGCACGAGAGCGAGCTTTATATCCTCGATGAGCCTACAAGCGGACTCGACCCTCTTATGCAGAGAGAGTTTTACGACATTTTAAGAGAGAGAAACGAAAAGGGCGCAACGGTCTTTCTTTCCTCTCACGTTCTCTCGGAAATATCCCGTTTCTGCAAAAGCGCGGCGGTTATAAGAGAGGGAAAGATACTTGTCTCCGATACCGTTGAAAAGCTTGGTCATACGGGTGTAAAAAAGGTTCTTCTCCGCGGTGCGGAGTCCTTTGGCGAGTTTGAAGGGGTGCGCGACGTGAAAAGAGAGGGAGACAGCGTCAGCTTTCTTTACAGCGGAGGAGCAAAGCAGCTTCTCAGTGAACTTTCTGCATTTGTCTTTAATGATATGAACGTTTCAGACCCCGAGCTTGACGAAGTGTTTATGCACTACTACGTAAAGGAGGACAGATAATATGGTACTTTATTTGCATGAGCTGAAAAGAAGCAGACTGTCCCTTATTATATGGTCTTTGGCGGTTGCCTATATGCTTGCGATATGCGTGTTTATCTATCCCGAAATGGGCTCTCAGATGGATGAAATGAGCGCCATGTTTGCGGATATGGGAGCTTTCACCGAAGCCTTCGGAATGGATCAGGTGAATTTCGGAGAATTCCTCGGTTTCTTCTCCGTTGAGTGCGGTGAGATGATGGGAATCGGCGGCGGTATCTTTGCCGCAATAGTCGGCATCGGAGCCCTTGCAAAAGAGGAGAACGACAAAACTGCGGATTTCCTTCTCACTCATCCCATACCCAGGGGAAATATCGTGCTCTCAAAGCTTCTTTCAGCCGTAACACAGATAGTTATTTTTAATGCTGTAATAATCGGCATCACCGCTGTTTCAATTCTCGCTATCGGAGAGGAGCCGTCGGTAAAAAAGCTTGCCCTTATATTTCTCTCTTACTTTATTCTTCAGCTTGAGCTTGCCTTTATCTGCTTTGCCCTCTCGGCATTTATGAAGAAAAAGGCTATGGGGCTCGGCATCGGTCTTTCCCTCGGACTTTATTTTGTAAACATCGTTTCAAATATCACAGAAGAAGCGGAGTTTCTGAAGTTCGTCACTCCTTATTCTTACACCGAGACCGCCTACATAATGGAAAATGAAAGTCTTGAAGTAAAGTTTCTTCTTATCGGTGCGGCTGTGGCGGCAGTTTGTCTGTTTGCCGCATTTAAAAAGTATACGTCAAAGGATATTGCAAATTAAAAGGGCTCCCTCCGGGAGGGAGCTCCCGACAAAGTCGGGTGAGGGAGACGGGTTATTTTATATTTAAAGGAATTATCTCCTTTTCTTGCAGGTATTGCTTTCCATTAAAAAGAACCCTTTTTACGGGGTTCTTTTTGCTTTCTTCTTCGTTTTCGTAAGGTCGAAGCTTACGGCGATAAGCCACTTTATTCTTTCAATATCAACACTTCCGTCGAGGCAGACGGATATCCAGTGCTTTTTGTTCATGTGGTAGGCAGGGAAGATGCCCTCTTCCGAAAAAAGGGAAGATGCAAGAACAAATTCGCATTTGAGGTTCATTACGTGAATTTTTTCATCCGAATAGATGCCAAGCTTGTTTTTCGGTATCTTCATCATGATGGCGAACCATTTTTTGTTGTCCGTGTGGCGGAAGACCGTAGTTTCGTTGTCGTCGGAGAAGGGGTGCTCCGCCGCCGCGCCGTAGGTCTCGGTTATATATTTTGATATTTCGTCTTTATACATAGCTTCACCTTAGCTTTCGAAGCCGTCTTCAACGTATTCGAGAATATCTCCCGCATCGCATTTCAGAACCTCGCAGATAGCCGCAAGAGTTGAAAAACGGATGGCGGTAACTTTGTTATTCTTGATCTTTGAAAGGTTGACGTTTGAAATGCCCACCTTTTCGGCAAGCTCTCCGAGTGAGATCTTTCTCTCGGTCATCATTCGGTCAAGATGCAGAACTATTTTTCCCATAAGATGCCTCACACAAGTCCGTCAACGTCCTTCTCAAGCTCCGCACCGTAGGCGAAATACTGAGCAAGGCACATAATGATTATTGCAAGAACGGCTCCGCTCTGATCCATGGCGATATCCGCCGCGCTGTCCCCGAAAATAAGGTTGATTATAAGGGTCATGATAAAGCCGATAACGGGAACGAGCAAAGCGAGGTTTGATATTCTTTTAAGTCTTTTTACGTTTGCTTCGGAAAAGGGAGTTGACTTTTCGGAATCCTTGATTATCTTATAAAGGTTTCTGAAAATAAAGGCTATTACTGTGAAGATCATAAGGGAGCCTATGGCGAAAAGGCAGAGAATGGAATTGTTTACGCTGCCTGCGCCGTCGGAAACGTTTATTTCAAAACCGTATGCGGAAAGAAGAGTGCCGTTTCCTGCAGCGTCAATACTTATGACGTACTTTAAAAGAGAAGGGGCAAAGGCGGAAAAGATTGCGGCAAGTGCCATAAGTCCGGTTGCAACCCAATGGCCAACCTCAAGAATTTTCAAGAATACTTTTGCTGCTGTCGGTATACTTTTCATAATCGTACCTCCGTGATCTATTGTTTTCTACGGTTTCAGTATATCACATGATTTTATGTTTGTCAATAAGAATTTAACGACAAACGATAAATATTTTTCGTGAAACGATAAATACCGCCCCCGCTTGTCACGATGCTTGAAGCGTGCATCATGCCGCAGGGGCGAGCATTTCTCGTCTGCTGTAAAATTAGTAGGAACCGTTGCCGAGCTTGCCGTCCTCGGTACCCGTTCCCGTGATTCCTGCATTTTCCGAAATGCAGTTTTCGCCCGTGTGGCCGCCGAGGTCAACGAGCTTTTCTTTGACGGAGCCGCCGAAGAGGGTGTTTCCCACGATGGCACAGGAGTTAAGTCTTTTTATTACGATACCGTAATCGGGTCCGAACTCGCTTTCTCCGAAATCGTCCTTGCCCGTAAGGAAGGTATTTCCGCTCATTGCGATATTGTAACATCCGTCAAGGTAAACGTGGCAGTTATCATATTTATCTTCCTTGATGCTCTCTCTGTACTTTCCGCTTCTGTTGAAGATATTTCCCGTCATCGTTATGTTGTTGCAGTCGTACCAGCCGCCCTTCAGCTTTATGGCAGGGCCGTAGGAGCGGTCAAAGTAGTTGCCCGTGATATTGAGGGAGCTTGAATTTATAAGGTCAATACCGCCGCCGCGGTTCCATTCAATTCTGTTACCCGTCATGGTTACGGCGGCGCATATATCGTCGGTGAATATTCCTGCACCGTGGTTTGTGTGCATGATACAGTCCGTTATCCAGCCGTCCCAGCCCCTGATGTAAACTGCGTTCCCTTTGTTGGCAATTATCATGCAGTCTTTGACGGTGAACGCCCATATTCTCTCAAGGTGAACTCCGTTTCCGCTGAAGTTTTTGACGTGGCAGTTTTCAACCGTCACGCTGTCCTCGCGAAATCCTATCTGACATTCTTCGGGAATTTCGTTGTCCTCTCTCTCGGGATCGTCATGGAGCCTTGACTCTTGGTTTTCCCATTTAACGTAGATGCCGTGGACGTTTTCACCCGTGCATCTGTTGCCGAGAAGCTGAATATCGCGCACTCTCGCGCCAAAGGCTCCCGTCATGTCTATCAGACAGTGAGAGGTGCCGTCTCTCAGCTTTATTATAGAGCCGCCCTGCTCTCTGTAGCCCCATCCGCTGTTACCCATAAGGCAAACGGAGGGCTTCAGATAAAGGGTGGAGCAGATATAAGTTCCCGGAGGAACGACGACTGCGCCCTTTACCTTTTCCGCTTCGTCGATCGCTTTCTGAAAAGCCGCGGTGCTGTCTGTTATCCCGTCGGGAATTGCCCCGAATTCTGTTACGTCAAAAACGTTTGTCATAATAAGCTCTCTTTACAAAATAATTTTCGGTCAGTTTTCTTCAAAATCAAGATTTATATTTCCGACACCGCCGTTTATCTCTATGCTGTTTTTGGAATTACCCGATATGGAGAAGTCGCGGATGCTCTCGCCGTCAACGGAGATATCTCCAAGACCTTTGTCAATATCGACAGAGTAGTCGTTTCGGCTTCCCGAAACCGTGATGTTTGAAGAGCCGACACCGAGATCAAACTCGCATTCGCCCGAAAGCGCCGATACAAAATTCAGCTCTCCCACACCCATGTCAAAGTCAAGGCTGTGAAGGGCGCCGCCTCGGATGTTTATCTGACCTGCGCCGCCGTCAATATCTGCGCTTTTTGTGGAGTAAAGCTCCCCGATGGTGACTTCACCTGCGCCGAGGGACAGAGTCAACCGCTCAGCGGAAATGCTGTCGGCAGTAAGTCTTCCTGCTCCCGTTGTTATCTCAACCTTTTCAAAGGTAACGCCTTCGGGAATGCGGACGGTGAGAGTAGTGTCCGTGGGGTTTATTGGGAAGTGCTTTGTTTCATTAATTACGAGCTTTCCGTTTTTCTCCTCCACCGCAAGATAATTATGGTTGCTTTCAATTTCAAAATTGTCGGAGCTTTCGACAACAAGCTCGGCTGCGCCCACGTTTATTTCAAGAGCGCTCACGTCGGATCCTACGGAATAAAGTTTCATTTCGCCCGTTACCTCGTCAACCTCCGAAACAAAGCCGAGAAGCCCGAAAACGCCGAGAATGCCGCTTATAATATTTATTATGAGAACGACGGCAAGGGCTATTGCACCGTATTTAACTATTTTCTGAAAGGTCGTCATTTTATTTCAACTCCTCCGAACATGCAAAGTCCGTTTACGTAGATCGTGGGTGCCTCCTTGTGAATTGCGGTTTTGTTTGAAGCACCGCCGAATATGGATGTGGTGTTTACTTTAACGTTTACGTTTTCGGGAACGAGAACGTCAATTCCGCCGAAAACAGCGGTTACCTTTATCACGCAGTCTTTTTCGATTATGGCACCGCGCAGGTCGCATTTTACTCCGCCGAAGGCGGCGGTAAGATCAGCACCGTCAAAAACCTCGCCGTCAAAATTCATGTTGCAACCCGAGAAAGCCGCACAGCCGACCTTTGGTTCTTTTCCTGCTTCTTTGTTTTTTACGATTATCTCGTTTGCCTTGCCTGAGCCGAAGGAGGATACAATAAGCTTCAGACCTATTATAACTATGATCGCGGGGACGATAAGCTTTCTGACAAGGGAGAAGCTGAGTATATCGCGGCAGGCAAGAAGAAGGACGATGCCCACTGCAATGCCGATGATATTGCCCGTTTTTTCTCTTTCGGTAAAAAGACCGATAAGGCAGGGAACGATAATAAACAGAGTCCACCAGCCGTCAAAAAAGACGTTTACGTTCACGATCCCAAGGGATTTCAGTCCGAAAATTACGCCTGATCCGATAAGCAGAATGCCCCATAAAATACGGTTTGCTTTTTTCATTTTTTGCTCCTTTTATTTTGATAAGTTGCGGTTTGTTTTATGTAATTTTGTTTTATATTACATTAACGCACGGTTTATTGTTTTTTCGTATTATTATCTACACTTATATAATATCATCCATTGGCGTAAAAATCAATAACGGCAAGAATTATTCCTGCCGTTATTGGTTGTTTTGATTAGGGGGTCTCCCGTATTAGCCGTAAGGCGACTTGGGAGTTTCTTTAATTATGATCTTTGCAGCCGCCGGAGCATTTGCCGCCGTAGGGACAGCCGGGACATTTCTTGCCCTTCTTTTTTTCACGGACAAGGAAATATATTACGGCCGCCGCGATGGCGCAAAGTATGCATATAAGTATAATATTTTCCATAAACTGCTCCTTTTTCAGTGATTAGTTTGCCGCTTTTTTATTGTTTTTTACGATGAGAAGCGCAACGGCAAGGATCGCTATGGAAACTGCAACGAGACCGCCGATTGCGGCGCCGATATTAAGAGGAGTGCCTGCGATAAGCGTGCCGATGGTATAAACGAAATAAGCAACCGTGTAGCCTGTGCCGAGCTGAAGAGCTATTCCGCCCCAAAGCCATTTTGCGCTCTTCATCTCTGCGTTCATGGCACCGATAGCCGCGAAGCAGGGAGGAGTGTAAAGGTTGAACATAAGATATGCGAGAGCCGCGATCTTTGTGATCGCCATAACGCCTGCAGCCTCAGCGCCTGCGCCTTCCATAAGGGCAAGCTCTTCCATGTCGATAAGGTTTTCAAGTCCGACAAAGCAAACTGCGAGAGTACCGACAACGTTTTCCTTTGCGATAAAGCCTGTAATTGCCGCCGCCGCAAGCTGCCAGGAGAGAACTCCGACGATGGGTACGAGAAGGTATGCAAAGGGAGATGCTATGGACGCGAGGATGGATGAGTCTGCCGTTTCTGCTACGGTGAAGCTCCAGGTGAAGGTCTGCATCAGCTGTACTGCCATATTGCACAGGAGGATTATAGTTGCGGCTTTTACTATGTAGGACCAACCGTGGGCACACATCTGCTTGAATGCGCCCCAAAGAGAGGGAGCCTTGTACTCGGGAAGCTCGATAATAAAATAAGATTTTTTTGCTTTGTATCCCGTTATTTTATTAACAAGAAGAGCTCCGAAGAAGATGAGGACGATTCCCGACAGATACATAAGGGTGCTTACCCAGCCTGCGTTGTCAAAGAAGGCTCCTGCAAAAAGGGCTATAACGGGAATTTTTGCGCCGCAGGGCATAAAGGGCGCAAGCATTGCAGTCGCTCTGCGCTCACGTTCGTTTTTAATGGTACGGCTCGCCATGATACCGGGAACCGCACATCCGATGGTAATAACGAAGGGAATAACGGATTTGCCCGAAAGACCGACCTTCTTGAAGATGGGGTCAAGAAGAACCGCAACTCGTGACATGTAGCCGCAGTCCTCAAGCAGGGCGATGAGGAAGTACATGACCATAACGAGAGGGAGGAAGCCTACAACTGCGATAACGCCGCCGATGACACCGTCAACAAGAATTGCTGTCAGCAGAGGTGAAGCGTTCTCAAAGAGGCCTCTTATAAATTCCTGGAAGGTTTCAAGGAGGGGAACAAGTCCCGGAATTACGGTTCCGTTTTCAAATTCATAGCCTTCGGCTATCCACGTGCCGAGGGTGGTCTGGGAGATATAGAATACGAGGAACATGACAACGGCGAAGATGGGAATACCGAGCCACTTATTTGTGAGAACTGCGTCAAGCTTATCTGCGAAGTTTTTGTCCCTTGTCAGAGTTTTTCTCTTTTCAACGTCGCCTACGATCTTGTTTACAAATTCAAAACGGTTGCGGTCCGATTCCTCAACGGAGGCTTTGTCGGAAAGATCAACGCCGCTTTGCGTATAGGGGGCTTTCTGCTCCTTGCCCTTTTGTGTCATGGCAGCTTCAATGAGCTTTTTGAGACCGTGCGCTGAGGTTGAAACTGTTTTGACAACGGGACAGCCGAGCTTTTGGGAAAGGACATCTGCATCTATCTTGTTGCCCTTCTTCCTTCCGATATCGCTCTTGTTGAGGGCTACCACAACGGGAATACCGAGCTCAAGAAGCTGTGTGGTGAAGAAAAGGCTTCTGCTGAGATTGTCTGCGTCAACGATGTTGATAATAACGTCGGGGTTTTCATTCTTAACGTAGGAGCTTGTGATGCTCTCCTCGCTTGTAAAGGGGGACATGGAGTATGCGCCGGGAAGGTCAACGGCGGTTATCTGCTTGCCGCCTGCATATGCCTTTTTAATGGGGGACTCTTTCTTGTCAACCGTAACGCCTGCCCAGTTGCCGACCTTTTCGTTGCTGCCCGTCAGTGCATTGTACATTGTGGTCTTGCCGGAGTTTGGGTTGCCTGTCAAAGCAATTCTCATTTTAAAAATTCTCCTGTTCTTGTATTTGTATATTCAGCCGTTATACAGTTTTTCTGTATAAGAGCAGTGAACATGGGTGATGCGGTGTGTCCGAACGAGCGGTTAGCAATTGCTAACTCTCTTGCAAAAAAATAATCCGAAGATTATTTTCAGTAAAAATCAGACGATTATAGCCTCTGCCAGCTGTGAGTCAATGCTATAGCGTCCATCCTTGATGGAAACGGTGCATCCGTCCTTGCGGTGCGCTATTACCGTGATCGTTTCACCACTGTAACAGCCGAGAGAAAACAGGAAAGAGTTCAGTTCTTCATCGTCCGTATCAATTTTCTGAATGATATATTCTTTTCCTTCTATTGCTTCTCTTAGTTTCATATTACTACCGCCTGTTTGTTGGTTAGTTTCGGCTAACTCGTGGATTTAAAGATACGGTTAGCAATTGCTAACCTTTGATTAGTATACTTGTTTTTCCTTAATTTGTCAAGTTAAATTTCTGATTTTTTCGGAGTTCTTGAATTTTTGTAATTCAGTGCAATAAATTCAATTGATTTTTTGTTTGATTTGTGGTATTCTAACAAGAGAAAATATAAGTTTAGCCGGAGAGTGGATTATGTCGCTTAAATCCTCAGGAGAAATGTATCTCGAAACTATATACGTGCTTTGTGAAAAGAATACCGAGGTGCGCTCCATTGATATAGCAGAGCACATGAATTTTTCAAAGCCCAGCGTCAGCAGAGCGGTAGGTCTTTTGAAAAAGGACGGTTATATAAACGTTGATAAGGACGGTTATATTACCCTTACCGAAAAGGGAAGAGCCCACGCAGGGAAGATATATGAACGGCATACGGTGCTGACGGAAATACTGATGCTTCTCGGAGTTGACAGGGAGACGGCAGAAGCAGATGCCTGCAGGATCGAGCACGTCATAGTGACAATACCTTCGATGCTTTGAAAAAGCATCTTGAAGAAAAGGGAAGATAAAGTATATGAATTATCCCCCAAAAGCTTTGAAGGCTTTTGGGGGATTGGCTTTGTCACAATTCAATATCAATGTTTATTGAACCCGTATCTGTTGAAATTTCGCATTTGCCGCCGGTTGTTGTTTTGGGAACGTTTACCTTGCCTGTGTCGGAGGTGGCAACGAATATCTTTTCCGAAAGAAGAGTTCCGCTGATGCTTCCGGTGTCGGTTACGATGGCGATGTCCGCCCCGTCACATTTTTCAAATCTTACGTTTCCTGTGCTTCTCTCGATGGAAAGCTTTTCCTCGGCGATAACGTTTTTTAGATTTATTGCACCCGTGTTGCCTGTTGAGGTTATGTTTTTACAGGTAACGGTGTCAAGCTGAACCTTGCCCGTTGTAACTTTTACGCTGAATTCTCCTGTACAGGTTATGTCCGATGCGGTTATATCTCCCGTTGAAGCGGAAAGGGCTACGGACTCGGCGCTTACGTTTTCTACCGTAACGTCACCCGTGTCCGTCTTAATTATTATAGCTCCCGTAGCGGAGGCAAGGCTCGTTATATCGCCCGTGCTTGCAGAGATATCAATGCTTTCAAAAAAGAAGGCCTTTGGGATATCAAGATCTCCAGTGCTTGATTTTACGAAGAGGGAGCCGTACTCGCCCTCGGGAAGATGTACGGTGATTGACGGAGTGCCGAAATTAATACCGATATAGTTATACCATTTTCTCTCGTCAACAAGCTTTATTTCAAGAGTGCCGTCGTTAGCAGAGACTTCGTGCTTCGCATTTGGCTTTTCGTGGCAGATAACGGTCGTTTTATCATTCCCGGAAGAAACGAACTCAATATCGGCTGTGTCGCAGACAAGAGAGATATTTTCGTATTTTTCATTAATTACGTGTTCGTTTGTTTCAAATTTTGAAGTCTGAAGATTTGAAAAATTCCATTTTGACATGGTTAACGCACCTCCAATAACTATAATTCCCGTAACTATAAGAAGGGCACCGATTATAAGCCATACTTTTGTTTTTCTGCTCATTCTGCAGCCTCCTTTTTAATAAAACATTTTTTAACGGCAAGCGCCGTTTTCTTTGTAAGTATAATAAGTCCTTTTGTCGCCGCCTTGCATCCGAAGAAGACGAAGACGGAAAGTCCTGCAAGGACAAGCCCCGAGCCTATCATGAAAAGACCTGCCGCGTTGTTTGTGAAAATCGCAAAGACGGTGCCTGCGATACACACGGCAACTCCGCTTACAATAAAGGAAACAAATACCGACCAAAGAGAAATTATAACAGCCCAAAGGGAAACGTAAACGGAGAATATCCCCGCAAGAGCGGAAACAAGGAGTGAGATCCAAAGGGGAGAGCCGATAGTAAGCAGAGCTATCTCCCATCCGGTCAGCCTTCTTTTGGGCTTGATCTTTTCCTTTGCGATTTTTATAAAGGGAACGTCCTTGAATATCTGGGCAGTTATTTCGTCGACGTTTCCTGCCGCCGCGACCGCTTCATCTTCGGAAAGGCCCTCTTCCATTCGGTCGTCTATAATCTCGCTGTAAAAATTCAGGCGTTCTTCAAGTTCGCTCTCGGGAAGTCCCTTCAGATTTTTACGCAGTGCGTCAAGAAATTCATTCTTTGTCATCTTTTTCATCCTCCTTTGTCACAAATTTATATATGGACATTATCTCGTCCCATTCGGCTTTGAAATCCTCAATACGGCGAAGTCCTGCATTTGTAATATGATAGTATTTTCTAAGCCTTCCTCCGTGCTCGGCCGTTCTGACGGTGAGCATTTCTGCTGTTTCGAGGCGTTTTAAAATGGTATATAAGGTGGATTCCGAAAGCTCAATGTACGGCTTCATGTCTTTTATTATCTTGTAACCGTATGAGTCCTCGCTTTTTATGGCGGCAAGAACGCAGACGTCAAGAAGTCCGCGTTTTAATTGAATATCCATAGAATACCTCCTCTCACATAATACATCGTAACACGAAGTATTATATTTGTCAAGGGGAGGAATAAAAAACGGCAAGGAATTTTCCTTGCCGTTTAGTTCTGGAATTCTATTACGATAACTTCCGGACGGTTGTTAAATCGGATAGGAATGATGCTGTTACCGATCCCTCTGCTTACGATCATATTTGTGTTTTCCTTTGTGAAAAGTCCTGCATCATATTTCGGGAAAAAGCCCTGATTAGGTGCCACCAAGCCGCCCACTAAAGGCAGACGGAACTGTCCTCCGTGAGCATGTCCGCTGAGTACCAGATCTATATTGCTGTCCTTGTAGACCTCAAACAGCTCGGGACGGTGAGACAGTAAAACCGTAAATTCATTTTTGTCGATTAATATGCCGTCCAGCTTACTTTTCATCACGGCTTCTGCATCGCCGAATAAATAGTCGGTCTTGAAGCTTGGATCATTAACACCGAGTAAGGTTATTGTTTCCCCACTCTGCTCAAGGGCGACGGCTTCATCTGCTAAAACTATAACGCCCGCTTTCATTAGTCCTTTTTTCAGCTCCTCAAACTCAGATATCCGGGCTTCATGATTACCCGTTACGTAGTAGCAGGGAGCTATTTCCATAGCCGATTTTGTAAACTGCAGAGCTATATCAATATCGGTATTTCGTGAGTCGACAATGTCTCCCGTAATCGATATAATATCGGGAGCTGCTTCCTTCAGCACGGAAAGAAGCTTTTCGTTGTCTTTGCCTATCTCCGTATTATGCAGGTCGGAAACGTGGGCGATCCGATAGCCGTTAAAAGTCTCGGGCAGGCTGTCACTTGAGATGGTATAGAAGTTCAGTTCAAGTGCCGTGTTTCCCCAAGCCGTCCATATAATAAGAACTAAAAGGATAGTTGCGATGGCGGCAAACACGGTTATTCTTTTTTTCTTTGCCGTCATGGAAATCACCTAATATTTTTTCTTTTGAAGCTTATTTATATAAAGACTGAAACAAACGGTTATCATCCTATGAAAAACACTACAAATGAACAGACGAAAACAAATGCCGCGCATGCAAGGCTGAAATAAGCGTTTTTTCGGCTTGTGTTCCATTGTGTGTACGTTTGGCATAATAAATTTACTCCCATTAAAGGAATACATAGATCTATCGCACGAGTCCAAATGTCTAGCATCTGCAGAATTGCCAGTGTAATAACTGCAAGACTGACAATGATTGAAAATACCGTTACTATCTTATGTGTAACGGGTGTATTTTTCCATTTTGTTTTCATGGGTCCCCTCTTTATTAATAAAATAACAGCTTATCTGATCTCTTCTCCGTTTTCATCAAGAAACGAATACTCGCGAGGAAGAAGAGGACTGTAATAGATAAACGGGTATTCCGTTACTTCGATTTCCTGTACGCCCGAGTAGTCATCTATTCTGATGGTTTTGTATTTTGTATTATTAACACAGAAGGCGTAACCGCCGTGCCAATCGACTACAACGACAATATCCGTTCCGCGATCCACCGTGCTGCGCGTGTGTTCAAATACGCGTCCGCCGTCTTCCGTTACGGTACAACTCATAGGGAGATAATTGTGAGTTTGATGTTCGTTTCCCGACATGAACCACAAAAGAGCATTGTCTCTTTTGACGTGTTCTCCGATATACTTCATTTCTATGGTCTCGGCATCGGAAATAGCAAATTCTTTTCTTGCTTTTTCAATAAAGTCTTCTTCGTCATACATTACCCTTTGGCATCCTGCCAAAGACAGTATCATGATGACTATAATTATGGAAGATATTATTCTTTTCACACCTGTTTCTCCTTTGTCTTCTTCTTTTTCGGTTCGGGAAGCTCTTCGTACATGGCGTTAAACAGTGTTTCTAAAAATTCTCCGTCTTCAATATTTTCTACAAGAAGCATTTCTTTTGCACCTTCGTATGGTAGCTCTGATTCAGCGCTCGGCATAAGGGCTTTGGCTGACGGCGTGGGTTTTACAAGAAGTCGGTTATCGTATACACCGCCTACGATCTTGCCGCCGTAATACAGAACGTATTCGCCCATCATGGCACGGGCAGTCAGACCGCGGCATTGTTCTAAAACAAAATTTATGTATTCTTTACTGCTTGCCATAAAGCTTTCTCCTTTCCCAAAGCTACACCGTAATTCATCTTTACATTATATATATTGTAGCACATATACCTATAAAAATAAAGGTGTTATGTAAATTTCAAAAAATGTAAAAAAGGGGATTTAAAAAACTTGTTGTTTTTTAAATCCCCATAGAAAAAGTGAAATCAAATGAAGAAACGGTTTATTGCCTTCTTCCTGCTACGTTACGAAACTTAATTTTCAGAATAAGCAGTGAGGCTACAAGGATCACGGGAAATACTGTTGCAACAAGCAGACCAGATTTGAGATTACCGCCTGCCATTTCGGAAAGGCTTCCCACCATAGCAGGACTTACCATAGCGCCCAAATCACCGGCCAAGGCTAAGAATGCAAACATTGCAGTACCTCCTCTTGGGCATTTTTGAGAAGAAATACTGATAGAACCGGGCCACATAATGCCGACAGCCAAACCGCAAAGTGCACATCCTGTAAGTCCAAAAATCGGGGATGCTGACAAGGATGCCAACAAATAACAACCGGCGCACATCGCACCGCAGATGAGCATGACCTTGGTCAGATCAAGCTTTTCGCTGAATTTACCGTACAGCATACGGGATATACCCATAAACATTGCAAATAAGCAAGGGCCTGCCAAGTCACCGACAGTTTTGGAAACGCCTATTGCCGATTCGGTAAATGCAGATGCCCATTGAGCCATAGTTGCTTCTGATGCGCCCGAGCATACCATAAGTATTATCAACAGCCAGAACAAAGGGAGTCTGAGCAATTGACCGATACTCATGCTTTTACCGTCTTCAATTAAGCGTTCAATCGGGCAGTTAATAAAGTTGAATGTGTTGTATAACGGCAACAGTGCCCATATAACCGTAAGTATCTTCCAGTTTTCCACGCCAAATATACCGAAAAAGAGCGTAGACCCTAAAATTACACCCATGGCGCCCCAGCAGTAGAAGGAGTGAAGGAGACTCATCATTCCGTCTTTATTTTCAAAGGGGCAGGCTTCAACGATGGGACTTACCAAAACTTCAATGAGTCCGCTGCCTATGGCATAAAGGACTACCGAAAGCAGAATACCCACAAAAGGAACGGGTAACAGCTCCGGCAGAAATGCCATTGAGACAAGACCTACTGCCGACAACGCCTGAGATGCCACAACACAGGCACGGTAGCCGATCTTATCGGCAAATTTGGTAGCCGCAAGGTCAACGAGTAACTGTGTTAAATAGAATACGAGCGGAATCATGGCGATCTTTTCGAGGGAGATCCCGTAAGTGCTCTTGAAGGTTAAAAACAAGAGCGGGGCAAAGTTTGCAGATATGGCCTGTGTAACAAAGCCAAGATAACATGCGTATAACGTTTTTTTGTAATTTTTTTGTTTTGTCATGATGATTTCCTTCACGGTTAAAGTAATAATTCTTTAAGTTGTATTATATCATCATGATATCGTAAATCAAAGTCACAGAAACGTCTAAAATAAGCACTATTTACCCAAATTTTCTCTTTTGCTCGGCGCATATCCGTATTTTTTCTTGAACAGACGGCTGAAATAGTTTACTGAATTAAAACCGCATGCATAACTGATCTGCTGAAGCGTTTGCGTTCTTTCGCTTAGTAATCTGTGCGCTGCTTGAAGTCTGTATTGAATAAGGGCATCAACAGGAGAGCAACCCATATACGTATTGAAGCATCGGCCTGCTTCGCTGCGGCTGATATCGGCAGCCTTGGCAATGTCTTCGAGAGTGACGGCCTCGGTATAATGCCCGTGGATGTAAGCGAGCATTTTCTGGAAACGTATTTGATTTTGGATTTGTGTGCGTGTAGCTTCGGACCTTGGAAATTTATCAAAATTACGTAATATATACTCAAATATGAGGCTAATATTGCGCTGTACAGCCATTTCATAACGTTGAGGTTGTTCGTCCAATAGTCGGTAGGTATCTTTTATCAGACGGTTAACGTCGTAATGGAAAACATTTTCACTCCTGAATACAATAAATGGTAATGAATCGCACTGCGCGATGGGTTGGAGGTATTTTTGATAAATTGCGCTTGTTTCAGAAGCTATTAAAGCACCTGAAAATACGATATTCGGCATAGGATCGGGCACATTCCCCGATAACTGTTTTATTCCGTGCAGCATATTTCCGTTGACAAATATGCTGTCCCCCGCCTCCAGTATGATATGCTCTTGTCCGACCTGGTAATCCAAAACACCGCTTACAGCAGTTGCTATTTCAAAGTCGGGATGCCAATGCAAAGGCCCCGACCACTCGGGCAGAGTAACAAGCTCATCGTGAAAATAGGTGATTGGAAATTCTATGGCATTGTGCGGTATATATTCTCTCAACTGATGATCGAGTATTATAGGCATACGTTTTGCGCTCCCTTATTGCTGTTAACACCATTATATCACTAAATTGTAATTTTTTCCACCTTGTTGATACAGAAAAGCGTAAAAGAGAATGACTCTCTCTGCCGTCGCAGACCGAAGACAAACTTGGTATAATGCAGATGTGAGGATAAAATTTATTTAAAGAAAATCTTTTTTGATGATGTCAATTCATCGTTAAAAAGCGGGCAAAGCCCGCCACATCTGCTTCGAGAGCGTTTTTTTCTCTACCATAGGCAACTATGCCTACGAGGAAAAAAGCTCTCAATATACCTGCGTTTCTCTCAGTCTGACTCAGAGTGTAGACAAAGTCTACACTCTGAAGCGGCAAAGAGAACGGCTCTCTTTGCCGTCGCTTTTGTATATTAATTCGTCAATCAAATATAGTTGAAAAATGAGTGATGAAGTGATATAATAACCTCAATCAAAACAGTTAATGGAAATTTGCGGAGGTATGTATGTCCAGAACAGAAGTAGTCACAATAACCAACATGTGTATGGTATATGACGGAAGTAAGGTTTTAGTTCAAGATAAAATAGATGATGAATATTCAGGGCTTCAGTTTCCCGGAGGTCACGTTGAAAAAGGAGAGTCCTTTACAGATGCGGTAATTCGTGAAGTCTTTGAAGAAACAGGACTGAGGATTTCTTCTCCAGTATTGTGCGGAATAAAAGATTGGTCAAATGATGACGGTTCAAGATATATGGTCTTATTCTATAAAACCGATAAATTTGAGGGGGAGTTAACTTCGTCTTGCGAAGGTGAAGTTCATTGGTTCGAGCTTGAAGATATGAAGAAAAGGAAACTCGCCAAAGGAATGGATAAGATGCTTGAAGTTTTCTTGAACGAAGAGATAAGTGAGTATTTCTTCTATAAAGAAAACGGAGAGTAAGCCCAGTTATCCGTTTTGCCAAATATCTGTGCAATTTGCTTGAAGCTCAAATCTGCATAGACACGCCACATAAAAACCTCTTTATACGGCTCGCTTAT